>DJHS01000072.1:0-55605 GCA_002433235.1 Verrucomicrobia bacterium UBA6614
CGCCGGCGGCGGCATGCGCACCGGCCAGGTCATCGGCAGCACCACCAAGGACGGCGGCGAAGCCAAGGATCGGCCCGTGCACTTTCAGGAAATCTTCGCCACCCTGTACCACAACCTCGGCATCAACACCGCCACCACCACCGTGGACGACCTTTCCGGCCGGCCGCGCTACCTCGTGGAACCCGGCTTTCAGCCCTTGCGCGAGGTGATCTGATGAGCGTTCAGGACACCGGCTGTTGCCCGCCCTTCAACCCCGAGCCGTGGGAAGACACCACGGTGGAATGGGAAGACAAACTCTTTATCAAGGACAGCGTCCGCTGCCTGTTCCGCATCCCGCTCAATTTCGGCAGCGTGATGACCCGCAACATGGAACGCATCGGCGCCGCCAATGCCGGCACCCCCGGCGAATGCCTCGTGCTCTCGGACTGCTGTTCGTTGTGGCACACCGATGTTTACCTGCACGTGGCCAAGGAAGTGCCTGGCGCCGAACACGTGCGCCTCAGCGGCCGCTACCGTACCGCCGTCTTTGAAGGCCATTACAAAAACAGCGGCTGTTGGGCGCAGGAAATGACCGACCGCATGAAAGCCGAAGGCGAGGCCTTGAAAAAAATCCTGTTCTACTACACCACCTGCCCCAAATGCGCCGAAGCCTACGGCAAAAACTACGTCGTGCTCCTGGCGCAGGTTTGACGACCCAGGCTCGGAGCCCCTTGCACTCAATCAACGTTCAAATCCACACCCACCGGGCAGTGGTCCGAGCCCGTCACATCAGGCAGAATGACTGCCTTCTTTAAACGCGGCCTGAGGTTGGCGGAGATCATCACGTAATCAATGCGCCAGCCCACGTTGCGGGCGCGGGCGTTGTTAATGTTGCTCCACCAAGTGTAATGGCCACCGCCGGACTCGAATTCGCGAAAGGTGTCCACAAAGCCCGCGGACACAAAGGCGTCAAACCCCGCCCGTTCCTCAACGGTGAACCCGTGCGTGTTCTTGTTCGCTTTGGGATGTGTTAGGTCGATCTCCTTGTGCGCCACGTTAAAGTCACCGCAGAAAATCACCGGCTTGCGCCGCTTGAGTTTTTTTAAATAAGAGAGAAAATCACGGTCCCATTCCTGTCTATACGGCAGCCGCGCAAGGCTGCGCTGGGCGTTGGGAACATAAACATTCACGAGAAAAAATCCGGCAAACTCCGTGGTGAGCACACGGCCTTCGCGGTCGTGCTTGGCCTCGCCAATGCCGCAGGTGACCTTGAGCGGCTCGTGTTTGGATAGAGTAAGCACGCCGGAATAACCCTTCTTCTCAGCCGGATTCCAGTGCGCGGAATAGGTGCGCGGCCAGTCGGGCATCACCTGCTCCGGCAACGCGCGGCTTTCCTGCACACAGAGAATGTCTGGACGTGCCTTGCGAATCCAGTCGGCGAAACCTTTTTTCTGAACTGCCCGCAGGCCGTTCACATTCCAAGAGAGAATTTTCACACCTGTTTCACCACGCCCCAGTGCACGTCCAGTCGCTTGGTGAGATAGGTTTTCACCGCCTTGACGAGCGTTTTCGCCTCGCGCCGCTGGCCCTCGACCACGATTTGCTTCAATGACCACCCCGGCTTTACCGTGAAACTATCCTGCGCAATGATCGGCCCCTCATCCAAATGCATGCTTACAAAATGCGCGGTGACGCCAACAATCTTCACTCCGTGCTCATACGCCTGCCGGTATGCCTGCGGTCCGGGAAAGCTCGGCAACAGCGAGGGATGAATATTGATAATCTTGTTCTTGTAACGCCAAACAAAGTCCGGTGAGAGAATCTTCATGAACCGCGCCAACACCACGAAATCCACCTCGTGCTTCTCCAGTGCATCCAGCACCCGCCTCTCCGCGCGTTTACGGTCGTTCCAAGGAATATGCACGAAGGGCAGCTTGTGTTTTTTGGCCAGCGACTCCAAATCCGGCCGGTTGCCAATAACCACCACTGGCTCTGCCTTTTTCAAACGCCCGTTCTTGAATTCCTCCAGCAACGCCGCGGGGCAGGCCGGTTCGCGTGTCACCATCACGGCACACCGTTGCAGCCGCTTGGGATCCGTCAGGCGCAGCTTGATTTCCATCCCCAACTCCCGCCCCAGCCCCTGCAATCCACGCCGCAACGCTGCCGGCTCCAGACGCCCCTCCCGCCACGACGCCTGCAGCACCATGCTGAACTGACCGCGCGTTACTGCCTCCTCCAGCGCCTCGATGTTGGCCTGCTGTTCAAAAAGGAAACTCGTCACGCGCGCGATCACACCGGTCTTGTCCCGGCCGATCACGGTGATGGTCGCAAACTGTTTCACGGCCCGCGAGTAGGCCAGAGGCCGGAAGGGACTGCAAACTGTTTTGGAACCACCCAACACACCCTGCATGAGTCCGCCAACCCTTGCGTACACGTACAAATACCTTGCCCGCCCCGGCGCATCACGTCATAACAACCGCCCATGAGCGCCGACGCCGCCTCCGGTTCCACTCCCAAACTCACCCGCACCCAGTGGCTCATCTGCTTCATCGCCACTATCGGGTTCCTGTTCGACATCTATGAGCTGCTCATGCTGCCGCTCATCGGCAAGGACGCGCTGGTGGACCTCGCCGGCGTGAAGCCCGGCACACCGGAGTTCACCAGTTGGTTTCGCCTCATCTTTTTTGTGCCGGCCATTTGCGGCGGCATCTTCGGCCTGCTGGGCGGATACCTTACGGACCTCTTCGGCCGGCGGCGCGTACTCACCTTTAGTATCCTGCTCTATGCCTTCGCCGCATTCTTTGCCGGCTTTTCCACCACGCCTTATCAACTGCTCTTCTTCCGCTGCCTGGTGTTCATCGGCGTGTGCGTCGAGTTCGTGGCCGCGGTTGCGTGGCTCGCTGAATTGTTTCCCAACCAAGTGCAGCGCGAAAAGGTGCTGGGATACACTCAAGCCTTCTCCTCCGCTGGCGGGCTGACGGTGGCCATCGTCTACGGCTACCTTTCCCAGAATGCCGCCACCCTGCCGGACATCCCCGGCTGGTTTGCCGGATTCCTCGGGGATATTCCTGAGGAGAGCAATCAGGCCGTCTGGCGCTACACGCTCATGAGCGGTCTCATCCCGGCCATCCCGCTCATCATCATACGGCCGTTTCTGCCCGAATCGCCCCAATGGCAGAAAAAAAAGGAGTCCGGCCAACTTAAGCGCGCCAGCCTCGCCGAGCTTTTTACGCCCCAGCTGAAAAAGACCACCCTCGTCATCACCGTCTTGTTTGCCTTGGCCTATGGCGGCGCGTTTGGCGCGGTGCAGCACATGCGCCTCATCCTGCCCAAGACGCCCGAGGTGGCCGAGGCTTCCAAGCAGGCCGAGACGGATGCTAAGGCCGCTGCGGTGAAGGCAGGCAAGGAAGGAAAGCCAGTGGCCATTGCCGGGCGGGTTGCCTTCAAGAACAAGGAAGGCGACTACACGGCGCGCGTCACCAAGACGCAGGAAGTCGGCGGCCTGTTCGGCCGGGCGATGATGGCGCTGATCATCGTCGTCGTCGTCGCCCGCGGCAGCGCCACCATGTTCGCCTGCGTGGGCTGGACCGTGCTCTCGGCGTTTCTCATCTTTGAATCCATGATGGGCTTCGGCTTCAAATTGGGCCCCAATGCAAGCCTCGCTGCCGCCCACCTCGGCTGCGTAGGCAACGGCCTGCTCTATGGCGGCATCATCGGCATTCCCGTCTACTACCTCATCACCGCCCTCACCGGGTTCTTAAAGGACGCCCCCGTGCGCTCCATCCTGCGCGCCTTCCAGCTGCCCGGCATCATCCTCATGCCTCTCATCTTCAGCACCCTCATTGCCAACAGCCTCACCACCGCCTACATCGGCATGTTCATCGCCGGCATGCTCGTCGTCGGCCAGTTCACCTTCTGGGGCAATATGCTCCCGCGCTACTTCCCCCTCCACCTGCGCGGCACCGGCGAGAGCTTTGCCGCCAACATCGGTGGCCGCCTCATCGGCACCAGCTTCGCCTTCGTCGTCTTCACCGTCACCGACCAAAAATGGCAGGGCATCTTCCCTGAGAACCTGCACGGCGAAGCCGGCTTCCCCATGCGCGTCGCTTACACCACCGCCGCCATCGGTTTCTTCGTATTTGTCGCCGGCTGGCTGATCGCCGCCAAGCTTCCCGACCCCCAATACGGCGACCACGAAGCCGAGGACGCCGACGATGACGAGGAGGACAAAAAGGAAACCGTCCCCTTGGACGACGTCGGCAGCGATGAAGAGAAATCTGGCGAGAAGGACTAATGTCCCGTTGCCGGACTTTCCACTTGCTCAAAGGTGTAACCGGTGACACTTTCGTGGGCATGGAACAAGTCAGCATCAAGGAACTCCATGCCCGCACTGGCCAAGTTGTGCGAAATGCGGGACAGGTGCCCGTGCTCATCACCGAACGAGGCAAGGTGGTCGCACAAATCGGCCCCGCTCAAGCACAGCTAAATAACGCTCCCTTCCCCAAGCGCGCCGCCCGTTCCCTGCCCGCCACTGGTCAAGACAGCACCTCGCTCATTTCCGCTGACCGCGACGGCCGCTGATGTACCTCGACACCTCCTACATTGTAAAAGCCTACCTGCGGGAGCCCGGCACGCCCGCCATCCTGCGCTTGTTGGCCGGCCGCACCGACCTCAGTTCCTGTGCCCACGCCCGCGTGGAACTCTACTCCGCCATCACCCGCCAACAGCGCGATGGCCATCTCGCGCCCCGCGCCGCCCAAAAGGCCATTGCCAGTTTCGAGCAGGATTGCCAGGCCGGCCGCTGGTTCTGGTGGCCCATGGATGAAAACTTAATTCGGGAAACCTGCCTGCGCCTCCAATCCATTGGTGCGGTGTCGCCGGCGCGCACGCTCGATGCCCTCCACCTCACCTGCGCCGCCATGCATGGCTTCGAGGAAATCCACTCCCACGACCGGCACATGATTGCCGCCGCTCCCAGTTTCGGCCTCACTGGCATCGACATCATCGAGGACTGACCCGCACCGGCCCTTACGGCTTCAAGACAATCTTCCCCGACAACGTCCCTGCCAGCCCGATCGTGTTCTCCTCCTGCAACCGGTGCGCCGCCGCCGTCTCCTCCAGTGGCAGCACGCGGTCGATGTTCGCTTTTAATTTGCCCTCCGCCAGCCAGCGGTTGATGTCCTCCCCGCACCGCCGCTGCTCCTCCGCGCTGTAGTTGAACAACGCGAATCCCAGCACCGACGCATCCCGCACATACAACGGCCCCACCGGCAACACCGGCCGCGCTTCGCGCCCCGCCATCACCACCACCCGTCCTTTGGTCGCCAAGAGCGGCACCACTGCCTCCAGGTCCGTCTCCCGCCGCGTCTCCCAAAACACATCCACCCCGTCCGGCGCCGCCTCCCGCACCCCCGCCGCCACATCCTCCTCACGATAATTAAACACCACGTCCGCCCCGAACCCCTCCGCCTTGGCCACCCGCTCCGCGCTCCCCGCCGTCGTCAATACCCGTGCCCCCAGCGCCTTCCCCATCTGCACCACCATCGACCCCACCCCACCAGCGCCCCCATTCACAAACACCGTCTCCCCCGCCTGGACATCTGCCTTTAACACCAGCCCCACATGCGCCGTCAACCCCACCAGTGCCACCGCCGCCGCCTCCTCATCACTCACCCCCACCGGCGTCGCATGAAGCCACTCCGCCCCCACGCAAACCAACTCCGCTGCCGTCCCCTGCCGCCCGTGCCCACCTTGATTCGCCCCCCAAACCCGATCCCCCACCTTCCACCCATCCACACCCTCGCCAATTCCCTCCACCGTCCCCGCAAAATCACTCCCCACCACAAACGGTGCCGGCAACTCTGCCGCCACCATCCCCCCCCGCACATAAGTATCAATCGGATTCACCGAAGCCGCCCCCACCCGCACCAACACCTCCCCCGTCCCCGGCGCGGGATCCGGCAATTCCCCCACTTGAATCCTCTCCGGCCCACCCGTCTCTTCAATGTATGCAGCTTTCATGTTTTAGTTATTCGTTTGCGGTAACTCCACCATGGCGCCGGTGGTGGCGGACTTGGCGCCGGCTTGGAGAATTTCCTGGGCGTCGCGGCAGGGGGTGGGTTGGCAGAGGTCTTGGAAGGGGGTGCCGGTCTCGAGGGCGTTTAAAAAATGGGCGATGGGGTCGGTGAGGTGGGGCGGGGTCTTGGGGAGGTCGAATTCGCGGCCCTCGGGGTGCTTCTCCGTGGCGAGAAGCAGGCGGCCTTCGTCGGGCTCGGCGAGGAGGGTGCCTTGGGTGCCGTAGATTTGGGTGTGGTAATTGGTTAGCTTGTCGATCTGCGTCCAGCTGGCCTCGGCGATGCTGAGGGCGTTGGGGTATTGCATTAAAAGGACGGCGTTGTCCTCGGCGTCGAGGTCGGTCTTGACTAGGTTGCCGGCGACGGCGGTGACGCTGTGCGGGCGGCCAAGGAGCACGCGGGAGAGAATGGCGCCGTAGCAGCAGTAGTCGATGAGGGCGCCGCCGCCGTTACGGTTGGGGTCGTAGAGCCAGTCGCAAAAATATTCACTGGCGCCCATCTCGCGGGGGCCCTGATGGGCGGCGCGGTAGCGGACTTGCCAGAGGTCGCCGATCTCGCCGATGAGCGCGAGGGCGAGGGCCTGCTGGATTTGCGGCCACCACGCAATGGGCCAGTTGACCATCAGGCGCCGGCCGGTGGCGTCGGCGGCTTTTAACAGGGCGTCGGCGCCCTCGAGGTCGGCGGCGAGGGGTTTCTCGATGAGCACGTGCCAGCCGCGCTCGAGGGCACGCACGCCTTCCTCGGCGCCGGCGCGGTTGTTGCCGTAGATTAAAACCGCGTCAAGGGTTTCGCCGGCGGCCATCTCGGTGGCGTCGGTGTAGGTGGCCACGCCGTACTCCCTCTCGGCGCGCTCGAGGAGAGGGGGCTGCAGGCTGGTGGCAGCGATGAGTTCCACGTCGTCGCGCGCGACGGCGGTGGGCAACACATCCCACACGTGGTCATGCGAAAGGCCGATGATGCCAAGGCGTGTCATGCGCGCCGAGTGTGCGGCGATCGACGGCAGGCCTCAAATCTTTTCGTTTTGAACGGCGGCGACGAATGGCGCACAGTCGGCAGATGCGCATTCTCTTGGCAATGGTAGTAATGACGTACGGGCTGGTTTCCGCGCAGGCGATGGAACCGTGGAAGATAATGAAATTATGGCCGGGCGTAGCGCCGGGCGAACGGGGGGACATCGGCCCAGAAGGCGAACGGCCGCCGCGGCCGGGCCAGCGGAAGGTCATCCGCATTCAAAATGTTAGCGCGCCAACGCTCTCGGTGTTCAAGGCCAAGAAACCGAACGGGGCGGCGGTGGTGATTTGCCCAGGCGGCGGCTACTCGATTCTCGCCTGGGATCTGGAGGGCACGGAAGTGGCAACGTGGCTGAACGGCATCGGGGTGACGGCGGTTGTTTTAAAGTACCGCGTACCGCGCCGCAGGGACCGCGCCAAGCACGGCGCACCGTTGCAGGACGCCCAACGTGCGCTGGGCCTGACGCGCCACAACGCAAAGGCATGGGGCATCGACCCGAACCGCATCGGCATTCTGGGTTTTTCCGCGGGCGGCCATCTCTCCGCCACGACGATGACAAACCATCGGAAGCGCACTTATCCCCGCATCGATGCCGCCGATGACACAAGTTGCCGGCCAGATTTCGGTGTGCTGATCTATCCCGCCTATCTCGTCGACAACGAAACGAAAACGAAGCTCGTGCCCGAGGTACCGGTGGACAAGGACACTCCGCCGGCGATCTTCATCCACGCCGGCGACGACCGCGTCACCGCCGACAGCAGCGTGCAAATGTGGCTGGCCCTGCGCCGCGTGGGCGTGCCCTCGGCGCTGCACATCTTTCCGCACGGCGGCCACGGCTACGGCCTCCGGCCGTCCAGAGACCCGGTGTCGGGCTGGCCCAAGCTGGTGGAAGGCTGGCTGCATCGGACGGGTGTTATGAATCCCTGATTCCCTGCCAACAACTCGCGCTTGCGGGTTGTTAGAGCCGGGTTTAGGCTCGTCAACCATGAACGGGCTGCAGGTTGACGAGCAAATCGCTAGGCTGGGGCGGCGGGTGATTGCCGGGGAGGCAATTGACCGCGAGGAGGCGTTGTTCCTGTTTCAACTGGAGAACTCGGCAGACATTCATACGCTGCTTTCGTGGGGCAACCGGATTCGCGAAAATTTCAAGGGAAACAAGATTCACCTGTGCTCAATCGTCAATGCCAAAGCGGGGGCTTGCTCGGAGAATTGTTCATTTTGCGCACAGTCAGCAGCATACCAGACGGGGTCGCCCCGATATGGATTCGTGGACCCAGAGCCCGTGGCGGAGGCGGGCGAAGAGGCCAACCGGAATGGGGTGACAGCCGTGGGCTTGGTGGCGGCATGGCGTGGCTTGAAAGAAGGCCCCATGCTGGATGAGGTCTGCGACCGCATCCGGGAAATGAAGGATCAGGGCAAAACGCGGCCGGATGCCTCATTGGGATTGATTGAGAGCCAAGCCGTGGCGGACCGCCTGAAGGAAGCGGGCTTAGAATGTTACGGACATAACTTGGAAAGCTCGGAGCGTTTTTTCCCTGAGCATTGCACGACGCACTCTTATGCTGACCGGCTGAAAACGATCGGATTCTTGAAAAAGGCGGGCATCAAGATTTGCTCCGGTGGCATCATCGGCATGGGCGAAACACAGGAGGACCGATGCGAGCTGGCGTTTGCGCTTCGAGAGGTGAACGCCAGCGTGGTGCCGATCAACATCCTGAACCCCATCGAGGGTACGCCGCTGGAAAATCAGGATCCGCTGCCGCCGCTGGAGATATTAAAGACCATCGCCTGTTTTCGGTTTATTTTGCCGGAGAAGGAAATCATGGTCGCCGGTGGCCGCACGGTAAATCTGCGCGATCTACAGAGCATGGTCTTTCAGGCCGGGGCCAGCGCGCTGATGGTGGGCAATTACCTGACGACTCTAAATCAGCCGGTCGAAAAGGATCTCCAGATGCTTCGAGATTTGGGATTGGATCCCGACTGGGAGGAGGACGGTGGCGAGTGTGAATGCGAGAAAAACGAGTGCGAACCGGTCGCCGCCGTGAATGCCCAATGATCAAGATCCAATGGATGGCCAAGCTCCAATGACCAATTGGATTTTGGGCACTGTTGATTGAGCATTCCCATGAACCCTCGCGGGCTCAACGATAACGGTTACCGCGGCAACCGCATCGACATCGACTCCGTTCTCACCGACTGCCTTACCGAGGCCGAGGCGCATGGCTGGTCGGTTCATTGGTTGCAGACGGGCAATGATCTGCGACTTCTCACGCTTCACCGCGCACCCGCCGAAGTTTGCCGAAGAATTTATCTTTCGTCGGGCATTCATGGCGATGAGCCCGCCGCGCCCTTGGCGATGTTGCGTTTGATTCGGGAAAATAAATGGCCGGCCAACGCTGAGCTTTGGCTGTGTCCCTGCCTGAATCCCACGGGCTTTCCCAACAACACCCGCGAAAACGCCGACGGCAAGGACCTCAATCGAGATTACAAACACCTGCGCACGCCGGAGATTGCCACGCATGTGGCCTGGCTAGAGACACTGCCGAACCTTGATTTCACCATCCAACTTCACGAGGATTGGGAGGCAAAAGGGTTTTACTTTTACGAACTGAAGATGGACGGCACACCCACTGAGCCCCAGCGCGTGCTGGAGTCCGTCGAAGCCGTGTGCCCCATCGATCACTCGCCAGAAATCGACGGCCGCAAGAATGACCACGGCCTTATCAAGCCGGAGCTGGATCCCGCTGTGCGCGAACTGTGGCCGGAGGCTTTCTGGCTGGTAATGAATAAAACGCGGCTCAGTTATACCTGCGAGACACCGTCGGATTTTGACATGGAAGTAAGAGTGGGCGCGTTGATGACGACGGTTCGTGTCCTTTTAACCACAGAGGCACAGAGCCCACAGAGAGAAACTAGCCCATAACCTCTGTGTTCTCTGTGCCTCTATGGTGAATCCACTTTACCGATACTTCCAGTTCTTCTCTTTCCCCTCGGCCATCCACTCGAGGGCGGTAGCGATGCGTTTTTCACGGGTGGCCTCGCGCTTGGCCTCGGTGATCCATTCCACGTATTCACGTTGGCAACTCGGAGAGAAATTCTCGAACGTTTTTTTGGCCTTCGCATTTTTGGCGAGGGCTTTCTTGAAATAATCCGGCACAGCCAAAGCCTTGCGCTTGGCGGGTTTGGGCGCCTTTTTACCACTGGCATTCAGGGCAACGGCTGCCTTGATGTATTTGACCATGATCTTGTCCCCCGCCAAGTCCTTCACGTCGGTGAGTTTTTCACCGTTCATGAATGACGCGCCATCGTGGCGGAACAGACCATCCGGATCGTCCATCTCCTTCGCACATGCGCCTTGAAGGCCACCATGCCAGCCACGATGCCCTCATGCATGAAAGTGGGGGCGTTCCACTTTATCTCCTCCTGAATCTCCGGACAGGCTTGATGAAACAGCTTTCGGATTTTCCTGAGAATCGGCTGAGCGAATGGCGCGGCTTCGGCAATGTATGCGTCGACTTTTGGGGATGCGTTTTTCATTTTAGTTGATGACATTTTTGGGTGTCCCCACGAGGAATGCGCTAAGGTTGTCTGCAGCTATCTCCATGAGGCGGGCGCGGGCGGACCGAGTGGCCCAACCGATGTGCGGGGTGATAATTATGTTCTTGGCGGCGAACAACGAGTTGTCCGCGCAAGGCGGCTCCGTGGACAACACATCCGTAGCCGCGCCGGCGATCTGGCCGGAATTCAGGGCGGCGACCAGTGCTGCTTCGTCGACCAATGGACCACGGGCGGTGTTGATGAGGAAGGCCGTTGGCTTCATGGACGCAAGCAGCGGCGCGTTCACGAATTCCCTGTTCTCGTCAGTCAGTGGACAGTGAAGGCTGACAATGTCGGCTTCACGAAAGAGCGCGTTCCGTTCGACAAACCGGACGCCAGCAATCTTCCGGGGCGTGCGGGTATGAACCAAGATTTTCATCCCAAACGCCTGCGCAAGCCGAGCCACGGCCTGACCAATGGCACCGAAACCCACCAATCCCAGAGTCAAGCCGTCAAGTTCCACAAGTGGCTTTTTCCAGTAACAAAAATCCGGGCACTTCGCCCATTCGCCAGCCTTAACGCTGTCGGAATGGAGAGCCGGCTGGGATGCCAACTCGAGCATCAAGGCTAGGGTCATTTGGGCAACCGCTTGGGTGCCGTATCCTGGGATGTTGGTGACCGGGATGCCCCACTGCCGGGCTGCGGCGATGTCGACAACGTTGAAGCCGGTGGCCAGAACGCCAATATACTTCAACGCGGGAAGGGCACTAATGGCCTCGGCGGGGAGCAATGCCTTGTTGGTAAAAACAATCTCGGCGTGGGTGGCGCGTTCAACCACCTGCCCCGGCGGTGTGCGGTCGTGGACGGCAAAGCTACCCTGTGCGGCGATGGCATCCCACGAGAGATCACCGGGATTGAGGGTGAACCCATCCAAGACAACGATGTTTGGCCGGGACATGGGGAGAGGGTACTGGATGTCCCTTCAAGGTCGAGTCATCAAAATGGCACTTGAAAACTGGGGCCTGAAAATCGAGACTTTGCGCCCATGACAGCCGATGCAAGAAAACGCCCGGTCAAGTACTCCCAACTGGAGTGGCGCAATAAAGCGGGGGAAACATTTGACGCGTTCCGTGAGGATTGTTTGGCGTACCTGAAGGAGACGGACGCGCTGTTCAGCGGGTGCGCGGTGGAATTGGGCGAGAACGGCAAGGTGATACTGGAGGGAAATTTCCATGAAGGTCGTCCGCATGGGGAGGAAATCTGGTTCCATGAAAATGGAAACCGCAATTCTCTGGTGACCTTCCAGCACGGCCTCCGACACGGGCCACACCTAGTCTGGCATGAGGACGGGGAACTGCAGATTGACGTCTGCTATAACAAGGGAAAACGGGACGGGCGCCACTCGGTGTTCTACGAAAGCGGACAAAAACGGTCACAGGCCGATTTCGTCAACGACAAGCTACACGGCCTCTACATCACTTGGCACGAGGATGGGACGAAGAAAAGCGAGCGAACATTTAAAGACGGGGCGGAGGTGAAGCGCCGTGAATGGAAACGCGACGGGGCACAAAAGGATTTGAAGAACTGGACCCCGACAGGAACCGCGCGCGAGGCAGCGGTGGAGGCATAATCAGTCCGAAACCTCGGCAATCAGACTGAGTTGCACGGCGGCATCAAGAGGCATTTCGTTGATGCCCAGTGCCAACCGAGTGTGCCGGCCCTTCTCACCAAACACTTCCGCGACCAGATCCGAGGCTCCGTTTAAAACCTGCGGATGCGCGCGAAAACCAGGCGCGCAGTGCACATATCCTTCAAGTCGGACAATTTGCTGGATTTTGGCCAGGTTCCCAGTCGCAGCCTTGAGCTGGGCAACGGCATTGAGGGCGCACAGGCGGGCGGCCTGATAGCCGGCCTCGACAGAAACCTCGGCCCCCAGTTTGCCGACGAAAGCAATTTCGCCGTCGCGAAATGGAAGCTGGCCGGATGTAAAAACGAGGCCGCCGACCCGCACCCAAGGCTGATAGGCAGCCACGGCAGCAGGCGGCTCCGGAAGCACAATGCCCATTTCAGTCAGTTTCTCCTCGGGGGTCATGGCTGGTCCTGATTTTTGAGGTCCTCTTCCAGGAAACGGGTGACATCCTTAAAGCGCGGAATGTTGTCGGCATTCAACTCCATCAACAAACGGTGTGCTTCCAGACTGGTTTCAGTCAATTCACGCTTGGCAGCGGGCGCGGATTCGGCCTGCTCCATTTGCGCGGTCAAGGGGTTCTCGCCTTGCCCCACCTTGAAAAAGTCAAGCACCCCCAGATTATCAAGCAAGCCGGTGATGCGGTCCGACGGGTTGAGTAACTCAATGGGTTTCTCAAGTCGCTGGGACAGGCTAGCCAAGACGCCCAAAAACGTGCTGTCCATGTTGACACAATCCGTCAAGTCCAGCAGCAGGGCGTGGCCGGCGTCGGCACAGAGCTTATTGGCCACGTTTTTAAAACCCGGGCTGGCGTTGAAGTTCGCGGGGCCATTAATCTTGATGCAGACAACGCCGGCGACCATCGCAACCTCAAGGTGAGTCCCGTTGGCCCCCATCAGGCAACAGTCCTTTCTCTGGCCAAAATTCTGGTGAGAGTTTGCTGCAGGAGAAACGTGTCATCCAGTGAACTGGAAACGAGGCGGCGATTGCACTGGAGAAGGAGATCAAGGGCACGGACAAGCTCATCCCGGGTCCAATGGCGAGCCTGTTCGGTGGCACGAAAAAGGACGTATGGGTTAAGCGAAAGCGGATTCAGCTTGCGCTCCCCAGGAAATGCGCCGGCGGGAACACGCTCAAGCTGCGGCTTGAATTGGGGGAAATTTCGCGCCGGCCGAATCCAGCCGGCGTCCATCATGGCACGAGCGAACAGTAGGGAACGCACCTTGCTGACTAGGCCGTACAGCAAGCCGATGCTGGACCTGTTGCGATCTCCTCTCATCGCCCAGATTTCCTCATCCAACCGGCGCAGCAACAGGGAAATCTTGCGATCCCCCAGGGCATCGCCCAGAGCAAACGCGCGGGCGTGTTTGCCGCGCGTGACAATAGCGGCCACATCAGCAACCGTCGCGGCGCGACGGCCACCAACATACAAGGCCAGCTTCTCGCATTCGCTGATAAGCGCCCGACGATCCGGCCCCACGGCCTGCACGAGTTCCTGCTGAGCGTCAAAATCCAGCCGCACTTCAAGGGCGCGCATCTTGGCGGTGACAAGTTGTTCAGCCTTGCCCGCCCAGTCGCGATCATCAATGGACAAAGCCTCAAAAATCTCCACATACCCCTGCTTGGCGACCGTCTTGTAAAACCCCTTCCGCTTGTCCACCTTGCCGGCGCTGACCAGTAGTTTTACACCCTGCCAGTCGAAGGCCTTCAATTCCGTGGCCAAGTCCGCCAAGCCCATGTTGACATCAGCAGCCCGGGCGGTGCGATCATCCACAAGAAAGTTGCAGTCCTTGAACCAAACTACTTTGGCACCCCCGAAGAAAGGAAGGGTTTGCAACGCCTCATGCAAACGGGCCAGTGCGCGAGTCGCCTCGGAGGCGTTGGCAGCAGTAGCCTCCAAGATCTCGTGATCCATCCCTCCCGCAGCATCACACCAGCCCTGAAAAACCTGCCGGGCACGGGCCGAGACAGCGAAATCATCCTCGCCATGGATGAGGGCGAGCGGCTGTTCCGGAAGGGCGGCGGCCTTATTCTTCGGATTCTTCGCTGGCACCTTCGTTGATCCGCTCAAGAAACTCGCTCATGTCCTCCACCCGTTCAAACAGGTCGGCAGCGACATAAACAGGGACTTTTTGCGAGGCCGCAATGGCCAGGCAATCGCTGGGTCGGGCATCCAGTTCGACAATTTTGGTCCCCAGCTCATTCTCCATTTTTAAAATAATGCGCGCGAAGTAGGTGGAGTTTTTTAATTCCGTCACGATCACGCGCTCGACATCGATACCAAACCCGGTGAAGACATTGCCCATGAGATCGTGCGTAAGCGGCCGTTCCTTGGGGGCATCGCGCAGGAACATCCCGATGACCGAGGCCATGTTGGACTCGACCTGAATGACAAACACTTTTTCGTCGTTGCCAATGAAGATCGCCGCGCCGCTGTTGGCAGGCAGGATTCCCCGAATCTGGACTGGCAAGACTTCGCCGCTCACGGTGCAACTGTACGCCCATGATGGCCAAAACACAAGAGGCGGACGGGAAATGCTTGCCCATCCCGCGTCGCCGGGCAGGATGGGCGCATGACGTTCCGGGATAAAATTGTCCCCTTGGAAAAACTAGCCACTTGGCGGGAGGCATGGCGTGCCCGCGGGCAGCGGCTGGCGGCGACCAACGGCTGTTTTGATATCCTGCACGCCGGCCACGTGAATTACCTCGCCGAGGCCCGCGAACAAGCCGACGCGCTGCTAGTGGGCTTGAACAGTGACCACTCCGTGCAAGCACTCAAGGGCAACGGACGCCCCGTCCAGACTGAGGCCGATCGCGCGCTGGTGTTGGCCGCGCTGGAATCCGTGGACGGGGTCTGCATTTTTAACGAAACCCGGGCCACACAGTTCCTGAAGGTTGCCCAGCCGGATGTCTACGTGAAAGGCGGCGATTACACCGTGGACGAACTCCCCGCCGAGGAGCGCGCCGTGGTGGATGCTGCCGGCGGAAGCATCGTGGTGCTGGGCCATGTGCCCGGCCAATCCTCCACCGGGTTGGCCGACCGTATTGCGCGTTTGTGAGTTGCCCAAACTCGTCCCGAAGCGTATACGGGAGGCATGAAGGCCGCAGTCCTCTCTTCTTTGTTCCTCTCCGCCACCATGGTCGTAGCCCAAGATCTCCAGCCACCTGAGCCAGCTCCCGTTCCCCCGGATGGCTTTGGCGAGCCACAGCCACCGATGATGGGTGGCGGCATGGCGATGCCCGGTTTTGTGGATTTTGGCGGCCCCGGTAGATTTGAAATCAAGACCGTTCAAATCATCCCCGAAGGGGGCGACAAGCCTGCCCTCTTCACCCTGAAGCTCGACACACAAACCGGCCAAATCTGGCAAATGAAACTGGACGTCCGGACCAAGCGCCTGACCCTCGTACCCGTGGGCGGAGGCCAGCCCCCGCACTTTAATGGTGGACGCCCCGGTGTAGGCTTCGGGGTGGTGCCCGGTGGCGGCGCTGTTCCTCCCGGTATCAATGTTTTCCCCGGTGGTGTGCCCGGCGGCGGCGCGCCACCCCTGCCTGACGGCCCCGCCTTTCCCCAGCCTGGCCCCAACATCCAACCCGGCATCGCGCCCCGGCCTTTTCCGAACCTTCCACCGCGTAGACCCGCGCCGCCACAGGAAGGGCGGTAAACAATTCCCACTTGTCACGCCACGCGGCTCCGGGCATCCTTGCCCATGGCAGTCGCGCATGACCCCGAGCCGCGCCATTACATGGCGGCGGACGATTTTTTCCACGTTCAGGGCACACTCGCGTTGACGTATGACGACGTCACGCTGGCCACCCGCTACTCAGAAGTTCTGCCCCGCGACACGGTTTTAGACACCTCCCTTGCCGAAGGTCTTTCCCTCAACCTGCCCATCCTCTCAGCTGACATGGACACCGTCACGGAATCCGGCATGGCCATCGCCATGGCCCTCAACGGCGGCTTGGGCCTCATCCACTACAACATGCCGGAGAAACAGCAGATCAAGGAAGTAGACCGGGTTAAAAACCACGTGCATGGGTTGATCCAGGATCCCATTACCGTTCCGCCCGGGCAAATGGTCGGGGACGTGGTGAGAATGATGGAGGAACACAAGTTTGCTTTCAGCACTTTTCCGGTGGTAGAGGAAGGAGGCCGGCTGGCGGGCCTGCTTTCGGGCAGCGTGGTGAGGCCGCGATATGCGCATCGGAAAGTGTCTGAGGCCATGATCGCCCGCGATCAGGTGCATGCCATTCATGAGAAAGATCTGGACCCTGATCCGATTGCGGTGGCCGATAAATTTTTCACCGATCACCCCGGCATCAACAAACTTCTGGTGGTGGGCGATGACGACCAGTTGCGCGGCTTGTTCACGATGAGCGACGTGGAACGCATCACGATGGAAAAGAAGGCACAGTTCCGCCCCGCGCGCGACAGCCAGTTCCGCCTTCTCTGTGGCGCGGCCGTTTCCGCCACACGTAACGCCTTTGGTGAACTGGATCGTGACCGCATCCGCGACCACGTGGACGCCTTGGTGGAGCGGGGTCTGGATGTGGTTGCCGTCTCCACCGCGCACGGGCATACGAAAGGCGTCGGCGAAACCATCCGTGTCATCCGCGAGGCCCACCCCAGCCTGCCCATCATTGCTGGTAACGTCACTTCCGCCGAGGGCGTGGAATTCCTTGCCGATTGCGGCGCAAACGCCATCAAGGTGGGCCAAGGGCCGGGCTCCATTTGCACCACGCGAGTCGTGGCCGGCGTGGGTATTCCGCAATTGACGGCGCTCTATGTCACCTCGCGCGCGGCGCGGGATGCCGGCGTGAGTATCATTGCCGATGGCGGCATCACCAAGAGTGGCGATATCGTCAAAGCCCTGACCTTGGCCGATGCTGTCATCTGCGGAGGCCTCTTCGCCGGCTGCGCCGAGGCACCCGGCCAAATCATGGAAATCGGGGGCAAACTCTACAAGCAGTACCGTGGGATGGGCAGCCACGCCGCGATGGAGGCGGGTTCAGCCGCGCGTTACGGCCACATCAAGGGTGGCAACAGCAAGATCGCGGCCGAGGGCGTAGAGGCGTTAAAGGAAGTTTCCGGGTCGGTGGACCAGACCCTCACCCAGTTGATCGGCGGCATCCAGAGCGGCATGGGTTATCTCGGCTCGGCCAACCTGGCCGCCCTGCGTCAGCGCGCGCGCTATATTCGCATCAGCCCCGCTGGACAACGCGAGGCCGGCGCGCACGACGTCATTGAAATGAAGGCGGGCGGCAACAACTAAAACCGGGGCGCGATTAAAAAGTAACGCGCTCGTTCATGCGACCGCACTGGGGACACCGGGAAGATTCCACATCCGCATCATCAGTGTAGACATAGCGGCAGTCTTCCGTGGCACAGCGGAATACATGGTCGCGGATGGGGTCCGCGTCAAAGATGCCCTGCCGCCGGCGGGTCCGCCAAGCCAGCCAAGTGAGCGCCAGCAAAAATGCCGCGAGCAGGAGTGGGATGAACTGGTGCGGAGCCATCAGCGGGGCAGGACGGTTTTCACGGGCAATGAACGCTGGAGGACATTCGTAACTCCATCCGGGTGGGTGTGCCAATTGAAGATCAGGTTTCCCGTGGCCATGTCGCGCAGGGAAAACAGGTCTTCCGGGGGGGCATTGGTCAGCGGTTTAAAACGAATGGCACGGGCATGCTCCAGAGCGCGGGCATCCACCGTGGCATTGCCACACGGACTCAACAGGCGGGTGTTCAAGACCAGCCCACTGGAAGCAACATCCACCTGGACTATGGAAGGCGGCAGCACATCGGTGTGGGCCCAGGAAGCAAGTGTCAGGTTGCCCTCCAATCCGCGGTCGGCCAAGGGTCCGGTGCGCTCCAGAAACGAGGCGAACCGCATCCGCACTGGCGGAGGATCAACCCGGGCCAATTCCGGTGGCGGCTTTTCAAAAACAGCGGGTGCAACGGCACGATTTGTCCGGAGAAACTCGGCCAACACACGGCCCATGTCACTGGCGTTATACTCCAGCCATTCCTGCTTCGGGATCCATTGGTAAAACTCGTGATGCGGCAGGCCGCGGTTGGTCAGCCATGCCGCGGAATGGCCGTAGCGGTTTGGCAAGGCAAGCCATGCGGGGTCCGTGGCTGCGAGATGCTCCAGCAGTCCGGGATGGCTGACGGGCAAAAGTGTGGTTTCGGATTCTTGAGATTGCCCGGCATGCCTACTGCTCCCGGTAATCGTGTATATGCCACCGACGAGAATTGCAAAAATCAGGCCGATGAACACCATCCACTGCGGGCCGGACCAGCGGGCGTCAACTGGCGGTTGATCCTTCATCACTGACCAAACAATCCCGGCCGCGTGGCCAGCAGAACCTGTTTCACCCCCGCATTACGCAACAACCTGGCAATCTCCATGATGCGCTCATAGGACAACGAACGGTCCGCCTGAAGCGCGACAACCACCCCTGCCCCACGCCGCTGCAAGGCTTCGCCCAGCGCGTCGGCCGTGATGCGCTGATTGTCAAAATAAAGATGACCGCCGGCATCCACGGCCACAGCCACGGCCTGACCAGGGACAGGCGGCCCAGTGTCTCCCACAGGCAGGTTTACCGCCTCGCCTGGAGCCATCATCAGAAGAAAATAAAGGAGCAAAAAGAACACCCCCGCCAAGGGCGCAGCCTCAGGCGACCGACAAAGCAGTTTTGCGCGACGGGGAAATTTCATTTCTTCTTCGCACCCTTACGGGCCGTGGGTTTGTCATCTGCCGCGCTGAGATCCTCCACCATGCGCACGGCGTCCAGAGAGGTTTTTTCCATGGCCAGCACGAGGCTGCCGATTTCCGCGACGAGAAAATTGTAGGCCGCGTAAGCAGGAATGCCGATGGCCAGTCCCAGCGCGGTGGGGGTCAACGCACGGGAAAAGTGTGCATGGAGATTGGTCACCACCTCGTCCGTCATGAACCCCAGTACGGTGCCCAGCAAGCCCAGCAGCGGCGCCACTTGACCCACGGTGGCCAGCACCCACAAGTTGCGTTCTAAGCGCGCCACTTCGCCGGCGCCGGCGGCTTCCAAGGTTTCCTTCAATTCATCACGACTGCGGTCACGATTCACGATCACCTCGCGCACCAGCCGTGCCGCCGGGCTGGGCGTGGCTTCACAGATGGAAATGGCTTCCACAATGTTGCCTCGTGACAACACGTTGCCCAAGCCTCCGACAAACTCCGTCGTGTTGATCTGCACACGATGATAAAGGAGATAACGTTCCGCAAACACCACGATGCCCGCCGCCGCCGCCAGCAACAACAGCCAGTTCATTGGGTTTTCCAGCAACGCCGGGGCATCCCTCTCTGAACCGGCTTGTTCCGCGACCGTGTCATCATGCGCGGCATCCCCGGCAGACGGTTGACCTCCCCCGCAGCCCAACAGAAAAACAAGCCCCAGCACCGCGATGTTGATCCAGAAAAATTGCTTCATTCTGCTCTGATAATCGGCGGCGTTTATAGCCGCTTGACCCGGAAGTTCCCAGCCCAAAGCCCACTGGAATAACTTCGCCTTGCCGCCCTCACCCCGGCTGCCATCCTCCGTCCATGGAATCGCCCGATCAGCTCCGCGAACTGTTCCGCATGCAAAAGGCCCTCAACGAACGCATCGGCGTCCACACCGATGGCATGACCGACGAGCAAAAGACCGAGTGGGTGCTCAACTATTGCCGCGCCATGAGCCAGGAACTCGCGGAACTGACCGACAGTGTGCCATGGAAATGGTGGGCGAAATACCAAAAACTCGACGAACAAAATGCGCGCGTTGAAGTGGTGGATATGTTTCATTTTCTCATCAGCCTCGCGCAAGTGCTGGGCATGAGCGCGGATGATGTTTACGAAGCCTACCTGAAAAAGAACGAAGTCAACTTCCAGCGGCAGGAAAGTGGCTACACGGAAAAAGACCACGAGGATTCCAAGCACATCTAATGCCCCCCACCCCGCCACCGGCTCACCTCCGCGGGGAGATTGAGAGCGTCCTCATCGACGAGACGGAAATCGCCAAGCGCGTCCGGGAAATGGCAGCGGATATCGAGCGAAACTTCGTCGGCAAAGATTTACTTGTCGTTGCGCTGCTCACGGGCACGGTTCCTTTTCTAGCCGACCTCATCCGGCACATCACCCTGCCCTTGCGGCTGGATTTTATGGGAGTTTCAAGCTACGGCAACAACACCACGCCGGGCGAACTGGTCTTCACCAAAGAACTGCGACTGGAGGCACAAGGCCGCGACGTGCTGCTGGTCGATGACATCCTCGACACGGGCAAAACTCTTCGTGCCGTCTTGGACAAACTTCACGCCTTGGAACCCAGCAGCCTGAAAACCTGCGTTCTTCTGGAAAAGAAATCCCGCCGTGCCGAGGAAATTACTGCCGACTATGTGGGCTTTGAAATTCCCGATGCCTTCGTCGTGGGCTACGGCTTGGACTATGCCGAGCGTTACCGAAACCTGCCATTCATCGGCGTGCTGAAACCGGAGGTGTACACATGACTGTCACGGTGAAATTTTGGTCCTACTTTCGCGACCTCACCGGCTGCACCCAAACCACCACCAGCTTGCCCGAAGGGACAACGCTCGGCGCATTGCACCAGAAGATGATCGAGCAATTCCCCAAGCTCGCCGGCACTGGCAACTGTACCCTCAAGGCGGTCGGCGTGGATTATCAGGATGACGACCATGTTTTAAGCGACGGCGATGAGGTTTCGCTGTTCCCCCCCGTACAAGGTGGCTGAAGATGAAGCGCGAAATCACACTGACCCCCCTCCCCATCACCGCCGCCGCGCAAGAAATGGGTAGCGACATGGGCGCGGTGGTCACCTTTCATGGCGTTGTCCGCGACAAGGAAGATGGAACTCCCATCTCCGCCATTGATTACGAGGCCAACGAGTTCATGGCCCGCCACCAGTTCGGCCTGATTTTTGATGCGCTCGAACAAGAGTGGCCACTGGAGTCCGTGCGACTCATCCACCGCTTGGGCGTGGTGCCAGTGAACGAACCCTCTCTCTGGGTGGAAGTGATCGCCCCACACCGCGCCGAGGCATTTGCCGCTTGCCAGCACCTGATTAACGAGATGAAAAGGAAGGTACCCATCTGGAAACACCCAGTCGCGTAGGAGGTTTCAATCCAGCGCGGCACGCATGGCCGCGAACATGTCCGCGCCTTCCTCCACGCTCACTGGCTCCGCTGCCTTCTCATTCAAATCCTCAACCAGTGTGTCAGGAATTTCCTTCAAGAAACTCGAGGGATGACAGGGGACCACGGAGCCAAATTTTTTCCGGCTCAGGCAATGGGTCAGGGTCAGGGTCTTCATGGCCCGCGTAATGGCCACGTAGAACAATCGGCGTTCTTCATCCAGCGTGCCCTCTTCCATGGACCGCGTGTGGGGCAGCAACCCCTCCTCACAACCCACAAGGTGAACATGCGGATACTCCAGCCCCTTACAGCTATGGGTGGTAATCAGCGTCACCGCATCGCCGGCGTCCTCCTTTTCACTTTCGCGCTCGGCATCCAGAGTCAGGTCATCCAGGAATTGGCCCAGCCGTTCAGCAGGCAGGAGGTCATTCTTCTCGTCCATCGTGGCCACGAGATCCTTTAGATTCTGCATGCGGTTCTCGGCAGTTTCGAGATTCTTTTCTCCTTTGCGCAATTCCGCCGCATACTCGATCTCCGCAAGGAAATCCGTCGCCCATTGCACGAGCGAAAGGTGCTCATCCTTTAACCGGCCCCTGCATTGATACACCAACTCAATGAAATCCTCCATCGCCCGGCGCGTGCGCGGCTGAAAATCAGCGCGCACCAAGTCCTTGTTCGTGGCCGCCCACACACTGCAATCATGGGTCTGGCTGGCGGCCAACAGGCGCTCCATGGTCACGTCACTTAAGCCGCGCGACGGAACATTGGCGATACGCAGCAGACTGGCATCGTCATTAGGGTTGATAAAGGTTTTTAAATAAGCCAGAAAGTCCCGAATTTCCCTCCGGTCAAAAAAACTTTGCCCACCAATGAGATGGTAGCGGACACCAGCAGCGCGCAGGGCTGTCTCCAGCGGCCGGGCCTGCATGTTGGTACGGAATAGGATGGCTTGTTCCCGCCAGGGAATGCGACGCGCCATGCGGTTGAACTCAATCTCATCCACCACCGTACGCGCCTCTTCATCCTCATCCTCGAAGGCCTGAAGGCGAATCAGGTCACCCTGACCATTGGCGGACCACAATTGCTTTTCGCGCCGCTGGGGGTTGTTCCGAATGACGGCATTCGCGGCATCAAGAATCGTGTTGGTGGACCGGTAGTTTTGTTCCAGCTTGATCACCTTGACGCCAGGAAAATGCTCCTCGAGGTTTAGCAAGTTTGTGACATCCGCGCCGCGCCAACCGTAGATGCTCTGATCGTCATCGCCCACCACGCAAACATTTTGATGCTCGTCGGCCAAGGCGCGCATCAATTCAAACTGCGCCGTGTTCGTGTCCTGATACTCGTCAACCATGATGAACCGGTACCGCGCGCGGCACTGTTCCAGGGCGTCGGGGTGCTCCTCGAAAAGTTTCAGCGTAAGCACCAGCAAGTCATCAAAATCAACAGCATTGCACGCCTTCAAGGCCGTGTCGTAACGGCGCCGTAAAGTCTCAGCCATTGCCAAACTGTCTTCATCGGCAAAAATGGAGCGGCCCGGGCCGGCGTTCTTAATGCGGCTCAAGAGCCCGTGCAGTTCGCGTGGGCCCACCTTCACATCCTTGCCTGAAATGGCCGCGAGAATTTTCTTCACCACGCCCAACTGTTCACTCTCACTGTAGATGACAAAATTGCGCTTATAGCCGAGCTTCTCAATGTGCCGCCGCAGAATGCGTACGCAGAGGGAGTGGAAGGTACAAATGGTGGGCTTTGTCGGCCGGCCGTCATCCCGGGCGGGCAACTTGGGGATGAGCTTGACCACACGCTGCTGCATTTCGCGCGCAGCCTTATTGGTGAACGTCACGGCCAAGATATGATCCGGCGGAATTCCCCGATCCACCATGTGCGCCACGCGATGAGTGAGCGTGCGCGTTTTACCCGTCCCGGCCCCGGCGAGAATGAGCACCGGCCCCTCGAGTGTGGCAGCAGCGTCACGTTGCTGGGGGTTTAGCCTGGAAAGATCGACCATGGGCGGCGCGAGTAAAACCGAGCCCGAAGCTCGCGCCAATGGGAAGTTAGTCACGGGTTGTTGAAAGCACTGCAGACTCGCCCTCGGCGGTTTTCTGCCATAGTCTCAACCCGTGCTCTCGCGAAAAACACAAAAGACCGAGGCCAGTCAAGCCTCCTGGCGCACCGGCGACGAACGCCTCGTTAAATTAACCGAGGCCGCCGCGGGTAAGGTGACAGCACTGCTGCAACGACAGGGCCGCCCGGAGGGCGTGTTGCGCGTTGCCGTGATTGGCGGCGGTTGTAGCGGACTCCAGTACAAAATGGATTTACAAGACGCACCCGTCAACCGGGACATCCTAGTGGAAAGCCAAGGCGTGCGCGTAGTGGTGGATCCCAAGAGCGCGCTCTATGTCACGGGCAGCGAGCTGGACTATAGTAACAGCCTTGAAGACGCCGGTTTCCAGGTCAACAACCCCAATGCCGCCACCACCTGTTCCTGCGGCGAAAGCTTCAGCGCCTAAATGGACTGTTTCGCGCTGCTTGATGAGCCGCGACAACCTTGGCTGGATGCGGCGGCGTTAAAGGAAAAATTTCTTACTCAAAGCGCCCCGACCCATCCGGACAAATTCACCGAGGCCGCCGAAAAAGAAGCTGCCCAAGCCCGCTTCACAGAATTAAACACAGCCCATGAAACCTTGCGCGCTCCCAAGCATCGCCTAGCTCACCTCCTCACGCTTGAGCGCGGCGCCAAGCCTGGAGAGGTTCACGACATCCCTCCGGACACGGCGGATCTTTTCCTGACTGTGGGCAGCGCTTTAAAACCGGTTGACTCTTTTCTCTCAGAGCAGAACGCGCTCGACTCACCCTTGCTAAAAGCCAGAGCCATGCCCAGAGCTCTGGAACTGCTTGACCAAGTCAACACCCTGCAACAGGAAATCCACGGGCGACTGGAGGCCGCCGACAAACAACTCCAGGAACTAAACAATCATTGGCCAAGCGCCCGCGCGCTGGAGGCCGCCGAGCAGCTTTACCATGAGTACAGCTACCTCGGCCGCTGGTGCCAGCAACTGCAAGATCGCGCAGTGCGGCTCGGGTTTTAAAAAATCCTCCGCGCATATTGCGCGCACCGGGGAATGGGTGTACCTTGTTCCATGGGCAACAGGGGTCGCCATTCGGTCACCGCCAGCCAAGGGGCTCGTCCGGCCCGGGTTGCCCACACTTCTTCTCCCAAACTCATCTCAACCCAGGCATGTCATGAAAATCTCAGCCCTGTCTTTAGCGCTGTTCCTTGCCGGCACAGTTGTCGGCTCGTCTCAGGAACGAATTTTCAAATTCCGTGATGGCACGACACTCCGGGCATCTGTCCACACTATGGGCACATGGGGACCCACCGCCCGGGGCCTAATCCTGAAAGTCAATGACGCCATTTACTTTCACGATTACCCCTCGGCCAAAGGCTCTCTGGCCCCACCCGTCAGCGAGTCCTCTGCCAACCCGGACGGCCTGCCCAGCTGTTCCCCGGCCCGGATCAGTTTCTACCATTTCGTGCCAGAAACACTTCGGGAACTCTCGGCCAACATGGGCAGCATGGCAGGCACCACGACCCCCAGCATACAGCGTGGCATCAACGCCGCTTTGAAAACCCCCGTGGGATTTCTGACCCCGTCTAGCACCAGCCTAACAATGGCTTGGCAGATGCAGGTCGAGCAGGAAATGGGGGCGGCCTTTAAATCCGGGAAGGCCGTCTGGGGCAAACAAATCCGCGCTCGGGCGACCGCCGGGCAGGGCATGACGTCCCCCCAGCCCACGACCGCCACCACCCCGGCAATTGCAACGGCGGGAGACATGGCACCGGTTGCGGCCCCGGCAAATCTTCCGGTCGCAACTCCCGCCAATACCGCCTCGTTGCAATTGCCGGCAAGGCGGATGATCTGGACAACCGGTTCCGGTTCCCGCAATCGCCTCGATTTGGACTACATCGGCTCCAACGCCTTCACCATTCAGGGGTTGTTTGGCCGGCCAGATGAAGTCCGCGGAGAATGGTGGGGCTACCGCCAAATGCACATCACCGATTTCCCCAGCGCGCGGCGTTACACCGTCGCGTGGTTTGGGTTCCAAAACGGCATCCTGCGAGCCGTGCGCATCGGGAACTGATGCGCGCGCGGCGGCGGTGTATTTTGATTGAATCCCGCCGCCGCGCATCTTATCCAATGGGGAGTACAACATTCACCATGCGCAAACTCATTGTTCTCTCCTTAATCTCACTCACCCTTCCAGCACTGGCCATCGACTGGCCACAATGGCGCGGCCCCAACCGCGACGGCATCAACACCGAGAAAAATCTTCTCGATGAATGGCCCGAGGACGGCCCCAAGCTGCTTTGGCGCGCCAAGGGCGTGGGCGCCGGCTTTTCCAGCGTGGTATCCTCGGGAGGCGTCCTCTATACGCTCGGCGACGTGGATGATGCCTGTTACCTCATCGCGCTGGACACCAAGGGCAACCATTTGTGGAAAGGCCGGGTGGGTGATCCGCAAGGCCATCGCGGCTATCCCGGCCCTCGCTCCACCCCGACCATTGCCGGCGGCAAAGCCTACGCCTTGGGCCAGCATGGCGACTTGGTTTGCTTCGACCTGAAAGCGAAGAAGGAATCTTGGCGTGTGAATGTGGCCTCTGACTTTGGCGGCCAAATGATGAGTGGATGGCGTTGGAGCGAATCACCGTTAGTGGATGGAGACAAGGTGGTAGTCACGCCCGGCGGAAGCAAGGGCGCGATGATTGCCCTCAACAAGGACAACGGCGAGGTGATATGGCGCTGCAAGGATTTCAAGGATCGCGCGGGCTACAGTTCCATTATTATCCGCGAGATTGGCGGCCAGCGCCAATACATCCAATTGACCGGCGAGAGCGTGGTGGGCGTGGACGCCGGCAACGGCAAGCTCCTTTGGCAGGCCGCCCGCAAGGGCCGCACGGCCGTGATCAGCACGCCGGTCTACGACAAGGGACACCTCTTTGTCACCAGTGCCTATAATGTCGGCTGTAACGGCTTCAAGGTCTCCTACGAGAATGGCGAATTTACCGCCAAGGAGATTTACAAGCACGCCGGCAGTGTCGGCATGGCCAATCACCACGGCGGTGCCATCCGTGTGGGAGACCATGTTTACGGCTCCAATGGCGGCAATCTTTCCTGCATCGAGCTGGGCACCGGCAAAGTGATGTGGAACGAGCGCAGCGCGGGCAAGGGCGCCATCATCGTTGTGGGCGGCAAGATCATTCTGCGTACTGAGCGTGGCCCGGTTTCGCTCGTGAAATTATCACCCGACGGCTACGAAGAAATCAGCCGCTTCGAGCAGCCCGACCGCACGCGTGCACGGGCTTGGTCGCATCCCATCGTAAGCGATGGTGTCCTTTATCTGAAGGATCAGGACACCCTCTTCGCGTACGATCTGCGCAAATAGATTGAAGAGGCCGAGTCGCGCGGCTGGCGTAAATCCGGCACCATACCGGCGATTCCAAAAAAGTGTTGTTCCGGGGGCCAAAAAGCCTACCCTCGGCACATGAATCGCGCACTCGCATTTTCTCTCACCACACTCTTCAGCCTGCAAATTCTGGCCATCGACTGGCCGCAATGGCGCGGGCCGAACCGCGACGGGGTCAACACGGAAGCCAACCTGCTGGATGAATGGCCTGAGAATGGCCCCAAACTACTATGGCGCACGGAGGGACTCGGTGCCGGATTTTCCAGTGTCAGCGTGGCGAAGGGCCGCATTTTCACGATGGGCGACGGCAAGACGGCCAGCCACGTCTTTTGCCTTTCCGAAAAAAACGGCGGCCTGTTTTGGACCTCCAAGCCCGTTGGCAAAACCGGTGGCAACTATAAGGGAACCCGCAGTACTCCCACCGTGGTGGAAGGATTAGTTTATGCGCTCGGCCAATTTGGCGACCTCGTTTGCCTGAAGGCGGAAACAGGCGTGGAGGTCTGGCGCCGCAGCCTGACCAAGGATTTTGGCGGACGCTCCGGCGGCTGGAACTACACGGAAAGCCCGCTGGTGGATGGAGACAAAGTAATTGTCACTCCGGGCGGCGGCAAGGGCGCAGCCGTGGCCCTGAACCGCATGAACGGCGAACTGATTTGGCAAAGCAGGGACTTTACCGACGGCGCGCAGTACAGCTCCTTTATCGTCCGTGAGTTTGGCGGCGAGCGCCAATACATCCAACTCACAGGCGCCAATGTCGTGTCGCTCTCCGCCAAGACCGGCAAGGTTCTCTGGAAAGCCCCGCGACGCGGACGCACCGCCACCGTCAGCACTCCCATCTTCCATGAGGGCCGTGTTTTTGTCAGCAGCTCCTACGGAGTCGGATGCAATGGTTTTAAAGTCACTTACGATGGCACGAGCTTTTCCACCGAGCAGACCTACGCCAACAAAACCATCTCCAACCACCACGGCGGCTGCATTCGAGTGGGGGGTTATGTTTATGGCTCCAGCGGCGGCACCCTCGCCTGCATGGATTTGGTAACCGGCGAGGAGATGTGGCGCGAACGCAGCGCCGGCAAGGGCGCCATCGTGGTGGCTGACGGCAAAATCATCCTCCGAGCCGAGAAAGGCCCCGTCTCGCTTGTTGAACTAAACCCCAAGGCCTACAAGGAAATCAGCCGCTTCGACCAGCCCGACCGCACCCGCGCAAACGCGTGGTCACACCCGGTCGTAAGCAACGGCGTCCTGTACCTGAAGGATCAGGGGCTCCTCCTCGCCTACGACCTGCGCAAATAGGCCCCTTATTTCGCCGGTACTACCTCGTCTGGCAGCCGCTGTCCTTGGCCGTGCAAATGCCGGTTCAGGAAGGCTTGAACTTGTCTGCCCAAGGTCCGCGGTGCACTGTGGCCGCCGCCACGCACGGTGATGAGTGTAGTCTCCACACCAACTTTTTTAAGCGCCGCATGATAAATCTCCGATTGATGGAACGGAACGAGGGGATCATCCGTGCCATGCACATGCAGATGCGGCGCATCATCCCGGGTCACGTGCGTCATGGGTGACGCCTGGCGTGCCTTCGCTTTCGCTTGCTGGATTGGGGCGCCAATAAGTTGACTCTCCGGCGAATCCTTCGCGTCATGATCAATGCGGCTGGGCTTGCTGTTCATCAGCAACAACGCGCTTGGTCCGTAGTAATTCACCACCACCTGCACTCGGCTGGATTGTTCGAGGTGCCGACCAAGCCTGCCTTCCAGCATATCCACATCTCCGCTCGTTCCCAACATACTCACCAAATGCCCGCCAGCAGAAGATCCCCACACGGCGATGCGCTTCGGGTCAATGTCATACTCCTTTGCGTGCGCGCGCAACCAACGGATGGCTGCCTTGCAGTCGTGGATTTGCGCCGGCCACTGAGCTTCGCCGCTGAGTCGGTAACCAATAGTGGCTCCCACGTATCGTCCACTGGCCACTAATGGCGCTACGCGATTAATGCCGCTGCGCTTGTCGCCATTGCGCCAACCGCCACCGTGAATCCACACCACCAAGGGCAACGGCTCCTTGTTGGCGCGCTTTTCCGGCAGCACAAGGTCAAGCTTTTGGCGTGGATTGTCCGTGTTGGCATACGCCAAATCGCGCAGCACCTTGATGCCCTCCAACGAACGCTGAGCCGGTCGACGGGAAAGAAAAGCTTTATGTTCAACGAGGGAAATAGCCCCATCGCCGTTGGTATCCACCCTCCGAAAATTTGTCTTGGCATTGGGCGGCAACTCGGCCAGCACCAATTTGCCATCACCATTACGATCCCATCGATTGAACAACGCCTCCGGCGTCTTCAGCTGGGCCAGTGCCGTTGACACACAAACGAGGAATACCAGCCACCGGGTCATCTTCATTTCTCCTTCAACCACCCAAGCTTCACCAGAAACGCATCCATCTTTTTTATCGTATCCGCATAATGATCCCCCTTGCGGCCCTCGTTGAAAAAGCCGTGGGTGGCCCCATCATAAAGATGTAACTCGCTCCGACTGCCGATGGCCTTCATGCGGCGGTCGTACTCTCTGCCGGTGGACACGGGGATAAGCTTGTCTTGGGTTCCCAGAAATACAATTGTGGGTGGGGCCCCTTTGCGAAGGTTGTGCATTGGGGAAATCTCCTTCCAGCGCGTCTTCACGCGGTCGTGACCATAGCCCTTCGGGCCATTGTCGTAGACCGGATTAAAAAGCACGAGCGCATTGGGTTTGCTGCTGACCACGCCATCCTCACCCTTCTCCTCCAAACCGGGACAATTCCCCGTGGCCGAAGCCACATGGCCGCCCGCGGAACCTCCGCCCGCAGCAATGCGCGCGGGGTCCACCCCCAGCTTGCCGGCATTGGTCCGCACGAAGCGGATTGCGGATTTGCCGTCAGCCACGCATGCGAACGGGGTTGTTTTATTCCGGCTTTTCACCCGGTACTCAGCGGTGATGGCCACCATCCCATGCGAAGCAAGGTGCCGGCAATGCGTCTCGAATTGCTTGGGCGTGCCCCCCACCCAGCCGCCGCCAAAAAAGAAAATAATCGCTGGGCGTGACGCCGAGGCTTCGTGCCCATCCGGATTGAACACGTGCAGAAACAACTTGGCCTCACCAACCTGCTTGTATTGGACGACTTTTGCACCTTCAAGTTTCACCAGTTGCGCCGAGGCCACAAATGGCAATGCAAGTGCCACCAACAGGAGTTTGGGTTTCGATCTCATTTCAAACGGATTTGGTGAGCATCGTCAAAATCACCGGCAGTAGCAAGGCGCATTGAAGGTGATGTTGATTTGACGTTGACCTGCCCGCAGCCACGGGCAACCCTTGGCCCGTCCATGAAAGCGATTAAGGCAATCCTATGCGTGTTCGGCCTCAGCTTGGCAAATCTTGCCGGTGCCGAGGAAGCAAAAGTCCTCAAGGTGGGCACCAAGCCCGAAAGCGTTTGCCGCGGATTTGGCGGCAAGCTGTATGTCACCATGATCAACGGCGACAAGCCCGGCGACGGCGGCATCAATATCATTGATGGGGACAAGGTGAAGGAATTCTGCCGCGGCATGAACTCGCCCAAGGGCATCGCTTTTGTGGGTAGGTTTCTGGTAACTGCCGACGAAACCACCATTTGGAAAGTCGATAAGAAGGGGAAAGCCACCAAGCTTGCCGACGCCAAGTCCTTTCCTGCGCCAGTTGAATTCCTGAATGATGTGGCAGCCAGCCGCGATGGCAAGAGTGTTTATGTAACCGAGATGAGCCATCCCAATTGGATGTTTGATCCCGATGGAGAGCGCAAACTGTGGCCGCTGGACAGTCCGAACGCAAAATCACCCAAGACTGGTTGCGTTTACAAGGTCAGCCTCGATGGAAAGGTGGCACTCGCCGCACCCGCCGGCAACAAGGCCATGCTCGGCCCCAATGGCGTGACGGTGACCGGCAAAAAAGATGCCGAGGTAATTGTGATGGGTGACTTTTTTACCGGCAACATCGTGCAGTACGACGGCAAAGCCTTCAAGATACTCGCCACCGGAATGCGCGGGGCGGACGCCGTGGAGTTTGGCAAAGGTGTCATCTATGTTTCCAGCTGGCCCTTGGGGAAGGTGTGGAAATACGACCGTAAGACGCGGAAAACCACCGTCTTGTCGGACAAGTTCACCACTGCCGCGGATTTCTTTTATGACCGTAAGGGAAAACAACTGGTGATCCCAGACATGCTGGAAGGCACGCTCACCTTCCTGCCAGTTGACTAACCTGCCCGGTAGAAAGGTCCATTCTAACCGCGACGAAGCCGCATGCCTGACAAGCTTCGCATCGCCATCCTCGGCATCGATCATCCCCACGGGATGGGTTGGCGTGAGTCGCTGACTCATGTCGAGGATGCGCTGGAGGTGACCGCGCTAATGCCCGCGTTTGATGGCGGCACCACCAGCCTCGAAGAGCGCCACGCCCACCTACCCCGTTTTGAAACACCGGACGCGTTGCTTTCCGAGGGCAGCAATCTTTTTGACGCAGCTCTTGTTTGTCTGCCCAACGATCAGGGACCGAATGCCGTCATCGCCTTGGCCAACCAGGGCAAACATGTCTTGCTGGAAAAACCCGGAGCCGCAAATGCCGCTGACGGCCGACGCATGGCTGCAGCCATACGCGCCAACAAGGTTGCGTTTCAAAATGGTTTCATCTGGCGCTATGACGAATTGGCCAATCGTCTGCGAGCGATGGTTGCGGACAAACGGTTCGGCCGAATGATCAGCGTGGAAATGACATGGGCCACCAGCAACATTGATCGGCGCGTTCCCGAACATTATCTTTTCGATGCCGACAAGAGCGGCGGCGGCTTTTTCAACTGGCTCGCCTGCCATCATTTGGACCTGTTGCCCTATGTCACGGGCGAAACCGTGGCGGCGATCAGCGCGCGTGTGGGCACGTTTGGAAAAGCTCCTTCGGTCGTGGAGGACGGCGGAAGCGCCATTCTGGACTTGTCCGGCGGTGGCTTGGCAACATTCACGGGCGGTTACTGGCATCCACGCTGGATGAATGATATCCGGTGGACCCTTCGGGGCACCGAGCGTTGGGTTCACTGGGATCCCGGCCGCGCTGGCACCGGCGGCGTCTTGGAGATCCACGGCCCCCAGCCACAGTTCATGGCCATGGAGGAGGTGTTTGAAAACCCGCTGGACAACACCAGCGGCTATGGGGGCAAGGCCATGGTTGCCCTGCTGCGGGACTGGATATACGCGGCGCGCAACGGCGGCGACTGCCGCAACACCCCTGAGAGCACCGTCGAGGTGTTGAAGCTGATCGACACGATCTACCAATCGTCTGCTTCCGGCCAGCGCGTGTCTGTCTAGTTCAGTTCATCTGCTTTTTCAGCGTACCCCGAATGACATCGTGGTGGCGCGACATGTAGTAGAAACTTTGCTTGCTACTGCGCTCACCAAGGCAAAACTGAAACTCAATCCGATATCCGCCCCGCGGCCAACTCGGGCCGTCCAATTTTAGTGCGTTAACCACGGTGGATACATTTTCCCCCGGCTGCAATGTCACCGGCTCGGTTGGCCGAAGCAACCCAATGGATCCCGGCGCAGTATAGGTCTTGCCCTGGCACTGGATTAATAAACTTTCCTTCCACAGGATTTTTTTGCCTACCCGGCGCAGGGCCTCCACGATCAAGGGCTGATCCGTTGGGTTGGAAACGATGATTTTGTATTCGCCGTCACCATCGGGGTTTGTCCACTTGATCGCCTTTTGCGGAGGTACTTTGGCAACTTGAAACACAACACCACTGCCCGCCAGTAGCGCCGGCCGACCCGTCACGGCACATAAATGCTTGGCATCCACTTTCTGCGCATCCGGCCAAGCACGTTTTTTCTGTGCGGCCCAAGGGGAAACAACTTTTCCATCTTCATTCTTCCAGCCGTGTGGCAACTCGCAAGCGAGTTGGATGGCCGCGATTTTGCCTTCATCCGCAGGCTCCAGACCCTCAATGCGCAACCCTCCGCGAATCTGGCTCAACGCCACAACCACTTTTCCCTTGGGAAAGGTCGGCTTCTTGTGTTGGCGAGCGGAATGGTGCGCCTGAATCACCCCACCCTTCTGCAGCCCGCCGCGCAGCACATTTCCAATTTTAAATGTCAACGTGTGGTTGAAGATGGGCGGCAGGGATAGTGCGGTGGGACCCTGTTTGATAGCTGTAATAACGGCGGTCAGTACAATTTGTTTCTCGTTCCACTTCACAGGCTGCGGCTCGGCCGGCTGTCCCAACGGTCCACGGCCCGGAAAACGACCGGGACCTCGCCCAGGCACGGCCAATGGTTTCAACTGAAGCTTTGCGGGCAACTTCAAGTCACACAGTTTCAGGGGCTTGCCAACCTGGGCCGCTGCTGACCATCCGGCCAGCAGCAGATTTAAACCCAATAATGAAGGAATTACGGTCTTCATATTGACTGTCATGCTGAGTCAGACGCGAACAAAATGTCAATGCTCCCGCCAGTCATTGTATAAGCAAGCAGGGCATCACAACTCGTGTGGCCACAATGATCAGTAAAACAAAAAGGGCGGGCCGCAGCCCGCCGTGACATAAAACTGTCATCTCTCAGCTATTTTTTCTTGGGAGCCTTCTTCGGTTCTGGTTTGGGACGAACATTGATGGTGGTGGCTTCAGCCTTTCCGTTCTCCAGCTTCTTGGCACGCCCGCCGATGTATTGGCCGGGCTTCACGTCGGCCAGCTTCACGGGCTTCTTGTCCAAGCCGTTAAGCTTGGTTTCCGTACTCACATGAAACACCCGGTCCGGTTTGCCCTTGGCCCCCGGCAGAGTGATCGTTTTCGCAGCCACATCCACGGACTTGATCATGCCGCGAAATGGGAAGAAGCCGCTCTTTTTCTTTTTCTCCGCCTGTTTCTTTTCAGGCGCCTTCTTTTCATCCGCTTGCGCGGTGATGCCCGCCGTCAACACGGCGGTGGACAGCAATGCTGCCAGGAGGGATTTTCCGAGTATGGTCTTCATATTGAATCCTTAACTTGGGTTCGGAATTAAATTACCTTTGATCTGGGTTTTAGCAACTCCTTTTAACATCATCTTTTTAATGACATTAATCAGCCTTATATCAGGAGTAAACCTGCATCCACATCCTGACGCCATTCAATCCGAACGCGGATGAAATTCGTCATGAACCTGCTGCAAACGCGCACCTGCCACATGGGTATAGATTTCCGTTGTGCTGATGCTTGCGTGCCCCAGGAGTTCCTGGATAACCCGCAGGTCAGCACCGTTCTCCAGCAGGTGCGTGGCGAAGCTATGGCGAAGCATGTGAGGAGTAAGATTTCGAGTGATACCCGAATGTTGGATACGTTTTTTGATTCTCATCCAAAGAGTGGATGAAGCAAAGGGCCGGCCGCGGCGGCTGAGAAATACGTTGGCGGGAGTATGCGGGGTGACAAGCTTGGGCCGACCGGCAGCAAGATAACGGTCAAGGGCAGCAACAGCGGCACGGCCCACGGGCACAACTCGTTCCTTGTTGCCCTTGCCAATAACCGTGATAAACCCTTCCTCAAGGTGCAATTGTTCCAGTCGCAGTTCACGCAATTCAGCCAAGCGCAACCCGGAAGCATAAGCCAACTCCAACATGGCGGTGTCACAAAGGTCACTGGATCCTTCCTCTGCGGGCGGCTTTAAAAGCTGCTTTATCTCGGAATCTGTCAATGCCTTGGGCAGACGTTTCCAGCGGCGTGGCAGGGTGAGGTTTTCGGCGATGTCCGCAGGCACGAGGCGTTCACTGGCGGCGTATTTAAAAAAGGCCCGCAGCGCGGCGATCTGCAGGTATATGGATTCCGGGCTAAGCTGAATTTTTTGCTCGTGCGCCTTGCCCTCGGGCTTGCGATCACGCTCGTGACGCAGAAATGCCGTAAGGTGCCCGCGCTGGAGGGACCCCCAGTCGATTATCCCCTGCCCTTCAACCCAATCCACAAACCGCCCCAACAAGGCCGCGTAAGTCTTTTGAGTCTGGACGGACTGCCCCTTTTCGAGGCGAATATGTTGCAGAAAATCGTCGACTGCAGCGTTCACAGCTCCTTGCCGGTGAGCCGCTGATAGGCCTCGAGATACCGTTCGCGGGACTTGGAGATGATCTCATCGGGCAAGGTCGGTCCTGGCGGCGTTTTATCCCAATCGACCGTCTCAAGGTAGTCACGGACAAACTGCTTGTCGAAGGCATGTTGTCCGCGGCCAGGCTCGTATTCATCCAACGGCCAGAAGCGGGAACTGTCGGGCGTGAGCACCTCGTCAATAAGAATCAGCTCGCCATCAAGCTTACCGAACTCAAACTTCGTATCCGCAATGATGATTCCGCGTTCCCGGGCGTACTCACGGGCCTCGGTATAAATTTGCAGAGATAGGTCGCGCACCTTTTCGGCCACCTCGCGGCCCTCGATCTCCACGGCCTGCTCAAAGGAAATGTTTTCATCGTGGCCCTCGTCAGCCTTGGTGCTGGGGGTGAACAGCGGCTGCTCTAATTCGGCGGATTCCAAGAGGTTTTCCGGCAGTGGAATTTCGCACACGGTGCCCTGCTTTTTGTATTCCTTCCAGCCGCTACCGGTGATGTAACCGCGGACGATACACTCAATTCTCAGCGGCTCGGCCTTTTTCACAACCATGCTGCGCGGCGCGAGGTGCGCAAGATTGTCCGGCAGGCCATCAGCCACGCGGTGGTTCGGCACGAGACCGGCGTATTTATCGAACCAGAAATGCGAAATCTGTGTGAGCACCTCGCCCTTGCGCGGAATGCCGTTGGGCATGATCACATCAAACGCGCTGATGCGATCGGAGGCCACGAAGAGGAAATGCTCGCCCATGTCAAACACCTCGCGAACCTTGCCGCTCTTCACTTTGGTCAATTCGGGAATATCCAGTTTCAACAATGCGTCATCGGACATGCGCGGGAGTATCCGCACGATTCCGTCCGCCGCAAGTGGAGGTAATTCACAAGTCATTCACGGTTTGTGGCCAATCTCGACACCGAGCATTGCTCCCGTTAATTTACCCGCGTGAATGTGTTGGTCACTGGCGGAGTGGGGTTCATTGGCTCGCATGTCTGTGAACGCCTGCTGGACGCCGGCCACACGGTCTGTGCACTGGATGACCTGAATGATTTCTACGATCCGGCCATCAAACAAAACACCCTGCGAGAACTCCAGGCGCGCGCCCAGTCGTTTGCCTTTGTGCATGCGGATATCACCCAGCGCACCGAGCTCGATGAGGTGCTGGGTAGCATGCCGTTTGATCAGATCATTCATCTCGCTGCCCGGGCAGGGGTCCGGCCCAGCCTCGAGCAACCGGCCTTGTACCAGCGCGTCAATGTCGAGGGCACGGTCAATCTCCTTGAAGCCGCACACGCCCGTGGCATCAAAAAAATCACCATCGCCTCTTCGTCATCGGTTTATGGGGTGAATTCCAACGTGCCGTTCAGTGAAACGGACCCCATCTTCAGCGCCATCTCGCCTTATGCCGCCAGCAAACTCGCCTGCGAAGCGCTCGGGCATGTGTATCATCACGTGTATGGCATGGATGTCTGCATGCTGCGCTTTTTCACCGTATACGGCCCGCGCCAGCGGCCGGATCTGGCGATTCACAAGTTTGCAAAGCGGATGCACGCCGGCCAGGCGATCACGGTCTTTGGCGACGGCAGCACCTCACGCGATTACACCTATGTGGATGATACCGTCGACGGCATCCTTGCCTGCATGGACCGAGAATTCGGTTATGAGGTCATCAACCTCGGCGAATCGCAAACTGTTAAACTCAGCCGATTGATCGAGCTACTCGAAAGTGCCTTCGGGATCGAGGCGCAGATTGATCGTCAACCGCTTCAGCCCGGCGATGTGCCGATCACCTACGCCAACATCGATAAGGCGCGCCGTCTGCTCGGGTACGATCCGCAAACCAAAATCGAGGACGGCATCCCGCGTTTCGTCGAGTGGTTCCGCCAACAAAACCCCTAACATGCTCGCCGAGTTCGTTTACTGTTACCTGCTGCGCCCGTGGCCGTTGCGGCAGATTACGAACTGGACTATCCGCCAGCTCTTGCCCAAGGAACTGCAGTTTGGTGAGGCGACTGTGGTGCTCAATCCCCATGACCCCGTCGTCAGTGGCGCGTTGCGTTTTGGCGTGTATGAAAAGGCGGAGACGCGTTTTTTTGAAACGGCCTGTCGCGATGGCATGACCTTTCTCGATGTGGGCGCGAATATCGGTTACTACACCGCCCTTGCCGCGCGCGCCGTCGGCCCCAATGGCCGGGTGATCGCCATTGAGCCGGATCCGGACAGTTACCGGTACCTCGAGCAAACCATCGCCGCCAACGCTGTCGGCAACGTCCAGTCCTTTGCCGTCGCCGCCTCAGATACACCGGCCACGCTACCGCTCTATATCTCAGCCGACAACCGCGGTGACAATCGCCTCTACGCCACCAGTGAAGATCGACCACAGGTTGAAGTAAAAGCCCGACCACTGGACGCGTTGCTGCAAGAGAACAAGATCAACTCCGTCGACCTTGTTAAGATCGATGTGCAGGGTTACGAGCCCAAGGTGATTGCCGGTTTGAGCAAAACCATCACCGCCTCCCCCAACCTCACATTGCTCACCGAATTCTGGCCACAGGGCATTGCCGAGGCGGGCGGGGATGCGAATGAGTTTTTGCAGACACTGCGCGAGCTCGGCCTCACGCTGTATGAACTGCGGCCGGACGGTTCGCTGGCGGAGTTGACTGATGACGCCGATCTCATCGCCCGCCATCAAGGCCGCCGCTACACCAACCTCATCGGCCGCAAACCCGAATGAACGCCGTCACCAAACTGCTCCGCGAACTGGTTGCCCGCCCCAGCATCAATCCCGCGTTTGTCGATGACCCCGCCGTCAGCGGTGAGGAACGCGTGGCTGAGCTGCTGATCGATCGCGCCCGCAAGGCCGGCCTCGACATTCGCCGCCAACCCGTTTTGCCCGGACGCAAAAACCTGCTCGTGCGACTCACGCCCACCGGCAAGGTGCAGTGCCGCATCATCCTCGCGCCGCACATGGACGTGGTGCCTGCCAAGGCAAAGCAGTTTAAGCCGGTGATCAAAAATGGCCGCCTGCACGGGCGGGGTGCATGCGATACCAAGGGCAGCATGTCCGCTTTCTTTCAATCCCTTTGCGATGTGGCCAAGGGCGGCCGGCGGCCGCAGCACACGGAGATTTTGTTCGTCGGCCTCGTGGATGAGGAATGTAACCAGGCTGGCTCACGCAAATTTGCGCAAGCCGGTCCCAAGGGCGACCTGGCCATCGCCGGTGAACCCACGCTGCTGCAAACGGTCACCGCCCACAAGGGCGACCTTTGGTGGCGACTGCACACTCAGGGCAAGGCCGCGCACGGCGCCACGCCGCAGCTTGGCAAAAATGCCGTGCACACCATGGCCCGTATTGTGGATGTGTTAGAAACGGAGTACGCCCGACTTCTGCGCCAGCAATCGCACCCGCTACTCGGCAGCCCCACCTGCAATGTCGGCGTGATACGCGGCGGTACACAGCCCAATATCGTGCCGGAAAATGCTTGGATTGATATCGACCGTCGCACACTCCCCGGCGAAACTGCCGCCGGTGTTTGGCGGGAGATCCGCACACTGCTCAAGAATCACGGTCTCAAGGCAACCTACACCGACCTCAAGGGCGTAGACAGTCCCGCGCTGGAGACAGATCCCAACCTGCCTATCGTGCAGGAATTCCTCCGCGCCTCGAGCCGCCGCAAAACTTTGGGCGTGCATTACTTCACCGATGCCGCCCCCATTGCCAGCGGCGGCACCCCGGCCATTGTGTTTGGCCCCGGCAACATCGCCCAGGCCCACACCGCCGACGAATGGCTGGACCTCAAGCAACTCGACCAAGCCACCGCCATCGTCACGCGCTTCCTCCGCGCCCAGCCATGAGCGAGGACAGCAAAGCCAGCTTTCTGCGCCAAAGCGGCTGGATGGCCATCGCCACCGCCGTCGGTGGCGCAGCTTCGTTTGCCGCCCACATTTTCGCCAAGGACATGCCGAAGGAGGAATACGGCGGTTTCACAGCGATGCTGCAGTTGCTCAACCTCATCGCCATCCCGGCCATCGGCCTGCAGGCGGTGTTCGCAGTCAAGGCCGCGCAGCGCAAATCGGAGACCGACGACTTTCGCATGGCGCGCGAACAATGGGCCATCACCGTGGTTGTGCTGGCACTGGCCGCGGTGGTGTTCGTCGTGGCCCGACTCAATGGCGACTCGTTGGTGAACGCCTTGAGTCTGCCTTCGTGGTGGGTACTGGCGCTCACGCTGGGTGCCGGAGTATTCGCGCTGCTCATGCCTATGATGTTCGGTGTGTTGCAGGGACGGCAGAATTTTTTGTGGCTGGGCTGGGCGTTGTTGTCGTTGGGCGTGTTGCGATTGGCGGCCATGGCGGGATTAATCCGAATCCACGACCAAAGTGCCGTCAACGGAATGATCGCCGTGGCTGCAGGTTATGTGCTGGCCTTCGCCATCGCATTCAGCACGGCAAAGCTCCCGCGCCTTGAGCCCGCCGAATGGCTTCCCTCGATCACGCGCATTGATTGGCGCGATTTGGCCAAACGGTTTCTGCCGCTGTCCATCGGCGGCGGCACAGTCATCTTCATGATGAGTGTGGACATGGTGGTGGTGCAGCGCTTTTTTGATGAGGCGCAAACTGGTTACTACGCGGCCGCGGGGATGATTGGCCGAGCGCTGATTTTTTTTGTGGGCCCCATGGTGGCGGTGATGTTTCCCAAGATTGTAAAGAGCCATGCGGAACAAAAGCCCACGCACGTCCTGCGGTTCACCCTGCTGCTAACTACCGGCCTATGTGCAGTGGCAATCATTTTGGGAGTGACGGTGCCCGATCTGCCCTTGCGCATGGTTTATGACGAGTCGTTTTTGAAAGCCACGCCACTAGTCCCGTGGTTCATCGCCGCCATGGCTCCGTTGGCACTGACGGCCGTGCTGGTAAACAACATCCTCGCCCGGTGCAAATCCAACAACGTATATCTGCTGCTGGGAGTACCGGTTATTTACGGCGGGATGCTGTGGTTTGTCGGGCCGCAGATTGCCGATCAAACTGCCTCCGAATTTAATGTGCACGCGCACATTTCCATGGTCCAGCTGATTGGCATGGGCAATTTGTGTTTCCTCGCCTCGACGGTGATTCTCACTTGGGTGGTGAATCAGGAGGAGAAGCTTCGGTTGGCTCAGTCTCCGCCGGATGAGAATCCTTCGCCGGACGAGGTGGAGGTGCGTTGAGTCGTAGATAGAGCCACGTTTCCAACGGGCGCAATGGACGCAGCCAGTTGTAAAATGGCGAATGCACCAAGCGCAGGCGCACGACCGAGAGAAACATCACCAGAGACACGCGCCACAGATTGGCGGTCACCTTGGAGCCCAGCTGATCAGTCCATTCGATGGGCACTTCCTTGATGGTGTAGCCGCGTTGCTTGAGCGACACGAGCAGGTTGACGTCAAACGCCAGATCGGCGATGCGCAGGCTCTCAAGAATTTCCTCCAACGCCTCGCGCCGCACGAGCTTGGCGGGGCATTGGGTATCGGCGATGCCCTGCCAGAAGAGCAGCTCGACAATGGTGTGAAAGCCGCGGCTGAACACGCGCCGCAGTTTGGTCTGGCTCTGGTGCAGCACGGAGCCGGGCAGCCAGCGCGATCCGATCACACAATCGGCCTCGCCAGCCGCGCAGTGCTTGATCAGCTCATGAAACGCCTTGGCGGGTGTGGCCCCATCGGCATCCACGTACCCGGTCAATACCGCTTCGGCTTCCGTCGCCTTTTTGAAGCCCTCGATCAAGGCGCCACCCTTGCCGATGGGCGCCTCGAAATTGAGCGGCTCGATCTCGGGATATTCGTCCGCCACTTCCTCGACAATCCCCAGTGTGTTGTCGCGGCAACCGTTGAGCACGACCACCGCGCGGAATTCGCCCTCGTAATGTTTCCGAAAATACTCGGCGTAATCGCGCAGCACAGGCCCAATGCGTTCCTCCTCATTGTAGGCGGGGATCAGCAGCAGCACGCTGGGTTGAGCTTGCGCGTCGGCCATTACAACAGGTTCACCGGGTCAATATCCACCGTCAACGTCACCTCCTCCGGCAAAGCCAATCCTGCCGTCACCTCTGCCAACCCGCGGCTCAGCGCCGACATCTGCCCCGTCCGCAGCATGATTTGATACCGGTAAAACGCCTCCGCCCGCAGCAGCGGCGCCGGCGCCGGGCCCGCGATCACCAAGTCCGCAATCCCGCCCGCCAGCGGCTCGACCGCCTTCTTCAAGTGCTCCGCCGAGAACGCCACCTTCTCCTCGTTGCGCCCGCGCAGCGTCAGCATCGCCGCGCGCGTGTACGGCGGGTATTTCAGCTGCCCGCGAAACTCCATCTCCGCGTCGTAAAACCCCGCGAAGTCGTGCCGCCGCGCGAACTGGATCGCCGGGTGAAACGGCGTGAACGACTGCACGATCACCTCGCCCTCCACGTCGCCGCGCCCCGCGCGCCCTGCCACCTGTGTTAAAAGCTGGAACGTCCGCTCGCCCGCGCGGAAGTCCGCCAGGTGCAGCCCCGTGTCCGCGTACACGATGCCCACCAGCGTCACGCGCGGAAAGTGCAGCCCCTTGGCAATCATCTGCGTGCCCACGAGGATGTCGATCTTCCCGCGCCGAAAGTCGCCGAGGATGCGCCGGTAATCCTCCTTGCGCTTCAGCGTGTCCGAGTCCATCCGCCGGATCGCCGCGTCCGGGAACAGCTTGCCCAGCACGTCTTCCACCTTCTCCGTGCCCAGCCCGTGGAAACGAATCGCGCGGCTGCGGCATTCCGGGCACTCCCCCGGCGCGCGTGCCCCGTGCCCGCAAATGTGGCAGCGCAGCGCCTGCTCCCGCCGGTGGTACGTCAGCGACAAGCTGCAGTTCGGGCACTCCGCCACGAACCCACACTCCGGGCACTGCATCGACGTCGCAAACCCGCGCCGGTTTAAAAACAGGATCGTCTGCTCCCCGTTTTCCAGCCGGTCGCGGATTGCCTCCTTTAAACGCGTCGAGAAGATCGGCACGCCCTTGTCCTTGCGGCACTCCGTCCGCATGTCTTGGACCCGCACCACCGGCATCCGCTTGTCGTCTGCCCGGAGCGGCAGGTCGAGCACCGCATACTTGCCGCGTTCCACATTATAAAAACTCTCCAGCGACGGCGTCGCCGATCCCAGCACCACCACCGCCCCCTCGCGCTGCCCGCGCACCACCGCCACGTCGCGCGCGTGGTACCGCGGTGCCTCCTCCTGCTTGTACGAGTGCTCGTGCTCCTCGTCCACGATCACCAGACCCAGCGGCTCCGCCGGCGCGAAGATCGCCGACCGCGCCCCGATGACAATCCGCGCCCGCCCCTGCCGAATCTTGTGCCACTCGTCATGCCGCTCCCCCGCCGAAAGGTGGCTGTGCAGCACCGCCACCAGCGTCTGCTGCGGCCCCGAGCTGAACCGCGCCTTGAACCGTTCCACCGTCTGCGGCGTCAGCGAAATCTCCGGCACCAGCACGATCGCCCCCTTCCCCAGCTCCAGCGCCCGCGCAATCGCCTGCAAATAAACCTCCGTCTTCCCGCTCCCCGTGACGCCGTTTAACAGGAACGTGCCACCCGTGCTGCCGGCATCTTGCCGGCAGGCCGAAGGCACTACAAACGAACCCTTTCCCAAAATCCACCCCTCCCGCAACCCAGCCTTGCCCGGGTTCCCCTCGATATAATCCCGGTACTTTCGATAACGGTTTTCATCCCGCACCAAGTGGTCAAAATATTCGTCCTTCCAGAACGCCCCGGAAGTCTCAAGCAGCTTGTTCGCTTGCTTTGCCGTGAAAGACTTCCAAGAATGCACAATCTTGGACAATTTCTCCCCCTCCATCGGCCGCACCAGCACATGCACATGATTCGGCATGATGACATATTCGCCCAACTGATACCGGCCGCCGTCAAACTTGCGCAATGCTTCCTCGACCATTTGTCCCACTTCCGGTCTTCCCAAGGCGCAGCTGCCGTGCCCGGCATCCAGCATTTTCTCCATCTCGCCGGTGAATCGCCGGATATGCTCCGCGCGCACCTTTTCCGTCCAAGGCTTGGGATTGTGGTTTTCCCAGATCTTCTTTTCCTCCTGCCAGGCACGAAGCTGGTCTTGTGCGATGGAGTCGTGCAGGCGAAAGGTCACAAAATAGATTTTGTCCTCCTGCCTCCAGTGGGGCAGCGCGCCGGAGAATTTTTTTGTGTCGGCTTTTTTGTTGAAGAATGGAGTGCCTGGGGGTTCTGCCGGCAAGATGCCGGCAGCACGATCCATCGACGCCAGAATTTCCCGCAGCGCCTCCGCCTGATCCGCGTTCAAGTCCAGCGGCTGGGTCGGGATGATCTGCGCGTTGGCGTAGGGGTCGCGCTCCGAGATTTGCGGCGCCACCTCCACCAGCCCCTTGTCCTCCAGCCGGCGCACCGTCTGTGCCGTCGTGCCCGTCAGCCGCAGCAGCTCCTGCATCGCGATCGAACGGTGTTCCTCGATGACGTGGTACACCTCCGCCTGCCGCTTGGAGAGTTCTGTCGCGTCGCCGTTCACCGGCAGCAGCCGCACGAAGAGCCGCTCGCGCCAGCCCTCCTGCTCCTTGCGCACCGCGTCGGGCAGCACGCTCTTCATGGCCGTCTCCGGCGCGCAGCAATAATACTCCGCCATCCACCGCGCCAGCTCCAGCACCCGCGGCGTCACCAGCGACTGCGCCCCGATGACTTTCAAAATGGGTTTTAACGAATCGTGCTCCGAATTCTCCGCCAGCCCCGTCACGCACCCCAGTACCTGCCGCCGGCCGAAGGGTACCTTCACGCGCGTGCCCACCTCCACGCGCCCGTCCAAATCCGGCGGGATGAGGTAATCAAACTCCTTGCGCAGGGCAATCTCGAGCGTCACTTGCGCGACCACGCTGGCAGCGTCCGCCCGCGCGCGCCGGCAGTCGAGGGCAAACAATTAACAACCCCCGCTCGACGCCCTGCCGCCCGTGCCCTACAACGTCTCCGTGAACCGCCGCTGGCTGTGGATACTCCTCGCGCTCGCCGTGCTCGACACCGGTGCTTACCTCTGGTGGCGTGCCCACAAGCGTGAGCGCTCCTTCGATGCCGAGATCCAGCACGCCGCCGACGCCCACCAGCTCGACCCCGCCCTCATCAAAGCCGTCATCTGGCGCGAAAGCCGCTTCGACCCCGACGCTCGCGGTGCCGCCGGCGAGTACGGCCTCATGCAAATACGCGAGACTGCCGCCCGAGAATGGGCCGAGGCTGTCCGCAACTCCAATTTCCAGCCCGAACATCTTCTTGATCCCCAAACCAATCTCCTCTCCGGCTCGTGGTATTTAAAGAAATGGCACGCCCGCGCCCCGCATCCCGACAACCCGCTGCCCTTTGCCCTCGCCGCCTACAATGCCGGCCCCGGCAAGGCCCGCCAATGGGCCAAAGACACCAACAGCAGCGCCGAGTTCCTCAAGCGCGTCAACTACCCCTCCACCAAGGATTACATTTTAAAAGTACAAAACCAGTTGCAGCGCTATCGCTGATATGGAGCACGGCGGCGATGCACAATCCAATCAATCCACCGTGATCCCCCGCAACCGAGCCTCCAGTTCCTTCCTGCAGTCTTCACGCCCTCCATCACCCAGACTACTTGGCACTTCCAGCGGCATGCCAAAGCGCACGTCACAACGCGTAAAAGGAAGCGGCAACTGAAACCCATCCCAGCTCTTGAAGCACTTCTTCCAATAAATCCGGGCCGACGTTGGCACGATAACGTGACCGGTCATCTGCGCCAGTGCCACCGCTCCCTCCTGCGCGTGATAACGCGGCCCTCGGGGCCCGTCCGGCGTTATAGCCAAGTCACAACCCTCCTCCGCGCATGCCGCCATCTCGCGCACCGCCTGAGCTCCTCGCCTGCTGGACGATCCTCGTACCGCCCGCACTCCAAATCGTCGAAGAACATCCGCCAGCAACGCCCCATCCCGGCTCGCGCTCACCAACGCCGCCAGTCGGCGCCTCGGTTGCCGAGAGAGCACATGCCGCTGAAAAACCGGTAGCGCCAACGCCAGCCGGTTGTGCCACAGACAGAAAATCACTGGCCGAACTTCCCCCCCATCAAACACTCCCGACTCATCCTCAAGACGCATTCGCCACGTCGCATTAAATGCCCGAACCACCCATGAGATACTCAGCCCAGCAACCCGCCCATGCCATTGAAGAGGCCGATATGTCGCTCGCCCCGGCACTGTGGCTTCACCATTCATTTGCCCTTGGAAAGCGCTGCCCGAACAATTTCATCCACCGGCTTGTCCGGCCCCAACATGATGACTGCCCCTCGCACCGCGTCCTGTGCCTCCCGCGGCTTCGATCCTAATGCCACCAATGCCGCCACAGCGTCCGCCACCTTTTGTTCATCCACGGTCAACGTCGACGCTTCCCTCTCCGATCGCTGTGGTTCATCACCGAGCTTATCTTTCAGCTCAACCACGATTCGCTCCGCGGTTTTTTTGCCCACGCCGCTGATGCTCGAGAGCGCTTTCACATCGCCTTCGGCGACCGCCGCCCTAAGCGACGCCGCCGTGGTGCCGCTCAAAACATTCAACGCGATCTTCGGACCAATGCCGCTCACATGGCGAATCAGCAGGCGAAACAAATCGCGCTCGCCGTCGGTCATAAATCCGTAAAGCACATGGGCATCATCGCGGATCGAAAGATGCGTCAGCAGTTTCACTTCGCCGCCGGTCGCCGGCAGTTTGTCGAAGGAAGACAGCGGAATGAACACCTCGTAGCCCACGCCGGCCGCTTCCACCACCACCTGCGTGGGCAGCGCCTCGGCCAGTGTTCCTCGAAGATAACCAATCATGCGCGCCGTTTAAATTTTCTGAGCCGGCTCAATGGCAAAACGTTTGTTCAAGTGGGCAAACGTCAGTGCAAGCGCCAGCGCGTCGGCGGCGTCCGGCGCCGGCAACTCCTCCAGAACCAGCATCCGCTGCACCATCTTGGCCACCGCAAGTTTTTGGGCGTTGCCGTAACCGACAATGGACTGCTTCACCTTTCGCGGCGCAATCTCCACAATTTCCAGTCCCGCCTCCGCGAGCACAGCCAAGGCCGCTCCGCGCGCTTCGCCCATTGTCAGTGCTGTCTTGGGATTTTGCGCATAAAACAAACCTTCAATCGCGCAAGCCGTCGGCGAATGTTTTTGAATCACTTCACGGAGCACGGTCGAAATAGCCACGAGGCATTCACTGCGCCGCAACCGCGCCGGGCACTTGATGGTGCCCTGCACCAATGTTTGAGGATCGCCCTTGCCCAGACGGATGACACCATAGCCCGTGCCGCGTAGCGAAGGATCCACGCCGAGAATGATTTGATGATCAAATGCTTCCGCGCCGGCCGCCGTGCTGACAGGCGCGCGGCGTTTGCCACTCACGCGTTCCTGCAGCTCCTCGAATTGCCGGGCGGAAATCCCCACGCCGCAGCTTAATTGCTTTTGGGCTTGGGCGCGAGCTTCGAAGTGAGCACCCCACTTTTCATCAACGCCAACAATGGATACGCCGTACCGCTGTAGGTGATGTAGTGGGCTTTGTCGGTGTTTAATGAACGGGTCCACCAGCGGCCGCTTTCGCGTTGGTTGGCGAGGAGCCACTGAATGCCTTTTTGCAGGCGAGGATCGTTGGCCGGCACGCCGGCTTCGCGCAGGACGAGCACGGCAAGGCCGGTCATGTGACCGTCGCTAGGCGGGTTTTTGAATTCCGGCTCGGCGCGCAATTTATTTGCACGGTTGCCCCGGCCCCATTTTTCCGGCGCCGAAAAGGTGCGGATGGACCAACCGCCGTCCTTGCGTTGATGGCTCCACAACAGTTCCATCAATTCCGCGCGGCGTTTTTCCGGCAGCAGATCCTTCATGCGCGCGGCGGTCCACAGCAGCACCACGCTGCCGTAGTCATTGGGCGGCGCGGTTTCGCGCAGGTATTTTTGCAGCGACGCCACACCGGCCTTCATTTTTTCATCCTTCAATTCCGCGCGCCAACTTGGCGCTGCCGCCACCGCCATCGCGGCCACGGTGGCTTCCTGAAAGGCACTCGATTCAAACGGCGGCCAACAGTCCAGCGAACCCCACGTGCCACTTTTGCGCTGGATGGTGAACATCAGCTCGAGCGCGGACTTTGTTTCCGCCGAAAGTTTTTTGGTCACGTGCCGGTCCCATTCCGCCAAACCGGCGGCAATGTAAATCACCTGCGCGGGCTTGGTGCTTTTGTCGAGAGCCGCAACCGATTGCTTGGCCAAGCCGGACAGCTCGTCGGTGAGTAGTTCATGAATCTCCGTGTTCGGCTTGCCGAGGAGCGGAGTCAGCTCGGGGCGAATCTGCATGTAGGTGCCGGTGGTGTGGCAGGTCACGCAACCGCGCTTGCGCGTCCATGCCACGGCGCCCTGCTCGAGGTAGTGGTCGGCTTTCTCGAGCGAAAACTGCTTGGCGATCGCCTCGTCCGCGGAGGCGGCGGGTACGGTGATTTTTTCCGATTGATATTGTGGCGTCGCGGCAAAGAGTGCCGGAGCGACAAACAGGAACAGGATTTTTTTCATGCTAATATTTCGTGGGCCACATGGCCGAAGACATCCGTGAGGCGGAAGTCGCGGCCGGCGTGGCGGTAGGTGAGTTTTTCGTGGTCGATGCCAAGCAGGTGCAGGAGCGTGGCGTGGACGTCGTGGATGTGCATCTTGTCGCGCTCGGCATAAAAGCCGTAGTCGTCGGTGGCGCCGTGGGCGAAACCGCCTTTCACGCCGGCGCCGGCCATCCACATGGTGAAGCCCCACGGGTTATGGTCGCGCCCGTCCATGCCGGCGCCCTGCACGGTGGGCGTGCGGCCGAATTCACCGCTCCACAGCACGAGCGTGTCGTCGAGCAGCCCGCGCGCCTTGAGGTCTGTGAGCAGACCGGCGATGGGTTTATCGACCTCGGCGGCTTTCTCGGTGTGGCCGGCCTTGAGGTTGCCGTGTTGATCCCATTGCACTTTGCTGTCGCTGTGGGAAACCTGCACAAATCGCACGCCGCGCTCGGCAAAGCGGCGGGCCATCAGGCATTGCCGGCCGAAATCCTCGGTGACGGCGTTGTCCATTCCATAAAGTTTGCGGGTGGCCTCGGTTTCGCCGGTGATGTCCTGAATCTCAGGCATCGAGGTCTGCATGCGATAGGCGAGCTCGAAGGAATTGATGCGGCTTTCGAGCACGGGGTTGGGCGTGTCGGCAAGATGATCCTGATTGAGCTGCTTGAGGAAATCGAGCTGCGTGCGTTGCTGGCCGTCGGTCCACTTTGGGTTTTTGATGTGATGCACTTTGGCATCCTTGGCCTTGAGGCTGGCGTTGCCGATGGGCGTGCCGCCGTAGTGCGCGGGCAGGAATGCGCTGCCCCAGTTGTTCAGGCCGCCGTGGGCGAGCGTGGGGCAAATGGTGACGAAGGACGGCAGGTTTTCGTTTTCCGTGCCAAGCCCGTAGCCGACCCACGCGCCCATGCTCGGTCGCACGAAGTTGTCCGCGCCGGTGTGCAGCTTGAGCAACGCGCCGCCGTGGGCGGGGTTGGTGCCGTGCGCGCCGTGGATGAAACAGATGTCATCGACATGCCGTGCGACATTGGGAAACAGCTCGCTGACCTTGTGCCCGCTCTGGCCATACGGCTTGAACTTCCACGGCGAGGCAAGGAGGTTGCCGGTCTTGGCAAAGGTGACCTTCGGCTTGGCAAACGGCAACGGTTTGCCGTGATCGCGCTGCAGCAACGGCTTGTACTCAAAAGTGTCCATGTGCGCCGGACCGCCTTTCATGAACAGGAAAATGACGCGCTTGGCCCGCGGCCGGAAATGCGGACGCCGAGCCGCCAGCGGATTCTCCGCCTGCAACATCGAGGTCAACGCCAACGAGCCGAAGCCGAGGGCGGACTGTTTGAGCATGTCACGGCGCGTGGTCATTTTAGGTAAAGGAACTCATTCGACGCCACCAACGCCTGCGCCAATGCCTGCCAGCTGGCTTCGCGGTCCTGGGCGAAGTTGTTGATGAACGCCACGGCACGTTCGGTTTCCTTGGCGGTAGGAGCACGGTGATAAATCTTGGCGTACAACTGCTCGGCGCGTTGGGCGTTGGTCAGCTTTTTCTCCTTCAACAAATCCTTGGCCATCGCCTCAGTGGCGCGCAGGACGAGCGGGCTGTTCATCAGGTACAACGCCTGCGGCGCGATGGTGGAATCCGCACGACTGCCATTGACCGTGCCGGGATCGGGGAAATCGAATAGCTCGAACAGGTCATACACGTGATTGCGAATCACCGGCAGGTACAAGGCGCGGCGATTGCTCTCGTACGTGGTGGCGTCCTCAGAGGTGTGGTTGAAGACGAGTTTGTAATTCTCGAACGTCCACACATAACCGCCCACCTTTTTGTCGAGCAATCCGGCCAGCTCCAGCAACGAATCCCGCAGCGGCTCAGCCTCCAACCGGCGCAACGGCGCGCGGGAAAGAAGCACGTTGTTTGGATCCGCCTTCAACGCGGCAGGTGAAGCGGTGGTGCTCATCTGGTACGTGGCGCTGGTGAGGATGAGTGTGTTGAGTTTCTTAATGGACCAGCCGTTGTCCATGAACCACCACGCCAGCCAGTCGAGCAACTCGGGGTGCGACGGCGGCTCGCCTTGGAATCCAAAATTGTCCGTGGTCGCCACCAGTCCGCGCCCGAAATGCCAGCGCCACACGCGGTTCACCATCACGCGCGCGGTGAGCGGATTCTTTTTATCGGCAATCCACTTCGCCAATGCCAATCGTCCACTGGCGTCGCCAGTCAACGGTTTGCCATTGGACAACACTTGCGGAAACCGCCGCTGCTGCTTGTCCTTCGCCGGCGTGTTGTGATCGCCGCGCATAAACACCGGTAGCTCGGTCGTATTGCCGTCCATCACCCCCATCGCGCTGGGCAACAGCGGCGGGTTGGCCTCGATCTGCTTCAACGCCGCGCGCAGCTTGGTCAATTCATCCTTCGTCGGCTTCGGATATTTTTCCTCCGGCTTTGCGGGCAGCTTCTCCACCTTCAATGAAACAAGCAGCTGCGCGTTCGCCTTGTCTGTGAACGCGCTGATCACTTTCTTTTGCGCGGCCACCAGCGCGTCGTGTTTCGCACGCAATTGTTTCTCGGCCGGCGTGGCGACCGGATTCTCGTGCCACTTGGCGATGGTCTTCAGGCTTTCCATCGTCTTGGTGCTCTTGAAAATGCCCGCAAGCGCGTAGTAATCGGCGGTGGGGATGGGATCAAACTTGTGATCGTGGCAACGCGCGCAGCCGAGCGTCAGGCCGAGCAGCGATTTGCCGAGCGTGTCGATCTGCTCATCGATGATATCCATCTCCATCTTCACCTTGTCCGGCTCGGCCAAAACCTTGGGCCCGAGCGACAGGTAACCGGTGGCGATAAACAACTCCCGCCGCCGCGCCTCGTCCTCCGCTGTCATCCGATCACCGGCGATTTGCTCGATGAGAAACTGGTCGTACGGCTTGTCGGCATTGAACGCCGCCACCACGTAATCGCGATACCGCCACGCATTGGCGTGCGCCGCGTTTTCGTCCAGCCCGTTGCTGTCCGCGTAGCGCACCACATCCAGCCAATGCCGCGCCCAACGCTCGCCATACTGCGGCGTGGCCAGCAGTTTGGTGATTAACGATTCCGTATTTTCGATTTTACCCGAGGGCGGCAAACCGGTGAGTGCGTAATGAATCCGCCGCTGCAAATCCCGCGCCGAGGCGGCCGGAGCGGGTTGCAGCCCGGCTTTCTCCAGTCGAGCCAGAATGAAATGATCTAAACCGTTTTCCGGCCAAGCTTTCGCCTTTACCGCCGGCAACGCCGGCCGTGTCACCGGCTGAAACGCCCAATGCTCCCGCCCCTTGGCGAGATCAATTTTCTCCGCCGCCCATAATCCGCCTGCCAGAAAAGCAGCGGTTATGATCAATGGCAATTTCATGGCGATTCAGTCTGGTAATCTTGGACGCTCTATCCGGTTTTTGCACGGCATTTGTTTTTACCCCAACAACTCCTTCACCACATGCCCGTGCACGTCGGTCAGGCGAAAATCGCGACCGGCGTGGCGGTATGTGAGCTTTTCGTGGTCGAGGCCGAGTAGGTGCAGGAGAGTGGCGTTGAAATCGTGAACGTGGACGCGGTGGTCGGCGGCGAAATAGCCGAATTCATCGGTGGCCCCGTGAATGATACCGGGACGCACGCCACCGCCGGCGAGCCACATGGTGAAGCCGTGCGGATGATGATCGCGCCCGCTGCCCTGCGCCATGGGCGTGCGGCCGAATTCGCCGCCCCACACGACGAGCGTTTCGTCGAGCAATCCGCGCGCCTTGAGATCGCGCAACAGCGCGGCGATGGGGCGATCCACCGCGCGACTGCGAGCAGCGTGTTCACCGGCAATGTTGCCGTGCGAGTCCCAGCCTTTTTCGAACAACTGCACAAAGCGCACGCCGCGCTCGCACAGACGCCGGGCGAGCAGGCAGTTGTTGGCGAATGACACCTTACCTGGCTCAGCGCCGTACGCCTTTCTGACACTCTCCGGTTCACTCGCAAGATCGGCCAACTCCGGCACGGAGGTTTGCATGCGAAACGCCAGCTCGTACTGCCGGATGCGCGCGGCGATGGCGGGATCGCCAACCGCCTCCTGCCGCCATTGGTTGAGCTTGCCGATCAGCTCAATTTGTTTCGCACGCGTGGCGGGGCTGATGCCGCGCGGGTTTTGCAAATACAACACCGGCGTGCCCTGCGCGCGGAACGGCGTGCCCTGATGTTCCGCCGGCAGAAAGCCCGCGCCCCAGTAACTGTCGAGCAGCGGCTGCACGTTTTTGCCGGACACCAACACGACAAACGCCGGCAGGTTTTCGTTCTCCGTGCCGAGCCCGTACGAGGTCCACGCGCCCAGCGACGGCCAGCCGAATCGCACGTTGCCCGTGTTCAAAAACATCACCGCCGGGTCATGGTTGAACGTGTCCGTGTGCAGCGAGCGCACCACCGCGAGTTCATCGACCACGCCGGCCACGTGAGGAAACAACTCCGAAACCGAAATGCCGCTTTGGCCGTGCCGCTTGAATTTCCAGGGCGACCCCTTGATCCGCGGAGTGCGCTCCTTAATCATCGCAAACTGATGGTTCCGGATAATCTCCGCCGGCATCGGCTGCCCGTGACGTTTCGTGAGCAACGGCTTGGGATCAAACGTATCCACATGGCTCGGCCCGCCGCTCATGAAAAGATAAATGACCCGCTTCGCTTTCGGCGCAAAATGCGGTGCCTGCGCCCCGGCCGCCGCCTCGCCATTTAACAGAGTGCCCAGTGCCACGCTGCCCAGACCGCCAGCCGATTGCCCGAGAAAGGCGCGGCGCGACAGTTCGGTCTGGAGAGCTTCGTTCATTCGCGCACCAGCCATTCGTCGAGGTTCATTAACACCGAGGCCAACGCCGTCCACGCATCGCCCTCGCCGCGCCGGCGGTGATCCGCGAGGAACGCCAGGCACTGCTTGCGCTCGAAGGCATCCGGATCGCGCGCATAACACAGCCGATACGCCGCCGTGATTTTCGCGGCGTCATCCGTGTGCGCCGCCGCCAGTCGTCTCGCAAAGGCTGCAGCCGCCTCGGCGAAGATGGGTTCGTTCAAGGCCACCAACGCCTGTTGCGGCGTGTTCGTCACCGTGCGCTTGGGCACGCACACTTGGCGCGGCGGCGCGTCAAAGGTCGCCAATACCGGGTGCAGCATCATGCGTTTCCAGTACGTGTACATCGACCGGCGGAACCGATCGTGGCCGACGGAATTTCGCCAAGTGAAATTTGAATTGCCCGCCGTGTTTTGTCCGCGCTCCTCGTACAATCCCGCCGGTTGATCGGGAAACGCACTGGGCCCACCTACACGCACATCGAGCAACCCTGCCACCGCCAGTGCGCTATCGCGAATCTGTTCCGCCTGCAAGCGCCGTCGCGGAAAATGCGCAAGCAATGCCTCGGCCTTTGCGTCACGCATTTTGCTGCTTTGTCGGTATGTCGCCGATTCCACAATCAACCGGTGCATCGCCTTGCGATCCCAGCCGCTTTCCACAAAGGTGGCGGCGAGCCAGTCTAGCAATTGCGGATGCGTCGGCTTCGCGCCGTGCTTTCCAAAATCCGCCGGCGTGCGCACGAGCCCTTCGCCAAAATGATGCTGCCAAATGCGGTTCACCTCAACGCGCGCGGTGAGCGGATGCCCCGGAGCGAACAGCCACCGCGCGAAGTCCAGCCGGTTCATCGGCCGCCGCTCCAGCATCGTCCAACTCGGCAGGAACGCCGGCAGGCCGGGCCGCACGGCTTCGCCTTTCTGGTCAAATTCGCCGCGCACCAGCACGTGCGTTTCGCGAGGCTGCGGCAATTCATCCATCACCGGCACTTCCAGCTGCTGCACTTTCATTTTCCCGATCTCATTCGACAGCTTCACAAACTCCTTCGCCGCCGGTTTCGTGAGATCGATGCCAGATGGATCGGCCAATGCGTGATTATACAACCGCACCTTCTCCAGCTTACCCTGAAATTGAAACGCGTTGGGTTCGCCCGCATTGTTGTAGCCCGCCCCGATTGCCAGCGGCCGCGTGCTCTGGGCGATGCGGGCTGGCGGGGCACCCTCGAGCCGCACATGGCGATCTTCCACCCCATCGACAAAAAACCGAACCGCCTTGCCGGCTTCGAACACCACCGCCACATGATGCCGCTGGCCGTCATTCACCGGCCGGCTGCCGTATGCCACCACCCCGCGAAAGGCGCCGGCCTCGGAGGAGATCCACGCGAACAAATGCCCCGGTGTGGCCTTCGGATCGCCCTCGCCGCCCACGCCCACCACGAAGCTCCGTTGACCGGCTTTCCAGTCGTACTTGGAAACGATGTTGCCGATGTTGGCTTTCGTTTCGATTTCTGCAGTGACCGTGAAACTACCGGTGAGGGCGAATTTGGCCGCCTCTTTTTCCACCGCCGCACCGATCCATTCGCCAATCACGCCCGGTTGTTTCGCGCCCAGTTCGCCGAGTTTGGGTCGTAGTTTGTCCAATCGTTTTGCCAACTGCGCACGCTGCGGATCGGCCACGGTGTACTGCATGCGCGGCCCGTGCACGCCGTAGCCGCTGCCAAGGTGCGGCACGTTGTTGAAGATGGCGAAGAGCCGGTAGTATTCCTTTTGGCTGATCGGATCGTGCTTGTGATCGTGGCACTCGGCGCACTCGAGCGTCAGCCCCAGCCACGTGCGTCCGGTGGTCTGCAGCCGGTCCACGATGCCCTTGATACGAAACTCCTCCTTGCGCGGGTTGTTGCCTTTCGCCTGCATCGCCTGCCGATGAAAGCCCGTGGCCAACCGCTGCTCCGGTGTGGCGTTGGGCAACAAATCGCCGGCCAGTTGCTCGATGGAAAACCGGTCATACGGCAGGTTGTCATTGAAGGCGCGAATCACCCAATCGCGATACGGCCAAACATTACGCGTGCGATCGGCCGCGTAGCCGGAGGTGTCGGCAAACCTCGCGAGGTCCAGCCATCCCTGCGCCATGCGCTCCCCATAATGTGGCGAGGCCATCAGCCGCTTCACCACTTTGGCGTAAGCTTCCGGCGAATCATCCCGCTCAAATGCCGCCAGTTCCGCCGGCGTCGGCGGCACTCCAATCAAATCCAAACTCAACCGCCGCAGCAACGTCCCCTTCCCCGCCGCCTCCGCCGGCCGCACCCCCGCTGCCTCCATCCGCGCCAAAACGAAACGGTCGATTGGGTTGCGAACCCAGATTGCATCCTTTACGGAAGGGAGCGCGGGTTTTTTGACGGGCTGGAAGGCCCAGTGTTTTTCGGCGGCATTTACAAAAGTGACAGGTGCGAAAAGCCCAAGGATCAAAACCCAAGGACCAAGCGATGACCAAAACCCAATTTGAGGGTTGGGAATTCCTTGGTCATTGGTCATTGGACCTTGGTTCTTCACGCCAAAATGTCCTTCACCACATTCCCGCTCACATCGGTCAGCCGAAAATCTCTCCCCGCATGCCGATAGGTCAGCCGTTCATGATCGAGGCCGAGGAGGTGGAGCATGGTGGCATGGAGGTCGTGGACGTGGACGACATCCTTCACGGCCCGGAAGCCGAATTCGTCCGTGGTGCCGTGGGCGTAGCCGCCTCGAGTGCCGCCACCGGCAAGCCAGCAGGTGAAGCCGTAATGGTTGTGGTCGCGGCCGTTAAGTGCGGGATACTCGGCAACGGGTGTGCGGCCGAATTCACCACCCCATAACACCAACGTGCTCTCGAGCAAGCCGCGCTGGCGCAGGTCGGTCAGGAAGGCGGCCAGCGGTTGGTCCCATTCACCTGCGAGCTTGCGGTGGGTGCCGACGAGGCCGTTGTGGTTGTCCCAAGGCTGGCCGTTGCCGCTCCACACCTGCACAAAGCGCACGCCGCGCTCGAGCAACCGGCGTGTCATCAACAGCTGCCGCCCGTGTGTGCCGTTGCCGTAGCTGTCCTGAATGTGCTTTGGCTCATTTTTGATTTCGAAAACATCCGCCGCTTCCGACTGCATGCGAAAGGCCAACTCGAAAGACTGGATGCGGGCTTCGAGTGCCGGATCGGC
>DJHS01000072.1:56012-59236 GCA_002433235.1 Verrucomicrobia bacterium UBA6614
CGGCTGTTGCGAATGTTGGCGATGAGCTTGGTGACGTCTGTGTGCTTAGTGTCGAGGTGCGTGCCTTGATACGCGCCGGGCAGAAACGCACTGCGCCAGTTGCGCGTGGCAACGACGGGATAGCCGCCCGGGCACATTACCACAAACCCCGGCAGATTGGCGTTCTCGGTGCCGAGGCCGTAGTTGACCCATGACCCAAAGCTCGGCCGCGGCAATTGTCCGTCGCCGCAATTCATCAGCATCAGCGACGGCTCATGGTTAGGCACCTCCGCCTGCATCGAACGAATCACGCAGAGGTCATCCGCGGCCGCTGTAGCTGTCTTCGCAAAAATCTCGCTCACCGGCAGTCCTGACTGCCCGTAACGCTTGAAGCTGTAAGGCGAACCCATCGCGTGGCCGGTGCGGCGTTCAGTCCGAAAATTCTTCACCGGCAACGGCTTGCCATGCCACTGCGAGAGCATGGGCTTGGGGTCGAACGTGTCCACTTGTGACGGCCCACCGTTCATGAACAGGTGTACCACTCGCTTGGCTTTCGGCGCAAAATGCGGCGTTGGTGCCGACTGTGCTGTCCCGGACATCCCCGCCAAAGCCAGCATGCCAAAGCCAGTGCCCGTGCGCTTAAGGAAATCGCGTCGCGAAGTGAGGACGTTGGAATCCGATCCGTTCACGGGGCAGAACGGTACGTAAACAACCGCGGTTTGCCAATCGATATTGCCGTGTTATCGATTCAAGTCGGCACTGAGTTTGCCACCCGATGCGCGAAGAATTGCAGCGACTTTGGGTCGGCCGGCTTCCACGGCGTCCATATCGATTTGCATTTGGAGCAAGCCGCCGATGAGTTGGACAAAGCCTTTGACTTGGTCCCATTCGTAGGACGCGGTGTCCAGCGGCGTTTCACCCTTTGCATTCACTGCGTTGACGTTCGCGTCCTTGGCAAGAAGCAATCGAACGGTTTCTGCGTGTCCGAGAAACGCCGCGCCATGGATGGGCGTGCCGCCGTCCTTGTGTTTCACGTTTACATTGGCGCCTTTGCTGAGGAGAAATTTTACGGTTTCGTTCTGTCCGGCGAGCGCGGCCATCGAAAGCGGCGTGGCATCATTGGTCGGTTCGGCCGCGTCCACCTTGGTACCATTGGCGATGAACGCCTTAACGCCGGCCAGGTTGCCGTCCTTGGCAGCAGTCCAAATGTCCTTCGCGGCGGGTGGCTTCCCAACTGTTGCTCCGTGCTTGGCGCCATTCGCACGCAGAAGGGCCGCTGCCTTGGGGCGACCAGCCTGGACTTCGTTGACGTCGACCTTGATTTGAAGGAAACCGGTGACGAGGCCAACCAACCCTTTCAGGCCGGCGTTCCACTCGCCGGCCGAGGCATCCAGCGGTGTTTCCCCTTTCAGGTTTCGTATATTCGGATTGGCGCCTTTCTCAAGGAGCAATTCCACCATCTCGATTTGCCCAAGGAATGCCGCCCCGTGAAGGGCGGTTCCACCGTCGTTTCCCTGTGCGTTTACATCTGCGCCCTCGCTAATGAGCAACGCTGCAATCTCATCATGGCCGGTGATTGCCGCCATGGCGAGTGGGGTGATGCCCATGGCATTTCGGCCGTTCACTTTGGCGCCACCGGCGAGTTGCTTCCTCACTCCAGCGAGGTTGCCCGCTTTGACGGTAGACCAAATGTCGTTCTTGTTGCCTCGGCCACCAAACAGGTTGCCGATGACAAACGGCGGCGGCGGCTCAACGTTCCACTCCGGCATGCCGTCGGCAATCTCCGCTTGTAGATCCTTGCGCCGGTTGGTGATAAAGTTGCGGATGTTTCTCAGCCCAAACTTCCGCGCCTGTGAACGTTCCAGGTGCGGCTTTAGCAGAACCTCACGGCGGTCGATCTCGGCCAACATCTTGTCTTCATCCCAGTGGCGGCTCATTAGCCCCAGCAATGTGCGGCGGAACCGTTTCCGGCATGACTCCTCCTGATATAGCCGATACGCCACCCGGCCTTTCGTTTTCACTGAGAGCGGCGCGCGCCGATTGAATTCGATCTTGCTGTATTTCTCGAAACCACAATCCAACCCCCATGGCATGAAATGAAACTTCTCTGTGCGCGGATTCAGGTACACAAAAAAGTTGTTCGCGTTAGCCGCATATCCGTCCCAAAACCCAATCAGGCTTTCCACCGCCCAGAAGGTGTAAAACGAATCCAAGTCTACGAACTCCCCGATGGCCTTTTCAACGTCCGGCAAATCCTTTGAGTCCAGCACCTCTGTTAATTGCCGGATCTTTTCCCGGCCTATCTTGTCCTTGCCGAATTTCCGCTCAAAGCCCATGTCCCAGCCGTCAAAGAAATCCATCACCGTCCCTTCGTAGAGTGTGCCGCGATCGTTGCCGAATTCCCTCCGGAGCATCGGTTTTTTCATCGACTCTACATGCGCGTAGATGCCCAAATTCTTTCCGTTCACAATCACCTTGGCGTACCCGCAGCGCGGAGCCGGCGAGCCGGCGGCATTGTACAGCGCGTAGCCCATCGCCTGGCTCATTAGGCTCACGTCCTGTTGATTGTTGTTGAACGTGAGCATGGACAGTCCGTTAAGGCTCGCCTTCTTGTCCACGTGGTGCAGTTTCACCTTGAGCGACGGCCGCTCCGAATTCAGCGACCCGAGAAAGCCCTTTTTGCGAATGCCCACCTGCGGAAACTCTACCCCGCCAATCTTCACGCTGGCATTCACATAAGTGTAAGGGCTTTCCACTGCCTCGGCATTGCGACGATTGGCTGAAAGAGCAGTAAAAAAATTCCGCTTCTGATTCCGAATTTTATCCCAGTCCGCCCTCGCAACGGTGATTTCCACCATCAGCACTTTGTCCGTGGAAAAGAGATCCAACTTTGTTGTTTTCGCAGCACCGGCCGGTTGTTGTTCTTTGCCCAAAACAACCAAGTCGGGTATGGCCAGACTAAGCACTAGCATGATGGGCCCCAATGATCGCAGCCTCCGGTTTATTTCGCTGAAATTGTGGCTGTATCTTGAAAAAGACTTGATCACAGGTGCAGTCATAAGTTTAGGCAGTCTAATGGTAATTTCGTGGTGACGCCAGCCCCAATTGGCAGCAGCCGTGGACATACTTTGAGCATGGCCTTTGCCGGGGCGCCATCGGGTGGAGCATGTCCTGTACCTCGCGCTGGTCGCCCTCGGGGCATTTCACTTCCACCAAAAACATTTCTGGCATGCGGTTAGGAAACG
>DJHS01000072.1:59646-61864 GCA_002433235.1 Verrucomicrobia bacterium UBA6614
GCGGAGGCGAAGTGCTCGCGCTGGTATTGCACCAGCACCACGGGATCACAGCGCCGCAGTAGGGCCGGTTGATAACGCTCTGGCAAGGCCTCAAGTAATTCGCGGTAGATGTCCCGGTAGTCGATCTTGCTCAAGCTTTTGCGCGCGCGCAGTTCCATTCGATGCTTGCCGGTGGCCCGGTTATCGCGCCACTTGATCTCCAGAAAAACCGTTGTGCCCGGCGTAGGTGAATCATACCAGCGCAGCCGCACCTTGTTGCGCGGTGTAATGCCTGCCATATTCGCCTGACAGTCCGACAGCGATGGGTCATCAAAATAAACGCTTCGCACGGTGGACACCGGCTCATTGTGCACCAGCCGCCGTCCATTGCCTTCAAGTAATCTCCTGAATTTGCCGACGTCCGCATTCGGCAAAATAAATTTTGTCTCTCGCCGCACTGCGAGGTCTTTGCGGGAGGCGTCCTCACCGATTACGTTGAACAAGCCCGTGCTTACTGGCTGTGCCGCTGCAACCATGACGCTACAAGGTGGACTCCAGGTTCACGTAGGAAAACTCACACTCCGGCAGTCGCTTGCGCAGCCGCGCAATTAACGCAGCCGTCTCGCTGCCGCTGGCTTGGTTGATTACGATTCGCACTTGCCCATGCTTTCCCTCGATATCGAACCGTTGCAGCGAGTAGCTGCCCACCAATTCGTCCACCACCGCCAGCACACCGCCGGATTCCTCACCAAAATATTTTTTCGCATCACCGGTGATGGTCAGCAGCAGGTTTTCACGTCGGCTCTTGCCACCCATATAGTGCACGACCAGCACAAACACAGTACCGACAACGACCAACGCCAGTGCCAGCAGTGGCTTGCTCACGCCCAATGCGAAACCCACGCCGATGCATAAGAACAGGTACACCAACTCCTCTGGGTCCTTGATTGCCGCGCGGAAACGCACGATCGAAAGCGCACCCAACAGCCCTAAAGATATTTCCCAAGAATCCTTGACCACCGAGATAACCGCGATGGTCACAAGCACCAGTAGAGGAAAGATCCGCGCCACAGAGTCAGCGTCCGAAACCGACCCATTAAAGCGCCGGTAGAGAAACCGGATGTATAGCCCGAATATACCCCCCAACATCAAGTACACCGTCATCGCCATCATCGACGCACGATCCTTGGATGTATTAGAGAATTCTTGCTTTAGCCTTTCCGACCAGCCTTGCTCAGACTCACTGCTTGTCGCGTTGCCATCTTCCGCCTGCAGCTCCGCACTGCCCAGCATCAGCAGGCACACAAAAAACAGGATGGGGATTGCCTTCGCCACGTTTGGCCTCTTACGGACGGAAAGCCCGAAAGGTTACAGAATTTTCACAGAAAGGCCAGAAGGAACGACCTCTAGTCAATGAATGCAAACTCGTTGGCCAGCAGCAGCGCCTGCACCAACGACTGCCATCGAGCTGCGTTTGGTGAATTGCCCAGGAAGTTTTTTGCCAAAGCCAATTCGTCCGGGAGCACAGTTCGCGCGAAGAGGAGACGGTACAATTGCTCCACCCGCAGCTCGGTTTCCGAAGGGAGATCCTTGCGTCCGGCGATGCGTGCGGCGTAATCGGCCATCACGGGGTGGTTCATCAGGTAAAGCGCTTGAGGTGGCACGGTGGTTGGCTCGCGGCGGGCACAGGTGATGTTCGGGTCCGGAAAATCAAATGCTCGCAGTGTGGTGTCAACGTTCATGCGATCGATCCGGCCGTACAAGCTGCGCCGTCCGTTGAAGCCGCCCAGAATGTTCACCGGTGGTCCACCCACTTTTGCGTCGAGATTGCCTGTAGCAAATACCAGCGCGTCGCGGATTTCCTCGAAGCCCAATCGCCGCCGATTGAATTTCCAAAGCAACTGATTCTCCGCATCGACCAATTTGGGATTTGGCCCTTGGCCATTGGTCAATTCCCCCGGATGGGTGCTCGCCATTTGCCAAGTGGCCGAGGTAACGATGCGCCGGTGCAAATGTTTGAGCGACCAGCTGTGCTCGGTAAAATCCGCCGCCAGCCAATCGAGCAGCCCGGGATGGCTCGGCGGCTCGGCGCGCGTGCCGAAGTCGCTTGGCGTGGCCACCAACCCGCGCCCAAAGTGCCATGCCCAAACGCGGTTAACGATCACGCGAGCAGTGAGCGGGTTTCCCGGCGAAGCAATAGCTTGCGCCAACTCAAGCCGTCCGCTGCCATCAGTGAACG
>DJHS01000006.1:0-5493 GCA_002433235.1 Verrucomicrobia bacterium UBA6614
GTACAGGCGCTCTTCTGGCTTCAACCGAATCGCGCAGAGGTTGGTGATCGCATAGTACACCAGCACGGTGAAGGCGCTGAAGCTCCAGGTGAGTTTGAAATCGCCGAGGTAGGCGAGGCCGGCGATGAAAATACCCACCACGATGGTGGCGGTGACGGGTACGCCGGTGCTTTCGCGGATGTTGGCCGTGGCTTCCGGCAAATCACCGCGCCGACCCATGGCGAGGACGACGCGCGAAAGGCCGAGCACGAGATTTAGCAGCACGCTGATCATGGCAATGGCGGCACCGACGGTAAGCCCCTTGGCGAGCGTGGAGCCACTGAAGGATTGAGCGATGGCGGCGAGGGAATCGAATTCATTGCCGGCATTGGCCAGAGCCACCCACGCGACACCGGCGTAGAGCAGGGTGGTGACAACCAGCGTGGCAATGATGGCGCGTGGGATGGTGCGGCGCGGTTCGGCAACCTCTTCGCCCAAGGTGGCGACGCGGCCGTAGCCGGTGAAGGCCACGAACATCAGCGCGGTGGCGGGAAGGAGGTTGGGAAAGTGTTCGGTATTTAGCGCGGTTTGCCAGCGATCCGGATGGGCACTGATGGCCGGTGCCCCAAAGGCTATGAAGGCAAGCAGGCTGAGTAGCACGGCGGCGACGATGAGAGAATTTACAAAGTTGCTGCGCTGCATGCCGGTGAGGGTGAGCGCGGTAACGGCACCGACGGTAGCCAAGGCAACGGGCAGCGAATGGTCGGGTGCGAGGTACAACGCGAAGCCGAGCGCGGCGGTGGCAGCCGAGGCGGACTTGGCGCAGAGAAACATCCAGCCGGCGACGAAGCCGAAGGAAGGATTCAGCCACCGATGGCCGTACTCGTAAGTGCCACCGCTGACGGGATGATTGGCCGCCAGTTGCGCGCTGCTGAGGCCATTGCACAGGGCTACCAATCCGGCCAGTGCAATGGCCGGCAAAACCATGGGCCCGGCAATACCCGCGCCGATGCCGAGGCTGACGAACACGCCCGTGCCAATGATCGAGCCCAGTCCAAGCATCACCGCGCCGGGCAGGCTGATCACGCGTTTGAGTTGGGGGGCGTCGGCCATGGACGGCGGATTGAACCGCCAAGACGCGAAGACGCCAAGGATTCTCTTCGGATGGCTCCACGTGAGCTTGCATTTTCACCGCACTCACCTACGCTTGGCGGCGATGAAATCCCTGTATTTTCTTTTGCCCGTTTTCGGGCTGGCCAATTTGATGATCGCCGATGAGGCGGTGAAGGCGTTGTTGCCGGTATTTGGCAAACCGCTGGTGGCGGCGAAGCTGCCGAAGGATCCGCTGGCGCGGGCGCAGGTGGAGCTGGGGCGCACGTTGTATCATGAGAAACGGTTGAGTCGGGACAACTCGATCTCGTGCAACTCCTGCCACCGCACGGATGCGTTTGGCGTCGATGGCGAGAAATTTTCTCTGGGCTTCGACAACCACCGCACGGGGCGCAATTCGCCGACGAGCTTCAATGCCTTCATGCACGTTGCACAGTTTTGGGATGGCCGCGCACCAACGGTCGAGGAGCAGGCGAAGGGGCCGATCCTTGCAGGCGGCGAAATGGCGATGCCTTCCGCCGAAGCCGTGGTGGAAAAGCTCGGCAAGATTGAAGGCTACGAGGCGCTGTTTAAGAAGGCGTTTCCGAAAAGCAAACCGGCGATCACCTACGACAATGTCGGCAAGGCGATCGGCGCGTACGAGCGGTTGTTCGTGACGCCCGGGCGTTTTGATAAATTGCTCGCGGGCAATGACAAGGCATTGAAGGAACCGGAGCTGCGCGGGCTGAAAAAGTTCGTGTCGGTCGGTTGCGTGGCGTGTCACACGGGCAATTTGCTCGGCGGAAACACGTACCAAAAACTCGGCGTGAAAAAGGCGTGGCCGAACCAAAAGGATCAGGGACGGTTTGATCTCACCAAAAAGGAAGCGGACAAAATGTTCTTCAAAGTGCCGAGCCTGCGCAACATCGCCAAAACGGGCCCGTACTTTCATGACGGCTCCTCAACCAAGCTCGACGACGCCGTGCAGCGCATGGCCGTGTATCAGCTCGGCAAGGATCTCACCAAGCAGGATCGCGCCGACATCGTCGCCTTCCTGCGCTCCCTGACCGGCAAACTCCCCAAAGCCGTCGCTGCGCCGCCCAAGGCGTTTCCGGGGAAGTGATTATTCTCGCGCGGAAACGCGGAGGCGCAGAGATTTGATAAAGGGAACGAGGTGGAACTCGTCCCTCCCGAGAGGGGCAAGTTCCACCTTGCCCCATTTTTGTTTTCCTCCGCGCCTCAGCGTGAGTTTGAATCATTGGCAAACTCAGCAATTTGCCGTATCACCGACGCATGCGATCCACTTTCTGTTTTCTCTCTGTGTTCCTCTGTGTCCTCTGTGGTTCATTCGAAGCCCACGCCAAGAAACCGAACATCATTCTCGTCATTACAGATGACCAAGGTTACGGGCCGATTGGGCGGCATGGGCATCCTTGGATTCGCACGCCGCATCTGGACAAGCTGTACGATACCAGCACGCGGTTCACGCGCTTCATGGTGAGCCCGACTTGCGCGCCGACGCGGGCGGCGTTGATGACCGGGCGGCACCCGATGAAGAATGGCGTGACGCACACCATCCTCGAGCGCGAACGCATGACACTCAAGGCGCCCACGCTGCCGCAGGTGCTCAAGCAGGCGGGTTACACGAGCGGCATTTTTGGCAAATGGCACCTCGGCGATGAGGAGCCGTACCAGCCGCACAAGCGTGGCTTTGATGAGGCGTTCATCCACGGCGCGGGCGGCATCGGGCAGGCGTACCGCTGCAGTTGCGCCGATGCGCCGGGCAACAAATATTTCGATCCGGTCGTGCGCCACAACGGGTCATTCGTGAAAACGAAAGGCTTTTGCACGGATGTATTTTTCACCGCGGCGATGGGTTGGATCAAGGCCAAGAAGGATGGCGACGCGCCGTTCTTTGCGTACATCACCACCAACGCGCCGCACGGGCCCTTCATTGCGCCGCCGAAGAACACAAAATATTTTACCGACCGCGGCTTTGGCGGCCGGCAGGCAGGCTTTTATGGCATGATCGAAAACATCGACGAAAACATGGGCCGCCTGATGGGTAAACTGGAGGAATGGGATCTATTTAAAGACACGATTTTAATTTTCATGAGCGACAACGGCATGACCGGCGGCGGGTCCGGCCGCGCGGGCCAGCCCGTGGCCAAGGGGCACCCTTTTTACAATGCCGGCATGAAGGGCCTGAAGGGCAGCGCTGATGAAGGCGGCGTGCGGGTGCCCTTCCTCGTGCGCTGGGACGGCCAATGGAAAGCCGGCCGCGACATCGCCACGCTCAGCGCGCACCTCGATGTGCTGCCCACCTTCGCCGAAATCGCCGGCATCAAGACGCTGCCCAAAGGCCAGGTCGAAGGCCGCAGTTTTCTGCCATTGCTCACCGGCGAAAAGAAGGCGCTCGCGGATCGCTTTTTGTTTACCCACAAAGGCCGCTGGGCCACCGGCACGGATCCGAACACGCATCAGTGGAAAAACTATGCCGTGCGCAGCGAACGCTGGCGGTTCGTCGGCGGCGGCACGGCCATCAGCGTTTCCGAACGCCAACGCAAGGAGGGCATCTCGCCCAAGGACGCGCTCTTTGACATGAGCAAGGACCCGGCCCAAACCACCAACGTCATCGAGCAACACCCCGAAGTCGCCGCCAAAATGCGCGCCGCCTACGCGAAGTTTTGGAAAGAAGCCCGCCCGCTGATGGTCAATGAAGGCGTGCCGATGTCCAAAACCCGCCCCTTCCACGTGTGGTACGCCGAGCAAATGAAAGCCGGCGGCATCCCGCAATGGAAAGAGCCGGAGCTTTAGTCAGCGCAGCAGTTTTTCGTATTCGGTATGCGGCCCGATGAAAAACCAAACGACCGTATCGCCATCCATGACTCCGACCGCGCGGTAGTTGTCCGAAATTCGAGCTGACCAATACCGGCCGACTTTTTTGAAGCGCAACGATGGGTGATCGGGGTTGGCCAGCCAGAGCCGGTATTGCTTGGCTGCGCGAGCATGAAGATCCGGCGGCAGTGACCGGTATTGTTTCCAGAAACTGCTAACCGCCCTACTTTTCATCCGGCGGAAAAGGCTCGCTCCTGCCGGCGCGATGTTCGGCTAACGCTTCCTGCGCGGTGGCATCCAGCTTGCCGGAAGTGGCATCGTTGGCAAACTGCCGATCCCAATCATCCTCGATCCTTTCCAGCATCCAATCCTTCAATCGCAGAAACTCGGGTTGTGGCAGTTTCTCAATCGCTGCCTCAATTTCCTCTACCGTGCTCATGGGAGGAATGTAGCATCAAATTGCGGACAATCAAACCTGCGATTGGCAAACAGCGGCTCATGCATTATCAACAACGCATGAGTTCCATGCTTCGTTTTCTGGCGGCGATTTTCTTGTTCACTCAAATTGCCGCAGCCGCGCAGCGGCCCAACATCCTCTTCGCCATTGCCGATGACTGGGGCTTCGGGCATGCCGGAGCGTATGGGTGCAAGTGGGTGAAGACGCCGGCGTTTGATCGCGTGGCGCGGGAGGGGATTCTTTTCACGCGCGCGTACACGCCCAACGCCAAGTGCGCGCCGTCGAGGGCGACCATTCTCACTGGCCGTTACTCTTGGCAGCTCGAGGAGGCGGCGAATCACATGAATGTTTTCCCGGCCAAGTTCGGCAGCTTTGTGGAAGTGCTTGCCGCCAACGGCTACACCACCGCCATCACCGGCAAGGGTTGGGGGCCGGGCATTGCCAATGACGCCAACGGCAAGCGCCGGCTGATCACCGGCACACCCATCAACAAGCGTTTCGCCAAGCCGCCGGCCAAGGCGATGAGCAATCGTGATTACGCGGGCAACTTCGAGGAGTTTTTGAAGACCGCGCCGAAGGGCAAGCCGTGGTGTTTTTGGTTTGGCACGCACGAGCCGCATCGCGCCTACGAAAAAGGCGTGGGCCTGCGCATGGGCAAGAAGCTCAGCGACATCGATCAGGTGCCGGCTTTCTGGCCGGACAATGCCGAAACGCGCGGGGACATGCTCGATTATTCCATTGAGGTGGAGCATTACGACAACCATCTCGGCCGCATTCTCACCGCGCTGGAAAAGGCCGGGCAGCTGGACAACACGCTGATCGTTGCTACCAGCGATCACGGCATGCCGTTTCCGCGCTGCAAAGGGCAGGCGTACGAATACTCCAATCACGTGCCGCTCGCCATCCGTTGGCCCAAGGGCATCCAGGGACGCAACCGGACGGTGACGGATTTTGTGAACTTCACCGATCTCGCGCCGACCTTTTTGCAGGCGGCCGGCGTGAAAAAAATCGCGCCCATCATGCAGCCGATGAGTGGTCGGAGTTTGTTCGACATTTTTGCCTCGGCCAAATCCGGCCAAGTGATCGCCTCACGCGACCACGTGCTGCTCGGCAAGGAACGCCATGATGTC
>DJHS01000006.1:5805-8818 GCA_002433235.1 Verrucomicrobia bacterium UBA6614
CAAGGAACGCCATGATGTCGGTCGACCGAATAATTGGGGCTACCCGATCCGCGGCATTCGCAAGGGCGATCATCTTTATCTGCACAACTTCGAGCCCAACCGTTGGCCGGCTTGCAATCCTGAGACGGGCTATCTCAACTGCGACGCCAGTCCGATCAAGACGCTGCTGCTCAATCAGCGCCGCGCGGGCGATTACAAATTTTGGAAACTCAACTTCGGCAAACGCCCGCGCGAGGAACTCTTTAATGTTGAGACCGACCGCGACTGCGTGAAAAACCTCGCGGATGCCAATGTTGAACTGAAGGCGGCCTTGAAAAAGCAGCTATTCGCCGAATTGAAAAAGCAGGGCGACCCGCGGATGTTCGGCAAGGGGGAGGTTTTCGAGAAATACAGCTTTTGGCCCGATCGATGGAACAATTTCTACGAGAAATTCGAACGCGGTGAAAGGATTCGCACCGGATGGGTGATCCCGAGCGATTTTGAAAAGGAGAAACTGGATTAGGCGATGATAGTCCATCGACTAACTTATACTTGCCAAGCAAGTGGCTGGGGATAATCTCAACACAATTAGCCCCTAAGAATAGCAGCCATGAAAAACGTTAAATTTCACCACCTGGCGCAGTGTATTCTGCCACTCGTATTGATCGCCCTCGTCGGCTGCACGCCGCGGTCCATTTCCAATAGCGGATATCCAAGCGGCCGCGGTTATTATTTCGGCTCCGGCGTGGGATACCATGGAGAGTTGAGCGAGTTGGAGGTGCTGGGAATCACCGCGAATCCAAACATCACCGAGGAAGATATTCGAGCGGCGTTAGCGGATGATTCCAAGGTGGCCCTCAAGCGCGCCGACCGCGTGGTGGTGCAGAGCGGGGCACTTTTTCCGGATGAACCCTTGCTTGAAGAACTGAACAAGCACTACACAGTGGTTCCATTAAGCGGAATCCCCCATCGACAAACCAACAAGGAGGGCGAGACACTGCCGGTCGACAAGTCACTTCGCTTGGCATCAGCCAAGTCCAACGCCAAAACGATGATTGTTTATTGGGGCGTCCTCGAGACCGCTCGAGCCAATCAGGGCTCCAAAATCATTTCGTGGGTGCCCATTGTTGGCAAAGCCATTCCCGATCAAAAACAGGACATGCGCATCCGCCTTAAAGCCGCCATCATCGATGTGGAAACCGGCGCGTGGGAATTTGTCATGCCAAAGGTTTACAGCGACTCCACCTTTACCGCTCGACAATCCCGCGAACAGAAAGATCAAAGCCAAGTCACCCGGCTCAAGGCCAAGGGCTACGAGGCGTTGGCCAAGGCGTTGACGGCGCGATATCGGTAGACGAAATCAGGATATTGACTAGCCTGACTAGTCAGTATATATTGCCCGAATGAGTACGGAGATCGGCATTTATGAGGCGAAAGCCAAGTTATCCGAGCTATTGCGGCGCGTCGAGGCGGGCGAGACATTTACCATCACCCGCAACGGCCAGCGTGTGGCGGATGTTGCCCCAAGCAGGGAGGCACCCAAGCTCCAGCCGAAGCTAGGCTGCATGAAGGAGTTTTTTGGCGAGATGAGCCCGGATTTCAACGATCCACTTCCGGAGTTTGATGAGTATCAATGAGGTGCCTGCTCGATACTTGCACACTGTACTGGTTCTTGCGTGGCGATGAGCGCGAGCTTACGGCGACGGCAATTGAGGCCAGTTCCAATTTGGATAATGAACGGTACGTCAGCGTCGTTTCGATTTGGGAGATGGCCATCAAGGCGCGGCTGGGGAAACTGGAAATGACTGTGGGCGTGGGCGATTTGCTTTTGAATCGGTTACGGCAATTTGACTTTCGAATCCTCGACGTGAACTACCATCACGCCAGTGAAGTGTATGACTTGCCGAAGCTCGTGCACCGCGATCCCTTCGACCGGCTGCTCATTGCGCAGGCGCGAGTGGAAGGCCTGACGGTCATCACCAACGACCCCAACTGGTCGCACCCCGAGTACGGGCTAAACATTCTGTGGAAGTGAACGAGGGAGGGGCGAGTTCCACCTCGTCCCACAGATAAGGGGCAAGGTGGAACTTGCCCCTCCCAGTGCGGCATTGGCAAACGTGAGCCCGCACGTTAATCTCGCCGCGTGCCGACCCTTCTCCGCATCTCAGTGTTTCTTTGTCTTTGGGGCTCGTTTAATTCCAGCGCTGCCAAGCAAACCAATTTTCTTTTCTTCCTTGTCGATGACATGGGCTGGGCGGATATCGGCGCCAACGGTAGCAAGTTTCACGAGACACCGCATATCGACAAGCTTGCCGCCACCGGCATGCGGTTCACGCAAGGTTACGCGGCCTGTCCGGTTTGCAGTCCCACGCGCGCGAGCATCATGACCGGGCGGCACCCGGTGCGGGTGGACATTACCGACTGGATCCCCGGCCAGAGCAACCGGGCGACAAACAAGCTGTTGCATCCCAGCGATCGCAACAACCTTGCGCACGAAGAGGTAACGATTGCCGAGCAGTTAAAAAAACACAGTTACCAAACTTTCTTCGCCGGCAAATGGCATCTGGGCAGTGAAGGGCATTGGCCGGAGGATCAGGGTTTTGACATCAACATCGGCGGGCATCACCGCGGCTCGCCGCCGGGCGGCTATTATGCGCCGTGGACAAATCCCGCGTTGAAATCGAAAAAGAAAGGCGAGTATTTGACTGAACGTCTCACGGAAGAGTCCGTAAAATTTCTCGAGAAACGCGATGTCAACAAGCCGTTCCTGCTATACCTCTCCTATTACAACATCCACACACCCATCCAGCCGTACAAGAAACGCATCGATCATTACACCGCCAAGGCGGCGAAGATTTTCAAGGGCAAAACGCCAACACAAAAGGAGCACGAGGGCACCACGCGCATGCGGCAGGACAATGCCGCGCTGGCCTCGATGGTCGCAGCGGTGGATGACAGTGTCGGCACGTTGCTTGGTAAATTAAAGGAACTAAAGCTCGACGAAAATACTGTGGTCATTTTCTTCAGCGACAAC
>DJHS01000045.1:0-5009 GCA_002433235.1 Verrucomicrobia bacterium UBA6614
ATGGCGGGGGAGGAGAGCACAAAACGTCCCGTTTCAAATTCCCAGCGCAAAAGCTTTGCTCGAGCCTTTCGCAATTCCTCGGCTTTGCGCTTTGCCTCCTCGGCCTCGGCCAGACGCATCTTCTCTCGCTGCAATTCCCTTACCCGCTCCTCTATCTGCGCCATCGACTTGCCCGTGAACAACGTCTCACCAGACACCAACTTCACTGCTATATCCGACTCCTTGTAATCACTGACAATCTTCCGAACCTTTCCCAACGCCTCCTCATAAGACTTGATAGCCGAAGGCAGGTTTGTGTCTTCCTTGGATTTTGCCTCACTAACCAACTCAACCGCTTCAACAAAGAGTTTGTTAGCCGCTTCACCGGGCGTAATCACCTTTTCAGAACGCAGCTCAGGCTCTTTACTCGCCGCCTTCTCCACCTCCTTCTTCCCACACCCCACCCCCAGCACCAGAACTAGTAAGCCGGCGTAGTAGGAGGCAGTTTTCATGTCGTCAATTTAAAGCAACTGCCTACGCCCCGTCCACTACAAGCTCAATGCATCCATGCGGGGAGATTACCTGTCCACCAAGGCGGAATGCACAGGGTGGTTTCGGCACTGTAGGCTGTGCTCTCCTAGGTAATGTGCGCGCCCTGTGTCTCGACATAGACGGCGTAGAGTGACTGGCTGCCGGTCATGAAGAGGCGGTTGCGCTTGGTGCCGCCGAAGCAGACGTTGCTGCAGATTTCGGGCAGCAGCACTTGGCCGATGCGTTTGCCTTCGGTGGGCTCGAAGATGTGCACGCCGTCGTAGCCGTCGCCCACCCAGCCGGCGCTGGCCCAGATGTTGCCGTCGGTGTCGGCACGGATGCCATCGGCAAAGCCGGCCTTCACTTCGCCGTCGTCCATCTTCAGGTTCATGCTGGCAAATTCGCGTCCGCGCGCGATCTTGGTGCCGACGATGTCCCAGACCTTGATGTTCTTGGGCGCGTCCTTGTAATGGCTGGCGCCGGTGTCGGCGACGTAGAGTTTCTTGTAATCGGGACTGAAGCAGAGACCGTTGGGCTTGAAGATTTCGTCGGTGAGTTTCTCGATTTTGCCGGTCTTCTCGTCAATGCGGTAGACGGCTTCCTTTTGGATGGGTTGCACGCTGCCGGTGTTGGCGCGGTGGCCCTCATAGTTCATCAGGCTGCCATAGCCGGGATCGGTGAACCAGATGCTGCCGTCGGGATGGACGATGGCGTCGTTGGGGGCGTTGAATTGTTTGCCGCCAAACTTGTCGGCCAACACGGTAATCTTGCCGTTGTACTCATAGCGCACGACGCGGCGGTTGCCGTGTTCGCAGGAGATCTGCCGGCCGGACCAGTCAAAGGTGTTGCCGTTGCTGTTGCCACTGGGTTTGCGGAAGATGCTCACATGGCCGTCCTCTTCCAGCCAGCGCAGCTGGTGGTTGTTGGGGATGTCGCTCCAGAGCAAGTATTTGCCCACGCCATTCCACGCGGGGCCCTCGGCCCAGAGCATGTTGGGGCTGTGGTACAGGCGGAGGATGGGGGAGTTTCCGAGCTTGTACTTGGCGAAGCGGTCATCCAGCACCACCACATCGGGCTCGGGATAGCGTGTAGGATTTTTCCCGGTCCAATCGCGCGGGGTGCCCTTTTTGGCCGATGCCAGCGCGGCGCCGGCCAAGGTGGCGCCGGCGAGAAATGTGCGGCGGTTCAGTCCTTTGGAAAAGCTCGACAGATCGGGAGTGGGTTTTTTGCTCATGGTAAAATGGGTTGCGCGAAGCGTGGTCTGCGAGGGCCTTGCGCGCAAGAAAAAGCTCGCGGCCCGCGCAGGGTTGGCCTTGGATGAGTGCCGGATGTCACTGCTCGATGCCCAGGTTTTGCCGCGCATGTTTCCGTTGCGCCAGAAGTTTCCGCGCTCGCCACGGCTTGATGTGGCCGCCGTGGTGCGGGATGAGGTGGGCAGGGTTAGTGGTCGGCTTCAACGGGGCCAGCGAATTGCCGTGACGGTGGGCAGCCGGGGGATTGCCAATCTGGCGGCGATTGTCCACGTGGTTCTGGAGGAGCTAAGAAAGGCCGGGGTGAAGCCGTTTATTCTGCCGGCAATGGGCAGCCATGGAGGCGCCACCCCTGAAGGGCAACGGCGGATATTGGCCGACTTTGGGATCACGGCGGAAACAATGGGCGTGCCCATTGAGGCGGCGATGGAGGCGCGCGAGATTGGCCGGACACCGGACGGGTTGCCGGCATTCACAAGTGAGGCAGCGTTGGCGGCGGACGGGATTGTGGTGCTTAACCGGGTGAAGCCGCACACGGATTATTTCAGCCGCACGATCGGCAGTGGGCTCATCAAGATGATGGTCGTGGGCATGGGCAAACACACGGGCGCGGCGAATTTTCATCGCACTTCCGTGCGTTTGGGATACGAGGATGCCCTGCGCGCGCTGGGCCGGGTGGTGTTGGGGAATGTACCGATCCTGTTTGGGATTGCGCTGGTGGAGGATCAGCACCATGAGACATCCCGGATTGAAGCGATTTTGCCGGAGGATATTGAAGCGCGGGAAGGTGAACTGTTCGCGGAAGCCGCTGCGTTGATGCCGGGATTGCCATTCGACGACATTGACCTGTTGGTGGTCGACCGGATTGGCAAAAACCTGAGCGGGCCGGGCATGGACCCCAATGTCATTGGCCGGAACGCTCATCATTACTCCACGCTTTTAAGAAATGCGCTCGAGGCCAGACCGTTTGTGCGGCGGGTCTTTGTGCGCGGCCTTACGCCGGAGACGCACGGCAATGCGATTGGTATTGGCTTGGCCGATGCCACGACCCGGCGGTTGGCCGAGGAGATGGATGCCGAGGCAACGTTCGTCAACGTGCGGACTTCGCTGACTCTGCACAACGCAAAGCTGCCCATGCAGTTCGAGACGGATGAAGAGGCCATTGCCGCCCTGCTGGACACGGTGGCCTTGGATGATCCCGCCCAAGCCCGCGTTCTGCGGATTGCCAACACTCTGGAATTGACGGACGTCGAGGCATCCGAGGCGTTCCATGAGGAGGCAGCGTCGCGCAAGGATCTCACCGTTATGGGTAGCCCCGTTGGCTGGGCATTCGACGGCGAGGGTAACTTGGCTGACTTGTGACCATTGGCTGCTCTGTAGGCGGGGAGGGCGGTGGCCTCGCGACCCCGGCCGCCGGCTGGGGCTACAACAACCCCACTGCTTGTTCCAACTCGGTCGTGGTATTGTAAAGGTGTGGTGAAAAACGAAGATAATCCTTCCCGGAACGATCACCGCGCACGGAGGCGACGATGTTTTCGGTGGCCAGTTTTTCGCCCAGCGCCTTTATTTCCATGCCCTCGTGCCAGCAACTGGTGATGCCGCTGGTTGCTTCGGGATGAAACACCTCGTAGCCCTTTTTCTGCAACGCTTCCACCAGCCATGCTCGCTTGGCGGTAAGGTCAGCGGCGATATTGTCGATACTCACCTCGAGCAGCAGGCCGAGCGCGGCGTTGAGGCCGGCGATGCCGAGGATGTTAAAACTGCCGGCCTCGTAGCGGCGGGCGTCGTTGCGGAGATTTATTGTCTCCTGCGTGACGTAATTCGGGCAGCGTACGTTGTTCCAGCCAAAGGCTGAGGGCGACAGGCGATCCTGCAGTTCGCGCCGCACATAAAACACCCCCGCCGCGCACGGGCCGAGCAGCCATTTGTGGGCATCGGCGGCGAGGAAATCCACGTGCTCCACCGTGGTTGGAAACGCGCCGAGCGTCTGGATGGCATCGAGGCAAAAGAGAATCTCGCGTTCGCGCAACAACCGACCAATGGCATCGTGATCAATCCGCCAGCCGGAAACAAAATGGCACGAAGCCAGTGCCACGAGGCGTGTTTGGTCGGTGAGCTGTTCGGCCACAATATCCGTCGTGATCTGCCCCAGCGCCGGCGTCCGCAACCGCCGCACCGTTACGCCGCGAGCCTCGAGCGCCAGCCACGGATAAACGTTCACGGGGAAATCATCCTGATAAATCAGCACTTCATCGCCCGTCTGCCAATCCAGCCCGGCGGCTACCGCACTGAGACCGGCGGTTGTCGGCCCCATCAACGCCACCTCGCCGTAATCCGCCCCCAACATGACCGCCGCACGCGTGCGTGTTTCACGCAACAGCCCGGCCAAGCCTTCCTCTTGATCATTGCGCGTGCCAACCGAAACGGATTCATTCACCGCTCGCTCCACACACGCGGGCAGCGGCGACACGCCCGCGTGCGCAAGGTACACCTTGTCCGTGCAAACGGGGAACTCGCGCCGTCGCAGCGCGTTGTCGCTTTGAAGCTCGGGGAGGTTCATGGCGCTCCCCGCATGGACTAGGCCAAGGCGTTATCGATCATGCCGGCCAGTGCGGGTTTGCCCTGTGCCCCGACTGTTTCCTCAACCTTTTCGCCGCCCTTGAAAACCATTAGGGCGGGAATGCTGGACACGCCCTGTGCCATGGCGAGTTGTTTGGTGGCATCGTCCGATTCAATGTCGATCTTGGCCACCTTGGCCTTGCCGGCATACTCGTCGGCCAATTGATCGATCACCGGCCCGAGCATCTTACAGGGTCCGCACCATGGAGCCCAGAAATCCACGAGCACGGGCACATCGCTATGTAAAACCTCGGTTTCAAAATTGTCCGCCGTGATAGTTAAAACATTATCAGATGCCATAGGCCCGGAGAATAGGGGCAGGCCAGCGGGATGGGAAGAGATTATTCGGTTGCCGAAAGAGGACCCAGAACCTTGAGGTAAAGAACCACCACCATGCCAATTACCACCAGCGCGGCGACAACTGCGAGAATCATGTCCAGCTTGCTGGGCGCACCCGCGGACGCGGCTTCGGCTACGGGGGCGGCTTCGGCCTCCGCCAGGGCTTCGGCCGGAACCGTGGGCTCCGCGCCGGGCATGCCTCCCAAGTCCGCCCCGGGCATGGCAGCAACGGGTGGTTTTGTTGGAATTTCTTCAGTCGGGGGAGAGCCGGGCATCGCACCGGGCATCGCA
>DJHS01000045.1:5348-11352 GCA_002433235.1 Verrucomicrobia bacterium UBA6614
GCACCGGGCATCGCACCGGGAGCACCGGGCATCGCACCGGGAGCACCAGGCATCGCCCCGGGGACGACAGCTGCTGCGGCCGGAGCGGCAACCGGAGCTGCTGCGGGTGCTACTCCAGGAAGAGCAACTGTGGCGGCTGCGTTTGGAGCTACGGTTGCGGCTGTCGGAGAAACCGCAACAGGGGCTGCGGCAGCAGGCACGGCTGCCGCGGCTGGGGCGATGGCTCCGGCGGCAGCGACGGGAGCAGCCCCGGGCATGGGTGCTTGGTCTGATGTTGGAACGCCTTGAGGTGGGACTGCTTGTGGGTTCATGGGATTTGGGGCCGCCACGGGCGCGGCAGCCATGGGTGTTGCCGCCGCAGCTACGGGAGCGGCGGCGGGGGTGGCCTCGGGAATTGGTGCTGCGGCTGCCGGGACGGGTGCAGCTGCGGCTGGAACGGGTGCGGGGGCCAGTTCTGTGGCGGGTGTGGGCGTTGGGGCTGCGGGTTGCGCTGCTGCGGCTCCCGGTGCGGCCGCGCCAGGGGCCGCAGCTCCTCCGCCACCTCCGGGCGGCAGGGCAATGCGAATGGTTTGCTTTGCGGATGGCTTGGGAGGCAGGCTAATCCGGACGGTTGCCTTCTTTTTCTTGGTGGCCGCGGCTGGCGCGGCCGGTTGGGGTGCCTCTGCCATACTCGAATCTACAACACAACCTACAGTCGGCCAAAAAGACTGTCAAATTGAATCAATTTTTGGCGATTGACCAACACGCGAAATCCCCTCCCCGTCGGAAATCTACCATTTTTTCCTGTGTGAACAAGCTTCGATTTCCGGTTGGAGGCGTTGGGTTCTATTTCCGGTCGTCAAAACTCTCGCCGATGATCTTCCGATACGCGGCGCGGGCGTGGTCGTAGTCTTTGCGGGCTTGAGGGAGTTCCTTGGCGGCGATGAGTTTTTCTTTTTGCTTCCAGCATTGCTCAAGGCTCTTGAGGCACCACTCGGCGCTGCGGCGGCTGGCGCGGATGGGTTGGTCGCCCACTTTCACAAAAACCGGGTTGGTGTGGCTGCTGGGATAAATGCGCAGGGCGACCCAGCCGCTGCGGTCGATCTTGGTGTTGAAGGTGAGGTCGCGCAGCTTGCCGTCGGCGCGGAGCATTTGCTTGGCGACGGGCTGGCCGTTGACGATCAGTTCCACGGGCACTTCGCGCTTGTTGCCGACGCGGGCGCGTTCGATGTGCCAATAGGGCTTGGCGCTGAGCGGGCGTTCGCGGATGCCGGCCTCGGGTTCCTCGTAAAGGAATGCACCGGCTTTGAAGGCGACCTTCACTTTGCCGGGCTTGGCCAGTTTCAATTCACTGTCGCCGACGCCCATTTTCGCGCCATTGACCTGAAAATCGATGAGGTGACTGCGACCGTCGCCGACGTAATTGCGGCCGGCGCGAATGCCTTCGCACCATTCGTTGTAGTTGAGCTTGCCATCGAGCTTCACGTAGCTGCGGCCGAGCCCGACGCGTTCGCCGTAGATGCACGGGAAATCCGTCTCGCCACTGATGCGCGTGCGGTAGCCGACGTTGAGTGTGTGGTACCAAATGTTCAGCTCCCACACCGACGGCGTATCGACCATCGAGAGGAAATCCACCGCCGGCACGAGCTTGCCGCCAGGGCCGGGGATGCGGTGGGTGACGTTCATGATGTATTCGTTGGCGCCAATGCTGTCGAAGGGCGGGATGTTGTAGTTTGGCAAATCATCCGTGGGCAGGGCGAGACCCCAGCCGGAATGCGCGGGTCCAACGAGGGCGCCCTGTTTCTTGGCCCAACGCAGCGTGTTGAGGCAGAGCGTCGGCCAATGGTGTTTTGACGGGCCGCCGGGATAAATCTGCGTCTTGAGGCGCAACAGGCAAAGGTGGCCGGAACGATGCGAGCCGAAGCCGCTCACCTCCACGTCGTAACGCAGCAGGTAGGGGTACTGCGACACCTTGTCGTCTTTGCCGGTGAAGAATTGTTTCTGATAATCGAAGCACGGCCCCCACGTGAGGTTGCTGCCGACCTTGAGATCCTCACCCATGATGTGGCGTTGCATGTCCGGCGCGTGCACACCCTCCGTCGGGTTGTTGTAATGCGCACAACCGGCGGCGTGGATGTGATGATCGCCGCTCCACCAGCCGAGCTTTGCCGGATCGATCCAGCGCTGCACCTTGAAGGTCTCCTGCTGCTTGCCGGTCACCTTGATCTGGCGAAACTGCCGAATGCTCTCCGGCCCACGTTCGAACCGCACGGTGTAGGTGCCCTTCGGCAGCTTCACGTTCTCGCCATCGGCGCGGTACACCTGCGGGTGAAACGCAAAGTCCGGCGCCAGCCGTTTGGCCTGCGAGGGGTACACGCGCCCGGCGGCGTCGCGAATCTCAAACGCGGCGATGGTCGGTTTGCCGTTTTCATCCTGCACGCGCAATGTCACCGGGAACGCTGGCGCGGCGGTGAAGAGCACGTCGACCTCGTTGCGAAAGCCGAGGTCCTGCGTGCCCTGCCCTACGTCGAAAGAAAACTTGGCCTCCCGCTTGCCCTTGTCACGGCTGTAGAGCTGCACGATGCGGTACTCCACCTCCAGCCCGCCCAGCGTGGGCGCCAGCGGTTGCTTGTCGAAGGTCTGCAAATCCAACCAGCGATCGCGCAATGCGGCGGCATCAAACTTCACCGGCTTCTTCCCCAGCCGTCGGTCGGATTCATTCTGCGCCCAGCGACTGTCGTGCACCGAGCGGGCATTCGGGCTCACCACGCGCATCGCCGCCGTGGTGCCAGCCTCGTTATGCACCTTCACGAGGTACTGCCGCCAGCCGGCTTCCACCAACACCGGCTTGGCCGGGCCCTGCCGCACCTTCACGCGCGCCTCGGGATTGATGTGCACGAGGAACAACACGTGCCGGTCAAGGATGCGCTGCAAATCCGCTGCGCCGTCCTCCGCCTTGGCGGCTTTGGCCAGCTCGGCCTTGGTTTTGGCATCAAACGGTTCGCCCAGCAGATCCATCGCGGTCACCAGCCGTTTGGCCTGCGCCGCCAGCGGCTGGGTCTCCACATCGTACACGGGAATTTGCTCGGCAAAAAGATGCGCACTCCCAAGGAGCACGCCGAAGAGAAGGCAGAATCGCGTTTTCATGGCGGTGCAAAAACGATACGCCGGTGGGCGGGAATGGGTAGTCAAAAATTAGGAGTCCCGTCTCGGACCGTCTCGTCCCGGACGCACACCGGCCATTGCCCCGGAGGGGCAAACGAAAATAGCCCAGCACTTCAGTGCTGGGTCAAGGCGCGGACAAATCGAAGTCCCGGAGGGACGGCTGAAAACTACCCCCAAACATACCGCTCATCATAATCCACATCGTGCTTCTTCAAAAATGCCACAAACTCCTCCTTGAACGTTCGCTTTCGATGATGCTCCTCCTGCCCATTGATGTACGCCACCGTGTCCGCAATTTGTGACACGCCCACCGTAAACGCCCCATACCCCTCCTGCCACGCGAAGGCCTCCTTGTCGGGAAACGTGTCGTGAATCCATTTCGATGATCCGCCTTTAATCAATTGCATTGCTTTCGAAATGCTCATTTTCGCGGGCAACGAAATTAACAAATGTGCGTGATCCTCAACCCCACCAATCGCCAGTGCCTTCATTTTGTGCTCCTGCGCGGTCCCGCCCATGTATGGCCAAAGTCGTTCGCGCAATTCCGGCGTGAGATGGCGTTCGTGGTTTTTCGTGCTGAAAACGCAATGGTAATGGGCGCTGATGTACGTGTGGCTCATGGTTGGAGTTTGGTTTCAGTCGTCCCTACGGGACTCCCTTCCCCGGCGCCGCCGTTCCCAGCACTGAAGTGCTGGGCTATTCTCGATCGTCCCTCCGGGACTGAACGCACGACGCACGGGAATGTTATGACTCATTGCTTCCGCCTGAGTTTTAACGAATTTTCGTTTATTCATTCGATCCGTCCAATTCAAATCTGTGTCAAAATTCCCCTTATAATTCACCCTCATTTGAAATTGTCGAATTTCACCCCTTCGGCTAGGGTCAATTGAAGGGAACGTATGAGGGTTTTTTACACGGTTTTTTCGCTGGCGTTCGCCATTCAATTGGCGGCTGCTCCGGTTTTGTTTGAAAAGGACATTCGGCCGATCCTGAAGGCGCATTGTTTTCATTGCCACGGCGAGGATGGCCGGGAGCGCGGTGAACTGGATGTGCGGCTGGCGCGGCTGATCCTCGAGGGCGGCGAGCACGGGCCGGCGGTGGTGAAAGGCAAGCCGGAGGAAAGCCGGCTGTTCAAGATGGTCAACTCTGGCAAGATGCCTAAGGAACAGGCCAAGTTGTCGGCGGAGGAGATTGGGCTGATCCGCGATTGGATCGCGCAAGGCGCCAAGACAGCACGGCCCGAGCCGGAGGATCCCAATGCGGTGGGCATCACCGACGAGGAACGCAGCTTCTGGGCGTTTCAACCGATCCAAAACCCGAAAGTGCCCGAGGGTGCGGCCAATCCGGTGGATGCGTTTTTGCTGCGGCGGTTGCACGCGGAAGGGCTGGAGTTTTCTAAAGCGGCCGACAAGCGTACGTTGATTCGCCGCGCCACGTTCGACCTCACCGGTTTGCCGCCCACGCCGGAGGAGATCAAAAAATTTGTGGAAGACAAATCGCCCGACGCCTACGCGAAGCTCATTGATCGCCTGCTCGGCTCGCCACAATACGGCGTGCGCTGGGGCCGGCATTGGCTGGACATCGCCGGCTATGCGGATTCCGAAGGCTACAACGAACGCGACACCGAGCGCGCATGGGCGTGGCGTTATCGCGATTATGTCGTGAACGCCTTTAACAAGGATCTGCCGTGGGATCAGTTCATCCGCGAACAACTCGCCGGCGACGAGATGGTGAAGCCGCCTTACAAGGAACTGAAGCCCGGGCAGATCGACAAGCTCACCGCCACTGGTTTCCTGCGCATGGCGCCCGACGGCACCGCCACCGCCAACAACAACGACGCCCGCAATCAGGTGATGGCCGAGACGATCAAGATTGTTTCCACCTCCCTTATGGGCATGACCGTTGGCTGCGCGCAATGCCACGATCACCGTTACGACCCCATTCCGCAAAAGGATTACTACCAGCTCCGCGCCATCTTCGAGCCGGGCCTTAACCCCAAGAGCTGGCGCGTTCCCAATAGCCGGCGCATCACGCTCTACACCGATGCCGACCGCGCGAAGTCCGCCGAGATCGAGGCCGAGGCCAAGAAAGCCGATGCTGAACGGCAAAAGAAGGTCGAGTTTTTCATCGAGCGCACGCTCACGTGGAAGCTTGAGGCCGTGCCGGAGAAAGACCGCAAGGAACTCCGCGAAGCCTACCGCTCCAAGAAACGCGATGACGCACAAAACGCCATCCTCAAAAAATATCCCAGCGTGCGCCAGATCAGCGCCGGTTCACTGTACCTTTACGACCGCGAGTACAACGACGAGATCAACAAGCTTAACAAGAAACGGAAAGAATTTACCGACAAGAAGGATGACGAAAAGGCCGCCGCCGAGGTGAAACGCATCGACGAGCGCATCACGTTTTTCAAGGAAGCCCTTAGCAAAAAGGTGCTCGATGCCATGGCCAAGAAGGCCACCGACATCCGCGCCACCAAGCCCGAGGAGCCGTTCATTCGCGCGCTCACGGAACCCGCCGGCACGCCGCCGGTCACGCACGTCTTTTTCCGTGGCAACCACGATCAGCCCAAGGCCGCCGTCAAACCCGCCGGTCTCAGCGTCGTCTCCGCCCCGGCCATTGCCGACAACGACGCTGCCCTGCCTTCCACCGGCCGGNNGTACAATGACGAGATCAACAAGCTCAACAAGAAACGCAAAGAGTTTGCCGACAAGAAGGACGACGAAAAGGCCGCCGCCGAGGTCAAGCGCATCGACGAGCGCATCCAATTCTTCCGCGATGCCCTCAGCAAAAAGGTGCTTGATGCCATGGCCAAGAAGGCGACGGACATTCGCGCCACCAAGCCCGAGGAGCCGTTCAT
>DJHS01000045.1:11423-12013 GCA_002433235.1 Verrucomicrobia bacterium UBA6614
AAGGACGCCGTCAAACCCGCCGGCTTGTCCGTCGTCTCCGCGCCGGCCATTGCCAACAACGATGCTGCCCTGCCTTCCACCGGCCGGCGCACGGCCTTTGCCAAGCATCTCACCAGCGGCAAACACCCGCTCACCGCACGCGTGCTTGTGAACCGCTTTTGGCTGCATCACTTTGGCCGCGGCATCGTCGATACTCCCGGCGACTTCGGTCGGCTCGGCGAACTGCCCAGCCACCCCGGGCTGCTTGACTGGCTGGCCAGCGATTTCATGAAACACGGCTGGCAGCTCAAGCGCCTGCACAAGCTCATTATGACCAGTCAGGCTTACCAACAGGTTTCCCGCCGCAACGCCAAGCAGGACAAAACCGATCCCGACAACCGTCTGCTTGGCCGCATGAATGTCCGCCGCATGGAGGCCGAGACCCTTCGTGACGCGATGCTGTCGCTCAGCGGCCAGGTGAGCCTTCGGCTCGGCGGCAAGCCCGTGCCTGTGATGGAGGACGAGGTTGGCCAATTCATCATCGGCAAGGAAAACCTCGACGGCGAACGCAAGCCCGGCAAGGCCGTCGACCTCAAGGGCGCGCAGCATCG
>DJHS01000147.1:0-18032 GCA_002433235.1 Verrucomicrobia bacterium UBA6614
AATTTTTATAAAGTCGATCTCAAGAACCACGGCGGCTTGGTGATGCCGGTTGTGTTGGAGGCCACCTTTGAGGATGGCAGCACCAAGGAATACCGCCTTCCCGCGCAAATCTGGCGGCGTAACCCCGAGGAAGTTTCAAAGTTGCTGATCACCGAGAAAAAAATCACCAAGCTCGAGCTGGATCCCCACCGCGAAACCGCGGACGTGGACATCGAAAACAACTACTTCCCCCGCCGCATCCGCGAGAATAAATTCCGCCTCAACAAACCCACTCGCCCAGGCAATCCCCTGCGCGACAAACAACGGGCCGACGAAAAAGCCAAGCGCGAGGCAGAGAAAAAGAAACAGGCCCCTCCCAAAAAATAGGCTGTCCCGTCGACAAAATAATTCGCAATTTTCACTTTCGGGGCTAAATTATCGGCGAGACGCGTCGAATAAGGGTAGGAACTTTCATGAAAGAAAACGGGTTTTACAAGTCGGCTGTGGTTTTGGCCATGGCCGGGGTGCTGGTGTTGACGGGGTGTTTCGCGAAGCACACCGTGGCCAAGCTGTGGACGCCGGAGGAAGCCAATCTTCCGGTAGAACCAACACCAGGCGGGGCAAGCAGCCCGGGGCCGGCGGTAACGGAAACCACAAACTCCGCGCCGACCCCGGCGCCCTCGCCCGCCATCGGATCAGAAAAAACCGCCTATCAGATGGTCCAACCCGCCACGGCCGTGGACTGGGCCCGCGCCCGCATCCTCCCCGACATCCATCACTTGGAGCGCGACACAACCAAGGCCATCGCCGCGCTGCAGGGCCAGCCGGTGTCCCCCGCCAACGTCCGCATTCCGAGGCGCGAGTTTGAAACCTTGGAGCAATACAACGCCCGCGTCGCCGCCCTGCACAACACTACCGACCGCGTCTACTATATTAGTGTAAAGAGCGATTTTTTATATAATATCGACACGCAACAATTCCTCGTGTTGCCGGAAGTTCCCTCCGTCACCCCGTTGGTTACAACTCCCCCAACCGCCCCCGCGCCCGTGGAGCCTCGTCCGGCACCGGTCGAGCCCGCACCCAACCCCGTCGCGGCCTTGGAGGAATATTATGCTGCAAACGAACATTTCAATGCCGGAGAATATTTGAAGGCCACTGAGGCCTACGTTGCGTTTCTGCGCGCTCATCCCGGTCACCCCAAGACGGTCAACGTCCAGTTCGGCTTGGCACTCTGTCATTTCAGCCTTGGCCAGTTCGACACCGCCGAGCCACGCCTCGAGCAACTCGACACCCACCCAAACTGTCCCATGCCTAACTTTGTGAAGGTTCTCCTCGCCCAATGCCGCGCCATCCGTGCCGTTGGAAAGCCTGTTAAAAGTGGAATGGTTTTTGACCTGCAACTGGAATCCAAACCCGGCACCACCCCCGCGCCCGAAGAATGCGAACCGCCTGCCGTCCCTCCCCCCGCGGCCGCGCCGATCATCCCCGTGCCCCCCACAACCGCTTCTAGCCAGGAGCCGGAGCTGCACGGCGGCCTGTTCCGCCCCAGGGAAACCCCGCCCGCTGAACTGACTCTGGATCATCAATACAGGATTCACCCCGCGTTCTTTAAAACCGGTGTTCTCCATGTTACCAAGGCGCGCGAAGACTTCGAGGCAGAGCACAAGCACCCCGGACGCCCCGGCTGGATTCTGCCCGGCAAGTATGAACCGGCGGACGCCCGGGTTTTAAAAGGCGGCCTGCAACTAGTTGCCGGTTGCCGCCTCGCTCGCCAGCCCGACCCCTCGATCCTCGGCAAGTACCGTGACGCCTTCGACCTGGTTTCCCTGCATGTCTTGTCCGTGGATGATGGCGGCAATCTTGTCAGCATCCATTTTGCCGCCGACCTGAAAACTTCGGGGCCCAACGAGAACGAAAAATAGTCACGCCCCATACGGGCTGAACGACTGCAGGTTCCATTCCTCGATCAACTCCGCCGGCAGCTCACTTAAAAACCGCGACGGCTGCTGCATCATGTCCTCGCCGCTGCCTGCCGCCACCGCGCGGATCAGCGGGTAGCTCAGGTACAACTCATCCTTCGCACGCGTGATGGCCACGTAAAACAGCCGCCGCTCCTCCTCCTCGCCCTCCAGCGAATCCAGCGAGCGGTTGCTCGGAAACATCCCGTCACACAGCATGATGACAAACACCACCTTGAACTCCAGCCCCTTCGCCTGGTGAATCGTCGACAGCCGGATCTGCTCTTGGTCGTCATCCCGCGGCTTCTCCTCCTCCGCCTCGATGTTCGTCAACAGCGCCAGCTCCGACAAAAACGTGTCCAAATCATCATACTGCCGCGCGAACGCCCCCAGCTGCTCTATGTCATCCAACCGCGCGTGCACCTTGTCGTAGTTCGCTGCCACGTATTCCTCATACCCCGCCTCCACAATCAGCTCGATCATCGCCCCCGCATCCCCGTGCACCGGCTCCGCCTCCAGTTGTGCGATCGTCGCCGAGAACTGCGCCCATGCCGCCGCCGCCTTCTTCGGCACACCGCCGCAATCCTGCAGCGTCTCCGCCAATCCGCGCCCCTCCGCGTGGTGTTGTAAAAATCCGTCCCACAACTTCGCTGCCGTCTTCGCCCCCACGCCCGGCAGCATCAGCGCCAGCCGCTTAAAGGCCAGCTCGTCGCGCGGATTGCCCAGCCACTTTAAATACGAGGTGACATCCTTGATGTGCGCCTGCTCAAAAAACCGGATCCCGCTGGTGATGCTGAACGGGATGTTCCGCCGCGTCAGCTCCAGCTGCAGCTCCAGTGCGTGGAAGTGCGACCGGTACAACACTGCCATGTCGTTCAGCTCGATCCCCTCCTCCCGCAGCTCCAGTGCCCGCTGCGCCACGAACGCCGCCTGCTCATCCGCCGCGCCGCACGCCACCACCGCCGGCTTCTCGCCATCGCCGCGGCACGCCGCCAGCTCCTTCGCAAACTGCTGCGTGTTCGCCGCGATCGCCGCGTTCGCCAGCTCCAAGATCTGCGGCGTGCTCCTATAGTTTGTCTCGATTTTATAAACCGCCGCCCCCGGATACCGCTTCGGGAACTCCAGAATGTTCTGGAAATTCGCCCCGCGCCACGAGTAGATGCTCTGCGAGTCATCCCCCACCACCATCACGTTCCCGTGCCGCGCCCCCAGCAGGTCGATCAACTCCGCCTGCAGCCGGTTCGTGTCCTGATACTCATCCACCAGCACAAACTGGAACCGCCGCTGGTACAACTCCCGCACCTCAGCATCCTCCCGCATCAGCCGCAGCCACAACACCAGCAAGTCGTCGAAATCCATCATCCCGTTCGCCCGCTTGCGTGCCGTGTACCGCTTGCCGATGTCCGCGATCTCCTCCCCCAATTGCTCGAACCACGAGTACCGCTCCTCCAGCACCTCCGCCACCTCCACCTGCTTGTTCAGCGCCAGCGAGAAAATGTCCGCCAACACCTCCGGCTTCGGAAACCGCGTCGCCTTCACGTCAATCTCCGCCTCCGCGATGCACGCCGTGATCAGCCCCTTCGCGTCCTCGCGGTCCTGGATCGTGAACCCCCGCCGAAATCCCAGCCCCTCCGCGTGCCGCCGCAACACCCGGTGCCCGATCGAGTGGAACGTCCCCCCCCACAACTCATCCAGATCATGCCCGATCAAGGCCGTCACCCGCCCCATCATCTCCCGCGCCGCCTTGTTCGTGAACGTCAGCAGCAGGATGCGCCCCGGCTGCACCCCCTGCTCCAGCAGGTAGGCCACCCGGTAAGTCAATGTCCGCGTCTTCCCCGACCCCGCCCCCGCGATCACCAGCGCCGCCCCCGGCAACGCCGTCACCGCCGCCCGCTGCGAGTCATTCAACTCCGCCTCGTAATCGATCTTCAGGTCCAGCGCCGCCCGGTAAGGCTGCAATGAATACTCCCGTCCCACACCCGGAGGCTACCGCGCGACGGCCGGGGGAAGAAGCCAATTGCACGCGGCTTGGGTTTAAAAGTGATCAGTCATCAGTGATCAGTATTCAGTAAAACCATCATCGTCTCGCCACTGGTCGCTGATGACTCGATGACTGATAACTGTTCACTTAAACAAACCTGCGAACAACTTTTCATCGCTCCCAAATCCCACCCCGCTACCCTCACCCGCAGGAGGAGTCCATGCCCGGGCAACCACAACCAGCTGCAACCCGCTGCCTGCACGTCGTGCGCTTTGCCGTGCTGGAGCTCCGCGATGCCGCCGGCCGCATGGTCGAGCAACCCACCGCCGCCGACTACCTCGACAGCCTCTCATACCTGCCCGGCGAACCCGCCCCCTACACCGGCCGCGCCCAAAGCGTCGATGCCCGTGGCGCCGTCACCGCCGAGGGCTACTTCCGCGAAGGCCGCCCCGAGGGCCTCTGGACCCGCTGGCACACCAACGGCCAAATGCGCGAGCAATTCTACATCGAAGCCGGCGAATGCCGCTTCGCCAAACACTGGGATCCCGACGGCCTCCCTTTGTAATCTGTAGCCTCGGACGGTATCCTTGTAGGCGGGGCCACCGGCCCCGCCTACAAGGATACCGGAAAACATTGTCCCCCCGCCACGCGCCCCTCTATTCTTCCCGCGCATGGCGCAACACAATCATGCCGACCACACCGCCACCGGCGGCGACCCCACATTCAAAGCTCGCAAACGCTCCACCGGCGAGGTCATCCGCCGCGTGTGGGTCTACGTCCGCCCTTACTACGGCCTCGCCGCCACCACCATCGGCTGCGCGGTCCTCTCCCTCATCTTCGCGCTCACCTACCCCAAGCTCACCCAGATCATCATCGACGAAATCATCAAGAAAAACACCGGCGACACCGAACTGCTCGGCTGGGCCGTTCTTGGCCTTGCCGGCGCCTTTTTCCTGCGTGACCTCTTCAACAGCCTCCGCATCCGCGTCAATAACCACTTCGAGCAAAATGTCATCTACGACATGCGCCGCGACGTCTTCGCCAAGCTCCAGCGCCATCCCGTCAGCTACTTCGACAAGCGCGCCAGCGGCGACCTCATGACCCGCGTCGTCGAGGACATCAACAACGTCGAGCGCGTCCTCATCGACGGCACCGAGCAGGGCACTGTCGCCGTCCTCTGCATCGGCGGCATCACCGTCATCCTCTTTTTAACCAACCCCTTTCTCGCCCTCATCGCCCTCGCCCCGCTCCCATTCCTCGCCATCGGCGCCCTCTGGTACACCCTCACCGCCCACCGCCGCTACCGCCGCCAGCGCGAGGCCGCCAGCGCCATGAACGCCCTCCTCATGGACGACCTCCAAGGCATCCGCCAAATCAAGGCCTTCGGTCGGCAGGACCACGAGGACGCCCGATTCGCCGACCGCGCCGAGGACCTTCGCCAAGGCACCCTCGGCATCATGCGCGCTTGGGCCAACTACAACCCCATCATGAGCTTCCTCGCCGCCCTTGGCACCGTCGGCGTTCTTTGGTTCGGCGGCAAGGCCGTCATGGCCGGCGAAATGACCACCGGCCAACTCGTCGGATTCCTCTTCTACCTCATGCTCTTTTACGAACCCGTCGCCCGCCTCCATGGCCTCAACCAAATGCTCCAGAGCGCCCGCGCCGCCGGCGAACGCGTCTTCGACATCCTCGACCACCAACCCGAGAACACCACCGACCGCCCCCACCACTTGAAGGAACCCGCCCGAGGCGAAGTCATATACAAAAACATCGAGTTTGAATACGAACCCGACCGCCCTATTTTAAAGGACATCCACCTCCACGCCGCCCCCGGCGAAATGATCGCCCTCGTCGGCCCCACCGGCGCCGGCAAAAGCACCCTCGTCAACCTCCTCCCCGCCTTTTACGAGCCCACCGCCGGCCGCATCACCATCGACGGCCAAGACGCCGCCACTCTCTCCCTCGACACCCTCCGCCGACACATCGCCATCGTCAGCCAGGAACCCTTCCTTTTCAACGGCACCATCCGCGAGAACATCCAGTACGGCAACCTCGACGCCACCGCCGCCGACATCACCGCCGCCGCCCGCGCCGCCAACTGCCACGACTTCATCACCGCCCTCCCCGAGGGCTATGAATCAAGAGTTGGCGAACGCGGCGTCAAGCTCAGTGTCGGCGAAAAACAAAGAGTCAGCGTCGCCCGCGCCCTCCTAGCCGACGCCCCATTGTTGATCCTCGACGAAGCCACCGCCAGCGTCGACACCGCCACCGAGCGATTGATCCAAGAAGCCCTCGAGCGCCTCATGCGCGGCCGAACCACCTTTGTCATAGCCCACCGCCTCAGCACCATCAGAAACGCCGACCAAATCCTGGTCTTAAAAAACGGCCAAATCACCGAGCAAGGCACCCACGACCAACTCCTAAAAGCCAAAGGCCTCTACGCCCAACTGGCCCAAATCCAAAACACCACCTTCATCGAGGAACGCTTCGAGAAGCTGGAGACGGCCGAGCCGTAGAGACGACCCGCCCACCACCAGACCTCCTGCTTTCATTCCATAGCCAATCGTGGTATTCTCCGGCAAATGCGTTCGGCCTTGGCAATTGTTCTTTTGCTGAACAGCCAACTTGCAAGCGGATTCACCAAGGATCAGCTCGCGTGGTGGTCCTATCAGCCCGTGCGCAAGCCCGCCGTACCAAGGAATGCCAAGAATTGGGCGATCAACGAGATCGATCATTTCGTTGCGCGCAAATTCACCGAACAAAAACTCGCACCGGCCAAGCCCGCCTCCAAGCGCACACTAATCCGCCGCGTCACACTCGACCTCACCGGACTGCCGCCCACACCGGAAAAAATTGCCGCGTTTCTCGAGGATCCATCGCCGAACGCTTACGTAAAACTGGTCGACCGACTGCTGGCCAGCCCGCGTTATGGCGAGCATCAAGCCTCCATTTGGCTGGACCTCGTGCGCTACGCCGATTCGGACGGCTACCGCGCCGATCATTACCGTCCCGAGGCATGGCGCTATCGGGATTACGTCATCCGCTCCTTCAATGCCGACAAGCCCTACGATCGTTTCGTGCGTGAGCAACTTGCCGGCGATGAGGTCGATCCCGGCAACCGCGACGCGCTCATCGGCACGATGTTTCTCCGCCACTGGATTTACGAGCACAACCAGCGCGATGTGGAAACCCAGTGGGAAGAGATTCTTGCCGATGTGACAAACGTGACCGCCGACGTCTTCCTCGGCCTCGGTATGCAGTGCGCGCGCTGCCATGACCACAAGTTTGATCCCATCCTGCAAAAGGACTATTACCGCATGCAGGCCTTCTTTGCGCCGATGTTGCCGCGCGCGTCCATGCCCGTTGGCACCGCGGCCGAGCGCACTCAGCATTTTGCGGCAGAACAAAAATGGCGGCGCGAAACAGACGCGCTGCGCCGCCGACTGCACGACATTGAGCGTCCCGTGCTGCTCAAGCACGCCACGCGCGAAGGATTTGACAAGTTCATCGACAAGATCAAGGCGATGATCCGCAAGCGTCCCGAGGATCGTACCGCATACGAAAAGCAGATCGCCGAGATGGCCGAGCGCCAGTTCGACCTGGAACCAGCCAAATTACCCGAACGCCTCAAGGGCGCCACCAGAACGGAGTGGGAAAAATTACGCAAGGCATTAAGGCAATTTGAATCGCAACGACCCAAACCATTGCCGAAGGTGAAGTTTGTAATTAGCGATGCCGGCCCCGTGGCGCCAGTCACGCGCATTCCGAAAAAGGGCACGGTTGTGGAGCCCGGTTTCCTGACGCTGCTCGATCCCTCCACCGCCACCATCACCCCTCCTCCAGCCGGCCTGCAATCCTCTGGCCGCCGTACGGCCTTGGCCAATTGGATCACGCGAGCCGATAACCCCTTCACCGCACGCGTGATGGTAAACCGCATGTGGCAGCAACACTTTGGCCATGGACTGGCCGCAAATACCAGTGACTTTGGCAAACTCGGCACGCCACCCACGCACCCTCAACTGTTGGATTGGCTGGCCGCACGTTTGGTCGCGGAAAACTGGAGCCTCAAAAAACTCCATCGATTGATGGTCACCAGTGCCACCTACAGGCAGGCGGCCAACAATCCCGCCGCCGTGCAGGCCGATCCTGCCAATACATGGTTTGCACGCGCTACGGTACAGCGCATGAGTGCCGAGCAAGTGCGCGACAGTCTTCTGGCCATGGCCGGCCAACTCGACCTGAAGGAGGGTGGGGCGAGCGTGGATGCCACCAAGTCCAATCGCCGCTCCGTGTACCGCAAGGTAATGCGCAACAAGCCTGACGAAGTCATGCACGCATTTGACACGCCCGACCACATTTCGCACATGCCGCAACGCACCGTGACCACCACGGCGATGCAATCTCTCCTGATGATGAACAGCGACTGGACCCGCCAACGCGCCGCCGGATTCGCAAGGCGACTGGCCAAGTTGCACCCCAATGATGCCACCGCGCAAATCCGTGCCGCCCATGAATTCACCACCGGCCATACAGCCACTCAATCGCAACAGGCACTCGGGCTCGCCTTCCTCTCGCCCTACAATGCCCCACTTGTTACCCAACCCCCTGCCGCCCCCAAGACCGGTGAACTTAAAACACTCAAGCCCACTGCAGCCGCCGCGCTTTCGCCCAGCGGTCCCCAACGGAGCTTGGAGGTGAATCTGCCCGGCCCGTTGCCCTCGGGTGATTTCACGGCAGAAGCGTTTATTCAGCTTCACTCGCTGTTCCCCGACGCCTCCGTACGCACGATCGTTTCCCAGTGGAATAGCAGCAAGGCCACACCCGGTTGGTCACTCGGTGTCACCAGCACAAAGAGCGCCTACAAGCCCCGCAACCTGATCTTGCAATTGATCGGTGTGCCGCAGCGAGGCGACCATGGCTATGAGGTGATTGCCTCCAACCTGCGGCCGGAACTGAACAAGCCGTACTACGTGGCGGTGAGCCTGAAGTTCAATGACAGTGGTGCTGGCACTGCGAATTTTTTCCTGAGGGACTTGTCCCGGCCCGACGCTCCGATGCAAACAGCCACCAAACCTTTTGCCAAAAACAAACATTATGCCACCCTGCAGGCCCCAATCATCGGCGGCCGTGCACAAACGCAAAATCACTCGTGGGACGGTCTGATCGGCAATGTGCGCCTGACCAACCGCCCGCTTTCGCGAGATGAAACACTGCTTCTACAACCGGCCGCGGGCAAGGACACGCTCGCTCATTGGAAATTTACAAAGGACAACTTTTATGCCGATAGCTCGGCCAACAAGAACACGCTGCGCTCTGTCGGCACATCCGCCCCAATGAATCCCCGGCTGACGCTGCTCACGGAGTATTGCCACGTGCTTTTGAACGCGAACGCGTTCTTGTACATCGACTGAATGAGGCCATGAGCGAATCTCTCTCCCAATCAGCCCGCTTGATGCGGATCATCATGTTTGTCATAGCCGTCCTGCTGCTGGGCTTGGGCGCATGGAAAATCCCTCAACTGGAGATTGAAAACGTCGGCGAACTGGCCATCGCGGTTGTGCTCGTGGTCGCCGTAGCTGGGCAGTTCGTGGCGGCGGGATTCGCCACGCACAGCCTCAGGGATGACGAACCGTTTTTCAGCAGCTTCACCATTTGGAGCGCCTTGGGTGCCGGGGTTTTTATCTGGATCGTCTACAACATCGACGTAATGGAAAAATTGACCCCGGAATCACTTCAGCTGTTGATGTTCGCATCCATCAGTTTTCTGGTCACCAGCATGCAAATCGGCCTGCTTTGGCCGCGGGAAGAAACCGCGGAAGAGGCGGCTAATGACAAAGAGGGTTCCCGGCCAGACGATGAGGAAGCAGACGAGCCTGAGGGTTTGGAACCAGCGGAGGAGGAGAAGGAATGACTCCACAAACAAATTCCGTGGAACCGGATATCAACGAAGCCACGCGGCGCGAGTTTCTTTTGCGCGGTGGAGCGGGCTTTGGCGCGCTTGCACTAACGGGCCTGCTGGCACGGGATCGTGCGTTTGCGAATTCCCACGCAGCGAGGCAGCCGCACTTCGCGCCTACGGCCAAACGCGTGATTTTCCTGTTTATGGAGGGGGGGCCGAGCCACATGGATCTTTTTGACCGCAAGCCGCTCATCCAAAAGCTCGCCGGCAAGCGCCTGCCAGCCAGCTTCAAGCGGCCCATTACCGCCATGGGCGAAGCGGAATCACCCATCCTGCCCAGTCAGCGCCAATGGAAGCGCCACGGACAAAGCGGCTTATGGATCAGCGACTGGCTGCCGCACACAGCCGAGTGCGCCGATGACTTGGCGGTGATTCGTTCCTGCTGGACCAATGGCATCAACCACAGTGGTGGAGTGTGCCAGATGAATTCCGGCCAGCCACTCGGGGGCCGGCCCAGTCTCGGTTCCTGGGTGAGTTACGGCTTGGGCACGGAGAACGCCAACCTGCCGGCATTCGTGGTGATGACCGACACAGCCGCCACGCCCACCAATGGACCGCGCAACTGGAGCGCCGGTTTCATGCCCGCCGTGCATCAGGGCGTTCGGCTCAATCCCGGCCCGTCACCCATCAAGTACCTGAACCTGCCCAAGGGCGTGTCGCCCGAGATCCGCCGCAAACAACTGGAGCTGTTGCGCCGGCTCAATGAACAGCACCTGCGCGACCGCAAAAGCAACAGTGACATTGAGGCGCGCATTCGCAGCTATGAGCTGGCCTATCGCATGCAGGCAGCGGCACCCGAGGCGGTGGATCTAGCCAGGGAAACCGAGGCCACAAAGAAGCTGTACGGATTTGGCAACAAGGACACCGAGCCCTTCGGCCGCTGCTGTCTGATAGCGCGGCGGCTGGTCGAGCGCGGCGTGCGGTTTGTGCAAATTTATCATGGCGCAGGCAGCAAGTGGGATTCGCATTCCAAAATGGAAAGCAACCACAGCCGCCAATGCCGCCAAAGTGATTTGCCAACGGCGGGTTTGTTGAAGGATCTTAAATCGCGCGGATTGCTGGAAGATACGCTGGTCATCTGGGGTGGCGAATTTGGCCGCACGCCCATGAGCGAGAAGGGCGACGGGCGGGACCACAATCCCACGGGATTCACCATGTGGATGGCGGGCGGCGGTGTGAAGGGCGGGCAGGTGATTGGCGCCACGGATGAACTGGGGTTGTGGGCTGTGCAGGATCGCCTGCATGTACATGACCTGCATGCAACGATTTTGCATTTAATGGGCATCCATAACCTCGACCTCATTTACCGTTACAAGGGGCGCCCCGAAACGCCGACCATTAACGAGGGCGAGGCGTACAAGAAAATCACGACGGGATAATCACGGTTTCGCCTTGCCTCCTCTCGGGATCACGGGAAGGCTCCCCGCATGCGTTCCATTTTCAGGACTTTTGCTTTGTGTTCGTTTTTGGCCTGCGCCCTTAACGCCGCGCCTGACAAGCCCAACTTCATTTTCATCATGGTTGATGATGCCGGCTACGGTGACTTCAGCTGTTACGGGCAAAAACTTTTTAAGACGCCGCACATCGATCGCATGGCGACCGCCGGCATGAAGTTTACCCAGCATTATGCCGGCAGCACCGTGTGCGCCCCCACCCGCTGCAGCCTGCTCAACGGTGTTCATACCGGCCATGCCTATGTGCGCGGCAACCGCGAGGTACAGCCCGAAGGGCAGGCGCCGATTCCTGCCGACCTCATCACTATCCCCAAGCTGTTGAAAGAAGCCGGCTACACCACCGGCATGTTTGGCAAATGGGGCCTCGGCGCGCCCGGTTCCAGCGGTGATCCGGTGAACCAGGGCTGGGATGAATTCTACGGCTACAACTGCCAGCGGCAGGCGCACACCTTTTACCCCAAGCACCTTTGGCATAATGACAAGAAGGTGATGCTCGACGGCAAAACCTATTCGCACGATCTCATCCACGAACAGTCGCTCAAGTTCATTCGCGACAACGCCAAGAAACCTTTCTTCGCCTACCTGCCCATCACAATTCCGCACGCCGCCATGCAGTGCCCCGAAGAGGACGTCGCCCCGTTCCGAAAAATGTTTCCGCAATTCGAGGACCTCATTGGAAAGTACAGCCACGGGACCCAAGTGAAAAATCCTGTCGCCGCTTTTGCCGGCATGATGACCCGCATGGACCGCGGCATCGGCGAGCTTCTCGATCTGCTCGACGAACTGAAGATTGCCGACAAAACCCTCGTGCTCTTCACCAGCGACAACGGCCCGCACTACGAGGGCGGCCACAAGCCCGGATTTTTTGACAGCAACGGCCCCCTGCGCGGTCACAAGCGCGACCTCTACGAGGGCGGCATCCGCGTGCCGCTCATCGCCCATTGGCCCGGCAAGATCAAGGCCGACAGCGTGAGCGACCACATTTGCGCCCACTGGGATCTCATGCCCACCCTTTGCGACCTTGCCGGCATTGCCACCCCCAAGCACACCGATGGCATCTCCTACGTGCCCACCCTCACCGGCGGCGCCAAGCAGCGCGCCCATCGCTATCTCTACTGGGAATTTCATTCCTACGGCAACACCCAAGCCATCCGCATGGGTGACTGGAAGGCGCTCCGGCTCAAGGTTCGTGATAATCCGGAGGCGCCCATCGTTCTGTACAACCTCAAGACCGATATCGGCGAAACGAAGAATATCGCGACCGACCATCCGGACATCGTCAAACAAATTGCTCCCCTCTTTCGTGAAGCCCACACTCCTTCGGAGCGGTTCCCACTATTTCGCAAAAAGAAAAAGTAGGCGCCCTTGAACCCCATCCACGATCACAACAAATCCGCGTGGGATGCGCGGGTGCAGGATGGCAAACGCTTTACGCGCGCGGCCACCGACGATGAGATGGATCGGCCGCTGGAGATCCTCGACCCGCTCGGCTGGCTCGGCGGCGAGGTAACCGACAAGCGCATTCTTTGTCTAGGAGCCGGCGGCGGCCGTCACGGCCCCATGCTCGCCAATGCCGGCGCGCGTGTGACGGTGGTGGATATCAGCCCCGAGATGCTGCGTCTCGACCGCGAGTTGGCCGAGTCACGCGGCCTGCAGGTGGAGACGATGGAAACCTCCATTGATGATCTCTCCATGCTTGCCGAAGCCGAGTACGAGGCGGTGATGCAGCCGGTGAGCACCTGTTACGTGCCGGACATCCGGCTTGCCTACCGCGAACTGGCCCGGGTCATGAAGCCCGGTGGCGTGTACATCAGCCGCCACAAGCAGCCAACCAATCTGCAGATCGATCTCGCGCCCACCCCGACGGGCTTCGTGATCGATACCCCCTACTATCACGACGGCCCTCTTTCGCCCGCCAAACGCCCCGGGCCGCATCGGGAACAGGGCACCATGGAATTTCTTCACCGCTGGGGCGATCTCCTCGGCGGCCTGTGCGAAGCCGGTTTCACCATCGAAGCCGTCACCGAGCCCAAGTTCGGCGATCCATCCGCCGCCCCCGGCACCTTTGAATACCGCGGCCACCATCTCGCCCCCTACATCCAACTCCGCGCCCAACGAACAAACCAGCCCGTGACGGCCGAATCACTCTGGACTCCGGCCCTTTAGTTTTCTTTTGGCTCCTGCGTGGATTCGGCGCTTTTCTTGGGGCCGGTTTCTCCGGGGAAGACTTGAAACACCAACCAGGCCCCGGCGATCAATGAAGCCACTGCGGCGAAGATACCGCCAAGCGCCAGGCCGTTTCCAGCCATGCCATTGCTGCGTCGTCGAATTTGCACCAAGGCCCACGCGCCCGCGATGACCGCCGGCACGGCCAGTGCCGCCAAGGCGTAAAATCCAGCCTGTCTATGAAGCACCACCATGCCGAGACAGAGCAGGCTCAGGAATCCCAGTGCTTGGGCGGCCAAGGCGGGATGTGAGATGGCCGGCAGACTCGAAGAGGAAAGCTCGGCGGACTTGTCGGGTTCCTCGGGAGAGGACATCACGGGCGACAACACTTCACCGATCGATTTCCATTCCTGAGCACCATCCGGCGCGCACAACAGGCTGGGATCGAGCTGCTGTGCCACGACCATGTCGTGCAACTGGCGCGCGGTAAATGGACCCTGAAGATGGTTGTCCTTAAATACGTAAAATTCCATCCGACCTCCCTGTGCCCGGAACGGGCGGGGAAGATTAGTACACAAAATTCGCCGTTTGGCAATGTAAACCGGCGCCAAACTCAAATTGCAAACCAAACGGTTTACGATGGCGGCGGAGGAGGGGGAGGGGCATCACCGCCCGCCGGGGGAGGCGGCGGCGGACTTCCGCCCTTGCCACCGCCAGCTGGAGGTGGGGGAGGGGCACCGCTGCCACCGGAGGGAGGAGGGGCACCACCACCTGCAGAAGGCGGGGGAGCGCCCTTCGCTTTGTCACCTGCTGGCGGCGGGGGGGCGGCACCGCTACTGGGGGGAGGAGGCGCACCGGGACCGGGAGGAGGCGGGGCACCACCTCCTCCACTGGGGGGTGGTGGGGTTGCTCCGCCGCTTGGCAGAGGGGCGGAAGCAGGGGGCGGGGCTTGACCGCCAACCAAGGCGCTCTTGTCCACCCGCACGGTTTGCCGCGAAGCATCCACTTGAGGAGCAGGAGGTGGTCCTCCTGCGGCAGCGGGTGGAGGCACGGCTGGAGCCGCTGCCGGGGCGGGGATGGCTGCGGCCGCCTTCAGAGCCTCCAGCGGAATTTGCGGGGCCATCAAGGGCGTGACTTTCTTGCAGTGCGGACACTCAATCTGCTTGCCGCACATGTCAGGTGGGTACTCGATTCGTTCGTTACAATTCGAGCACGGACACTTGATGGTCACCAAGACACTCATATTTGGGCCAAAACCTCCACCTCCGCACAGCAAATCGCCTGCCAAAAGGCAGCTGCCGGACAACAGGCGGGTTTGGGGAACTATAATGAAAAACGGCTGTTTTACAAGGTATTTCGGCGGATTTTCACTAGGGCATGAAAAAAAGGGCGGTGCGAAGCCACCCTGATTTTTCCAGAACATTGAACCTTCAATCCTTTTTTTGGCCCGAGCTGCGGGGCAGTACGCTGATGCTTCCACGCCGTTCCTTGCGTTTCTTCGACTGTTCCGGCGTGTAGATCTCGTTCAGTTTTTTCTGGTATTCACGATATACCTCACCGGTGGCCTTCGCTTTTTTCTGCCGGGTTAGATCCTTGCCCGCGTAAATCTGGCGCACTTTCTTTCCACGCTCCTCGTTCAACTCGTTCATTTTCTTCCGCTGCACATCGATCAACTTGATGGCGCTCGCCCTAGAGCCTGGAGCGTTATTCCTTTTGCTCTGCGGTCAGGATGCCGTCCAGCTTGGCTTGGAATCTCTGGTCGAGCTTCTGATAGGCCGCAGTGCGTTCTTCACGCGTTATCCCCTTGGATTTCTAGCTCAGTTCGCGACATGCCTTGGGTTTGGCTCGAAGTGTCTCCCTCTCCAGGCGGCACTGCGCTTGGAATGATCCGGGGTGGGGAGCCGCCCCGGCTGGATGGAATTACTTTTTCCTCTCGGGCACCTTGGCCAAGTAGTCCTCATACTGCTTCAACTGGCCTCCGTTGAGCACCTTCTTGATCGCCGCCGCGTTTGCCGTTTTCAATTCACGGAGCTGCTTGGCCTTCTCTTTCTTATCGAGGTCTTTGTTGGTGCGCAGTTTCGCGGCTTGCTCACGAATTTCCTTCGTCGATTCATTCAGCTTCTTCCGTTGTTCCTTGCTGAGCTTCAACTCCTTCAGAATGTTGACGACCTTCTTCTTACCCTCGGCGGGCTTCTTCTTGTCATCAGCCATCGTCGGACCACACAACGCGAGTGCCCGCAATCCGGCCGTCAACCATTTGATCTTGCTCATTCCAATTTGTCCTTTGTTTGGAGGTTAAGGGTCAACCGGGACTATAAGTCCAACCCTTCGCGACGCGATTTAAAAAGCCCTTTAAACGCACAAAAAAAGGACGGCCGAAGCCGTCCCTTGCTAAATTATTTCAGGGCAATCTACTTATCTTGGGGCTTCTTCTTGCCCTTTCCACCCGGACGGCGCTTGGTCTGCATTTCCTTGAGCTTCGCCAGTTGTTCTTCATTCAGAATTTTTTTGAGACCCTCCATACGCGCCTTGGAAATTTCCTGCCGCTTGGTCCTCTGCTGATCCTTCGGGAGCTCCTTCAACTCAGCCATCTTGCCGCGCATTTCCTTGTTCAGTGCCGCGAACTTAGTCTGCTGCTCCTTTGTCAGCTCAAGCGCCTTCAAAAGGCCCGGGCCACGCTGCCCCTTCTTCGGGGCTTTCTTGTCGTCGGCCGAAGCCACATTCACCGCCACTAAGGCAGCCACTGCAAACAGTATCAGTTTCTTCATCCAATATCCTTTGGTTGTTGTTTGTAAGGGGCGCAAAATGTGTGCGCGATTACACAGACGCGCAAGCCAAAAAAGTGTTACCGCTATACCTCGGCCACCGGGTTTTCCAATATACCTATGCCGGAAACCGTGATGCGCACAATGTCGCCCGCCGCAAGCGTGAAATCATCATCCGGCACCACGCCCGTGCCGGTCAAGAGCATGGCGCCGTGCGGGAAACTTTGGGAACGGCCGAGATAATCCAGCAACTCGTCAAAGGAGCGCTTGATGTTGCCAATGCTCGTCTCGCCACCAAACACCGTTTCCCCACCACGCACAATCTCCACGCCAATGGTCCATTCGCGAATGGCCGCCTCGTTGGCGCCCGCAACAATGCAAGGCCCCACGGCACAGGCACGCTCATACATCTTGGCCTGCGGCAGGTAGAGCAGATTTTCACCCTCAATATCGCGCGAGCTCATGTCGTTCCCGATGGACACACCGACGAGTTCCTTGCGTGAGTTGATCACCAGCGTGAGCTCGGGTTCAGGCACATTCCAAGTGGCGTCCGCACGAATTCCCACGGCTTCTCCTGGATGCACAATCTTTTCAGGCAGCGATTTGAAAAAAATTTCCGGACGCGGCGCATCGTAAACCAAATCATAGGCATTGGCGCTGAAATCGCTTTCCTCCATGCGCGCCTTCTTGCTGCGCATATAAGTAACCCCCGCGGCCCAAACTTCCTGACGTTCCACCGGCGTGAACAAGGTCACATCCGCCAACGATACAGAAGGCAAATCTCCCATCGCCTCGACACGCGCGACACCATCGGCATCCTCCAGAATCTCCGTAAGTGAATCAACCCCACCGGCGGTCAGATCGGCTACCGCATTGTCACCCACCAACAATCCCGCACGCACAGCGCCGTTAGAATCTTGGAACCGGCATAGTTTCATTTCACCGCCGTCTCGCAATAAGCCGCCTCGGAGGAAGGCATCGGAATGGACTCTCCAGCCTCGCACAGACCCTCGAGGTAAAATTCGATGGCAGCTTTCATCCTCAATCCGCCGAGTAATCCAAGTAAACCGACTTCACCTGCGTGTAAAAGTCGATCGCCGACTGGCCCTGCTCCTTGAAGTTGTTGGTGCTGGAATTTTTCACGCCGCCAAAGGGCACCTGCAACGCGAGGCCCGTGGAGATCTGGTTGATCTTCACCACACCGGCCTCAATTTGATCCGTGTAACGCATGGCCTTGTTGATATCCCGCGTGATGATCGAGGCGCTCAGGCCGTACTCGATATCGTTAGCCAACGAGATGGCTTCCTCGAAGCCGCCGCTCTTCACCACGCCGATTACCGGCCCGAACACTTCCTCCTGCGCAATGCGCATGTCGTTCTTCACGTTGGCAATCACCGCCGGGCTCATGAAATGCCCATGCTCCAGATCCCCCTCACCGAGGCGTTCGCCGCCCCAAACACATTCCGCGCCTTCATCCTGCGCCACCTTGATGTAATCGAGATTGCCATCCAGCTCCGCCGCACAAACCGCCGGGCCCATGTTCACGCCCTCGGAGAGACCGTTGCCCACGTTGCGCGCCTGTGCCTCGGCCACAAGTTTTTCCGTAAACTCATCCGCCACTTTCTCATCCACAATCGCGCGACTGGTGGCGGTGCAAACCTGGCCGGTCATCATGTAGCCAGCCATCGCAACCAGCTTGGCGGCATAATCAAGATCCGCATCGGCCAGCACGATGGTCGGGTTTTTGCCGCCCATCTCCATTTGCGCGCG
>DJHS01000138.1:0-160 GCA_002433235.1 Verrucomicrobia bacterium UBA6614
GGCCAAGAATATTTATTGGGACAATACCAAGGCACCGTTCCAAAGTCATAATCCGGAATGGACGGCAGCGGCCGCGGTGGAGTTTATCGAGCGTCACCGTGAGGGGCCGTTTTATCTGCACTACTGCACCACGCTACTGCATGGTCCGAATGGTTCTTGG
>DJHS01000138.1:504-21644 GCA_002433235.1 Verrucomicrobia bacterium UBA6614
ACAAGTCGCTGGACAAACCGAGGGTGACCGGCGAAGGCGTAATTGACGCGGATTTAAACGTACTGCCTCCGCGAGATTCGGTCATGAAACGAATCGAGAAAGCTGGGTTGACCTCCAATCAAGCTGGTTACCTGTGGATGGATGATTCACTCGGGTTGATCCTCAACAAGCTTGATCAATTGAAGCTAACGCATAACACGATCGTGTTGTTCGTGGCCGATCATGGCTCGGGTCACAAGGGGTCGTTATACAAGGCCAAGGGCACGGAGGTGCCGTGCATCATGCGCTGGCCGGCCGGCATGAAGGCAGGCGTGCGCAGTGAGGAGCTGATCCAAAATACCGACTTTGTACCTACATGGTTTGAACTCGCCGGTGTGAAAAAGCCGGCTGCTTACCGGATGGATGGCGTAAGTCTGGCACCGTTGTTAAAGGCGCCTCATCAGCCTGTACGCGAGTATGTCTATGCGGAGATCGGCGCCGCGCGGTCCATCAAGACCAAGACGCACAGCTACATTGCTTTGCGCTACACACGGGAACAGGTTGCCGGTGTGCAGGAGCAGCATCGGCGTCATCTGAAAGCAATGACCGGATTGAGCGGCGGGGTGTCACGTTCAATTGCCACGCATCCCCATGCCTACACTGGGGATCAACTGTATGACTTGAAACGCGATCCTGATGCGCAGAATAACCTCGCCACCCAGCGACGCCATGCCAAGACCTTGAACGAACTGAAGCAAAAGCTGACAACTGAACTGAAGCGATTTCCCAACCGGCCCTACGGTGAATTTGTGCCGGGCGGCAATGCCTTGGCCGGCGGCGGTTACGAGGAGGTTTTTGCAACCCTTCGAAAAGCAGCGGCTGGTAAGAAGCCAAAGAAAAAGTGATACGTAATACGTTGGTATTTTGGGTGTTGATTATAGTGCCGGTCTGGGCCCAGCCAGTCGTGCCCGGGTTGTCACACGAACGGCATGGGCTGGATGCGACTGGGCAAGGGAGAGTGTTGATCGAGGAATTGCGTTGTGCGGGGTGCCATTCCGGGCCAGTGAAACGCAAGCTGGGGCCGGATTTGTCTGGGGTGGGCGCGCGCGTGGAGTCGGGTTACCTGAAGCGGTTTTTATTGGGCCCGCACAAAGCGGATCCGGGTACACAGATGCCGGACATCCTCGGGATGCTTCCAGAGGATGAACAGGATGCAACGGCTGAGGTGCTGACATATTATTTGAAAAGTTTATCCAAAGAAAAATTTTCGCGCGCCAAGGTGGATGCCGCGTTGGTTGGTGAGGGTAAAAAACTATTTGAAAAGGTCGGTTGTATCACGTGTCACGCGCCGGGCAGTGGTGTGGGGCTAAAGCATGTACCGGCCAAGTACGGGCTGGATTCGTTGTCGGCGTTTCTGTTTCAACCGCGGCACGCGCGTCCGTCCGGGCGAATGCCGGACATGAACCTCACCCGTGACGAGGCGCGGTCGATCGCCGCATATCTGTTGGGGCTGAAGGAGTTAAAGGTCACCGAGCTGAAGCTGGACTTGGCCAAGGTGCAGGCGGGGAAGCTGGTGTTTCGCCGCCTCAATTGTACTTCGTGCCACAAACTGCCGAATCAAAAATCGCAATTGAAGCTGCCAATGGCCGAGCTTACGGCCGGCCAAGGTTGTCTGGCCGAGAAGCCGGATGGCGTGCCGAATTTTCATTTGTCCGCCGCCCAGCGCGCCGCCATCGGCAAAGCACTAGCAGGGATCGACAAGCCGTTGCCGGATCGGCTGCAAGTGCAGCACACCATGACGGCCATGAACTGCATCGCTTGTCATACTCGCGATGGCGCGGGTGGAGTGAGCAACACAATGTTCAAGCACTTCGGCACAGATGAGGAAGGGCTGGGCAATCCGGGTCGGATTCCGCCGACGCTCGATGGTGTGGCTGCCAAGCTGCGGCCGGAATGGCTGCGCAAGGTTTTATTTGATGCAGAGACGGTGCGGCCGTACATGCACACACGCATGCCCCAGTTCGGCGAGGCGGCACTAGCACATTTGCCACCATTGCTGGAAAAGGTGGATCACCTGCCGCCGGTGACATTCACCGAACTCAAGCGTGAGGAGCGTCGTCCGTATCGCAAGGCCGGCCATTTGCTGGTCGGCGACAAGGGGTTGAACTGCGTGGCTTGTCACAACTTCAATGGCAAACCCTCGCCCGGCTTGAAGGGGTTGGATTTGCTGACGTCTTTCGAGCGGTTGCAGCCGAACTGGTACGCGCACTTCATGCGGAATCCGCAAAAGTATCGGCCGGGCATCGTGATGCCGAACTTCTGGCCGGATGGCCAAGCGGTGCGGCAGGATGTGCTGGAGGGCAGCACGCATGAGCAACTGCGCGCGATGTGGCATTATTTTTCACTGGGCCGTTCAGCGCGTGATCCATCGGGGATCCGCTCGGAGGGCACGGATCTGGTGGTGTCCGATCGCACGCGAGTGTATCGCGGGCGTAGTCGGGTGGCGGGGTATCGCGGCATTGCCGTGGGTTTCCCTGGCGGCGTGAACTACGCTTTCAATGCGCAAAATGGAGCTTTAACCGCGCTGTGGCAAGGCGAGTTTGTGAGCGTGTACTGGGGCGGCCAAGGCGCAGGGAATTTTAATCCCAAGGGCCGCGCAATCGAGCTGCCACAGGACGTGGCGTTTTATCGCTTGGCCAAGCCCGATGCGCCATGGCCGTTACATCCGGTGATGACCAAGGAGAATCCGGTCAATCCTGATCCGCTGTACCCCCGCAATCGCGGCTACCGGTTTGGCGGCTATCAACTGGACAAGGATGCTGTGCCGACCTTTTTGTACCATACTGGCGAGGTGAGTGTGACGGATTGCTCCCATGCCCTGGTGACCAATCGCCTGACGGGGCTCGTGCGTACGTTGCGGTTGGAGGCGCCGAAGGCGGAGACGATTTATTTTCGCGTGTTGACCGGTAAGGTTCAGAAACTGGCGCCGGGCCAGTATGGCACGGACGGACTCAAGGTTTGGGTGCCGGAAGCCAATGCGCTGCTCCGCGGCCAAGGTGACGCCAAGGAGTTGTTGTTGAAACTTAATCTGCCCAAGGGGAAATCGGAATGTGGGATTCGTTATGAGTTGTCGCGTTAAATACAAGGCAATCGGTCTGGCCGGCTTGTTGGCGCTGCTGCCCGGCGTGCAGGCCGAGGAAGTGGGCGCGCGTTGGGGGACGGAGCAGCGTGAGCGTGAGTATTATCGGGTGGTCAGTGTGCCGATTCCCAAGGGGCAGGTGATTGAGGCCGGCGCGTTTGAGTTAATGCCGGACAACCGTATGGCGATCGGCACGCGGCGGGGGGATATTTATTTCATGAGCGGCGTGGATGACGAAAAGCCACGGCCGCGCTTCGAGAAGTTTGCCGAGGGTCTGGATGAGATTTTCGGCCTAGCCCATCGCCGAGGCGAGAAGGATGCCCTGTACGTAACTCACAGCGCAGAGTTGACTCGAGTGCGCGATACGAATGGCGATGGGCGCGCGGACCGATTTGAGACGGTGTCCGATGCGTGGGGCTATCGCAACTATCACGAGTACGCCTTTGGCTCGAAGTTTGATGCGCAGGGAAACCTCTACGTGGCGCTCGGGCTTTCTGCCTCTTACCACTCACGCGCACTCTTTCGCGGGTGGGCGATGAAAATCACTCCGGAAGGCAAGAGTATCCCCATCGCCAGCGGCCTGCGCAGCCCGGGCGGCATTGGGCCTAACGAACACGGCGCGCTGTTTTACATTGAGAGTCAAGGGCCGTGGAATTCCTCGTGCAGCCTCAAATTTCTGAAGCCCGGCGGGTTCATGGGGCATCCGGTGAGTTTCAACTGGTACTCGTACGCGCCGGACCTCAAGCGGCCGGTCGCGCCGGAAAGCGGCACCCGAATTGTCACTGAAAAGGAAAAGGTGAAGGAGCTTGTGCCGTACGCCGTGGTGTTTCCTTACATCCGCATGGGGCGTTCAATCACCGGTTACGTGGTTGATAAGACGGGCGGCAAGTTTGGGCCATTCGAAAACCAGATATTCCTCGGAGACTACACACAATCGATCATCATGCGCGCGACCACCGAGCAGATCAACGGCGTGTGGCAGGGCGCCTGTTATCCCTTTCGTGAAGGGCTCTCGACCGGGATCCTGAACGTGCAGTTCACTCCCAAGGGCCGTTTGCTGGCCGGCGGTACCAATCGGGGCTGGCCAGTGCGCGGTATTAAACCCTTTGCGCTGGAGCGGTTAGATTGGACCGGGAAAATGCCCTTTGAAATTAAGCGTATCCACATCACGCCCGATGGATTCAAAATCCTGTTTACCAAACCGGTTGATGCCAAGACCGGCAACGATCCGAAGAGTTATCAGGTCACCACTTTCACGCACATTTACCATGGTGGTTACGGCGGGCCGGAGGTTGATCAAACTACACCCACTGTGCAGGGCGCCGAGCTGGCTGCCGACGGCCTCAGTGCGCGCATCACGCTCAGCGAACTCAAGCGCGGGCATGTGCACGAATTCGATCTCGGCGCATTGCGCGATCGGCGTCAGGGCGAGCTGCTGCATCGTCACGCCTATTACACCGTCAATGAGATTCCCAAGAAATAACATGCGGTTTATATGGCTCACAATTCTGGTCGGATGCAATTCACTGGCTGCGGCGAGCTGGACTGCCACGCGCCAACTCCCGGCGTCGGAAGCTCATCAGGCGGCGGCTGCGGAAGGGGAGTTTGTGTATGCCATCACCAGCCGGTCGGTGGCAAAGTATGATCGCGCCACCGGCAAGCGTTTGGCCGTGAGTACCGGCGCGGCGCGACATTTGAACAGCGGCTTTTTTTTGCAGGGCAAACTGCTCTGCGCACACTCGAATTATCCGCTCAAGCCGGAGCGCAGCGAGATCAAGGTGCTGGATGTCGACACGATGAAGCTAACGAACTTCAAGGCCTTCGGCAAAGCCGGCGGTTCGTTGGTGTGGGTGCTGCACAAGGACGGGCATTGGTGGTGCAACTTCGCGCATTACGGTGCCGGCAACGCCAAGACGTTTCTCGCCAAGTACGATGATCAATGGCGTGAGCTGGCACGCTGGACGTACCCGCAAAAGGTGATTGGCCAGTTGGGCCGGTACAGTTTGTCCGGCGGCATTTGGCGTGGGGACGAATTGTGGGTGACTGGCCATGATGATCCGGTCGCCTTCCGGCTGCGCCTACCTAAGGTGGGTGGTGTGCTGGAGTACGTCGGCCAACATGCCGTGCCGTTTACCGGGCAGGGTTTGGCGAATGATCCGGTGACCGGGGGATTGATTGGCATCAACCGCGCCCGACGACAGGTGGTCTTTGCCGGACAGCAGGGCATCCGGTTGCGTGTGCTTTGTTATAACATCCATCACGCTGCCGGGGTGGATCGCAAGCTGGATGTGCCGCGGATCGCCAAGGTGATCCTGTCGGTAAAGCCGGATTTGGTTGCGCTGCAGGAGGTCGACAACAAGGCCGGCCGCTCGGAGGGTGTGGATCAGGCAGCTGAACTGGCGCGGCTCACCGGGATGCAGCATGCGTTCGGGGCGAACATTCCATTACAGGGCGGGTATTACGGTAACGCGATCTTGTCACGGCTGCCGATAGATCAACATCAGAATCATCTGTTGCCCAACGTGGATTCGGGCGAACAACGCGGGGTGCTGGAGGTTGGCTTTAAACTGCCTGGCGGCCGGCCGTTGCGATTGCTCGGTACGCACCTTGATCATCGACGGTCGGATGGCGAGCGGCTGGCGTCAGCCATCTTCATCAACACGATGGCGGGCAAAGAGCCTACCGTGCCGACGGTCCTGGCGGGCGACTTGAACGACGTGCTCGGTAGTCGCACGCTGAAAGAGTTTCAAAAATCATGGACACCCACAAATGCCAAGCCCATGCCAACCGTGCCGGTGGGTAAGCCAACGCGGCAGATTGATTTCATCCTCGTGCGGCCCGCGACACGGTGGAAGGTGATCGAGACGAAGGTGCTCGACGAAGCCGTGGCATCTGATCACCGCGCGATCTTTGCGATCCTTGAGCTGCGAGAATAGCGGCTACTTTTTCTTCGGCTTCGGTTTTCGAATTATGCTCACCTCATCCCACGGCTTGGCGCCGACGCGGCGGGCCCAGCCTTCGTAGAGTTTTTGCAGTGCAGCGGCCTTTTGCGGCATGGCCTTGGAAAGATCCCGCAGTTCGCTGCGGTCTCGGGCCATGTTGTACAATTCCCAAGGGGCGTTGTGCAGGGCGACGAGCTTGAAATCGCCCTGACGCACGGCGCGGTTGCCTTCGTGTTCCCAAAACAGGGTGCGTGGTCGGGCGTTGTCTTTCGTAAACACCGGCAGAAGATTTTCGCCTTCCATGTTTTTCACCGGCAACCCAGCGGCGGCGAGGCAGGTGGGGGCAATGTCGATGAGGTGGCTGGGCGTGTGGCGCAGGGTGCCCTTGTCCTTGAGGCGGGCGGGCCAGTGGACAATGAGGGGTGTAGCTACACCGCCTTCATGAGTGTAGCGCTTATACATGCGGAAAGGAGCGTTGCTGAGGTTGGCCCAGCCGCGGCCGGAGCTTGAGGACCAACCCCCGCGTCGGCCCCACTCGGCGTAGTTGTCCACGCGAGTCTCGGGATGCCGACCGTTCTTGGCGAAGAGCCCACGCCAATCATGCACGCCGGTGCCGGGCACGCCGTTGTCCACCATGAACAGGAATAAGGTGTTTTCCAGTCGACCGGCGGTCTTGAGCTTGGCTATAATCCGGCCGATGTTCTGGTCCATGCGGTCAATGATGGCCGAGTAGAGCGCCATCTTGAGGTCGAGCTCGTCGCGCAGCTTGGCGTCGTAGGTTTCCCATTGAGGCACATCCGAAGGCGAGAGCTGCCAGTCTTTTTTAATCAGGCCCATCTGCACCATGCGCCGATAACGCTCCGCGCGCAATTTGTCCCAGCCTATATCGCGGAATTTGCCGCGGTACTTTTTAGTATCCTCTTCGCGCGCATGCAGTGGGAAATGCGGCGCGTTATGGGCGACGTAGAGAAAAATCGGTTGATCGGCGTGTTTCGTAAACGCCTCGTCCATGAAATGTAGTGCGTAATCGGTGAAGACATCGGTGGTGTACCATTCCTGATCGGGCCGCAGATGGTTCACGGGCGTCTCGGTGCCGGGCAGTACAATCTTGTCATCGAGAAACACAGGGCAATGCTCCAGCACGGTGAAGTAGGAATCGATGAAGTTTCGCGTGCCATAAAAGCGATCGAACCCGCGCGCGACGGGCGATTGTTTCGGCTCGGTGCCGAGATGCCATTTGCCGGTCATCATCGTGCGGTAACCGCCCTGACGCAGCCGCTCGGCGAGCGTCGGCACGTTGGGCAGGATCGTGCCACTGTAGCTGGGCAACCCGCGATCCCGCGTCATGTGCCCCATGCCCGCCTGATGTTGGTACACGCCAGTCAGCAACGCCGCCCGCGAAGGACAACACCGGCCGGTATTATAAAACTGCGAAAACCGCAGACCGTTGGCTGCGAGTTTATCCAACACGGGCGTTTCAATCTCTCCGCCGTAACAGCCGAAATCCGAAAAGCCGGCATCATCCGCCATGATGACGACGATGTTGGGCTGTTTTTGGTCAGCTCCAAGCAATAGAAGAGGCGTAAGTAGTATTATTAGAAACAGGTGAGTTTTACTCATATTATAAATTTTATGGGGTCGAGACCTTCAGTTCGACTAGGTGTCCATTAATGGCTTCTTTGGGGGATTCAGAATCAACGGGATCGTTATCAAAATGCCCAACCGCGAAGTTTTCTTTTGGATGTGTATGTAGTAATCCCTGAGGATTTGATCCACCAGTAGTCGAGTTTCTTCCTACTTGCAGGGAAAGATTTTCTGCATTAAAGCGCACGATTACATTCAGTTTGGATTGCTGCCCCTGAATAGCTGCAATCCTTTGAAAGGATTTTTGGCCGTAGCGCACACAGAAATATAGGATACCTTGTTTGGCGTACAACGCATAGCCTGTCTTCGTACCACCATGGTCAATAATGGCGCCGTGGGCTTTTTTCCCAGCCGGTATTTCAATGGTTGCATTAATCAGGATTGATTTACCATTTAGTTCCGGTAGCGAAGCAGTGGAGTACGTATGACCGAGCTTTACCTTTTTCCAGTCAATGGGTTTCGTTGGGTTTATGGGGTCTGAACGGCGGGCCTTTTTGGTGGTAGGATATAGAGTAACTGGATTTTCCACAAAACCGGCCGGGCGTTTGTTGGCGGCAAGATCGGCAGTCATGGTTTCAGCAAGCTGCGTCAGGCGCGCGACAATGTCCGGATGTTGCGCGGCGAGGTCGGTTTGTTCGCTGATTTCATTTTCCAGATTGTAAAGGCGCCCGCCGTTGGCCAGATCAGCGTTGCGCTGGCGGAAGCCCATGCCTAGCGATTGACCGGTGAGGGCGAGTTTCCATGGGCCCTGTCGCACAGCCTGCAGCTTGGTGCCGCGGAAGTAATGCCAGGTGTCGCGCGGGGATTGTTCGGCTTTGCCGAGGAGCCAATCGGAGACATCGAGGCCGTCGATTTTCACGTCCTGTTTGATTTTACCGCCAGCCAAGGAAACGAAGGTGGGCAACACATCGGTGGTGCCGGCGATGCCGGCGGATTCCGTGCCGGGCGCGATGGTACCTGGCCACCAGGCGAGGGTCGGTTCGCGCACGCCGCCTTCCAGCGTGCAGCCTTTGCTACCGCGCAACGGCCCTGATACACCTCCGGCTTTACCCTTGGACGTCCACGGGCCGTTGTCGCTGGTGAACAGCACGAGCGTGTTCTCGGCGAGCTTCAGCTTTTTTAAGGTCTCCAACACCTGCCCGACGCTCCAATCGACTTCCTCAACCCAATCGCCGTACACGCCGTTCTTGGATTTACCGGCAAAATCCGGGTGCGGATACAGCGGCACATGCATGGCGGTGTGGGGCAGGTAGAGGAAAAAGTTTTTTTCCGCCTTGGCGCTGGCTTCGATGAATTTCACGGCCTCCTCGGTATACTCCCGGGTGATGCGTCGCTGGCCTTCATCCTCCAGTAGCTCGGCTACCTTGTCATCGCGCAGCAACGGATGCACGCGCTTGCCCGTGGCGGCGGCAGTGCGTCCCATGTCGTTGGAGTAGGGGATGCCGAAGTAGCCGTCGAACCCATGCCGCGTGGGCAGGAACTCGGGTTGATCGCCCAGATGCCATTTGCCTACGCACATGGTGGTATAGTCCAGCTCGCGCAAGTACTCGGCGATCGTGTGTTCCTTGGGGTTCAAACCGTTGCGGCTCGCAGGAAAAAACACGCCCGGCACGCCGACCCGGGGCGCGTAGCAACCGGTCAATAACTGTGCCCGTGAGGCCGAGCAAACCGGCGCGGCGTAAAAACTGGTGAGCTTGCGCCCTTCTTTCGCCATGCGATCCAAGTGTGGCGTCCGATTGAGTTGGGATCCAAATGGCCCGATATCGCCGTAGCCCATGTCATCAATGAAGATCAACACCAGATTCGGCCGGGCCACAATGGATTCGGAACACCACAGCCAAACCAGCAACAAAAAAACCAAATGTTTCATGCGAACGACGAGGCTAGTGCGGGGCAAGAGCGGGGGCAAACCAATATGCTTTGACGGACACGGTTGGCTCGGGGATGCTGCGGCATGCGATGGATGTTCCTGGTATGGATTGGGGCCGCCGGTTTGTCCGCCGAGGAACTTCAGCAACTGCCCGCCGACCGTGCGAAGGCATGGCGCATCACGCTGGATGAGGATGGGAATCGTGCGCTGGAATTAAATGAGCGGCGCATCCTGACCGAAGGGCACGTTGATTTTGCCTATTACACCTACCACGCGGTGATGCGGGTGGATGGCATGGTGCGGCGGTTTGGGGGCTCGGAATCGATCGGCGTGCGTGGGGGCGCGTTGCGCAAGGATCATGCGGCGTTGAAGGGGGAGGTGTTGGCGTTTCACGATTTTGTGCGGTACGAGTTTCGCAACAAACATGGGGCCATATCGGCTGATGGTAAGGCGAAGACTGAGGCGGTTTATGATGACCTCTTTGCGTTGGCCAGCGGGCATGTGATTGTGAAGCAGGGCGAGCGGGAAGGGGCACTGGGAGCCCAACTGAAGCTCGTAGTGCCGATAAAATACGAGCGGCTGGTGTACCTCGGAGGCGGTCGGTTTGGCGGCGGATTGAAGGGGCGCTTTGGGGTGTTTGATGCAGCGGGAAAAGTGATTGTGCCGTTTGAGCACGATACACTTTCCGATCATCACATCCACGGTGTGCACCTGATTGGATCGTCCCGCAAAAATCTTGCCGGCGTGATCAATGCCAAGGGTGAACTGGTGTGTGAGCCGCGCTTCAAAATCCAGCGTGGCCCCAATCGTGAGGCGGGCCGAATATTTGTCGCCGACACACAAACCGGTGAACAGGGCTACATCAATAGCGAGGCCAGGTTTGTGCCCAACACGACTATTCAGGCGTACTTCCGTGAGTGGCGGGTGGCGCCGGATGATCCCGGGCGCGCGGTGGTTTATCGGCTGGCGCGTGCGGCTTGGGAGGATGCGGTGAAGCGCTACAAGGATCAACTGCCGCCCGGCAAGGCACCAGGCAAACTGCACACGTATCCGGCGGAGAAAGATTTTAAAATGGAACTACACCTGCGCGCCAACGGCAAGGGGGCATTGCACGTCGGCCTGTCACAGGGCCTGGTGGAGTGGAGCGAAAAAGACGGCGTGCTGGAGCTAAAGCTGTACGGCATTCTGGCCGGCCGCGCGCGGGTGACGGTGAAAGAGGGCGGGTTGATTTATGAGCAACTCACGCGCACCACTCGCTCAGGCAAGCTGTTGGAGAATCCATTGCCTCAACCGGTTCGTTTCGAAAAAAAACCGGTGACCCTCGGCACCCGGGATCGCGTGCTGGAATTGGTTTACGCGGAGAAAGGGCCGCACGATAAACCGCGGCGGATGCAGTTCCTCGGCTTTCGCGACGGCGGTGTGGGCGTGGAGATCACCGACGAATTCGGCATTGGCCAAGGCACGCTGCGGTTGGCGCGCGGCGATTGGCCGGCGAAGTTGCAGCTGCGCCTCCGCCTCAAGGGCCTCGAAGGCATTAATGTGAAAGTGGGCCAACAAGGGCTTCCGCGGGAAGCTTTGAACATTCGCCTGCTCGATCCCACGGGCAAACCGCTCGAGGGTAAGCACCGGCTTAATCGTCCGGGGTATTATGAGGCCACCATTCCCGCCGCGGCCATCAAGGGCGCGAAGGAAATCAAAATCCGTTGGGTGGATTTTTATCGCTAAACTCCTGTGCGCATCGGATTGCTTTATTTGTGGATGGCACTGTCGGCTCTCGGGACGGGCAAGCCGAACATCGTCCTGATCTTGTCCGATGACATGGGGTGCGGGGACGTGGGTGGTACCCTTGCCAGTTCCTATTTTGACCTTGTTAGATCAATCCATGCGTCATAAAAAAAGCTGCCTTAAGGGCTTGAAGAATTACGAGGCCAATAAAGGGTTTATCTCCATTTTTTAGGAACCAGAATACTGCAGAAATGATCATTCATTGGACACGTTGCAAAACTGGGTTACGGGGCTTGATGGCTTTTGTGGCCGTTTGTATCACCCAACAATTCTGCAAGGCCTCTGCCGAATTAGACCCGATTGCACTGGAGGAGCAAGCGACGCGAGTGCTTGGCACTTATTGCATTGCCTGCCATGGCCCTGAAAAACAAAAGGCCAAAGTACGGCTGGATGTCTTGGAAACCATCGACGCGGTCGATCGCCAGAAGCTTTTCAGCAAGATTCAAGAAATAATCCAACTTGGCGAAATGCCGCCAGAAAAGGAAAAGCAGCCGTCAGAATCTGAGAAGAAAATTCTCCAGCAATGGCTGAACAGCCAACTCACAGGCAAGGCAGCGAAAGTACTGGCGGAGAAATTAAAACGATTTGAGTACGGCAATGTCGTCAAGCATGAGGACCTCTTCTCTGGCGAGTACGCGGATCTGCCGGGGTACTCTTATGACCGACGCTGGATGATCAGTGAGTTTATTTTCAATGAAAAGGCCAACCGCCTGCTCGATTACAAACCGACGCGCACCATCTATGGAACCTCCCACCGGGTCGCCGGTGACAGCGGTGTCCACTGGAGCCCTAAGACCGAGCGTGGCGACAAGTTCCGCCGGACAATTACCAATCCCTTCCTCCTGCCTGATAAGGTCGGTGTCCGGTACTACGGTAAGGAAGCTCTGACGACCGGTCATTTGCTGACCATGGTTGGCAATGCCAAGCGGATCGCCGGGCATATGTCGTCCGAGTCGGCGATGAGGTCGCAGTACCCGGCGATGTACGCGTTGATGGCGGACGAGCTAAGGCACCGGGAAACCCTGCGGTCACGGGAAAGATTCCTGACCACCGACGGATACATGGAACGCATTCTGCAGGATATTTATGGCGAGAAGGACGAGGCGCTCCTGCCCAAGCTTGTGCGTGTCGACATTCCTTTCCCGGGTATGCGGCCAAGAAAGTTTCCCGGTGAGAAAACGTATCGGATTCAACGTCCCGAGTTTATCAATGGGCTCGACAAGCAAGACGTCGACGCGGTGTTCCGCAGCATCGTGACTTACAAGGAAACCCCGTACAAAGTCACCGAGGACGCGACCAGGGTAGAAAAGGATATAAAGGGCGAGCCTTGGGCGCCTTATCTGAACGAACAGCGCGCAGACCACGAAAAGATCATCTTGCAGGCCGAACGCGACTGGTTCGTGCAAGGTGTCCCCAACCATCGCATCCGGAATCGTGTCGAGCTGATGAAGTTGTTCTGGGATCACTGGGACATGGAACTCATTTACAGCGAAGCCAAGAAGCGGGGCTCCGCACCCGCCTACAAGCCGTTAGAGGATGCCGAGATGCAAGTCATTGCCGGGACGATCCGGAAGCATCGGAAGAAGGGTGACACCTATCAGGCGATCCTTGACAAATGCATGTCCGACTGGACCGACTCGTTCAAGAGGGAACGAACCTCGGAGGCCGGAGTGAGCGACGCTCGGATCAACGCGATGATCGACGAGTTGTACGCAAGGGTTTTTGAGCGTGAGCCCAGCGAAGCGGAGCGCGCGGAAAACCGCGGACTGCTCAAGCTGTTGATGGGCAACCTCGAGCGACAACAGGCAATTGGCAAACTGGTCGAGTCGTTGATCTTGAATACCGAATTCGCATACCGCCATGAGTTCGGCGCGGGCGCTGCGGATGAACATGGCCGGCGGATGATGTCGCCGAGGGATGCGAGTTATGCCCTCGCCTACGCGCTGACCGACTCCAGCCCGGACTCCGAGCTGGCGAAGGCGGCACGGGAAGGCCGGCTCAAGACGCGTGAGGATTACGAGCGCGAGGTTCGACGGATGCTCAAGCGCCGCGATCGGTGGACGATCATCGACGAGGCGGTGCAGGCGGCCAACATCAACCCCAGCGTGACGGATCAGCCGATCCGGAAGCTCCGGTTCTTTCGCGACTTTTTCGGCTATCCTAAAGCGTTAAAGGTCTTCAAGGACGACAGCCGGTTTGGAGCCGGCCGGCACGAGCCAGCCGTCAGCCGACTGATCGAAGAGGGGGACATGTTGGTGGAACACATCCTGGAGAAGGACAAACACGTTTTTGAAGAACTCCTCACAACCGACAAGTTCTATGTCTTCCACAATGGGGACAACGCATCGATGCAAGCCGCTTCAGATTCATTGAAAAGTATTTACGACAGGTTCAAGGACACGGACTGGAAGGAGTGGAAGCCGGAAGATGTCGCGCCCCACGAGGCTTTCCTGAGAACCCACTGGGAGTTTCAGCGTGAGAAAAAGGGCGATCACCCCAAAATTCTCAGGAAGCTCCAGAAGTTGATGGAAGGGCTTTTGCTTCATTTCAGCGAAGGCCAATCCGGAGCCCTGCCTTACATGAAGAACGGCATGGGATTCTGGTGGGGCGGCCCGGTGCTCGGCCGGAGCGGACAGCAGATGCGTGGCGAACAGGTCACGACCTATTGGAACCTCGACTGGCGAACTTGGGACTACCCGCCCAGCCAACCCGCAACCATCCCGAACCGCAAGGGCATCCTGACCCATCCCGCCTGGCTGATCGCCCATGCGCAAAACCTGGAGACCGACCCGATCCACCGCGGCAAATGGATCCGCGAAAAGCTGTTGGCCGGGACGATCCCCGACGTACCCATCACGGTGGATGCCGTGATTCCTCCCGATCCCCACAAGACGCTTCGACAACGCATGGAAAACCGGACCGCCGACTCCTATTGCTGGCGTTGCCACCAAAAGATGGATCCACTCGGCTTCCCCTTCGAGAACTACGATGACTTCGGCCGTTATCGCACCTTGGAAAACCTCGAGCACCCTGACAACCTGATCAAGGAGGCTAAGCGAGAAGAATTGAATTCCTTTGGTGCCTCGCTGGCCGTTTACAAGACCTTGCCCGTGGACCCCCGCGGAGTGCTGGAAGGGACGGGTGACCCCAAGCTGGATGGCGAGGTCAAGGATGCGTTCGACCTGATCGACCGTTTGGCCAAATCCACCAAAGTCCGTCAATCGATCATCCGCCATGCCTTCCGCTACTTTTTGGGGCGCAATGAAACCCTTTCCGACTCCAAGACGTTGATGGATGCGGACAAAGCGTACCTCGAAAACGACGGCAGCTTCGATGAAGTGATCGTTTCCCTTTTAACCTCCGACTCCTTTATTTATCGTAAACGCAACACCAAGGAATAAGCTATGTTGATCAACCGCCGGGAACTTTTGAAGAAAACCGCGCTGGGTACCGCAGGTCTGGCGCTCACCCCATCGTTTACCCACCTTGCGACCGCGAATACGAAGCGTTCGGATCGTGGAACTCCGCACCGATTCATCTTTATTCGAAAATCCAACGGGAATCTGCCATCCCAATTCGGGCTCCCTTCCTTTTCCTCGGAGGAATTGAAGAAACACAAGGAGAAGGAAGCCTTCGAATTGGACCTATCCAAACATGAGTTGCCCGACTGGCTGAAAGGATTGGACGAGCACAAGGCGAACATGACCATACTGCACGGCATATCCATGTGTGTCAGCGGAGGAGGGCATTACTCCTACTCGGGCTGCATGGGGGCGTTTAAGGCTGGACGCAACGTTTTGAGCAACATTAAGCGGGCAACAGTCGACTTTGAACTCGCCAAACTTTTCCCTTCCCCTTTTGGACACGTGGAGATGTCCCTCGCGGTTCCTCATGGCCGTGAGATTCGGACAGGGATCGTCTCCGGTTATTCGGCGCCTGCACCACAACAACGCAATTACTGCTATGCAGACCCGATGACCGCGTACAACGAACTGTTCAAGTCCGTGAACGATCCAGGTGCAGTCGTGTCCGATAACGCTTTGTTAGATTACCTGCGCGAAAAGGAATCCGGACGCCTTAACGGGCTCAACGGCGGTGAATATCGCAAGATTCAAAACCAGGTGGACTCCTTGCAGTCCATCCGAAACCGAAACACAAAGGTCACAGCACTCGGGAACAAGATCAACCAACACCTCCCAAAAATCGACCCGATCCATGCTGGAGGAGGACAGAATGCTACTCTGCCTCAGAAGCAGGCCGCATTCACCGACGTTATCATCGCCGCGCTGGCTGCCGGACTGACCAACGTCGTGACCTATACCATTGACGACCTTGGCACAAAGATTGCCTCCCTACCCGAGAACAAAGAAAAGACAAGTATCCACGCGGTCGGCCACGGCGGCGCTGGGAACAGCCGCGCCGCCTACATGCGCAATGCCATCAAGACCCATCACATGAGGCAGGTTCACACCTTAATCACTAAGCTCAAGTCCATTCCTGAGGGCAACGGCACCCTGTTCGACTATACCACGATCATTTACATGCCCGAAACCGGAGCCGGCCACCACGGCCCCGATAATGAAGCGCCCATGGTTCTCTTGACCGGTCAAAACTCCAAACTCGACCTCGCCGGCCGCTACATCCGCTTGCCTTTCCACGGCACGGAAGGCCACAAGACTTTGAGTAACTGGTACACTACCTTGCTCAACGCCTACGGCAACCCCATCGAGCACTACGGTGACCTTGATCTTACTATGGAACGCAATCGTCTCAAACAAGCCGGAGCCATCGACCAATTCATGAGAGCCAGTTGAATCGCCTCGGCCGCTGGACTCTCACCAAAAAACCATAGGGTAGGGAGGGAGCCGGGCCGCTTCCCCTGGGGGCAGGAGAAGGAAGAACCCACCTCGATTCTAACCGCTTGCCGCCAACCAATCTAAACCCATGAATGGCCAACATCGGCTCAATCGGAAGGATTATTACGAAGTAACCATCCCGGGTCTGGCTATCAAAAACGCTACTGAAATTAAAATCCGTTGGGCGGATTTTTATCGCTAACTCCTGTGCGCATCGGATTGCTCTATTTGTGGATGGCACTGTCGGCCCTCGCGGCGGATAGGCCCAACATCGTGTTTATTCTGGCCGACGACATGGGGTACGGCGATGTGGGTAGCTACAATGCCGGCTCCAAAATCCCCACGCCGCACATGGATCGGTTGGCGCGCGAAGGGATGCGATTTACGGATGCGCACAGTTCGGCAGCGTTTTGTACTCCCTCGCGGTATGCGCTGCTCACGGGCCGGTATTGCTGGCGCACGCGCTTGCAGAAGAGTGTGCTGTTCAATTTCGAGCCGCCGCTGATTGAGCGCGGGCGGGTGACGTTGGCGTCGTTGCTGCAGCAAAGCGGCTATCGTACGGGCCTGTTCGGCAAATGGCACTTGGGCCTGGGTTTCATGGCCAAGCCGCGGTTCACGGTGGATTTTAACAAACCGTTACCGTGGTATCACGGGCCGGATCCGGACCGGGCGATGAGCGAGAGCATCGATTTCACCCAGCCGATTTTCGGCGGGCCGGAAGCGTTGGGGTTTGATGAAACCCTTTACACGGCTGGATGTTCCACCGATCAACAGCCGTTTTGTTTTATCGCCAATGGCAAATTCCTCGGAATGAATGGGGCGACCTATCGCAATCCGAAAGGCAGCTGGCGCTCGGGCATGGCGGCGGCGGTATGGGACAACGCCACCGTGGATGTCCGTTTCACCGATGCCGCCGTGCGCTTCATCGCCGCGACTGACACCACGCCTAAGCAGCAGCAAAGGCGGCCGTTCTTTTTGTATCTGCCGTTGTCCGTGCCGCACTCGCCGCACTTGGTACCTCAGTTTGCCGCCGGCAAAAGCAAGGCCGGCGTGCGGGGTGACATGGTATGGCTGGTGGACCATTGCGTGGGACGCGTGATGGCGGCCTTGGAAAAGCATGGTCTGGCTGCAAGCACACTGCTGATTGTCACCAGCGACAACGGGCCATTAATCGGTTCGGTGAAGATCGGCGAACGCGAAGGCACGGCGCAGATCAGCAACGGGCATCGGTCCGCCGGCGAATTGCGCGGCTACAAGGGGTGGCCGTTTGAAGGCGGGCATCGTGTGCCGTTCATCGCGCGGTGGCCCGGGCGCCTTAAAAAAGGCACGGTGAATCACGACGTCTTTTGCCACGTGGATATGCTGGCCACCATGGCGGCTTTAATTGGCGCGAAATTACCCAAGGGCTCGGGTGAGGACAGTGAGAATATGTTGCCGGCGTTTTTTGGAAAACCCACCCGGCGCGGCCCGATGGTCAACCAGGCCGGCAACGGCGTGAAAACGCTGCGAGATGGCCCGTGGAAAATCATATTAGGACAGGGCACCAACCGCGTGAGGCCGGCAACCGGCAAAGGCATGTTGTTTAACTTGAAAACCGATCCCGCTGAAACTACCAACCTGTGGGATCAACACCCGGCGCGTGTGAAGGCAATGCGTGCCCTGCTCGCCAAGATTCAGGGTGATGGGTAGGGCTTGTCCGGGGTTTGTCGGATCGATACGATGGCTGCTGATGAGCTTCTTGAACAGGCCATTCACGATTTCTCTTGGAGCGTTGCTGGCGCTGGCTCTGATGGCCGAGGCCAAGCGGCCGCCGCGGGATTTTGCGGAGGTGGCGCGGGAGCATTTTGAGCAGTACTGCTTTGATTGCCATGACGGGGAGACGAAGAAGGGGGATTTGGATTTAACGCAATTGCTGGAAAAGGATGGCTCGGATGGGGCGTTGGTGTTTGAGAATTTGATCACGGTCAAAATGCCGCCGGCGAATAAGAAACAGCCGAAGGCGGAGGAACGGCAGGTGATGCTGCAGTGGCTGGCGCAGCGGCAAAAGGCGACGGCACCCAAATCGTTTCGCCGGATTAGCCGGCATGAGCTGGTGCATGCGGCGAATGATTTGCTGGGAGTGAAGCTGGACCTAACGAGCGAGATTCCTGAAGACCGCGGCACGCATGATTTTGATTCGGATCGGCGGGTGCAGTTGACCAAGGAAATGCTCACGGCCTATTTCACGGCGGTGGATGACCTGCTGGAGTTTGCCCTGCCGGGGAATGGGTTTGAGCCGGAGCGGGTGTGGGTGACGAGCAAGCTCAAGGATAGCCATCAAAGCTACAACATTTACACACGGCCGTATGAGGAGGGCGTTCTCTTTTCCTGGACGCGTGCGAACAATGGCAACAGTTACTCCTTTTTCTACGACAACTTTGAGCCGCCGGTGAAGGGCTGGTATGAGCTGACCTTTGACGCGCAGAAGCTAGGGGCTTTTCCAGAGGACGTGAGCCTGATGGTGTTTGCGGGCAAATATTATTACGCCGATGACCGCCCGCAGCCGCAGCGTTTGCTGGACGTGATTTCGCTGGGCAACCGTGAGTTGAAATCCCACACCATCCGCGCCTTTTTGCGTCCGGGCGAAAATGTTTCGGTGCACTGTTACTCCAAGTACAACTTCCGCCAGCGCAATGGCAAGGTCGGCGCGTACATCAAACAGTTGAAAGTCCGCGGGCCGGTGCAGGAGCAGTGGCCGCCGCGAGCGTATCGTGAGGTGTTTGCCGGTTTGCCGTTGCAGGCGCCGCCGCGGGAGGCGGTATCGGCGGCGGTTTCGCAAACCAAACTGCAGGCCATTGGCGGGCGGGTTACGGTGAGCAGTTTTCAAAAGGGCATGGAAAAGGAGCGGATGCAGGATGGCTCCAACCGGACCTTCTGGCACACGCGCTTCAAGCCGACGCTCGCTAAGCCGCCGCACTTTGTGGTGCTGGAAAATCCGCAGGGCAAGCCGATTGATGGGCTGTCATACGCCACCTGGTCGGGCGGCAATGGGAACGGGCAGGTGAAGGCGTACGCGATTTATTTTTCCGATGACGGCCAGTCGTGGGGCGAGCCAGTGAAGTCCGGTGCATTGGAAATTCGGTTGGCGAATGAACAGCCGATTGTGTTTCCCAAGCCGACCACCAAGCGGTTCATCAAGTTTTTGGTGACCGATTCGTATTCGATTGATGGGCGTTCGCTGGCGTCCATCGGCAAGCTGGATGTGATGACGAAGTTGCCGGTGGCGAACACCAAGCTGCCGGTGACGGTGGCCACAAAATCGGAAGCCGCCTTGAAGCAGGTGATCCGGCGGTTTGCCGAGCGGGCATTTACCTCGCGCCTGAAGGAGGCGGAGTTGCGGCCATATTACGATGCCAGCCTCGCGGCACTGAAGGAACAGGGCGACTTTGTGGCGGCGGCGCGACTGGGCTTGAAGGCGGTGCTCGGCTCGCCTCGATTTCTCATGGCACCGGGCGAACACGCCAACGGGTCGTACGTCAAGGCGGCGGCTTTGTCGCGTGTGCTGTGGTTGTCCGTGCCGGATGCGGAACTGATGCGCGTGGCCAAGGACGATCAGTTGGAGGGCAAAACGTTGGCCACACAGATCGACCGGCTGCTGCAGGATCCACGCAGTGCGCGCATGATTCATTCGTTTTGCAATCAATGGCTCAATCTGCGGGAGTTCAACAAGGTGACGCCTTCGCTGAAATTGTATCCGTTGTACGACGATTTGCTGAACCGCTATCTGCCACAGGAGACTGAGGCGTACCTCAATCATCTCATTCAGGAAAACCTGCCGGTGAGCCGCTTGATTGACTCTGATTTCTCCTTCCTCAACCAGCGCTTGGCGCAGCACTACGGTATCGATGGCGTTGTTGGCCAGCAGTTGCGCAAGGTATCTTTTGGGCCGGAGGTGCCGCGCGGCGGGTTCTTGACGATGGGAAGCATCCTCAAGGTGACCGCGGATGGTTTTGATACCTCACCCATCCGGCGTGGTGCGTGGGTTTCCCAAATTATCGCGGGTAATACCCTTTCGCCGCCGCCCGAAAACGTGAAGGCGATTGAGCCGGAGCATGGTGCGGACGCGGCCACCTTGCGCGAGCAGGTTGAGCAGCACAAAAACAACGCGGCTTGTTTTGCCTGCCACAAGAGCATCGATCCCTATGGGTTCGCGCTGGAGAGCTTTGATGCCACCGGCCAATGGCGCACACAGTACCGCGTAAAGCTGCCGCACCGCGGCACGTTTCAATACCGCCCGAAGGGGTATTTTAAACTGACCGGCGAAGTGGATGCCGCGGGTGAGATAGGCCGGGCGAAGTTTGAGAATGTTTTCGGGTTGAAGCAGATCCTACTCTCGCAGCACCGGAAGGTGGCTTATAATTTTGCGAAGAAGTTTTTTGAGTATGCCAACGGCTACGCGCCGAACCTGGAACAGCGGCTGGATTTATATGCGATGATCCCGGCCGAAGCCGAGGCGTGCCGTATGAAAGACTTGATACGCGAAGTCTTGGCCTATTCACTGGAGGGCGGATCGGAATGATCAGTCGCAATGAATTTTTGAAGATGGGGATGGTGCTGCCGCTGGCGTTGCATTCACTGAGGCGGCGGGCGGAGGCGAAAACCAAGATGCCGCCGCGCCGGATCATTTTCATCAACAGTTGCCTCGGTTTTTATGAGCCTTATTTCTTCCCAAAGAAACGCGGCGACCTAGCTACGTCTGATTACTTGAAGGGGATGAAGACGCTGGAAAAGATGACGGTGTTCCAGAACCTGTTTCATCCGGGCATGGAGACGAGTAATCATGACTCGGAAAAGTCGTTTCTCACCGGCACGCCCAGTCCGGAAGCGCCCAATTTTGTGAACGGCATTTCGCTGGATCAAGTGCTCGCCCGTAAGATGGGCGGCGA
>DJHS01000112.1:0-4797 GCA_002433235.1 Verrucomicrobia bacterium UBA6614
CCTTCGCCGTGAATAACTGGCATCTTTCTTCTGTCATAAATGCGCCCGGCAATGTATAGTTTTGCATCGCTGAAAGGCGGATGATTATGAGTGTTTCTCGACGCAAATTTCTCAAGGCGGGCAGCGCCACGATGGTTCTGCCGTTTCTGCATTCCGTGCCCGAGGCCCGCGCGGCCGCACCCAAGAAGGGCGAGAAGCCGGACAAGAAAATGGTGATCATGTACATCCCGAACGGGATTGTGCGCCGGCAGTTTTTCCCGGGGGAAGGCAAGGCGGAATTGCCGGGCTTCATCGGCGGATTTAATGCCGACAAGACCAAGAACCAGCGACGGTTCGTCAACAAGCCGGGTATTTACGATCTGGAATGGACGCCGACGATGCAGCCGCTAAAGCCGCACGCCAAGGATATCACGATGATCACCGGCTTGGACCGGACGTTCAAGAATGGGCAGGACGTGCACGCGCAGGGCGCCTCGTGTTATCTCACCAGCCTCTCGCCGGTGCAGGCGCAGGAGGCGGGCATTCGGCATCCGAACGGCCGCACGCTCGATCAGGTGATCGGCGACAAGGTCGGGCACAAGACAGTGCTGAACACGCTGGAAATTGGCTGCAACGGATTCCGCGCGCCGAAGGAGCCGATTGAGTTCGACAACATCTCGTGGTACGGCCCCGGCAAAATTGCGCCGTCAATCCGCGATCCGCGCAAGCTTTACGATCGGTTGTTCTCCAAGGACAGCTTCCGCGCGCACGTGGCGGATGTGTCGGACCTTGTGCTGGCCGATGCGAAATCGCTCTCGCGCAAACTTTCTTCTGAAGACCGCGCGATCATGGATGAATTCATGACGCTCGTGCGCAACGTCGAGGTGCGCATGGCCAAGCTCGAGAAGCTGTTGGCCGATGCGGACATCAAGGTGCCCAAGGAGGAAATCCTGCCGCGTGGCGAATACATTCGCCTGCAGGCCGACCTCATGTTGCTCGCCTTCCAGATGGGCATCACGAACATTTGCACCTTCATGATCGGGCCGGAGCGCTGGGATGCGACGCTGATGTACGAGGGCGTGTTCGACAAGCCCGTGCAACATCACAACATGACGCACAACCAAAAGGGCAACGGCTACCTTGAGCTGGCGAAGATCGATACCTTCCACATGCAGCAATACGCCTACATGATCCAGCGCATGAAGGAGATCAAGGAATCCGACGGCAGCTCCATGCTGGACAACTCACTGATCAGCTACGGCGCGGCGTTGGGCGACGGTGCCACGCACCAGTTCTACGATCTGCCCATGGTTGTGGCCGGCGGTGCGCAGGGCCAGATCAAGCAGGGCCGGTTCATCCGGATGAAGAGCGGCACGCTCAACTCCAACCTCTGGCTCACCATGGCCAACCTCATGGGCGTGGAGCTGGAATCCTATGCCGACAGCCATGGCGTGATCTCCGAACTGTGGGCGTGACCGCCAGAAGGATGACGATGCGTACGCTGAGCATTCTGCTTTTCGCACTGCTATGGCTGCCCGCTCAGGCCGCCGATGATTTCCGGCAAAAGCTGCAGCCGGTGTTTGCCAAGCATTGTGTCAAATGCCATGGCGGCGACAAGGTGAAGGGCAAGGTCAACCTCAAGGAGATCGACACAACCGCGAAATTCCTCGCCAAACCGGCGCTCATCAAGGAACTCATCGACGTGCTCGATGCCGGCGACATGCCGCCGGAGGATGAACCGCCTCTCCCGCCCGTAACCCGCGCGGAAATGCTCACCACGCTTAAGGCGCTACTGCGCACGGCGGCCACCGGTCAGGTGGCCAAGCCCAACCCGCCGCGCCGCCTGAACCGGTTCCAATACAACTACACCGTGCGCGATTTGTTCCGGCTGAACCGCGATGTGTTTGCGCTGTCGGAAAAGTTGATGACGCGCGAGACGATTTACCTCAACGCGCCCAAAGTGCCCGATCGCGTTAACGTCCGCTCGCTCGCGCTTAATCCCGCCGCCGGGCTGCGCGAAGTGCGACCGTTTCCGCAGGATCTCCGCGCCTCGCACGGGTTCGATAATCAGGCCAATCAACTGACGCTTTCTCCGCTGCTCTTCGATGCCTTCCTGCGCCTGAGCGTGTCGGTCGTGGAAAGCCCGGACTTCAACGAAAACACCGTCGGCATCTGGAACAACTTTTTCAAAGCACCCGCCGCTGATGCCGCTGACACCGATGTGCCGGCTGAAACGCGCCAACGCATTACCGACTTTTTGCAACGCGCCTTCCGCGGGCCGGTGGAAAAAGCCACCATCGACCGTTACACCGCCTATGCGCTGGCCAAGCTGAAGCAGGAGATGCCCTACCCGGCCGTGATGAAAAAGGTCGCCTCCGCCGCGCTTTCCTCGCCGATGTTTTTGTTTCACTACCACACCACCGATCCCAAGCTCGCCGAATATGCACTGGCCTCGCGCCTTTCGTTTTTCCTGTGGGCCAGCGGGCCGGATGACGCGCTGCTCGAGCTGGCCGGCGAAGGTGAACTGGCCAAGCCTGAGGTACTCACCAAAACGGTCGACCGCATGCTGGCCGATCCGAAGGTGGAGCGGTTCCTCGACAGTTTCCCGTCACAATGGATGCAGCTGGAAAACATCCTAGCCGCCACACCCAATCCGCAGCAGCACCGCTATTTCTCGTTGGACAAAACGCACCCCGCCAGTCTGCAAATGCTCATCGAGCCGTTGCTGCTGTTCGATACGGTGTTCGTCGAGAACCGCCCGATCACTGAACTGATCCAACCGGCGTTCAGTTATCGCAGTGATTTTTTGAACGACTGGTACAGCAGCGATCTAAAGCCAATCATTCCCAGCCTCGAAAAAATCCTTGAGGAAAACCGGCGCAACGATAAGAACCGCAAAGACCTTGAAAACGTCATCAACAAAACCCAAGGCGAAATCGCCGCGCTGATCAAGCCCGTTAAACAGCGCATTCTCGAGGAACGAAAAAAGAATTCCGGTGACAAAAAACCGGTCGATCTGAAGCCCTACGCAGCGTGGGACTTCAATGGCGATCTAAAAAGTTCCGTTGGGGATTTCCCGCTCAAGGCGCACGGCAAGATTCAATTTAGGGATGGCATGGTAGTGCTCAACCGCTCTTTTCTGCAAAGCGCCAACCTTCCCATTGACCTGAAAGCCAAGTCCGTTGAGGTCTGGTGCAAGATGCCCACGATTAATCAGCGCGGCGGCGGAGTGATGGGCATCCAAGGCCCGGGAGATTTTTTTGACACCATTGTCTATGGAGAACGCAAGTCGCGGCACTGGATATCTGGAAGCAATGGCCATTCACGAACGCTTGATTTCCCGAAATCCACACCGGAAACAGAAGCCAACCAACTGCTTCACCTCGTCATCACCTACCAGGAAGACGGCACCACCGCCATGTACCGAAACGGAAAGCCCTACGGCAAACCCTACCGGCGCGGCAAAGCCACCTTCCCCAAGAACCAAACGTCCGTGATCTTCGGCCTGCGACACCTGCCGGCTGGCGGCAACAAGTATCTTTTCGTTTACGTCGATAAAGCACGCCTCTATACCCGTGCCCTCAACCCTGCTGAGGTGACCGCTTCATTTTCCGGTCAAAATCTATTTGTCACCGAGGCTGATGCAGTCGCTGCCATGACTTCGTCACAAGAGGAAAAATACAACGCCTTGGCCAAAACCTTGGGCCAAGCCCGCGAAGTCCTCGGACGAGTGCCTGCACCAAAGGACACCAACAAGATTAAACAAAATGCGCAAAAGCAATACGATGATTCCTTCCGCAATAAGCTGCGTGGAAAAACGTTTACCCGCCAGCCCATCGATAACCCGCGCTATGGCGGTATCATCACCAGCGCCGCCATGCTCAGCATGAACAACGGCACCCACCGCACGCATCCCATCGCCCGCGGCGCGTGGATCATCGAGGTGATCTTCAACGATCCACCGCCACCGCCGCCCAACGATGTGCCGCCACTCAACGAGGATGCCGGCCCCAAGAACCTCACCATCCGCGAAAAGTTCGCCAAGCACCGCGAGAACGCCGACTGCGCCGGCTGCCATTCGCGGCTCGATCCGCTGGGCTTTGCCATGGAGAATTTCGATATCACCGGCCGGTGGCGCGACAAATATCCCAATGGCCGCGATGTGGACGCCAGCGGCACCCTCCTGCGCAAATATCCCTTTGCCGATCCTGTGAAGTTCAAGCAATCCATTGTCACCGAAGACAAACGCTTTGCGAAAGCCTTCACCGCTCATCTCCTCCGTTTTGCCCTCGCCCGCGAACTAACGCCGGCGGATGCCCTGACTGTCGATCAAATCACCCAGGCTACTGCCGGCGAACAGTTCAAGCTCCGCCCCATCCTCCGCGAAGTCATCCGCAGTAAGCCGTTTCAAGGGCGGTAGGACTGCGCACGGAGAAAGTGTCCCACCCTTCGCAGTCCATTCATTCAATTCCCTTGCCCGAAATCCGCTGCGCCCGCACGCTTTGCCCGTGATTATGCGCACCCTCATCCTGTGCAGCCTCGCCTGCGTTGCTGCCGCCGCGCCTGCGAAATGGCGGCAGAGTTTTGATGCGGGATACTTTGATGCGCAGGGGAAATGGGCCGGCGGTTCGGAGATCATGCACCTCGCTTCGCATGGGGGGAAACTGTTTGCGGCGAATGGTTACTGGTTGGATGCGCGCTGGGTGATTCCGCCGGCCGGCCAAAAGCAATCGGCGCAGGTGCTGCGACTGGACAAAGCCAATGGCCGGTGGCAGGTGGATCTCGATCTCGGCCAGGCCAATGATCTTGGGCTGGAGT
>DJHS01000037.1:0-368 GCA_002433235.1 Verrucomicrobia bacterium UBA6614
AGCTTGACCCCAGTCTTGCCATTGATGGCATAGAGCTTTTTGTCAAATGACCCGACGTAAACCGTGCCATCAGAGCCGATGGCGGGGGAGGACCACACGTCGCCTCCCGTTTCAAATTCCCATAGCTTGACCCCACTCTTGCCATTGATGGCATAGAGCTTGTGGTCCCCTGACCCGACGTAAACCGTGCCATCAGATCCGATGGCGGGGGAGGAGTACACTTCATCTCCCGTTTCAAATTCCCATAGCTTGACCCCAGTCATGCCATTGATGGCATAGACCTTTTTGTCCAATGACCCGAAGTAAACCGTGCCATCAGTGCCGATGGCGGGGGAGGATTCCACCTCACTTCCCGTTTCAAATTCCCA
>DJHS01000037.1:746-12568 GCA_002433235.1 Verrucomicrobia bacterium UBA6614
AACCGTGCCATCAGAGCCGATGGCTGGGGAGGAGGTCACAGCCCATCGCGTTTCAAATTCCCATAGCTTGACCCCAGTCTTGCCATGGATGGCATGGAGCTTTTTGTCAGCTGACCCGACGTAAACCGTGCCATCCGAGCCGATGGCGGGGGAGGGGTACACCATACCTCCCGTTTCAAATTCCCAAAGGACGGTGCCGGGTTTAATCGGAGTCGGTTTTTTAGTTTTAGGTGGTTCCTTCGCAGTCTGCTTCGCTTCTTTCTTCCCGCAGCCTCCAAGGCATAAACACAAGGCTAATAGAGTTATGAAGCTTGGTTTCATGTTTTAGTAAAGTCTTTGTACCCAACTGCGTCCTTGCTTGCTGGTTCCTTTTGATTGGTTGCGGTCCACGCTTTTTCCAATGGTGCCAATGACCTGTTTCCCCTCCGCTTTACTACCCGCATATTGCGGGACGTTGCGCGGGTAATAGGCCAAGGCACTTTGGGGAGGGGTCGCTTTGCCATTAATGCGCCATGCTTCAAAGGTGACAGTGATTTTCGGGATCTTTTCCAGCGGGATGCGTGGGCCATAGATTTCTATGAACCCAGCCAGTTGCCGGCCAAGCATCAGCTTGGCCCCGGGAAAGCGTAGGGCGCCGATGGATACGGTCTTTTTATCTGCATGGGAGAATACGGAAGCCTCCACCCATGTATGCTCTTTGCCATTGATTGCTTCAGTTTTGCCGCGCTTGATGCGGTAGGTGTAGCTGCCCTTGGTCCAGCGGCATTTGTTTCGCACGCTAATAAAGTCTCCCTCATAGCCACCACTCTCAAAAAGGCCGCCTTTACTTTTGCGCGTGGCCTTGATGTCGCGTTCGTTCCAACGCGAAAAGATGGCGCCCTTGCCAATGTATTCCCGACGACGGGGATGCGGGTGGACGAGATACCCGTCGGACAGGGTTTGAATGCCGCCATAAAACGGTACCTTGTTTAGATGCCCCAAACCAATAGGAGCAATGTAGAGGCGCACCTTGGGGTCGACATCATTGCTAAGCGTGAAATCGACCTCGTAACTTTCAAACTCAGTCTCATTCCCGAAGTCCCACCAATAATCAACGAGGTGCCAGGGCGGATTGCTGATTTGGTTCGCGGCCCAAGTGGGAGTGAAGACCGACGCTGAAAAGAGAAAAGCAAAAATGCGACTAAGCATTTCGGGAAAGTAAAAAGTGGAAAATAGAAAGTCAAAGCCACAACGCAAAAGGGAAAGGAGTGCGATTTTACGCTGTTATTGAGTTTTGACCTGTGCTTTTTACTTCCGGCCTTCCAGCCGCAAATGTGCGACGTTCAAGGGACTGCTTCGTGATGCCAATTCAGGCTGTCTGTGGCCCCAAAAAACCTCTGGAAAAGGCTTGCGTCGGTGGGACGGCGACTCTATGCTGCGCGCTCTTTTTGAGGAAATCACGTTGAAATGAGCGTCAAGACGCGCAAATCAGTGGCCAAGCGGTTCAAGGTGACCGCGACGGGCAGAGTCAAGCGGCGGTCGCCGGGAATGCGGCATTTGCTTTCGGTGAAGAGCAGCAAGCGGCGGCGGCAGTTGGGCAAGGGTGGCATGGTGGACAAAAGTGACGAGCCGCGCGTGCTGCAGAACCTGCCGTTTAGCCACTAGGGAGAAGAGGATTTAATGAGGGTTACCAATGGACCTGCATCGCGCCGGCGCCGGCGTCGTTGGCTGAAGGCGGCCAAGGGTTTTTGGCTGCGCCGCGGCAAGTTGTACCGGTATGCGAAGGACGCAATCGACCACGGGCGGCAGTACGCCTACCGCGACCGCAAGAACAAGAAACGGACATTCCGTGGCTTGTGGAATGTGCGGATCAACGCGGCGTGCCGGCCGGCGGGTCTGACGTACAGCCGGTTTATCGAAGGGCTGAAGGCGGCCAACGTGGAGGTGAATCGGAAGGTGCTGGCGGATATTGCGGCGCAGGACGAGGCGGCCTTTGCGGAGTTGGTCAAGGTTGCCCAAGCCGGGCTGGAGGATAAAGCCAAGGCTTGACCGGAGATTTTCGGAAACGGGCGGCCTGCGAGGGGCCGCCTTTTTTGTTGGTGGGCGGTTTTTTGATTCACTAGATTGCGCAAGACGATGTCGTTGCTGGATGAAATTGAACCGATGAAAGCGGAAGCACTGGCGGAGCTTTCGGCGGCGCCGGACCAGCAGGCGCTGGAGCGCGCGAAGGGGGCATGGATCGGGCCGAAGGGGAAGTTCACGGGCTTGATGAAGCAACTGGGTGGGCTCTCCAAGGAGGAGCGGCCGCTGGCGGGCAAGGCGATCAATCAGGCCAAGGGGGAGCTGGAACAGGCGCTGGCGACGGCGCGGGAGCGGATCGAGATGGCGGCGGCGGAGCCGTCTGAGCCGACGGATTTCACCGCGCCGGGAAGGCGGCGGCAACTGGGTCGGCTGCATCCGCTGACGCAGGTGACGGAGGACATTGTTAAAAGCTTTCGCAAGCTGGGCTTTGTGGTGGCCGATGGACCGGAGGTGGAGGATGAGTATCACTGCTTCGACGCCCTGAACACGCCGGCCGACCACCCCGCGCGCGATGCGCAGGATACGTTTTACTTGGATCAACCGGACCGGCCGCTACTGCGGACACACACCTCGAGCGTGCAGATTCGCGTGATGAAGGAGCAGCCTCCGCCGGTGCGCATCATCGTGCCCGGGCGCGTGTATCGCCGGGACACCGCCGACGCCACGCACAACCCCACCTTCCAGCAGGTCGAGGGTCTGTACGTGGACAAGGGCGTGACGGTGGGCGACCTGAAGGGCACGGTGGAGTTTGTCTTCCGCGAGTTGATGGGGCCGAAGACGCAGATTCGATTCCGCCCGCACTACTTCAGCTACACCGAGCCGAGTTTTGAGATCGACTTTGCCAACGCGCTCACGAGGAAGATGGGCAAGGACTGGCTGGAGATCGCCGGCTGCGGCATGGTGCACCCGGCGGTGTTCGGGGAGGTGAGGTACGACCCCGAGGTGTGGACCGGCTGGGCCTTCGGCTTCGGCATCGAGCGCATCGCCATGCTGCGCTACGGCATCAACGACATTCGCCTGTTTTACGAGAACGACGTGCGGTTTCTGGAGCAGTTTTGAGTGGTGGTTGACAGATTGGATCGATGGATATATTGTTCAACGAATAGGAGATCGATATGAGCACAGTAACTGTTTCATCCAAGTATCAAGTGGTCATTCCCAAGGAGTTGCGGGAGGAATATGAACTCACACCCGGCAGCAAGGTGGTTTTTGTGCCCTGCGGGAACACGCTTCAACTGGTCCGGGTCCGGCCCATTGAGGAGCTGCGAGGTCTTTACAAGGGCATGGACACCACCATTGAGAAAGAGCCGGACCGGTTTTGAACGTGGTGGATACATCCGGGTGGCTGGAGTTCGTGGCCGATGGCCCGAATGCGCGGTTTTTTGAGGAGCCATTAAAACAGGGCCACCGGTTGGTGGTGCCCTCCGTGGTTGCCTTGGAAGTGTTTCGGAAAATCAATCGTGAACAAGGCATGTCACCGGCCATGGAGATGGCGGGCCAGATGAGGCAGGCGGGCACGTTCGTGGATTTGGATTACCAGGTCGCGGTCGAGGCCGGCCGGCTGGGGATCGAGTACAAGCTGCCCTTGGCGGACTCCATCATCTATGCGACCGCTCAAATATTCCGGGCGACGCTCTGGACACAGGACGCGGATTTTAAGGGACTGGACGGGGTGAAGTTTCGGGCGAAGAAAAAGAGATGAAAGTCACCTATAATTGGCTGAAGGAGTACGTGGACTTTGACTGGTCGCCGGGGGAGCTGGCGGAGCGGTTGACGATGCTGGGAGTGGAGGTGGAGGGCGTGGAGGAGTGTGCGAGGGCGTTTGAGGGGATCGTGGTGGGGCAGGTGGTGGTGAAGGCGCAGCACCCGAACGCGGACCGGTTGACGCTTTGCAAGGTGAACGACGGGGGAGAGGAGCGGCAGATTGTCTGCGGGGCGACGAATTTCGAGGCGGGCGACAAGGTGGCGCTGGCGTTGCCGGGGACGTCGATGCCGGTGGAGGAGGGGGAGAAGCCGTTTGTTTTAAAGGCAAGCAAGGTTCGCGGGGAGAAATCGGAGGGGATGATGTGCTCCGGGCGCGAGCTGCGGCTCTCGGATGACCACGAGGGAATTCTGATTCTTGAGGAGGACGCGGTGGTGGGACGGCCGTTTGGGGAACATCGCGGGCTGCCGGGCGGCGATGTGGTTTACGACTTGGAGGTGACACCGAACCGACCGGACCTCAATGGCGTGATTGGGTTGGCGCGGGAGATTGCGGCGTTGACGGGTAATGCGCTGCGAAAGCCGGCGGTGAATCTGGCGGAGACGGGCGGCGCGGTTGAGGACTTGGTGGAGGTGCGGATTGAGGATGCGGGGTTGTGCCCGCGTTACAATGCGCGGGTGATTCGCGGGGTGAAGATTGGGCCGAGCCCGGACTGGCTGCGGGAGCGGCTGGAGCGGGTGGGTTTGCGGCCGATCAACAACGTGGTGGATGTCACGAACTTCGTGATGATGGAAACGGGACAGCCGCTGCATGCGTTTGACTTGCGTTTGCTGGACGCGAATGGCGGCAAGCCAACGGTGGTTGTTCGCCGCGCGGCGGACGGGGAAAAGTTCACGACGTTGGACGAGCAGGAGCATGAGTTGACGGCGGAGAATCTGCTGATTGCCGACGAGGGGAGGGGCATTGCGCTTGCGGGAGTGATGGGTGGTCTGAACACGGAGATCCAGCCGGACACGCAGGACGTGCTGCTGGAGTGCGCGTATTTTAACCCCACCAACATCCGCGCGACCTCGAAGGCGGCGCGGCTGCACACGGACGCGAGCTACCGCTTTGAGCGCGGGGCGGACATTGGCGTTACGGACTGGGCCAGCCGGCGAGCAGCGCAGCTCATCCTGGAAACGGCGGGCGGCGAACTGGCGTCTGGCGCGGTGGATGCCTTCCCGGAAAATCCGGAGCCGCGCGTGGTGACGTTGCGCCACGAGAAAGTGAGCGCGCTGCTGGGCATTGAGTTGTCGCCGGAGCAGAACACGGCGTACCTCGAGGGGCTGGAGATTGCGCACGCGGGCGATGGGGTGTTTCGCATTCCGTCGTGGCGCGTGGACTTGAAGCGCGAGACGGACTTGATCGAGGAGATTTGCCGGCTGCACGGCGTGGACAAGATCCCGGCCACGCCGCCGCGGGGCGCGCTGGGGGAGAACGCCTTCGACACCGTCCACGATGAACTGGCGGAGGCGCGGGCCATCCTCACCGGCTTGGGTCTGAACGAGGCGCAGGGGCAGACGTTGATCAGCGGCGACTCCGCCCGGCTGGCGGCGCCGGAAGCCATCGCGCTGGAGCACCCGCTCTCGAGCGACATGGACGTGCTTCGCCCCAGCCTGTTGCCCGGCCTACTCGACTCGCTGCGCAACAACTCAACGCGCCGCAACGAGGACGTGGCGTTGTTTGAAATCGGCCGGGTGTTTACGCCGGGCGAAGGGGAGAATCGACGGCTGGCGATGCTGATGACCGGCGTGGCCAATCCGGCGTTTTGGGGTGAGACCGAGGGGCAGCCAGTCTTGATGGCGGACCTGATTGGAGCGCTGGAGGATTTCCTGGAACGCTTCGGCGTTTTCGGCGCAGGCGTGGAACGGCGGGCGGTGGGAACGGACTTGTTTCTGGAATCTGCCGGGCTGCGGCTGGGCAAGCAGGCGTTCGGGGAACTCGGGCAGTTGCAACCGGCACTGGCGCGCGAGTGCGAGTGTCGGCGGCCGGTGTTTCTGGCGGAAGTCGACTTGGACCTGCTGCTGCAACGGCGGTCGCGCGCGAAATCCTTCAAGGCCCTTCCGCAGTTCCCCTCCATTGTGCGGGACGTGGCGATGGTGGTGACGGAGGAAACCACGCACGCGAGCGTGCTAGGCGTTGTAAAAAAAACCAAGCCGGCCAACCTGACGGACACGCGGCTGTTCGACGTGTTTCGTGGCGGCAACGTGCCGGCGGGGCAGAAGAGTGTGGCGTACAAGTTCACCTACCGGAACTCCGAGAAGACATTGACCGACGACGAGGTGAACCGCGCGCACGAAGGGCTGGTGGCGGCGTTGCGGGATCAGTTGGCGGCGGTGATCCGGGATACTTGAGATGGCGCTGGATTTAAAGGCGCTGGAGCCGCTGCAGAACCAACTCGAGCACCACCCGGTTTACGCGGCGGTCCGGGATGAAGCCTCGCTGCAGGTGTTCATGCAGCATCACGTGTTCTCCGTTTGGGATTTCATGAGCCTGCTCAAGAGACTGCAGGCGGCGGTGGCTCCAGCCCATGCGCCGTGGATGCCGGCGGGCAACGCGAATCTGAGGCGGTTTATAAACGACATTGTGCGCGAGGAGGAATGCGACGAGCTGCCTGCGGGCGGCCACGCGAGCCATTTCGAGATGTACGAGACCGCCATGTACGAGGTGGGCGCGGATACGGCAGGAGCGGATGCATTCCTCGATGTGGTTCGCGCATCGGGGCTGGAGGCGGCGTTGGAATCGGGGCATGCGCCGGCACCTTGTGTTCAATTCATGCGGGCGACGTTTGGAATCATTGAGGAAGGCAAGCCGCACTGCATCGGGGCGGCATTTGCGCTCGGGCGGGAGCATGTCATCCCGCGCATGTTTCGCAGCCTGCTGGACCGCATGGGCGTCGGCTTCGAGGAGGCGCCGATGTTTCACTACTATTTAAAACGCCATACCCACCTGGACGAGGAGATGCACGGTCCGCTGGCGATTCGTTTGCTGGAGGATTTGTGCGGGGAGGATGCCGTCAGGCAAATGGAGGCCTTGAAGGCCGCCGAGCTGTCCTTGGCCGCGCGAATGAAATTCTGGGATGAAGTGCTCCGGGTTCTTCAAGAATAAAAAACCGCCCGCCGCATTGCGGTGCGACGGGCGGTGCCTCTCTTTTTCCTTGTCCTATCCTTGCGCACAGATGAGGCACATGCCATGTAATTCCAAATTGAGCGCCCGCCATCCTTGGCGGACGCTCCCCGCCTTTCCTTGTCCGGCCCGTTTTCGGGCAACGGGATGCCTTGGGCCCAAGGCGGGAAAATACATGTTATGCCCTTTATTATTATTCGCCAAAACACCATGGAATCTTTCAAGAATTTTTAATTTAATTTAAAAACTTATTCACAAAAATCCCAAATCGTAATGAATTCCATGGCTCATCCGGGGCTGAAGAGGTTCGCTTGTAATGGGTTTGATGACTGAGGCTCGTCTTGCTTGTATGGGCTTGCATGTTAGATACTCTCGTTCAAACCATGAAGACGTTTTGGTTTATTCTAATGGCCGCCTTGGTGGCGGGGAACTTGTCGGGGCAGGAGGTCGGTCCTCGGTTCGCGGATGAATGGACCAAGGCGTTGAAATGGCGGTCAATTGGGCCGGCTTCGATGGGGGGGCGGATTGTGGACTTGGAGGTGGTGGAGCGGGATCCGGTGGTGTTTTACATCGCGACGGCTTCGGGGGGGCTGTTCAAGACGGAGAATGCGGGGACGACGTTTGCGCCGGTGTTCGACCGGGAGGCGACGGTGTCGATCGGGGACGTGGCGGTGTCGCGGTCGCACCCGAACGTGGTCTGGGTGGGCACGGGCGAGCACAACGGGCGCAACTCGGTGAGCTGGGGGGACGGGGTTTACAAGAGCACGGACGGGGGGAGGTCGTGGACGAACATGGGGCTGAAGAAGTCGTTCTCGATTGGGCGGATCGCGATTCACCCGGAGAACCCGGACATCGTTTACGTGGGCGCGGTGGGGCGGTTGTGGGGGCCGAACGCGCAGCGCGGTCTTTTTAAGACGACGGATGGCGGGAAGTCGTGGGAGAAAATTTTGTATGTGGATGAGAAGACGGGGTGCATCGAGGTGCAGATGCATCCGACACGACCGGACACGTTGCTGGTGGGGATGTACGAGCGGCAGCGGGATGCGTTTGACGGCGGCGACCCGGCGAAACGCTGGGGGCCGGGCAGCGGGTTGTACAAGACGACGGACGGGGGCAAGTCGTTTAAAAAACTGGCGCTGGGGCTGCCGACGCGGCCGATGGGGCGCATCGGTGTGTCGTGGTTTCAAAAGAACCCGCGGGTCATTTATAGCATCATCGAGACGGACCAGAACGGGGTGGGGCCGGCGATGGCGTTCATGGGGATCAGCGGCGGGAACAAGGTGAAAGCAGCGGTGATCCAGAGCGTGACGCGCGACGGGCCGTCAGAGAAGGCGGGCATCGAGGCGGGCGACGTGGTGACGGAAGTGGCCGGGAAAAAGATCGCGAGCTACACCGACCTCATCAACTCCATCCGCGCGCACAAGCCGAAGGACACGGTGAAGGTGAAGGTGAAGCGCGGCGAGGAGTTGAAGGAGCTGGAGTTGACCTTTGGCCGGCGCGGCGGGAGCACGGGGCGACCATTCACCAGCTACCTTGGCGGCCAGCGGGCCAACGCGCAGAAGCAGCAGGGGCCGAAGGGGTTCGAGACGGGCGGCGTGTTTCGCAGCGATGACGGCGGAGAAAGCTGGGAGCGCGTGAACAGCCTGAATCCGCGGCCGTTTTATTACAGCCAGATTCGCGTGGATCCGAGTGATGCGAATCTCGTTTACGTGCTGGGCATCCAGTTTCATTTTTCCACGGATGGGGGGAAGAGTTTTAAAACGGGCGGCAGCCGCGTGCATCCGGATCATCACGCGCTGTGGATTGACCCACACGACGGGCGGCACCTGCGGTTGGGCTGCGACGGCGGCCTGTACATCAGCCGCGATCGCGGGCGCACGTGGGATTTCCATAACATCATGGCCATCGGCCAGTTTTACGACGTGGGCGTGGACACGCGCGTGCCGTACAACGTCTACGGCGGCCTGCAGGACAATGGCAGCTGGGGCGGCCCCAGCCGCAAGCGCGGGCGGCTCGGCCCCATCAACAGCGACTGGCTGCGCATCGGCGGCGGCGACGGGTTCATCTGCCGCGCCGATCCCAACGACCCGGACACGGTCTATGCCGAGATGCAGTACGGCCGCTTCTGGCGCGTGAACGTGGCGACCGGCGCGCGGGCGACGCTGCGCAACCCCGCGCCGCGCAGCAAGAAACTGCGCTGGAACTGGAAGGCGCCGTTCCTCCTTTCGCACCACGACTCCAAGGTCTATTACAATGCCGGCAACTTCGTGTATCGTTCGCCGAGCCGCGGCGACAAGCTGGAGGTCATCTCGCCGGAGATCAGCCGCACCCAGCGCGGCGCGGCCACGGCGCTGGCGGAGTCGCCGCGCGACAAGGACGTGCTGTGGGTGGGCACCGACGACGGCGCGCTCTGGATTACCCGGGACGGCGGCAAGGAGTGGCAGGACATCACCAAAAACGTGAAGCTGCCCGGCCATTTTCAAGTGAACGCCATTGAGGCATCGCGTTATGCCGATGGGCGCGCATACGTGGCTTTTGACGGCCACCGCTCGGACAACGACGACCCGCACATTTACGTGACCGAGGATTTCGGCGCGACGTGGAAGGCCATCAACGCCAACCTGCCCACCGGCAGCACCCGCTGCGTCCGCGAGGATGCGGTGAACGAAAACCTGCTGTACTGCGGCACGGAGTTTGCCATCTGGGCCAGCGTTGATCGCGGCGGCCACTGGACGCGCATCAACAACAACCTGCCCACCGTGTCCATCCACGAGATCGCTGTGCACCCGACCGCCGGTGAGATCGTCGCCGGCACGCACGGCCGCAGCGCGTGGATTCTCGACGTCACCCCGTTGCGCGGTTTCACCGCCGAGGCGGCCAAGGCCAAGGCGCACCTGTTCACGCCGCCCGCCGGTGTGCTGTGGGCCGGCGCGCTCAGCCACAGCCGCTCCGGCCATCGGTTGTACGCTGGCGACAACCCCGCCTTCGGCAGCGCCCTCTATTATCACCTGGCCGAGGACGCCAAGGCCGTCACGCTGGAGATTCGCGACGCCAAGGGCACCCCCATCCGCCGTTTGCGCGCCCAGCGCAAGGCCGGCCTGCACGCCATCCAGTGGGACCTTCGCGGTAGCGCAAGCCGCTCCGCCCCCCGCCAGCCCGACAATGACACCATCGAGAACTTGTTTAAACGATTCGACAAGGACAAGGATGGCAAGCTCACCGCCAAGGACGCCCAAGGCGTGAGCAGTACCCTGCTCAAGCGCATCCTCGAGCGCTCTGACAAAAACAAGGATGGCAGCGTGAGTCTAGGGGAATTCAAGGTCGCCCCGGGCCAGATCGCCGGCCCAACTGGCCGCTCCGCCCCCCCGTTGAACCGTGCCGGTAATCCCGTCAAGCCCGGCACGTATACCGCACGGCTTGTTATCGACGGCAAGGGGTTTGAACAGAAAATTCTCGTGATGTCTGATCCCAAATTCCCCGGCGGCTTGCTGCAAGAGGAACTGGAAGAGGAAACCCGCAAGCAGCGCCCGGAGTTCATCGAGTAGTTGAAAAGTGAAGATCAGTTTCTTTTAAGATACGGATGTTTCGGAGTTGTTCGCTTGTTGCAATCACTTTCACTGCCACGTTGCAGCGGTGGATTTTTTGTCCATCAGTCGCGCCTGCATGGCTCTCAGCAACGGTTCGCCGGACAGCTCATCCTCGCGGCCGAACGCATGGCTGTGGAGTTTTTCAAAATGCCTCACAAACACTTTACGCCGTCGTAACCATGTTATCCGGCAATTCCTTGGAGTCGATTTTTAGTGCGGAAAATCGCGTTATTCATCGGCCCGAAGTATCTTCTCTATCTTCCGGCCTTTGGCCAACTCATCGATGAGCTTTTCCAGTTGCCTGCATTTTTTATAAAATGGGTCTTCCAGCTCTTCAATCCGGTAGCCACAAACGACGCCCTTGATGAGGTGCGCATTCGGGTGCAGCTTGCACTCATTGAAAAACGTTTCAAACGTCACCTCGTCGGCAATCAGCTTTTTCAGCTTTTTCTCATCGTAACCCGTCAGCCACTTGATGACTTCGTGCAGCTCCTTCTCGGTACGGCCATTCTTTTCCAACCTCGCCAAGTAAAGCGGATAGATGGAGGCAAATGTCATCTGGGCCACGCGCTCGATTGATTTGGGGGAGGGTTGTTTCATGGTATTTACTTTTCCGCCGACACCGTCCGGATGCTCCGGAATTGTTCACTGGTCACAATCATTTCCACCACCACACTGAAGCGGTAGTTTTCCCTTGCTAACCGCGCCTGCATGGCCTTAAGCAACGGTTCGTCGGACAAACTCACCTCGCGTCCCAGCGCGTATCCGAGGAGTTTCTTGCAGAACTGCCGCACGAACGCCTCGCGGCGGTCGTTGGCCAGATAATTACGCAGCCCGTCGAGGCCCTCAATGGCTTGACCGTCGACCAGCTGGGTCTTCGTGTCCACCGGTTGCGGGCGCAGGTGCCCAATGGCGTCGTATTGCTCGAGCGCGAAGCCGTAGGGGTCGATGCGCGCGTGGCACTTGGTGCAGGCTTCGACGCTGCTGTGTTTCTCAATTAACTGCCGCGCGGTAAGTCCGGCGGGCACCAGCTCCGGCAGGTCGGGTACATTCGCCGGCGGCTTGGGCAGGCGCTCGCCCAGCAGTGTTTCAGAAACCCAATTGCCGCGCAGGATGGGGCTGGTGCGCGAGGCGCCCGATTGCTTGGCCAACGTGGTGGCGAGGCCGAGGATGCCACCGCGTCCCTTCGCCCGCGCGCCCTCCACGCGCCGCCATTCGCTGCCGGTCACGCCCGCGATGCCGTAATGTTTGGCGAGCGGTTCGTTGAGGAACGTGTGGTCGGCATTCAGCAAATCAAGAATGGAGCC
>DJHS01000080.1:0-29070 GCA_002433235.1 Verrucomicrobia bacterium UBA6614
CGACCGCGACATCTTCCCGCGCGATCTCATCGTGCAAAAGCTCACCTCCCCCAACGCCGAACGCATCTTTTACCTCCGCCACGCCCTCCGCGCCGGCATGACGGTTGACGAGATTTTCGACCTCACCAAGATCGACCGCTGGTTCCTCACCCAAATCCAGCAAATTGTCGACTGCGAAGAGGAACTCGCCTCCACCGCCACTTCCGCCTAACCTCCCCATCCCTTGGACCGGACGGAGACTACTTATTTTTACGAGCGCCTGCGTGCCGTTTCATCGGGTGTTATTGAGACGGCGGTCACCACGTTTCTGCTGCTGATTGCCGTGGAGGTTTTTCAGTTTGGCGCCACGGCGAAAGCGCTTATCGCAGCCGCAGGGGCTTTGGGCTTCCTTGCAGGCCCGCTGGTGGTTTCAAGGGTTGCAGAACTTGGATGGACAACCTCCAAGGCGGCGTCGCGGCTAACGTTGGCCGCCATGGGTTGCTACCTTGTGCTGGCTGCGGTGGACAATCAATGGGTGTTCATGGCTGGAGTCATCATCTCCACCACCCTCGCCACAGCTGCCATTCCACTTGTCACACAAATCTATCAGGAGAATTATCCGGCCAAGAAGCGCGGGCGCCTTTTCTCACGCGCAGCCATGATTCGCATTGTCAGCGCGGGCATCTTCGGCCTCTTGGCGGGATGGATTTTGACCGACGGCCAATCCGATGAAACGATGTCTTACCCGCGCTGGCTGTTGCTGGTGTTCGCATGTGCGTTTGCGATGGGGGCGTTTTGTTACTCAAGACTACCCTCCAAGCCGCTCAAGGGAGCCAAGGGTACCCACCCGTTTCGTTCGCTACGATTCGTCAAGGAAGATAAACTCTTTCGCCACATTCTCATTTGCTGGATGCTTTTTGGCATCGGCAACCTGATGCTCTTCCCCCTGCGCGTTGAGTATCTGGCGAACTCGGAGGCTTATGATGATTACAAACTCGCCTTTGAACCTACCCCGGCGCGCATTGCCCTTATCCTCGTTTTCATCCCCAATGTTGCAAAGCTCATCTGCAGCCCCTTTTGGGGCAGGCTTTTTGACAAGATGAATTTTTTTGTACTGCGGGTGGTTTTAAATTTTTTCTTCGCCACCTCTTTGCTGCTGTTCTTTCACAGCGAATCCATGCTGGGCCTCTGCCTAGCTGCTGCCCTGTTCGGCATTGGCAATTCCGGAGGCGAGGTGGCGTGGAGCCTGTGGGTGACCAAATTCGCCCCCGCCAAGCACGTGGCGGACTACATGAGCGTGCACGTCTTCTTCAACGGCATCCGCATTTTTCTTTCACCGTTTCTGGGCTTTTGGCTGATGGGCTATGTTTCCGCCTCCAGCCTCAGTCTCTTCAGCGCCGGCCTCATCATCGCCTCCAGCCTTGCGTTGCTCTCGGATTATCCCTCCGGCGAAAAGGCGCGGCGCGGCGCGGCGCTAACCGAGGAAGTAACCGACTAGGACAATCCGCCAGTCAACAACCGCAGAAGATACTCCCTCGCCGGGGTAATGTTTTTATAGTCAGCGATTTCAACAGGCATGGTGGCGATGGCGCGGCGCAACCCAGCCGCGGTGGGCGGAAAAGACATGACCTCGGCCAAGGACACATTCAACAAGCGAATGCCAAACAATATGCCGCCCGTCTCCGGCAGCCGATGCAAAACCTGTTTTTCAATGCGCACCCATGCCTCATCCGCGTCAAAGGGCGGATCCAGCTTGGGCAGGTCGCGGGCTGGATGCTGGTTCAGTTCCGACGATCGGCTCAGCCCCCAGTTCGCTCGCTCCCATGCCGCTCCCGGCTTAATCCCCGCCAGAAACTTGTCGATGCGCCCGCCGAGATCACGGTTCAGCGTGGGAACGGGGACGTGAATTTCATGCACCGGCAAGCCCAACTTCGTTTCCGGTGCCCATGACGAGGGGAAACAAACCACCGCAGCCCGCATCACAAACCGTCCCTTGTCATCCGGCGCCAAGAGAATGAAATCCGGCTCCCATTGTCGGCCCAAATCCTCCAGCCCCTCTGGATTCAGCCCCTGCCAAGCCTTCGCCAATCGCGAACATTCTTCGACCATTTGCGAGGCGGAGGGATCACTTAGGAGGTGACGCGTTGGATTGGCATCCAGCCATAGCGCACGAGCAGCCAAAAGTTCATCACACCGGTCAGTTGAAGCAAAGAATGCCTCCGCATTCCCCGGCCGAGCTCCGAAGGTGAATTGAAAATCACGATCAGGAAACAAGCCCGCCCATGAGGGTTGTGAGGTTGCATCCACCGCCGCTTATTCGCTACCACGGAACCAAGACTGAACCCGCGTCCACCATTCCGGCGGACTCACAATGGGCAGCAAACTCACGTGGTCATCCGTCCACAGGGGATATCCGCTCACCGAGCCTCGAAAAGCTGCTTGCCCCGTTTCCTCAATAAATTCCCTGTTGCGCGTCAGTAGCACCCAGTCGGATGTGTAAAGATTTAACCCCAAGCCCGCACCGGTTTCATCCACCACCACCCGCACCGCCTCCCAACCCAGTTCACGCGCCAACCGAAACGCCACTCCCTCCAACCGCAAGTGCCGGTTGGAGATATGCACGGCAATAACACCTTTCTCATCCATGTGTTTGGCATAGATTTCCAACGCCTCCTTCGTCAAGAGATGCACCGGAATCGCATCGCTGCTAAATGCGTCCAGCACCAGGACATCAAAGGCGCGATTTTCCTCCTGCTCCATCACCAACCGCGCATCCCCCAGCACAACGCTCGCCTTGGCCCCGCGACGACGGGCATCGAGTAAATAACTGAACTCCTCCTCCGCAATTCGCTCCACCTCCGGGTTAATGTCATAAAACACATAGTCATCCCCCTTGCCCGCGTACACCGCCACTGACCCCGTACCCAAACCCACCACACCCACGCGCTGGCCACGGCCCTTTTCCCGGCGCAAATCCAGAGCCAGCCCCACCCCGCTCAAGCTACCGTAATACGATGTACGCATTTCCGCCCGAGCCGGGTTGCTGTACTGAACCCCATGCAAAATCCGCCCGTTCACCAAACGCCGCTCATGCTCATCCACATTCCAAATTTTCACCACCTTGTCCACCCCGCCCGTCACCACCCAGTCCACTTCCTTCATTGTGTTCTGTTCCGGCATCCAGGAAACCGCCTCAATTAATGCCACTCCGCTCGCCCCACCGGCATGCTTGGGCAGGGTAAAAATCCGCCGCCAACGCCCGGCTCCTAGTTGCCAAATGGAAGTCCCGCCATCTGCACATGCCACTGCCAAGCGATCCGCCACGGGTACGAGCTCGCCTTCCCCGGAAATAAACCGATTAAACGCCAAGCCATTCACTTTCCCTTGCCCCGTTTCAATCACCTGCAAAAGATCGCCCGAGGCGATTTTCCAGAAATGAACTCGCCCCTCCGCATCACCCGCCGCCAAGATCCCATCCTCGTTCATCGCCATAGCCTTTACGGGGCCGCCCAACTCCAGTTCCCGCACCTTCGTCCCATGCTTCAGGTTAAACACACACACACGACCATCCGCTCCGCCCGTGACACACTCATTCACGCCCGAGAAGGCCACCACTGTAGTTCCTGACACATGAGCTTCAATCTCGGGCAATTCCTTCCAGCCCGCCGCATCCATCCTCCATCGCCGCAGCACTCCATCCGCGCACGCCGCAACCAAAAACCGTCCATCCGGACTCACCGCCACGCCCGTGGGCACCCCCGGCAACTCGCCTATCCTTTGTTCTTCCCGAGCCCTTTCCCCCTCTCCAGCCACATCCCAGACGCGGACAAACCCACCCTCATCACCCGTCACCAGAATAGCCTGCGATTCCACCGGGCTAAACGCCATCGCCCGCACCGCCGCCCCGCCAGTGTTCAGAGGGAAAAGCCCCGCGCCCGATTTGCAGTCACGCACCCACATTCCCCCATCGCTTGAAGCCGTTGCCAACAGCCGCCCTCCCGGACTAACCGCCACCCGCGTGACATCCGTGTCATGATCCTCCAATGTATACGCCACCGCCCCGTAATCGTAAATACGCACGACCCCATAAAAATTCCGCGACTGCGAGGCAATATCCTTCCGGTCTTTTTTCGTCTGCGCCAGCAACAGCCCCCCCAAGATCGCCACCAACAAAGCCAAGGGCACAAACAACGGCAGCCGCCAACCCGACCAGTCTCGCACAGTCATCCAGACAAAATTAATCGCCATCAACATCAGGAAAGCCGGTGCCAACACAACCGGACTGGTCAGCAATCCGCGGTATCCCGAAAGCTCCAGCGACAGCACTCCATCCGCCAAGCTGCAAACCGCTCCCAGCGCACCAAATCCAACTAGCCGCCAGCGCGGCCACTGGGGTGGAGTTTTCCAAGCCATCTTCAACACATAAGCCACCAGACAACCCAACAACAACAACCGCAAACACAACAGGTAAACGTGAGGCACAAACACACCCGCTTTCCGGTATGCCGCCCAGCAGGCTGCCAACCAGCAACCCACCAGCACCAGCCGAACCCACCACGCATTGAAGGAAACCCGGGTCTTGTCCACGAAACAAACCCCCGCCAGCAACGCGCCGCAACCCCAGAGAGAAAGATGATACTCCCAATAGCCATCGAAAAACGACGGCGCGCCAAGGGCCACAAACAATCCGCCCAGTGCCCCGCCCGCGGCAATGGTCAGGAAGTACCGTGTCAACCGCGCTGGTTCCGGCCGCAACTGATACAATTCCCCATGGCAAACCATGCAGCCCACAAAGAGCGTCGCATTGAAAATGCCCACTTGTGCCAACAGGTCCGCGTCCACCCCCTTTTTCAATCCCCACAGCGTGGCCACCCAGCAACCCACAAGTAGAGGTGTATAAACCAATCGCGAATACCATCGGGGATTATCAAACGCAATGATGAACGACAACAAGTACAGCGTCAGTGGCAGCACCCACAGGAACGGCGTCACTGCCACGTCCTGACTGACCTTGTTCGTGGTGGCCATCAACTGCGCCGTGCCGCAGGCCGGCAACAACAGCCAAAGCAACTGCCGTCTCAAGTCCAGTGGTTCGGAGGACGATTGTTTCTCTTCCTCCCGTGTTTCCTCCGGCAATGTCCGCAAGGTTCGGGCCACCATGCCGCAAACCAAGGCAAATGCCACCATCCCCGCTGCCCAAGCCCCCACCTGCAAACCCCGCGAAGTGTACGGCTCCACCAGAAACGGATAACTGACCAGCGCCAACAACGACCCCACGTTGGACAACGCATAAAGACGATAAGGCGACCGCCCCTCATAACGGCGTGCAAACCAAGCCTGAACCAGTGGCCCCGTAGACGACAGGACCAGATAAGGCAACCCAATGCCCACCACCAACAGCAGCAGGATGCCCATCACGGGACTGCCAGCCGCCGTGGCGGGATCCGGCTTCAACAACTCAATCGGCCGGTAACCGGCGAGCATCAACAGTAGCACCACTCCCAGGATGCCCCCCGCCATCCCGAGCAACGTCAGGTGAATGGTAGCCTGCCGTGACGGCGCCAGACACGAAAGCCAGTGCGCATAGGCATAGCCCCCCAAAAGCAGACATTGGAAAAAAAGAAGACAGGTGGTCCAAACACCCGGCGTGCCACCAAACCACGGCAGGATGTACTTGCCAATCACCGGCTGAACCTGAAACAGAAGGAACGCCCCCAAGAAAATCGTGACCCCGAAAAGCCAAAGATCGCGCTGCGGAATCTCCGGCTGGCTGGGTGCTGGGGTGTCGGAAATCGGCACACGGGACGTTACACGTCCACAACACACCCATTCAACCAGATAAACCTATCCGCCCAGCATTGCGTCCGAAAGAACCTCTCCCTTGGCCGAGTCAAATTCCCGCCTTCCCTCCCACATCATCTGCAATTCAAACTGGATGGCCGGATGCTCCCCCGAAAAATCCGGCGAACGCAGTAGCTCCAAATCCCTGCCTCTCACCGCCACATGAAACACATTCCCCTGCCCCGAGGCATGCGCCCCCACTGACAAACCCCCAAAAACCGTCCGCAAGGTCTTGTGAAAACCGGCTGACATTTCGCGCTGCCGCGGGTCAAATTCGCCAAACGTGTTGACCACCAAAACGCCCTCCGGCCGCAAGCGCCCATGAAAAATCTCCGCTGCCTCGCGCGTAAAGAAATGCAGCGGAGCCGCCCCGCCCAGAAAAACATCCAGCACGATCAAGTCATACTGCGCAAGTGACTCCTCCGCAAACGCCCTCCCCTCGGCATGGACAAGACTCACCGCTGCGGGATCGAAATCAAACCATTCCTCCGCCACCCTTGTGATGTGTGGGTTGATCTCCACCGCGTCCACCGCTGCCCCGTCCGCCGCCAACTGCCTCGGAACCATCCCGGCTCCAACCCCTAGGCAAAGCGCCGCTTGTACACGTGCCGTATACGCACGAGCCAGCCCCACCAGCGCACCGGTAAACGTGGACAAGCTCTTGCGTAACCGAGGATCATACGTGTTTTGTATCAATTCATCATTAAGAAGCCGGCGACGCTGGATGGATCTTTCCTCGCGCTGAATGACCATGAGAATGCCATGCGGGGAGCGAACGCGATCCAGCACCGCCCACTGCCGCCCCTCGTGAAGCAGGCTCCGCTTCCGGAAGAAGTTCATTGCATGCCCGCCACCAATCCCCTGCGCGTGGATTCCCGATGCCCCGCATCATGGAAATCGATCGGGTTGAAATCATCCCGCATCACCATGCCCAGCTCTTGGCCGGCGGCATCTTTCGTCTCCACACGCCACTTGCGCTGCCATGCCGGCCACACCTGAAACCGCCAATCCACTCGACTCCGGACAAATTCATCCTTCAAGTCCATCGCCAGATCTGGGTGCGCGTATTCAAACTCAGGCTCCCGCCTTGCCTTCAGGGGCTCCATTGAGGCAACGAAAAACACGTTTCCATTCCCAGCCCCATGAACCACCACATGCGGAAACACCTCCTTGAGCGTCCGATAAATTGAAACGGTGTAGTAATCCTCTTCACGATCAAACACTAACCGCTCATCCTCAATCTCACCGTATCCCTTCAATCCGCGGCCGAAGGTATTCATGGCCAGCACGCCCCCCTTGGCCATACGACTCCGCACGGCTTCAAACGCCTCCACCGTCATCAGGTGCGAGGGCGAGGAGTCCCCCAGAAAAGCATCCAGCACAACCGCATCATACGATTGTCTCGATTTGTTTAAAAAGTGCCGTCCATCCCCGATTTCCAGCAGGCGCAAGCGTTTTGGTTCAAAGTCAAACCATTCCTCCGCCAACGGCACCACCCCAGGATTTATTTCCACGACGTCCACTTCCACCCCATCCTTCTGCAGCATCATTGGCACCAACCCCGTGCCCATTCCAATACAGAGCGCCGTCTCCATCTTATTGTGGTACGCCATCGGCAGCCCGTGCAGGAGCTCAGTAAAGAGAGACAAACTGCGGCCACGAACAGGGTCGTACGTGTTCTGCACCAGATTATCATTGAGGTAGTTTCGATGGAGTCTCCCATTCTCGTACAGGTCAATCACCACCATTCGGCCAAAGTTGGAGTTGCCCTTGGCGCGCACCATCCAATCCTTGCCTCCAAAGCGCAACCGGTCACTCCACTCCGGCCGCACGCCCGCAAACCCAAACACTACAAGAAACAACAGGGACACCGTAATCGCCGAGGACGGCATGCGGCCGCGCCCCCACACCACAAAATAGATCAGCGACACTCCCACCAACAAGCCCGCCGTCAGCAGCATGGTCACCGGGTTGGACAGGCGTGGAATGAGCACGTATCCAATCAGCACCGTACCCGTCACACTACCCAACGTGCTGATGGCCGTCAGCCGACCAACATTGCCTCCCACCGTTTTGACGGAGGTCGTTAGAATACGAACCAGAAACGGCCCCGTCATGGCCAGTAACGCAAGTGGAATAAGAAAGAGAAATGACGAAGCCAGCAACGAGCCCAGAGCCAAGTTCAATTTCAAGCACGCAAAACTCACCCCACGCACCAGCGGCACGGTCGCCACGAGGTAAACTGCCGCACCAATGATGGCCAAATAGAGGTTACCCAAACGCGGTGAGCGGTCCACCCACCAACCCCCAAGGTAATAGCCGCCCGCCAAGGCCAACAGGGTCACCGCAATTTGCGCCGTCCATACAAAGTGGGATGTGCCGAAAAAGGGCGACAACATTTTCGCCCCGAGAATTTCCACAATCAGAATACATCCGCCTGTCACAGCCGCCGTGGTGTAAAGATACCTGCGCAGACCGTCGGGAAGTTCCGATGGCACTCCTTTTTCTTGTTGATTTTTACCTGACATTTCAACAGGCCTCGGCCAGCCGGGGCCACAGGTGTGCGCTCATTCGCGCCCCGCCACGCAGGCAATCGAGGTCAAATTTTTCGTTCGGCGAATGCAGATTGTCATCCGGTAGGGCAAGCCCCAGCAACAGGGAATCTGCCCCGAGAATTTTTTTAAACTCCGTCACAATGGGAATGGATCCCCCTTCGCGAAGGATCACCGGCTCGTGTCCAAACGCCTCCTTCAGAGACGCCAAGGCCGCCTGCGCCTGAGTACCCGTGGGAGACACGAGGTAAGGATCCGCTCCGTGCCCCTCCTCCAGTTCCAAGCGCACCGTAGGCGGGCAAAGTTTTCTCAGATGCGCTTTCAACAGCCGAACGATCTTGCGCGACGATTGCCCCGGCACAAGCCGGCAGGTGATCTTGGCACTGGCCTCGGCAGGCACGATGGTCTTACTCCCCTCCCCTTGGTAGCCACTAGTCAACCCGTTGATTTCAAGCGTGGGCCGCGCACTGCGCTGTTCAATGGCCGTATAGCCCCTCTCTCCAAACAGCGCCGGCACACCCAGCAGCCGCCGGTACGACTTCTCATTGAAGGGCAAGCGCTTGAACTGCCGCCGTTCATGGGCCGACAACTTTTCCACGCCATCATAAAACCCGGGCACCGCAATGCGGCCCCGCGCATCCCTCAATTTCGCGAGCATCTGCGCCAGTACAAGCGCCGGGTTGTCCACCGAGCCACCATAAATGCCCGAGTGCAAATCTGCCCGTGGCCCGCACACACGCACCTCCAACGCCGCCACGCCGCGCAACGCGTAGGTCAACGCGGGATGTTTTTTCGACGGCATGCCGGTGTCAGAGATCACCACCGCATCACACGCCAAGGCCCGGCGTTGTTTCCTCAAAAACTCAACCAATGCCTCGCTGCCCACTTCCTCCTCCCCTTCCACCACAAAGGTCAGGTTGCAGGGCAATTCCGTGCCGGTTAGTAAATACGCCTCCACGGCCTTGAGATGCGCGAAATGCTGCCCCTTGTTGTCGGTTGCACCCCGCGCATATACCGCGCCGTTGCGCAAGTTCGGCTCAAAAGGGGGTGTCTTCCATTGGTCCAACGGATCGGGCGGCTGGACATCATAATGGCCGTACACCAGAAAATGTGGGCGTCCCTTCCGGCGCGGCGTGCTCGCGGTCACCACCGGGTGGCCACTGGTGGCATGCCGGCGTGCCTTCAGCCCCATCGAACGGCAATGATCCACCAGCCAATCGGCGCAGGCGCGCAGGTCATCATCATGGGTGGACTGGGCGGAGACGCTGGGGAAGCGCAGATACGTGCACAACTCATCCACGAACCGATCCTCGTTTGCCGAAAGATATTCAAGCACCGCCTGCATGCGCCGGGACTGTAGCAGGTGGACCGGCCGAATCAAGCGGCGCTAATTTTTGCGCGGAAAAAATATGTTCAATGGATTCAATGGCACAGGCAGTTTATCGATGACACCCGAAGCCGCCTCCAGCACGCCGATGGGCACGTTGATCGCCTGACCGCTCAAGCCCGCGGTAAAGATGGTGCCCAAGACCACCGGGTCCGTTTCCGCCTCCATCTCTTCCAGTTGCCCCTTGAGACGGAGGAACACCGGCAGGCGCATGTCTCGCCCGTTGTTTAAAAGACGACCACCCAGCCGGAACTCGCGAGCCATCTCCGGCACCAAGGTCAACGCCACGGGTAGGCGATTCAACACGACATCAGGCAGGTGTTGAGGCAACGCCAGCACCCCACCTGTGGCCGCCTCGTAAAATGGCGTTCGCATGTGGATTTGCGCGCGCATTTGCCCTTCCTCCACCCGCCCCACCAGCCGTGCGGATTCCACCTTGGCCTGCCGCAGCTTGGGTGCCTTCACCGCTGTGGACAGTGTTCCCACCACCATCTTCAAGACACCCGGCACCAGCCCTCCTCCCCCCGGCTGGCCGGCCTCTGGAACCGCGATGGAAGCACCGGAAATCCGCAGCACCGCATCTGTGCCCACGCCCTTCAAGCCCTCGGCCGCCATTGAGCGCCAATCCCAGCCCTGACCGGGTGCCTGGGCCCAACGCAGCCGAACATCCGCATCCAGCTTGCCCCATTTTTGCGCCGCCACCCACGGCTTGTGTTCGTCCTTCACGAACAAATCCAGCAACGGAGCCAGAGCCACCTGCCTCCCGGCAATGGCCACCTCATGCGCCCATGCCGGCCTCGTGCGATCCATGCGGTAATAGGCACCCAGCGGACCGCCTTCCAAGTACATTTGCATGGACTTGAATTCCGTCACCTTGTTCGTCACCGACGTGGCGGCGATGAAATTCGTTGCCGTCAACCCGTTCCAATGCAGGCGATCGGCCGAAAGCTTCAGGTCCACCACAATGTCCCTTCCGCTGGATTTGGCGCCATCGGGATCGGCATCAAGAATGCGCAGCACGCGCAGCAACTCCACAGCCGGCGAGTGAATCTCCACGTTGCCCGAAATTCGGCCAGCCTGTGTAAAGTCGTACGTACCTTTCACAGTCACGCGGTTGTCCGACAGTAGGCTTTTACCCAAATCCACCACGCATTCGTGAAGCATCAACCTGCCGGCATGATGCCCCATGTCAAAAACCGCGCTTGCGGATTGGGCGGTGGATAATTCGCCGTCATCACGATCACGCACCACCCAGTCCCGCACGTCCGCCACGCCCTTTAAGCGCAATCCGCTTTCCGGCGCCCAAGCCAGTGTCACATCCGCGTCTCCTTCCCCGCTGACAATGCCCCATGCCTGACGCCAAACCGGTTCCGCAACACGTAAGACTGAGACGTCCAGCCCCCTCGCTTCCGCCGCGTAGCGTCCCCGCTCCATGGCCGTCAAGTCGATTCGCCCCGCAGGCCGGCCAGCCTTGAACACCGTTGCATTCAAATCCCCCGATCTGGGCAGCCATGGACCCTTCTCCGCCGATGACAAAACCACCGGACCTTTCAGTGCCAAATCCACCGGCACATTCGGAGCCAGTTGCATACCCTTGACCGCTCCGACCCCATCCAGAGCCACGGCCCCGTCCTCCAAGAATTCCACCACGCCCTCATACTCCGCCATGCCCTCACGCCAAGGATGCCCGGTTGCCAACCTGACCAATTCAGGAGACAGACCCCTGACTTTAAAAACCTCCAGCTTACCCTCAACCCGACCCGTTTTCGGCTCCAGCACAACCCCGCCCGATGCTTCCAATGCCCCCCACAATTTGCCGGAAGAAACCAGTTTGACGCTCGACCCATTCGCCTTTACCTCCAGAGCCCCATTCAACGCATCATTTATAAAACCGTCAAACACAAGCTCCAGATCCGCCCCTGCCGGAGGCCATTCCGGGTCCATCATTTTCAACCCGCTCAAGATCGCTTTTAGGTTGAGTCCACGCACCCCGTTGGTGCCCAAGTAAACCTCGCCTTTCAGTGACGCTGCCCCATCCAGAATGCGGGGATTCAAAGTCATTCGTCGCAACACCGATGCCGGCACGTTTTTAACATTCACATTCAGGAGGTGCGCCTTTTTACCTGCATCATAGGCATAACCCAATCCGTACCCAGTCGTAACTGGTTCCCCTTCACCCTGCATCGTCCCGCTCAACGTGCCCTTGGCCACTGCTCCCTTTGTCGTCAGCTCCGCCTGCCCACCTCCCGTGAGTGTGAATTGGCGCCCGTCGGGTTCACGCCACCGCATCTCCCCCTCTTTCAATGTCAATTCACGGAGATTCTTCAGACTGCCCTGACCCGCCAGCGAAGCCTCCATGTCGCGAACGCGGGACGTGGTCAACCCGCGCACTGCCGCGCGCCAGTCGAAACTTAAATCCTGCACGCCCTGCCGAGCCGTAAGGTTCAGTGTCGCATCCACATGGCCTCTTTCCACACGGTTGCCCAAGACAGTTTTCCAGCGGGCAAGATCTGCACCATCAAGCTTCAATTCCATGCGTGAACCCCCTTCCGCTGCCAAGGCCGCTCCCCAAGCCAGACGCAGTGGTTCCAAAAGACGACCGGACAAAACCTTCTGCTCATTCTGTGTCCCGGAAAGCTCCAGTCGCGCCAATTCCAATTGCTGGCCCGGCAAATCCAATTGCAAGTCAAAGTCAACCGCAGCATCCACCACCGGCGTCGTCACGGCCGAACGCAACAGGCTGAAATCCCCCGCCATCGCCCGGCCACTCACTTTCACCCGGCCATCGCGCGGGGTATAAAAAACACGGTTCGTTGCGTTCAAAACCGTGCCCTGAAAATCCATACCCCGCCTTGCCCCAATGAAATTCAACACCTGCCGGTCCACTCCGAAAATTCCGCAATCCAGCTTCCATCCGGCTCCGTCACGTGACCTCTCCCCCTCAACCGAAACACGCCCGAAAGCCTTCTCATCGCGGCTGAAATCCACAAGCAGCTCACGCAGGTGGCCCGGCGCAAGATCCATCCGCACCTTCGCCTCAAGCCTCCGGGCATCCGCAAAAAATCCCTCGGCGGAATCAATCTCAAACGTGGCATTCGCATCTGCTTCCGCCAACAACCCCGCCGGGTTGGATTTAAAGTTTCCACCCAGCGAAAAATGCCCGGAGAATTTGTCTGCCCCGTCCGCATATTGGAGCGAGGACGTCAATGCCCCCTCCGAAATTTGCCCGGCACGAGGGTGCCATTTGACTGACATTTCCTCCAACAAAGTCGTCGCTTGGCGACCTTCTTCCGGCCGCGTCACGTGCCTGATCACGCCGTTGTGCAACGACCACCGACCATCCTCGCCGCGGCCCTTGATGGAAAACTCAATATCCTCATCGCGAAACAAATGCCGCCCCGCCCGGCCGACCAAACGCCGTGCACTGGATCGCAAATCCAAATCCATCGCCGTTGAGCCAATTACAGCCTCAAGCACAATATCGCCCTTGCCCCCTTCCAGTTCGTGCCCCAAAAGTTTTTTCCACCGGACCAATTCCAGATCGTCAGCGCGCAACTCGAACACTACATTTCCACGGACCAACTTCCCGTCCGACCAATCCAAACTCAATGGCTCAAGCAGTCGGACAGTGACCAAGTTGCCTTCCCCATTGAAACCCTTGATAGAGGCCATGCTCAGACTCCCCTCCGCCTTCCCCAAGTCCGCGTGCGATTCAATGGCTGCGCTCAAGTTCACGGGCTGTCCCCATGTGGCAACGGTTTCAAAGCTGCCGTGGGTGTTTAATGAACTTCCATCCAAACTCACAATCAGGTGCCCAGTCATCCGTTGTGTATCAATTTCAGCAGGAACTTGCACTCCCATTGAAACCAAGAGGTGATGGATTACCCCCTGGGTATCCGCCTCGATCACCCATCCGCCCGTGGCCTTGTCACGGGCACCGCGCGCCAACAAGCGGGCATCCTGAGATTTTAGCTCAAGCCGTTTCAGGGCCGTGTCCGTCCAATCAACGTCCAGATCAACCCCGGCACCGCGCCACTTGGCCATGGCACCAATAGCGGTCTTGATATCCAACCGGGCATGTCCCCCACACTGCTTGAGAATACTACCAGCCCCGGGCCGTATAGTCGCGGCCAAGCCAAGCTGCCCGGCAACACGATCCGTTCCCTGTTCATAACTTGCCGCTCCGGCTAATTTTAATTTCGCCGACTCCCCCGTCACCCACCGGTCAAGGGTCACTTCAAGGCCCGCAAGTTCGCGGGTGGCCGACGGTGTTTTGTGACGTACCACGCCGTTGACCACGGAAAAGGCCGAAATGTCAGGCTGCGATTTCTCCTCGCTGGATCGAATGGCAGCAAGGATGGAATCCAGATTGCTGGAACCATCCGCCGCCACCACAATGTCCAGAATAGGATCCTCCAGCCGGAGCTGCTCAATGAGCGGCCCCTCCGAAAGCTCCCACGCGGCGCCTCGCAGATCCAGCGTGGCAGCCTGGAAAACAGGCGACTCGCCCGTGGTTTTCACAGAAATATCGCGAAGATGGACTCCCTCAAAAAGCGACCAGTCCACATGGCCAACAGTAATTTGGGCGCGCAGTTTTTTTTCCAGCGCGGGAATTACGATCCCACGAAAGAAAAATCCACTGTTAAAAAACAGCCACCCCCCCACCACCGCCAAGATCAACGCGCCCGCGCCCCACGCCAAGGGCCGCCGCCACCGCCGCCACCAAGGCAGGCGGCGCGGCTTGTCGTCGGGAAGAAAGGAGGCGATTGGTCTATCCATGCCGCGATTCCGCTGCCGACGTGAATCTAACACGACCAAGGCAAATTGTCGTGTTTTCATTCAAACCAAGCGTGGCATGTGGACAAGTTTAACCAGGAAAAGACGTGGACAAGCGTTTGGGCTGGGGCGATGTTCCGGCTGTGAAGGTCTCGGTGATTGTGCCCGCTTTTAATGAGGAAAAGTTAATCGCGGAATCATTGGACTGCATCAACAACGCACGGGCGGCCTTTGCGTCCAGTGAGCTGGTGGTCTGTGACAACAACTCGACAGATCAAACCGCGGAACTGGCCCGGGCCGCGGGAGCAAGCGTTGTATTTGAAGCGGAAAACATGATCGCCCGCGCACGCAATGCCGGGGCGGCCGCATCGCACGGGGATTGGCTGGTTTTTGTGGACGCGGACTCACGCCCCACGCGGAGATTGTTTGAGGAGGCCGCGACAGCAATAGCGAACCCTACGTGCCTAGGTGGCGGGTGTCCGATTCAATTCATGGGCGGCCCGTGGTGGGCACGCAGCGCCGCCGCGGGCTGGAATGTGGTAGGCCGGCTGAATGGTTGGGCCGCGGGGTCTTTCCTGTTCTGCATCCGGGAGGCATTTGAAGCTGTCGGCGGCTTCGCGACTGACCGCTACGCGGGTGAGGAGATTTTCCTGAGCCATCGCCTCAAGCAATGGGGCCGCGCGCACAATCGCAAAATGCGCATCCTACGAACGCCGATGGAGACTTCACCCAGAAAGGCGGAACTGTATTCGCCGTGGGAATGCGTGTCCATCCCGCTGCGCACAGCCCTTAGCCTCGGCCGCAATCTAAAACGACGCGAGGCCTGCAGAATGTGGTACGACGGCCGCCGCTAGGCTAGTTGCCCTGATTGCGCTCCAGTTCGTCGAGCCCCTTGAACAAGCTGGGGTTCAGGTTCGTGGGCGGCCGCAAGCTGTCGATCTGCCCCTTTTCGGCCTTCCGCTTTTCCTCCTCGTACATCTTGCGATACTTGATCTCCTGTGAGCGTGCCTCCAGTTTGGCTCGACCGATGAGGGGCATCTCATTGTACATCGACTGCGTGCCGGCGCTGACCGCCTCTGGCGTCTCCAACACCGTGGGCCGCATAAGCACCACCAGTTCCTGCCGCTCATTCTTATCGGTATTATCCCGGAACAAGGGACCAATAACTGGTACATCCTTCAAGTATGGAATACCACTTTTGGACTCAGTTTTCTTGTTTTTAATAAATCCCCCAAGCACGACAGCATCTCCGTCACGCACATAGAGGTTGGCGTTGGCGGTGCGGTCGGTGGTAATTGGCACCTGATTGCCGTCAATTTCCTTGTTGGAAATGATGTCTCCGATGGTTTGCTGGATGTCCATCACCACGAGGCCATCTGGATTGATGAACGGCAGTACGCGAAGGTTGATGCCAATCTGTTTCTGTTGATAGTTTGAGCGTGAACCACCCGTGGGATCAACCGTACTGGAGGCGATGTACGGGTGTGTCTCACCAATGAACAACTCGGCTTCCTTGGCGTGTGTGGTCTGGATACGCGGTGTGGAAAGAATGTTCACGCGCGTATCCGTCTTGATTGCATTGACTGCAACCTCCCATTTATTGCCAATGAAGCCCCAGTAGTTTAGGCCCGATGATAGGTTTTCGATGATCCCCATGTCCGTGGTTGCCCCGGATCCCCGCAACTTGCTCTTAAAGACTCCTCCACCATGCATGGAACCCAAGGCCTGCCCGAAACTCCCCGTAATTTCTTCCTTGTCTTGCGAAAGTGACATACCAAAGGACAGGTTGTCATCCAAGGCAATGTCCATGATGATGGCTTCGATGAGTACCATGGGCTGAAGTTGGTCCAGCTCGTCGATGAACTTGCGCACGAGCGCCATTTTCGCCTTGTTTTCAGTAATGACGAGTACGGCGTTCTTGGGCTCATAGGCCATGATGCGTGTGTTGCCGAGGATGGGTTTCCCGACTCCCGAAGAGGCGGAAGAGGTGCTGGAGGTGGCGGGACGCGCCACTGTTCGTCCGGTGGTGCCCGGCCGACTGCCCCCGGTGGTCTGGGGCCGTAACGAATTACTGGCTCCTCCTCCCAAGCGTGATCCCCCAGAGCCGGCTCCGGACAGTTGCCGCTGGGTGCTGCTGGTGAAGGAAGTGGGATTGTCGGTCAGGTTGCTGATGACCGAAGCGACATCGGCCGCCAAGGCGTACTTGATGTCAATAATCTCGAACTCCTCATCGGACGGCGCCTCGACATCGATTTGCTCCACGATCTGGAGCATGCGCTTGATGTTCACGGCGTAGTCACGCAGCAACAGGGTGCGCGAGTCGTCCAGCGCAATAATGGAGTTTTGCCCGAGCCGCGAGAAGGTCTTGAGTGCCTCGGCCACCTCGCTGGGCTTGGTATGCTTGAGGTGCACAATGTGGCTCACATAGGTCTTGTCCTCCTGCAAGTCGGCCGAGGTGGCCGCGGGCAGGAAAGGCGGTGAGTCCTTCTCCAACTGGTTGGCAGGCAGGATCTGCGCAAACTTGTCACCCAAGGGAACGATGCCCAGCTCGTTGATGGCCAGGATGGCCTTGATGGCTTCGACGGCGTCGCGCTCGGACATGGGGCCCTGCGGCTTAAAGTCGACAACGATCTGCGGCAGGTTGGACGGGCGAATGAGTGACCGGCCGGTCAGCTCGCCAAAGACATCGAGTACCAGATCCAGTTGTGTCTTCTCAAAACGCATGCTGGCCGAGACGTCATTTTCCACAGGCGCACCGGGAGGTGCCGGCGCGGCAGTCATAATGCCGGCGCCCAACAGGACGCCCACAAGGGTCTTCATCAGTTTCATGATTTTTTATCCTCCACCACGGGATTGTTCTGTTTTTCCTCCTCCTTGGGGAAACTGGCCACGATACTCATGCTGCCGGTGAGCTGCTTGGGATCGTTGTTGGGACGGCGAATGGTCAGGCTGCTGACGCGTACCATCTGCGGCTCAGCCGCAATGGCAATGAGGAAATTTGCTAGGTCATGATCCGTGCCAGTGAAGTCCAGATTCACCGTGTGCTTCTCGAAGGATTCGAATTCCTGATCCTCGGATTTGCTGGGGGTAATGCGGCCATAGCGCAGCTTGTTTTCCCGGGCCAACTGCTGCACACGCCGGTTCAGGTCCGTCCAGGCGCGCTTGCCGCCGTCGTCAGCACCCATCATGCGCGTGTATTCCTCCCAAGCCGCCTCCTTCTGTTTCAAGTCAGCCAACGCCGCGCGCAGTTCCGCGGCCCTGCCGGAGTCGTCCTGAATATCCGTCTTGAGTTCGGACCACTCGGTGGCACCGGTGTAAAACCGCCAGCCCCACAAGCCGTTGATCGCAATGAAGAAGATGAAAAAGACGTAGATCGCCACCCGGCGTTCCTCCGGCCGCACGTTGAGCCTGTCAAACAGGTCAATCATCAGTCGTCCTTCTTCCGTTTCTGCCGGTTCATCGCCAACTCGCAATTGAGCGTCCAGCGCTTCATCGGATCGCCGGCAATGGGCACCTCCACGATGCTGCCCTCCTGCACCTCGGAAAACAGCCGCGTCATCTCCTTGTCCAAATTCGCGACGCGCGATTCGAGCATGCCATCCTTGAAGGTGCCCACCAGTTGATCCAGATCCGTTGGCACACTGCCCGTCAGCGTCAGGTTTTGCCGCGAATCCTTGCGGTCATTGAAAGTCAGGGTGATCAACTGCATCTCCAGCGGCTTGTTGTTGCCAATAGCCTCCATGCATTCCAGCGCCTTCTTGCGCAGCTCGTCGTACTCGAGCTTCTTCAAGTACCGTTCCTCCTCCAGCGCCATCCCCTTGTGCTCGCGCTGGAGCTTGCGCCGGTCGCGAGCCGAGTCGCTCTGCTCATCACGCAGGCCGCCCAGTGCAAAAAAATACAGCCCGACAAACAGCGCATAAGCCGCCACCACCCAGCCGGCCACGTTCAGCCAGACACGGTCAACGTCATCCCGGTGATAGCGGTCTCGGAATTCCGGCGGCAACAAGTTGGCTTCACCCAAGGGACGCGACGCCCGATGCGCACAGGCCGCAGCCAAGGCTACCGTCTCCGGCGGATCATGCTGTGTCACGCCGCGCCCCGCCCACTCATTCAAGAGCGGCAGCCATTCCTCGGCCAGTTCACGGTCGGCCACCAGATTCCAGTTCCACATGGCTGGTGCCCAGCCCTCCAGTTCCGCCGCCCAAGCGCTGGAGGTCAGGTGCTCGGTCAACTCGTTGAGATGATCCTTGGAAGACAAATGAGCCACGTTGATGTTGCGCAGTTCCCCTCCCGACCACCACGCCACCAAGCAAACCGGCCGACCATCCAGCAGCCGCGGATAAATCCACGCGCCATTCACGTCATCCACTTCCACCGGGGCCGCCAAGACTTGGTGCAGCACAGGCACCTCCAGCCTGTCCGGTCGATACCCAATGCTTTCCAGATGGCCCACCCGATCCTCCACCATCGAACGCTCGGCAAGGATGACTACCACCACCTGCTGCCCCTGCGCCGTACCCGGCGGCGGAGATACCACCTCAAAGGTCCAAACCACTTGCGCCACCGGCAGCGGCGATATCTTTTCCAACTGTAGCTCCACCATGTCCGGCAGTTCTTCCGGCTCACAGGCCGGCAGTCGCAACACACGGAAGAACACCTTTTCCATCGGCAGCCACGCGTCGTTCTGGCAATGCGGGTCCCACATTTGGCTGGTGTCGCGCCGGGTGAACTGTGCGGGTACCTCGGCCATCAAGTCCGGATCATCCCGCACCTCAATCAGCTTCATTCCTCGCCCGCCCGGCGTGAACCGCCAAAACTGCTGGTGGTCTCGCGTGCAGTCGATGACATTGCAGGTGTTCAAACGGGTGGCCCGGCGCTTTTTCTGGGTTGGGCGCGGCTTGACCGCCGGCACCAAGTCCACAGGAGATTGCGTCTCCTCTTGTCTCGCGGGCGGCGTGGTCGGCAACTCTTCCGGCGGTTGGTTTCCGGGTGCCGTCATGCCGCCGCTTCCTCCACCAGTTCCGCCAACTGCGTCACGCGTAACACCTCCTCAACGGTCGTCTGTCCCTGCAAGACCTTCCCCCAGCCATCCTCGCGCAGGGTGTGCATGCCCTCCACACGCGCCTGCCGGCCAATCACCGAGGCCGAAGCCCGGTCAATCACCAATTGATCCACCGACTCCGTGCTGATCATCAGCTCGTAAATGCCCGTCCGACCGCGATACCCGCGCGCGCCACACTCGTCACAGCCGTCGCCTTTCCAGATACCCGCCTTGCCGCCGCCCAGTTGTTCCACGGGAAAACCAACCTTTACCAGATCCTCGCGCGGATACTCATGCTCCGTCCTGCATGCCGGGCAAATGGTCCGCACCAGCCGCTGGGCCATTACCGCCTCGATCGCATCGGCCACCAAGAACGGCTCCGCGCCCATGTCAATCAGGCGCGTGTAGGCGCTGGGCGCATCATTGGTGTGCAGTGTACTGAACACCAGATGACCGGTGTTTGCCGCCTGAATGGCGATGCCCGCTGTCTCGCCATCACGAATCTCACCCACCATCACCACATCCGGATCCTGCCGCAGGAAATGCCGCAGCACATTCGCGAACGACCGCCCAATGTCGTTCTTCACGGACACCTGGTTCACGCCCTTCAGCTCGTACTCCACAGGGTCCTCCACCGTCATGATCCGTTTGTCCGTGGAGTTGATGGTGTTTAAAAACGCGTAGAGCGAAGTCGACTTGCCCGAGCCAGTCGGCCCCGTGACGAGCATGATACCGTGCGGCTTGGTGATCACCCCGCGCACATCCCCCTCGATTCGTTCCGACATCCCCAGCGTGTCCAGCCCCTTCAAGACACTGCCACGCATCAACAGGCGCAGCGAGACGCTTTCGCCATAAACCGTCGGCACTGTTGAGACGCGAATGTCGATTTCCTCCCCCTTGATGCGCACGCCGATGCGGCCATCCTGCGGAAGCCGTTTCTCCGCGATGTTCATGCCCGCCATTACCTTGATGCGCGAAATGAGGCTGGCCTGCAGTTGCTTGAGCGCCGGCGGCAAAGGCATCGCATGCAGGATACCGTCAATGCGGTGCCGAATGACCAGTTCATCCTCCTGTGGTTCAAAATGTATATCCGTCGCGCGGCTCTTGTGTGCCTGCCAGATGACTTGGTTGACGAACTTGATGATGCTTGCCTCCTGGTCATCCCCGGCGATCTCCTTCATGTCGCCCACCAAAAGCTCGAGATCCTCCTCGTCGTTCACCTCGTTTTGTGCCAGAGCATCAATGGTCTCCGCGCCCACCCCATAAAATTTCTCGTACGCCCGACCAATCTCTTCACGCGGCGCCAGAACAAATTGAACTGGTCCCTGCGCCGCGAACCGAACCGCGCCCAACAGGCCCGATTCAAACGGGTTCGCCACCGCAACCTGCAACACGCCTTCATCCACCTTCACCGGCATCACCGCATGCTGAACGGCGATCTTGGAGGGAATCCGGCGCAGCGCCTCATTCGCAGGCCGCACTTCCGACAAGTCCACCCGATCCCAGTCGTAAGCCTTGGCGACCAAGTCCAGAAACACCTCCTCGGTTCGACCACATTCCCGAACCAAAAACTCGGGAAACGATTCCTCCGTCCCGCCGCTCATCAACGCCGCCTGCCAGCGCCCCCGCGCGCCAACAAACCCATCCTGGGGCACCAGCTTCGCCGCCTCGCAAAATTTCTGGAATGACGTGTATGCCATTATGTATACGCAGGCAAACCGCTCGCGCGATCCGCGCCACACAAACAAACCTCCTTGCAAACTACTGAAAGCCACAAGATATTGTGGCCACGCAGAAATGTAACACCGCCGGTTGCGGCAGCAAGCAGAATCTTGTAAAACTTGTCCCCAGAAGCCTATTTTTCGGGCGCGTTTTTCAAGGTTTTAGGTATGCAGACGGCTTTGACCTAAACCGAGTTACCCTCCACAATTTGCCTCATGTACACCGTCCGTGCCGCTGTCATTCTGGCCGTGCTGCTTACCGGGTGTGTCACGGAGGTGAAATTCGACTTTGATCCGGACCGCGTCACCGCCCAATGGCCCGACGAACGCCCCGACAGGCCTCCGGGTGAGTTGCTGATTGTATCGTTTCCGGGCCAATCGGCATTGTTGGGCCGACATCAAGTATCCCGGAAGACCGTCACCTTCATCCCCGCTTTTCCTCTTCTTGCTGGAGAACGCTATCAGGCACAAGTGCCCGGCCAGTCTCCGGTACTGTTCAGCATTCCGTCTGTCGATGCGCCAGCCCCGCGCCTCACTGGGATTCATCCCAGCACCGACGTTCTTCCCGCCAATCACTTGAAATTCTATCTGCATTTCTCCGAGTCCATGGAACAGGGCAACATTTTCCGGCATTTTAAATTGTCCGACGATTCCGGACAGGCGGTGCCCGAGCCCTTTCGCGAGACTGAATTGTGGTCGGCCGACGAAAAACGCCTCACCCTTTGGCTTCATCCCGGCCGTCAAAAAACCGGCGTCAACCTGAACCGCGACCTTGGCCCTGTTTTAAATCCCGGGCAGACCTATACTCTCACCATCAGCGGGCGATGGAAATCCCAAGCAGGCAAACCTCTGGGCGCAAATCACACGAAAACATTTCGTGCCCTCCCGCCAGATCGCACGCAACCTGATCCAGCCCAATGGCAGCTCGTCCCTCCGCCCGCCAACACTCGCACACCACTCATTCTGCAGTTGAATGAGCCCCTCGATTGGGCCTTGCTGCAAAACCAAATCACCGTCGAAAACATTCCCGGCCAAACCCAAGTCACGCGCGCCGAGCGCGAATGGCGCTTTGTGCCGGACGCTCCATGGCCACCCGGCGAACACCGCCTGCTGATCGGCTGGGAGCTGGAGGATCTCGCGGGCAACAATTTGGAGCGCCCTTTTGAAGTCGATCTTCAAAACGCGCCTCCTCACGGTCTTGCCCAGCCACGCCGAGTCCAGTTCTTTGTGAAGTGAACGGGCTTGCCCGCCCTCGCCCGCTCGGCTAGCGTGGGCGCGTCCCATGAAGACTTTACTTCCCACTACACTACTTCTCCTTTCCCTCACATTGGCCGGTCAGGAAGCCTTCGAGGTCGGGCCCAACGACACGGCCAAGCTTCCACACGGCAAGGAGGCCGATGGCATCGTTGGAGATTTTGTCCTGCGCAATGATCAGGTGGAAATTGTCATCTCAGGCGACCTGCCCCTGCGCCGGGCCAACATGGGCACATTCTATGGTGCTAGCGGCATCACCCCCGGCTGCCTGTATGACATCACGCTGCGGAACACCCACAATGACCAACTCACCATCTTTGCCCCGCACGGCCAACGGGGCGATGTCACTCACGTCCGCATTCTCGAGACCGGCGGGGCCACCGCGTCCATCGAGACTTACATTTCCGCCGCCACCGGCAACGGCCTGGAAAAGCGCCATGTTTACAAGATTGATTCTGTGATGCAGGGCGTCCTTGTCACCACCATCTATCACAATCGAACAGACAAGGATCGAAAGGGAACAATTGACGATTACCTGAAACCTGTTGGCCGAGGTGGCATGTTCAAGAACATTCGCTGGGTCGACGCCGTGGATCCCGCCGACAAGGGTGCCTGTGCCATCGGCTGGCTGGACGGCGAAGGTAGTCGCGGCAGCAAACTGGTTCCCGCGCCAAAAACCGTCACGCTCAAGCCCGGTGAAAAGAAATCCTTCACCCGCTATCTTGCCGTGGGCCGTTCCCCGGCTGAGGCGGTTAGCGAGGTGTTTAGTTATTCCCTCGTCGCCGGCACAGGCACACTCCATGCCACCCTTCAAGGTACGCCTGGCCAGCCCGCCGCCGATGCCGTCACCCAACTCAAGAGCGGCACGGAATCCATCCCCTCCTACCCTGATGCTAAGGGCAAATACACACTCTCGCTTCCCCCGGGCGAATATGAAGCAACCACCTCCGCGCCCGGACGGCAAATCCACCAAGCCAAAATCACCCTGACCGACGACGCCAACCTCCACAAACTGGAGGCCAATCTCGGCGCCGCGGCCGGCATCAAGTTTATGGTCACGGATACGGAGGGCGCAGGCATCCCGTGCAAAGCGCAGTTTGTGGGCATCGACGGCACCGCCACCCCAAGACTTGGCCCTCAAAATCGCGCCCATGGCTGTGTGGACCAATGGCACTCGGGTCGCGGAGATTTTTTCGTCCCCCTGCCTCCCGGCAAGTACAAGGTTACGGTCACCCGCGGTCCCGAGCACAGCCATCATTCAAGGGAAGTTGAGGTCAAGCCCGGCGAAGCTACTGACTTGGCAACAACTTTAAAGCGGCTGGTCAAGACGCCCGGCTGGGTCAGCACCGATTTCCACAACCACTCCACTCCCAGCGGCGATAACCAATGCGGGACGGATGACCGCATCATCAATCTCGCCGCCGAGCACATCGAATTTGCCCCCGCCACCGAGCACAACCGAATCTACGACTGGGCACCGCACATCCGGAAGCTCGGCCTCACTAATCACCTCAGCACTGTTGTGGGACTGGAACTTACCGGCCGCGGCGCGGGCTCCCATTACAACAGTTTCCCCCTCATCCCCAAGCCGTACACTCAAGACAACGGCGCACCCGTTCACGACTCAACGGATCCACGCCTGAACGCGCTTCTGCTCCGCAACTGGGGCGGCCCCCGGACTGACCGTTGGATTCACATCAACCATCCAAATCTGATCGAGAAGTTTATTGACCGCGACTTGGACGGCCGGCCCGATGGGGGCTTTGGCGGACTCAAGAACATGATCGACGGCATCGAGGTTGCCAACTACAGCCCCGGCCACATTCTCGACAATGCCCCCTTCCACATCCGGCGGCGCGGTGGGCGCGAACAGCTCCGCCAAAACTGGGAGTTCCTCTGGCTCCAACTCCTCAACCGCGGCCACACCTACTGGGGCATCGCAGTTAGTGACGCCCACTCCGTCTATGGCAATGGAGTCGGCGGTTGGCGCACTTACGTCAAGAGCAGTACCGACGATCCCGCCAAGATCAACTGGGCCGAGATCAGCCGCAACGCCAAAGCCGGCCGTATGATCCTCACCACCGGCCCATACCTGGAAGTCACCACTCAGGATGGTGCCACTGCTGGTGCCCACACCCGGCTCAATGGCGAGGTGGAACTGCACGTCCGCGTCCAGTGCACGGACTGGATCGACATTGACCGCATCCAGATTCTGATCAACGGCCGCCAACATCCCGCGCTCAACTTCACGCGCACCACTCACGAGAAGCTGTTCAGTGATGGCGTCGTCAAGTTCGACCAAAAACTCGGCATCCCCCTCAGCGAAGACAGCCACATCATTGTCGTCGCATACGGGGAGAACCATGACCTCAAGACCGGCTTCGGCACCAGCCCCCAGTCCGCCAACAAACCCTGCGCCTACAACAACCCCATCTTCATCGACATTGACGGCAACGGCTTCCGGCCCAACGGGGACAATCTCGACTGGCCCCTGCCCACCGGCGCACTCACCCTGCCCGCCGTCAAGGCCATGCTTGAGAAGAGAATAGACGGCAAGTAACCGCAGCCTATTTCCGGTGAAACCGCAGATAATGTTGCCGCAGTAGATCCTTCCCGTAATCGTTGCCATTCGGTGTGCGGATCACCGTGTGGATATGTTGGCGAGTGGGCGTGCGGGATCGCGCCAAGGCAATCGGGCGCTGATGATCGAACTCGATGAGAATCACCGGGCTTTGGATGCGGTAATAAAACACGCTATCCTTTCCCGTCCCTCCCATCCATCCGAAATAAGTGGCACCCAGATGTTTTTTTACATCCGCCATTTTCACTTTGGCATGCCCCCCGGCCAGATGACCGACGTACACGCCAATTAGATCGAGTAGCCGCGCCTTCTGCCCAGGTGTGAGTTCACTGCAACGAAGGCCCATGTAATCGAGCACCTGATTATCGCGAAATGCTTCAGCGATATTATTGGTCGGCCCCTTTTCGACGGACCCTATCGCCTTGGCCCGCTGTTTCTCATTGAGCGAATTGATGAACGCCAACCCCCTGCCCTGCTCTGCCTGACACACCTCAGTGCCTTTGAATTTACCGGCGGCGGCTTTCACCGGTTCCGACCCCATAAACACCGGGCTCATCACCACCTGATCGCCGAGCACAAAGTAATTGATCACCACGTGATGCCCATCAAGTTGCCAACCCCACGGCTGGGTGACGCTGGGTTCGCCCATGATAGTGATCCAGTACAGCCATTCACCGTACTCCTCAAAGCGCTGTGTCAACTCCGCCAGCGTGCCGTTGAGCTTCATAATGTCGCGCGTCTGTTTCAGCCCTTCGGCGCTGAGGCTGTTCTTCAACAGGTTGAACGCCAACTCACGCTGACCGGCCGTCATTGTGTTAAACCCTTTGCCCTGCCGTACGTAACGGTGGCGGTTATCCCACTTGCGCCATTCCAAATCGTCCATGGGAAACAGGGTCTTTTTTCGATCCGCCACATTTAGGCTGGCCAAAAATGCCTTAGCCGCCTGCCGCACAGGCTCTGTGCTCACGCCGGTCTTGCGAATGGGAAACAAATTGGCCGGGGGCACATCAAGGTAGAAAATCCCCTTGAAGGATTCTTTCAGGGCTGCCTCACGTTGGGCATCACCCCGGCCTTTCGGTTGAGCCCAAATCTCCTGAGCCAGAATACCCGCCAACACTGCGGTTCCGATGATTACACGCATCACAGTCGCCATTTTATTGTTTTATCTTTTCCCGAACCGGCCTCAAAACATCAGCCAACTCTGCGGCCGTCAATGGATGATCCGTTGAGAGATCCTTTGCCTCGATGGGATCCTGTTCGATATCATATAAGTTCAGTCCATGCTGATCCCAGATCAATTTCCAATTCCCCTGCAACACGGCAAAACCTCCACCTTCACCACCCACAATCAGCGGAGGACGTTGCATGCGTTTTTGTTTGAGGATGGCCGGCCAACAGTTCACTCCGTCCAACGGCCGCGTATCAACCGGCTCAAAACCCGCAGCAGCCGCCAGTGTCGGCAGTAAATCCTGCGCGCCCATCAGTTGACGACTGGTCGTATTGGGCTGAAGCACTCCCGGCCACCGTATCACTGCCGGCACCCGGATTCCGCCCTCCTGCAGCGTTCCTTTGCCCCCCCGCAACCGGAGTTGCCCTGGCTCATACTGGGGCGACCGCCGGCTAATCCCGGAACCGTTGTCACAAAAAAACATCACCAGTGTATTCCGCTCCATTCCTTCTTTTTTAAGGACGACCAATATCCGGCCAATTGCCGCATCCATGGCCTCGATCGCCCCGGCATGACCTAGTCGACGGCCCGTATAGCCGAGCCGCCGATATTTGTGCACCAACGCCTCCGGAGCCTCCGCAGGGGGATGCGGCGCATTAAACGGAACATAAAGTAAGAGCGGTTTGTTTTTGTCCCGCTTCTGAATGCGCGAAATGGCCTCATCAGCCAACAGGTCGGTCGAATACCCTTCCACATTAACCGGTCTTCCATTGCGGAACCAACCCAACCGGCGTGTGTTGGTGCTGGAATAATAGTTGATACCGCCGCCGTAGAAACCGAAGAACTGATTAAAGCCGCGGGCGTTGGGCCGATAGGCTGCCTCGGCAAATCCAAGATGCCATTTTCCGCTCATCGCCGTCTGGTATCCGGCCTGCCGAAACAACTCCGGTAAGAACCGTTCTTCTTTGGGCACCCCGCCCGTACGGCCGATAACGCTGAAAATCCCCATGCGCGCCGGTATCCGACCGGTCATCAATGCCGTTCGGGTTGGGCTGCACACCGGGTGAACATAAAATCGATCCAGTTGCACCCCTTCACGGGCCAACTGGTCAATGTGCGGTGTGGCAATTGTACTGCCGTGATACCCCACCTCATTCCAGCCCATGTCATCGGATACAAAGAGAACAACATGGGGCTTGAGTTGGATACTCCCGCCTGCATGAGATACAGAGGCCAACCCGAAAATAAGAAATCCAATCCATCGAATCATGGTTTATCGGCGCAACCCCGGCCCGAATCTGCGGCGGCCCTGCCCGTCCGTGTTGGGTGTTTTACTTTCCCAACGTTTGCCGGCCGCCGCGCCTTGGCGCCGGTGTTCCTCATAGGATAGTTCACTTGGCTGATGGCGACCCAGTGCCTCGACCAAGGATTGCTTAAGCTGTTCATCCGAAATGTCCGGGGCAATTTCACGGATCACTTTGCCGTTTAAGCCAAACACCCCCGGCTGGATCACCACCACTCCCGCCTTGGATTGCACCCCTCCAGTCACCTTAAAGGTTTCCGGCTTTGTGACAGGCACATAAAGGGCGCGACCCAAAAAATCGCTCGACCAAGCCAGTGGTTCCAAGCGCTGTTCGATTTGACTGCGTTGCAATGCATCCCCGAACACCGCCATTAAGGGCAACCGATCTGCAGCAGCCACATTAAGTGCCAATCTGAAATCCGCAAGATAGGGCAGAGGCACGCGGCCTTTAGGCTTGTTCTTGCCCGGATAGGCCAAGGCTATTACATTCATGGTTTGCGCCATCTTGGCAATCGCCTCCGGTGGCTGTTCATGAATACCCCGTCCAGCCTTCCCGCCAAAGGCCCACGCAGGACTACGTCCGGCCCGAATCAATGAGGTGCGGCCATCGGGACTCAATATAGAAAATACCGTGTTTTGCAGAATACCTCCCGGAGCGAAAATACCCTTGAGCACCTCATTTTCAACGGCATCCTCATAAGTCGCCAACCGGATGCATACGTACTGCTTCGAAGCGGCAATTACATTTTTGTCGGCCAGGAAACTCCTGTCCATGCTTGTCTTACCCGGTCACCACACCCCGGGCACGTTGTGACACTGTGGTGCGGCAGAAACCAATAGTATCGGTTTTCCTGTGCGTTGCGCTTCCGCCAATCCCCCCTTCCAAGTACCGAACCAGACGATTTTCTCAGCCGATGCTGTCACGACCAAGCCGACCACAAGAAACGCGCCTAAAAATGTCCCGATATTTTTCATGATCCCACTCCGAAGACGCCCACGCCGAAATGATGTTACCCACACCCAATTCGTGCGAGCAAAAAACCCGTAACATCCTCGCGCCCACAGCGTCAGAAGGATTGACGGCACGGGCGAATGCCCGCAGAGTACACACAGAGTTCCGAAAGGCAACAACCAACCACACATGAAAAAGCACATCCTTATCCCCGCCATCCTAGGCGGAATCATGGCGCTCAACCTCGACGCCAAGGCACAGGATCGCCGCCCCGGCGAGGGCGAACGCCCCAATCCCAACGCCATCCGCGAGGCGTTTTTGAAAAAATTCGACAAGAACGGCAATGGCCGGCTCGACGAAAACGAACGCCCCTCACGCGAGGCCATCCAGCAATTTTTCCGCGAACGGCTTGGCAACAACCGCCCCGGGGGACGACCCGGTGACGGAGGCCCCGAGGGCCGGCCCGGCGGACGCCCGGACGGCAACAACAACCCCGGCGGCAGACCCGGCGGACG
>DJHS01000080.1:29407-35678 GCA_002433235.1 Verrucomicrobia bacterium UBA6614
AGACCCGGCGGACGCCCCGGCGGCGGTGGATTTCCCGGTGGGCCCGGCGGTGGCTTCCCTGGCGGACGTCCCGGCTTTCATCCGCCCAACCCCGTCGTCCAAGCCATTGACGCCAACAACGACGGCGAATTGAGCGCTGACGAACTCAAGAACGCCGCCAAGGCACTCGCCAAACTCGACCGCAACAAGAACGGAAAAATTGACCGCAACGAGTTGCACCCGCAACCGGGTCCCGGCGGCCGCCGCCCCGATTTCAGGCCCCGTACCGACGGCGGTGATCGCCCCGACTTCCGTCCACGCCCCGGTGGTGATCGTGATCGCCCCGGCTTCCGCCCGCGTCCCGGCGGCGGCGACCGGCCCGACTTCCGCCCGCGCCCCGGTGGTGACCGTGATCGCCCCGACGTCCGCCCGCGTCCCGGCGGCGACCGTGACCGCCCCGACGTCCCCCCACGTCGCGGAAAAGATCGCGACGACGTTTAACCCAGCCCCATAAAATCATCCAACGGGCGGTACCAGCCGCCCGTTTTTTTGTGCCCTGACCTACATACTTTGCGACTCCGCGGGCAATATATTTCGCAGAGGCACGAAGACACGGAGAGGTTTACAGAATGGACACTTTGCTTCAGTGTTCTCCGAACACAAAATCTTTATGAAAAATTCACGCCGGTCGTTTCTGAAAACTACCACAGGTGCCGCAATTGCGTTGCCGAACATCATTTCCAGTCACGCTTGGGCCAACAAGCCGAGCAATACCATCGGCATCGGCTTCGTCGGTGTCGGCAAACAAAGCGGCGGCCATCTCGGGTTCTTTCTCGGCCAAAAGGACTGCCGAGTGGTAAGCCTTGCCGAGGTCGCCCAGGTACGTCTGGATAACGGACTCAAGCGTGTCGCCGGCCGGTACGGCAAAGATCACGGGTGCAAGGCCACTCAAGATTTCCGGGAAACTCTTGCTGACAAGCGTGTTGATGCCGTGGTGATTGGCACCCCCGACCACTGGCACGCCATCCCCTCGATCATGGCGGCGGAGGCGAAGAAGGATGTGTATTGCGAGAAGCCATTAACAGTGACGATCCACGCGGCACTGGAAACCCTGAGGGCCGCCCGTAAAAACGATATCGTTTATCAGGTCGGCAGCCAGCAACGCACCGAGTTCGGCGGGCATTTCCGCAAAGCGGTGGAATGCATCCGCAACGGACGCGTCGGCAAGGTCGGCAAGATCAAGATCGGCGTGGGTGGCCCGGGCGTGCCCTGTGATCTGCCCGGCGAGAAGAAACCCGACGGCATCGACTGGGATATGTGGCTCGGCCCCGCACCCGAGCACGCCTTCAACTCCGTGCTCTGTCCCACCAACGTCCACGGCCATTTCCCACAATGGCGTCGCTATCGCGAATACGCCGGCGGCAGCCTCAGCGACATGGGCGCACACCATTACGACATCGCTAAGTGGGCGATGGACATCGATGAGGATGGCCCTGTTAAAATTATCCCGCCCAAGGATGGCAACAGCGGTTTGAAGATGATCTATGCCGACGGCTTAGAGATCATTCACGAAAGCACCAGGGATCCATATAACGATGTGGTTTTCTATGGCAGCGAGGGTACACTTTATGTCGACCGGCGCGGCATCACCGCCAACCCTAAGAGCGCGGTTGATTCACCGCTCGGCGGCAAGGACTGGCGACTGCCGGACATCGGCCGGAGCCATCGGCGGAACTGGATCGATTGCATTCGCAGCCGCAAGCGCCCCGTGGCGGATGTGTCCTATGGGGCCCACACAAGTATTCTCTGCAGTCTGGCAAACCACGGCTACCAACTTCGGCGTGACCTGAAATGGGACGCAAGAAAATACGAGTTTGTCGGTGACAAGGAGGCCAACGCCCTGCTGGATCGGCCCGGCCGAGGCGAATGGAAACTGGCTTAGGCAAAAAGCCTATTGACGCCAGAAGCGAATGGAGGCGGGCTCCCCATGCCGCCACCAGCGCGAACGGTATCCACTGTTCAGAAGATTAATCAGGTTTGCCGCACTGGCTTTCTGGTTCAGTTCACCTTTGGATAATCCTTCGGCTGATCCCGAGGGAATAGTACCCAGACGACGTATCCCGGCGTCCAAATCCTGATACCGCCAGTCCCGGGCCGTCATGACTTCTCGAACATCCCATGCATCCCGCGATACGGACGAGTGGTTCGTCGCGCATCCCATACCCAGCAATCCGCAAAAAAATGCACTGTAGAGTGTCGCCCTCATTCTCACTTCTCCACCCGGTAAACCGCCGACTTTGTCCTTAGAATCAGCGCGTTGTCCACAACCGCGGGCGTAGCCATGAAGCCATCGTCAAACTTGCCCCGCGAGAGGACTTTAAACTGTGGTGTAGCCGCAAATGCAACCATGTTCCCGTTCATGCTGAACCCATAGATTCGGCCCCTGCACAGGATGGGGGATGCGGCAAATTCCCCAGCACCCAGACGCTCGGACCACAGCGACTCACCCGTGCGCGCCACCATACAGGACGCCACCCCATTATCCGACACCATAAAAAGATGTTCGCCATGGAGAATCACCGAGGATTTTTTCGGGATGTTTCTCCGCGTGTCCCACACCAAGTCCAGATCCCCTTGCCCCGGCTTGACCGCCGCCATTCCGCCCATCCCATTATTTATGAAAACCAAGCCGTGCCCAAACACCGGCCGTCCACTGGCATTCATCCCCCCCGTGCGCGCCGTCCACAACAATTTGCCGGTAAACGGATCCAGCGCCTCCGTAGCAATTGCCGCCGGCGCCACCAACTGCGGCCGGCCCTCCACCATAAACACCGACGGGGTTCCGTAGGCCTTCTTGCGGTCCCCGTTGTTGGTTCTAAAATCAAACGCTCGTTTGTGAATCCATTTTGTCTTCCCCGTCTTCTTTTCAATGCCAACCACGAACTGCTTGTCAAATCCGTCAAAAACGAGGACCAACAGGCCTGCGTGTAGGATGGGCGAACTGGCTGGCGCGCGATGGTGGTTGCAATGCAGTTCGTTATCCTGTCGTTTCCAGACCACTTCCGCCGTCTTCGTGTCCAAGCAGGCATTGCCATGCGCACCAAAACTCACGTAAACCCGCCCTTCCTCAACCACCGGGGTTGGCGTAGCATAACTGTTCATTGAGATGCAGAACTGCGGCTTGGCCACCTCGAAAACCAGCTTGTTATGAACTAATTTGCCCGTGTTCGAGTCCAGACACACCGCCCACAGTTTGTGTCCGTCCTTCTCGGCATTCGTGAACCAAATCTGGTCGCCCCACACCACAGGTGAACTCCACGCCTTGCCGGGCATGGGAGTCTTCCATTTCACGTCTTTCCCCTCGCCAAACTCCAGCGGCAGATCCGCCGCCGTTTTCCCTTCCCCATTTGGCCCGCGAAACTCACTCCACTGCGCAGCCGAGATGGGCCAGACACAAAATACTGTTAAAAGAATGACGCGTATCATTCACACGAGATTATCGACCAAACCGACCAAAGGCAAACCTTCTCACGCGTAAGCATTGAACAACCGGCCTGCATTATAGCGAGGTCCCATCAATGAAAACAGTGCAAGTCCCCGTGCCCCACTGCCAGCCACTTCCGTGGTGGGAACACTTTCGATCATCGACCGCGTTTGCACATTCCCACGTTCGCGGTTCATCCGCAGGGCGTAATAGTGCTCCCAAGCCGCCCCCTTGGCCTTGGCGTTCACCGGCACACGCTGGGAACGCGATAATCGCTCACGATCCACCGCCAATGGCCCACTATTGAGCCCACCGACAGAATCCGTGCGCGCATAAAAAGGCACGGCAGATGCACCTGCAATTTCCATGATCGTCCCGACGCAGAAACACACCACGCCCACGACGTGGATAAGAATTCTGCCAGCGCCGATGAAGATACCCGGAAATTGCCTCTGGGCAATATTAAAGAATCCCGGCGATTTGAATTGAAAGATACTGCTTAAGGATACCAGTTGCGCAACCGCACCTCGGCCGCATCGCCCACAAGGGTTTTGAATTTGGCGGTATCCTGACCGCGCGAATGGTACGGATAAACCACCTTCGGCTTAAACGCCTTCACCGCCTCGGCAGCCGCCGCTACATCCATCGTGTACGGCAGATTCATGCAAAGAAAGGCCACGTCGATGCCCTTGAGCGCGCGCATCTCCACAGTGCCCTCGGTATCGCCGCTGATGTAAACACGCTTACCGCCGAGGTTGAGCACGTAACCATTGCCCTGGCCCTTTGGATGAAACCGCTTGCGCTGCACCGTGGTGTTGTAGCTGGCGATCGCCTCAAGCTTGAACCCCACCTTGTCCGTGACCGCGCCATTAGCCAGCGCAATTGATTTCGCCTGTAATCCTTCGCCCAACGCCTTTGCCAAGGGAAGCGGTGCGACGATCTGCGTCTTGGGCCCCACCACCGCCTTCAGCACGGCCTCACGATAATGGTCGCCATGCACATGAGTCAGCAGTACGAGATCCGGTTTTGGAAACGCCTTGTACCAGGTGGGTTGCCCAACCGGATCGACGTAGATTGTTTTGCCACCCCACTCCACCACCATGGTGGCGTGGTTGATGGGCGTGATTACGGCGTTACCCTTGGTGGTCTTGATTTTTTCCGCCGCCGGCAAAGTGAACGCCAATAGCAACGAACCCAAAATTCGGATCAATTTCACGCCGATAGAATAGTTGCGAAACTACCCAATGGCAATCGATTTACCGTTGCACCTGCCGCACGTCATTTCATTTTGCCTTCTTCAAGGCCACCTTGCCGCGGATATCGCGCAGGGTTTTCCAGATCGCCTTGTCACGCGTTTGCGGCGAGGCGCACACAAACAGGTACTGGTGCGGGGACTTTGCGTACTGCCAAGTCTGCAGTTCAAAATGCAGCGTCTGCATCTTGCGTGTTGCAAAGGGCTCGATCCATTTCACGGTGGCGGAGAACGATTTCACGTTGTGTGCCCCCTTTGGTTTGATCTCAAAATGCTTCATCGGTTTCACGGTCACGGCAAACTCGCTCGTATCCAATTTCGGATTATCCAGCCGCGCTTTGGATAGGCCGGTGTAGTAGGTGAAAAGTTCCTTTTGCAACACCTTGGTGGTCAACTCCGGCTTGGCTTCCACCGCGAAGAGGAAAACATACGTAAAAAAATCCGGCTGATCGGCCTTGAACATGCCGGGCGCGAAGAGGATTTCCTCGATGCCTTTGAGGCCCAGATCCGGCGCAAAGCCTTTCGGCGGCAGCGCAATGCGTTCGCCAAACCACTTGGGCGTGGGCTTGGGGATGTCAAACTGCTGCTGCGCCAACGGCTGCGCCGCTGACAAGGAAAAGCCGGCCAACGCCAGGCAGATAAGTCCGATTTGTTTCATAATTCTTTTAGGTTCCTTTTACTTAGCCCCGATCGCGTACAGCGCCTCGTGGGTGCGGAGGTAGATGCGGCCGTTGCTGGGGGCCGGGGAGGCGGTGAGGCCACCGGCGAGTTTGTTTTTGGCCAGCACCTTGAATTCGCGGCCGGCCTGCAGCACCGTCACCATGCCGTCGCGGGAGGTGATGTAAATCTTGCCGGCGCCGGTCACCGGCGAGGCGCGGTAGGTTTGGCGGTGGGGCGACTCGGAATAAAGCTGCTCGCCGGTCTTGGCATCAAGACAGATCACCGTGCCGTTTTCGCGGCAGAGATACACGAGGTTGTTGTAGATCACTGGCGAAGGCACGTCCGGTGTGCCGCGGTCAATGCGCCAGACCTCGCCCTTGCCGCCGGTGCCAATGTAGCCTTTTGCGTTCGCCACACTGATGGCCGCCACGCCGCGGTTTTTGGCCGTGGGAATCACCACCAGATCCCCATGCGCCACCGGTGAGGCCACAAAACGCAGGGTGCGATTGTAACGGTCTTTATGATTCAAGTCTCCCACCCGCCAAATTTCCTTGCCGGTGGCGGGGTCGTGGCCGATGGCGTAATCGTTGCCGTGCGTCACAATCTGAAACGTGTTCCCCACCGCCACGGCGCAGGGCGAGGCATACGAATGCTCGCACTCAGCCACGCCGTCGCTTTTGCGTTCCACTTTCCAAACTTCCTTGCCGGTAAAGGTATCAATCGCCACCACCCACGCGCCACCGGAATGGATGAGTTGCAAATACAGCCGCCCTTGAAACAACAGCGGCGTGGTATGAAAACCAAAGCCCAAACGAAAACGCCCGTAGCGTTCCTGCGCGTTGAAGCTCCAGGCCGGCTTGCCATCGAACTTTGTCGCGGCCACATCGCCGTTGCCG
>DJHS01000126.1:0-11987 GCA_002433235.1 Verrucomicrobia bacterium UBA6614
CAGGCAATGGCGATGAGGCCGTCGGCCGAGCCTGGTGCAATCACGTCCCCGGCGATTTGCATTTGCACAAACCGATCGTAGGGCAGGTCGTCGTTCAGCGCGCGGATCACCCAGTTGCGGTACGGCCACGAGTGGTTGCGCGGTTGATTGTACTCAAAGCCGTGGCTCTCGCCGTAGTGCACCACATCCAGCCAATGCCGCGCCCAGCGCTCGCCATAATGCGGCGAAGCGAGCAGACGGTTGACCACCTTTTCATAAGCATCCGGCGCTTGATCATTCACAAACGCCTCCATCTCCTTCGGCGAAGGCGGCAGCCCGGTGAGGTCATAGCTGAGCCGCCGAATCAACGTGCGCCGGTCGGCTTCCTGAGAGGGGGAAAGCTTGTTGGCCGTGAGCCGGGAGAGCACAAAGGCATCGATGGAATTACGCGCCCACGCGGCATTCGGCACGAGCGGCACCTCGGGTCGTTTGATGGGCTGCAGGGACCACCAATCTTCGCCGGCCTTCTCGGCACCCGACAACGGCGCGGCCAGCGCGAGGGCCAGTGCGCCGAGAGTGTTACGCAATGATGTCTTTAATGACTTCGCCATGGACGTCGGTGAGCCGCATGTCGCGACTGCTGAAGCGGATGGTGAGCTTGGTGTGATCCATGCCGAGCAGGTGCAACATGGTGGCGTGGAGATCGTGAATATCGAGGCGTTTATCGACGGCCTTGTAGCCGTACTCGTCGGTGGCGCCATACACGGTGCCGCCTTTCACGCCGCCGCCGGCCATCCAAAGGCTGAAGCCGAAGGGGTTGTGATCGCGTCCGTTGCCGCCCTGCGCGAAGGGGGTGCGGCCGAATTCGCCCATCCACACGACCAGCGTGCTGTCGAGCAGCCCGCGGCTTTCGAGGTCGCCCAGCAAGGCGGCGATGGGTTTGTCGACGGATTTGGCGTTTTTCTCGTGACCGCCCTTGAGGCCGCCGTGTTGATCCCAGCGATCGCCGTTGCCGCCGGTGCAGGTCAGCTCAATGAACCGCACGCCGCGCTCGACAAGGCGCCGGGCGACCAGGCAGTTGCGGCCAAAAGTGGCCGTATTGCGGAAGGGATCATCGAGGCCGTAACTTTTCTTGGTCTGCTCGGCCTCGCCCTTGATATCCATCAACTCCGGCACGGCCGCCTGCATGCGGAAGGCCAGCTCATGATTGGTGATGGCCGATTCCACCTGGTCGAGCCGACCGATGCGGCCCACCACGCCGGCATCCAGTTTGCGAATGAGATCCAGCTTGTTTTGCTGCAGCTCGGGCGTGGCCTCGGTGCGGCCAATGTTGGCAATGGGTTTGTCGCCGTACTTAAACACGCTGCCCTGATAGGCCGCCGGTAAAAAGCCGTTGGAAAAACAACCCAGACCGCCGGGCGGTATGAGGCCGCCATTGAGCACGATGAAGCCCGGCAGATTTTGGTTCGCCGTGCCGAGGCCGTAATTGATCCACGACCCCATGCTCGGCCGGCCCACCTGGCCGAAGCCGGTGTGCAGAAAATAATTCGCGTTCGTGTGCTCGGAAAACGCCGAGGTCATTGAGCGGATCACCGCCAGCTTGTCCACGTGGCGCGCCACATGCGGGAACAGGTCGCTGACCGGAATACCCGCCTGCCCGTAATGCTGAAACTGCCACGGGCTGGCCAGTGTGTTGCCGCGGCTGTTGAACTGGGTGGCCTCCATCTTCAGTCCGAACGGTTTGCCGTGTTCCTTCTGCAGGCGCGGCTTGGGGTCGAAGGTATCCACGCTCGACGGGCCGCCGTCCATGTAGAGGAAAATGATGCTCTTGGCCTTGGACTTGAAGTGCGGCTGCTTGGGCGCCAACGGGCTGGTACCTTTGGCCTGCGCCTCATTCGCCAGCATCGAGGCCAGCGCCAAACCGCCAAAGCCATTGGCGCAACGCGCCAGCATCTCCCGCCGGGTTACCGGTGCCTGAGAAAATTGACCGCAATGGTGCATTGGGGAATTGTAAGCCGGACTGCTGAGGTTGCCAGCCATAAAGTGTCGTCCCAGCTGCTTGTTTTTTCCTGTGCGGGGCCGTTGGCGTGCGGTAAACCAAGCGCATGTCCTTTATTGACGACTTGAAGTTTAATGATGACGGACTGATCCCGGCCATCATTCAGGAAGAGGGAACAGGCAGGGTACTGATGATGGCGTGGATGAACGCGGATTCCATCCGGGACACACTGGAGACGGGCAAGACACATTTTTGGAGCCGCAGTCGGCAGAAATACTGGATGAAGGGGGAAAGCAGCGGCCACACCCAAGCGGTGAAGGATTTGGCCTACGATTGCGACCGGGACACGCTGCTCATTCAGGTCACTCAGGAAGGTGCCGCTTGCCATAAGGGCTATAAGAGTTGCTTTTTCACATCCGTGAAAGAGAACAAGCCGGAAATCACCGAGGAGCGCCTGTTCGATCCGGATGAGGTTTACGGCAAATCGTGAGTGCATCAAGCATCCAGCCCACGCAGGAGGAATTCCTCGAGTTGGCGCAACGCGGCAACCTAGTGCCGGTGTGCCGCACGATTCTCGCGGATTTTGAAACGCCTCTTTCGGCCTATCAAAAGATTCGCGGTGACAGCGAGGCATTCCTGTTTGAGAGCGTGGAAGGCGGAGAGCAGTTGGGCAGATACTCGTTCGTAGGCTGCAATCCACGTGGATTCATCCGCCAACTTGGCAGCCGTGTGGATGTGATCGAGAGCGGACGAGTCACGGCTTCCTATACCATTTCCATAGAGCCGAACGAAAACCATGTACGCGACGGCCTTGAGGTGGTGGAAAAAGTCTTGGGCCGCTACAAGCTAGTGGCCCTCCCAGGCTTGCCTCGGTTCACTGGCGGAGCCGTCGGGTTTATTGGGTACGAGTTCATTCACGACGTGGAACCGGTGGTACCACGCCCGCCCAGTGATGATCTCGGGACACCCACGATGTACTTCCTGCTCGCGGATGAGCTGCTGGTTTTTGACCGGGTTCGCCAAACCATCACGGTCATTGTAAACGCCATCCTCGAGGACGACGTCAAGCCGGAGGATGCCTACGAAGATGCGGTCAGCGAAATTGATCGGCTGGTTGCCCTGCTGGAACATCCGATGAAACACAAGCCGGTCTCCCTGCCCGCGCACGCACCGGAGGCACCCTTTAAGTCCAACATGGAAAAAGATGCCTTTCTGGCTCATGTAGAAAAATCTAAAGAATACATCACTGCCGGAGACATCATCCAGGTGGTGGGGTCGCAGCGTTTTTCCACACCAGTAAAAGCGCAACCACTGGACGTTTACCGTGTCGTGCGATCCATCAATCCCTCGCCCTACATGTTTCTGCTGGAACTGAATGGGTTCAGCTTGGTGGGGGCCTCGCCGGAAATCCATGTCCGATGCGAGGATCGAAAAGTGCAGATTCGGCCCATTGCCGGAACACGCCCGCGCGGGCGAACCGAGGCCGAGGATGCCGCGCATGAGGAGGATCTGTTGGCGGATCCCAAGGAACGCGCGGAACATGTGATGCTGGTGGACCTGGCGCGGAACGACATTGGCCGGGTTTGCGATTACGGCACCGTGCAGGTGAGCGACCTGATGTCCATCGAACGGTACAGCCACGTAATGCACATTGTGTCACACGTGACCGGCACCTTGGCTGAATCGCAAACGCCCTATGATCTCATGCGGGTTACCTTTCCCGCGGGCACGCTGACGGGAGCCCCGAAAATTCGCGCCATGCAGATCATCAGCGAATTTGAGCAAACCGCCCGCGGGCCTTACGGAGGGTGTGTGGGGTACTTTAGTTTCGGCGGGAACCTCGACTGCTGCATCACCATTCGCACGGCGCTCTTGAAAGATGGCCAAGCGCATGTGCAGGCGGGCGGCGGCTGGGTGAACGACTCCGTCCCGGAAAATGAATTTCAAGAAACCGTCAACAAGGCCAAGGCCATGCTCAGGGCGGTGGCCATGGCAGAGCATGGGATGTAGCGGGGCGCTTGACTTCCGCTTGTTTTGTGGTTTTTTGAGTAAAGTCGGCGTCGATTTGGCCGATTACCTCTTGAATCTCTTTGTTTATGGCCGAGGAAACGACACCCCCGCCCGAGGCGGATGAGCCGAAGCCGGAGGCTGCCGCCGAGGAAGCGGCGGCACCGGAAGGCACAGATGCGTCGGCAGCTGAGGATGCCCTTGAAGCAGCAGCCGCCACGGATGACGAGGCCTTGGAAGAAGCGCCGGAGCCGGCGGCTGATAGCGGGGAGACCTCACCCGCCCCTGTGGCAACAGCGACCGCACCAGCAACAGCCGCGGCTGAAGATGGTAGTGAAGAAGAGGAGGAATTGGAGCCGGCTTATCCGGCGTGGGCGTTCCGCTTGGGATTGGTGTTGACCATCGCAGCCGTCGCAGCCATCTCGGTTCAGTACGCCAAAAAATTCACGCCTCTGTTGCACGAGGTGGCGGAGTTTCGGGAGTTGGTAAAACGAGCCGAATCGGGCAATGCAACAGCCCAGCTTCAACTGGCCACGAATTACTTCGATAGTTACCAACAATCCGCGACGGAAGGATTGCCCGATCAGCAGATGCTGGTCCAGGCATACGCATGGGTCAGCTTGGCGGCGCGTGCCCATGTGCAATCAGAAGATGAAGCCCACGCCAAGGATGGCAATGCAGATGCGGAAACCAGGAAGGAAAATACGAATAAACCCAAAAAGGAGGAAACTCCGGAAATTTGGATGAGCCGTGGAGTTCAGTTTGCCCTCAAGGCAAATGAAGGAACCCGCAAGGAGAAACACCAAAACTTGGAACTGGCCTATAAATGGCTAACTTTGGCTCAAGAGCAGGGGCAAGCTGACCAGAACGCTACCACCGCGCACAACACAGTGAAGCTGGAACTTACTACGTTGGGTGGTGATTACATTGCCCGGGCAGTCTCGGTGGTGGCCGCGCATCATAAGATGCTCGAATGGCGTGACCTGTTGGATCCGGATGAGCTGGAGAACGCCCAGAAACGGGCTTCGGTGCACGCGATCAAGGCGGCCACGGGTAACGCCCATGGGCATGGCCACGGGGTTCACTGGACGTACACAGGCATTACGGGGCCGGAGCATTGGGGGGAGTTGAGCCCGGAATTCTGGATGGCTTCACGGGGGACCCGGCAATCACCCATCAATATTATTCGATCAGAAGCTCGACCGGCGAATTTCCTGAAAGCCGTGGATTTCCGCTACAATTCGCGCAGCACCTTCGAGGTTCGCAACAATGGCCACACGCTGCACGTGAACGTGACCTCGCCTCCCGGCGAACCTGAAAACTTGATCACGATTGGAGGGGAACATTACCGGCTCCTTCAGTTTCATTTCCACGCGCAAAGCGAGCACACGCTCGACGGACGCCATTCACCGATGGAAATGCATTTGGTACATGAGCGGGTTGAGTCCCATGGAAATGAAGAAAATACCGGAGGCAACGAGGCCGGCCACGGAAACGGACATGCCGAGGACACGGAGCAAAGCAGCCACGGCAAGGGCGGGGGCAAGCAGTTGGCAGTCATCGGCGTGATGATTGAAGAGTTGCCGGAAGACAGCGTGGTGGGACCGCGCAGTGATTTTATCCGCAAAGTTTGGGCCACGTTGCCGGCGCTGGAAAAACAAACGCCCAAGTCCGGCAAGGGGGTTCTCATTAACGACATGCATCCAATGGAATTACTGCCGGAGGAGGGGCGAAGAAGCTATTACCAATATCGTGGATCGCTGACGACACCGCCCTGCACGGAAAACGTTCTTTGGACGGTACTGGAGGAACCTGTTTACTACACGAAGGCACAAATTGAGCGGTTTATGGAAATGCCGTTTTTCAAGAAAATTGGGGGCAAAAACAATCGGCCCGTGATGCCGCCAAAGGGGCGGTTTGTAGTTCGGTATCAGGATTATCCCCGTTGGAGCTATGGAGGCAACACTGGCCCGGAACACTGGGGCAAACTGAATCCAGCCTGGAGCGTTGCGGGCAAGGGCAAACGGCAATCACCCATCGACATCGTGACGGCACGGGCGGTGGATGGCATGCGACTGGAGCAACCGCTTCAACGGCCCGTGCAAGTGTTCTATAACCCCGCGAGCACCGTGAAGGTGGTCAACAACGGCCATACGATTCAGGCCAACTTGGAAATGGATGACAACAACACTATCCTGTTGGGCGGAGAACGTTACAACCTACTGCAATTCCATTTCCACCACCGCAGCGAACACAAGATCGATGGCAAGGATTTCCCGATGGAGGTTCACCTAGTGCATGCGCAGGAAGCCAATCCGGCCAAGCTGGCGGTGATCGGGGTGATGATTGATGAAGGGCCGGAAAACGCAGCCCTGAAGGAGATTTGGGAGCACCTGCCCAAGCCGACGAGACATGCCGGGGAACACGATGGCAGCCACCGGGTCGTGCCATCCTACACACTCGATCCCACATCATTAATTTCCCGTGAAGGCGACTACTTCCAGTATCGCGGCTCGTTAACGACACCGCCTTGCACGGAAAACGTATTCTGGACAGTCATGGAAAAGCCCATCGAAATGTCGCCCGCGCAAATTGAAGCTTTTCGCAAGCTCTTCCCTCGCAACAATCGGAATGTGCAGAAGACATTTGACCGACTGTTGATGCGCTACGACGTGCCGGGCAATTGACGGGGCGATTTTTTTGTTTGCGCTGGATTCGTTTTCTAGGACATTCACTGCGTTCCTTGTAGGGTAACCGCGGCGGCGTGCCGCGCAACTTTTGTATTTTTATGTCAAACATTCCGAATATTCCCGTGCTCCGCTGGGGCGAACCGTATGAGAGCCTGGAGGTGGATGAGGTGATCCACCATCGCACCGGCGAGGTGCTGGCGAAGGTGGGGCAGGCCAACCCGGGCCTGATGGCGCGCGACATGAAAAAGGCGGCGCGGGCGCGCGAGGTGTTGACGGAGATCCCGATCGCCGAGCTGCGGGAGATGATGAAGAAGGCGGGCGACCTCTATCTGAACGCGACGCTGCCGATGGGCGACAGCGAGCAGAGCCCGGATGACTTCGCGCGGCAACAGAGCGCGAGCACGGGGCTGCCGGAGCACATGTGCAAGTTCAACATGGAGAAGAACCATTTCGTGTTGAACAACATGGACCAGATCCTGGACGCGCTGACGCGGGGGCTGGAGCTGGACATTTTAACGCGCGGTTACGGCGTGGAGCCGCGCGGCGTGCCGGTGAGCTACCAGGCCAACGCGCCGGTGCTGGGGATGGTGCTGCCGAGCAACTCGCCGGGCGTGCACACGTTGTGGCTGCCGGTGATCCCGATGCAGATCGGGCTAGTGCTCAAGCCGGGGCCACAGGAGCCGTGGACGCCGTACCGAATGGCGTCGGCGTTTTTCGAGGCAGGCGTGCCGCGGGAGTGCATCGGCATTTACCCCGGCGGCGGCGAGATGGGCGCGGAAACGGTGAGCCGCTGCGAGCGGGTGATGATCTTTGGCAGCACGCAGACGGTGCAGCAGTACAAGGGCAACGAGAGCGTGCAGGTTCACGGGCCGGGCTTCAGCAAGATTTTGCTGGGCGACGATTGCGTGGACGACTGGGAGCAGCACATCGACCTGATGGCCGAGTCGATCTACAAGAACAGCGGGCGCGGTTGCATCAACTGCTCGGGCATCTGGGCCTCGCGCCACACGAAGGAGATCGCTGAGGCGCTGGCGGAAAAGCTGGGGCCGATCGAGGCGAAGGACCCGACGGACCCCGAGGCGGGGCTGGCGGCGTTCACGGTGGAGGGACAGGCGCAGGCAATTTGGGGGATGATCGAGGAAGGCTGCGAAGAGGACGGCACGACGCACTGCACGGGCGCGCACGGCGACCGCTTGGTGGAGATGGAGCGCTGCGCGTACATCCGCCCGACGATCATCCACTGCGACTCGCCCGAGCGCAAGCTGGCCAACACCGAGTACATGTACCCCTACTGCACGGTGGTGGAGTGCCCGCAGGAGCAGATGATCGGCAAGATCGGCGGCACGCTGGTGGCCTCGGGCATCACGGAAGACGAGGCGTGGATCCGCCAGCTGATCGACGCGCGCAATATCGACCGCCTGAACATCGGCCCGCTGCCGACCATCCAGCTCAACTGGCTGCAGCCGCACGAGGGCAACATCGTGGACTTCCTGTTCCGCGCGAGGGCGTTCCAGTCCACGGAGGAAAAAATCGCGGCCGTGACGCCGGCGTAGCGAACAACCCATTCTTGACGGCGGGCTTGTAATTCAGAAGATGCCCCTGTTTTGGGGGTGGAGAATTTAATCCTGCTGTCTGTCTCGGCAGACAAGCCGTTCGCATCCTATTTATTGCTGGCAGTAATGGCCATTTTGGCGGTGAGCTTTGCGCTGGTGCCGCTGATTCTCTCGGCTATTTTGGCCCCGAAAAAACCGGGTGACATCAAGGAATCCACTTTCGAGTGCGGCCTGGAGTCCAAGGGCGACTCGTGGGGGCAATTCAAGGTGCAATACTACCTGTACGCGCTGGCTTTTGTGATTTTCGATATTGAGGCGGTGTTCATTTATCCGTGGGCGGTGGCGTTCACGGGGCTGTCGTTCGGGGCGTTCCTCGCGATGGGCGTGTTCATCCTGCTGCTGGCAGAGAGCCTCATTTACCTGTGGATCAAAGGCGTGCTGACGTGGAAATGACGAATTGGGAGGGACAAGTTCCACCTCGTTCCATGAATTGAATTTGAAAACAGGGACGACGTGGAAGTCGTCCCTCCCGGCGAATGACAATTGAAAATCAACAGGTCGGCATGGACCTCGACGACACCACGCGCGCGGAGCTGGAGCGGGCGGGTGTGATCGTGAGTCAGGTGGACTTTCTCTACAACTGGGCGCGCGGCGGGTCGGTGTGGCCGCTGACCTTCGGGCTGGCGTGCTGCGCCATCGAGATGATTGCCTCGGCTACCTCGCGCTATGACATCTCGCGCTTTGGCTCGGAAGTGTTCCGGCCCACGCCACGTCAGGCGGATCTGATGATCGTCTCCGGCACGGTCACCAAGAAAATGGCCCCGCAAGTCGTGCGCATTTACAATCAAATGCCCGAGCCCAAATGGGTAATTGCCATGGGCGCGTGCGCCATTTCCGGCGGGCCATTCAAGCAGGGCTACAATGTGCTGAAGGGCATCGACCGCTATATTCCCGTGGATGTGTATCTGCCCGGCTGCCCGCCCCGGCCGGAGGCTGTGCTGCAATCGCTCAATTATTTACAGGAAAAAATCCGCGGGCAGGACATCACGAAAGATCCCGCCTTCACCGAGGGCCGCCGGCAGTATCCGGTACCGGAATTTACCGGCACGGATCTCGAGCCGCCGTACAACCCGGAGGTGTGGACGCCGCCGGAAAACCCGAACGGCGAACCGGCCGAGCCGCCCAAGAAAAAAGCCGACGCATGAGCACCCTGTCTCACGAGCCGTTGCTGGCGAAGTTTCCGGAAGCCCAATGGGATGAGGCGGCCGGCGCGGTGATCCTGCCCGAAGGTCAGGCCCGGGCGATTGCCGAATGGCTGGTGGAGCAGGGCGGCGATTACTGCAGCAACGTGACCGGCGTGGATTATCTCGAGGCTGAGGTGAAGGAGAAAATTAAAAACGAGGAGGGCGAGGAGGAAACCGTCACACGCATCGAGCCCGGCCGCATCGATGTTGTTTACCACATTTATTCCATGCGCGATCGCACCGGCCCGCTGGTGCTTAAGCAACGCACCACGCGCGAGAATGCCACGGCTAAATCGCTCACGCCGGTGTGGCGCAGCTGCGAATTGCAGGAGCGTGAGGTGTACGATTTGTTTGGCGTGAACTTCACCGGCCACCCGGACCAGCGCCGCATCCTCATGTGGGACGAGTTTGAAGGCCACCCGATGCGCAAGGATTACGCGGAGCCCTTTGATTACGAGTGGGAACCCACGCCGCACGACGAAATTCTCGAGAAGCACAAGAAAGGGAAAGTGATCGTTTGACGACTGCCGCGCCCAATTACGAACTCATTCAGCAGGACGGTTTGGACACCGGCCTGCTGGAGGTTTCGATGGGGCCGCATCATCCCAGCACCCACGGCGTGTTTCGTATGGACGTGAAGCTCGATGGCGAAACCGTCGTGGATCTGAAGCCGGTCTTCGGTTATCTGCATCGCAATCACGAAAAGCTCGCGGAAAACATGAGCTACCTCGCGAGCATGCCTTTCGCCGATCGGCTCGATTATTTTAACAGTATGACCAACAACTGGGCCTACGCCTTGGCGGCGGAACAGTTGGTGGAGGTGGAAGTGCCGGAACGCGCCGAGTACCTGCGGGTCATCATGGCCGAGCTCACGCGGCTGGTGAATCATGTTTCCCTCGTTGGCTTTTTCGTCAATGACCTCGGCGCCCTGGGCACGCCGCTGCTGTATGCCTTCCGCGAACGCGAGAAAATTCTCGACTTGTTTGAGCAGGCCAGTGGCGCCCGCATGATGTGCAATTACTTCCGCTTCGGCGGCCTGCGCAATGACGTGCCCGAGGGCTGGCTCGACCGCACGCGCGAGGTGGTCGACCGGTTCCCGGCTTTCCTCGATGAATACGAGCAGTTGCTCTGCGAAAACGAAATCATTCTCAGCCGAACACAGGGCATAGGCGTGATGTCGCGTGAGCTGGCAATAAACGCCGGGATCACCGGTCCCATGCTGCGCGCCAGCGGCGAGCCTTACGACCTGCGCAAAGTGGATGCGTACGGCATCTACGATCGTTTTCAATTCCGCGTGCCGTACGGTGAGGCGGGAGACTGTTATGATCGATTTATGGTGCGCATGCTGGAGATGCGCGAGAGCATCGGCATCCTCAAGCAGGCACTGGCGAATATTCCCGAGGGCCCCATCATGGGCAAGATGGGCAAGGTATTTAAGCCCAAGCCCAAGGAAGTGTACGGCCGCGTGGAGGCGCCCAAGGGCGAGCTCGGCTTTTACCTCATCGCCAACGGCACGCCCAAGCCGTATCGCTATCGCGTGCGGCCGCCCTCGTTCATCAACCTCACCACGCTGCGCGACATGTGCCTCGGCCAAAAAGTAGCCGACGCCGTGATCATCCTCGGCAGCATCGACATCGTGCTTGGGGAGGTGGACCGATGAGCCTGCTCGGCGGCGGCATTTTCAAGGGCATGGCGGTGACGCTGCGCAATTTTGTTGGATCCTATTTCAACAAGGAACGCCTCGTTACCAACGACTACGCCTGGCGGCCCAAGGAAGATGCTGAACTGCCCCAAAGCGCCGGCGAATATCCCAAGGAAGAAGGCGAACAACTCAGCGACACCACAACCGTCACCAATTACAGCCGGAATTTTCCCATGCTGCTGCATGACGGCAAAGATGGTGATACGCCGATGGATACCATCCGTTGTGTGGCCTGCCAAATCTGCGAGCGTGAGTGCCCGCCCCAGTGCATTTACATCGAGAAGATGTACGACGAGAATGGCAAGTACATCAAAAGCCCGGCGAAATTCGACATCGACGTGAGCGTTTGCATGAGCTGCCAGATTTGCGTGGAAGTGTGCCCCTTCGATGCCATCGTAATGAACAGCCAATTCGAGCTCAGCACGCCCGACCGCTTCGGCGGGCTGCTGCTGCGCCGCGATGATCTGCTGAAGAGCAACGATTACTATCACCAGATTCACCCCGAGGAAGCCGCCGCGCGCGATCAACGTATGGCCGATGAAAAGGCCGCTAAGGAGGCCAAGAAAAAAGCCGCCGCCGAGGCTGCTAAAAAGAAGGCCGCCGAAAAAGCCAAAGCGGAAGCTGAGGCCAAGGCAAAGGAGGCTGAGGCAGCTCAGGCCGAAGGTGCCGAAGAAAAATCGGAACCTGAAGGCGGTGACAGCAAGGAGGCCACGGAATGAGCTGGGAACTGATCCGCGACATTCTCATCACCACCGTGCCGTTGCTCGTGATTTTCCCGTCGCTCTTTGCCTTCACCACATGGATCGAGCGCAA
>DJHS01000126.1:12341-12476 GCA_002433235.1 Verrucomicrobia bacterium UBA6614
ATTCAAAACCGTATCGGCCCCAACAAGACCGGCGTGCCGTGCACCCGCATCAGCCTTTTCGGACTCGGCCAGCCCGCCGCCGACGGCATCAAGATGCTGTTCAAGGAAGATATTGTGCCCAAGGGCGCCGACCGC
>DJHS01000064.1:0-7489 GCA_002433235.1 Verrucomicrobia bacterium UBA6614
GCTGCCAATCGGAATTTCTTTGCCCGACTCGGATTCGACGAGGAATCAAAGATCATTGGAAAAGAAGATTATGAACTCTTTCCGAAGCCATTGGCGACCAAGTTTCGAAAAGATGACGAAAGGGTTCTGGCAACCGGAACGACCATGCCGCAGATGGTTGAGCTGTTCCTCAATCGGCACGGATTACCGGATTGGTTTATGACTCACAAAATGCCTGTTCGTGATTCCACAAGTCAGATCATCGGCATCATGGGGACCGTGGAACGTTACAATCAGGAGAAAGGCCTGAAGTCTGCCGACCCGGAAATAGCGAAAGCTGTGGAAAAACTTTTGAGCCGCCCGGAAACCTTTTCCTCAGTCACTGAGCTGGCTAGGGAAGCAGGGATGTCGCGCCGTCATTTTAACCGGCGCTTTAAAGAAGAAACCAGTCTGACGCCAATTCAGTTTCTAGGACGGAGCCGAATACAGCTAGCCTGCCAATTGCTCCGCAGTGAAAGAGAAAAAGCCATTTCAGACATCGCCCTCGAAATTGGTTTCTGCGACCAGAGCGCTTTCACCACTCAGTTTAGAGAACGAATGGGAACGACGCCCTTTAAATACCGGCAGGCCTATTAACCCAAAAAACGTAATCCGAAGGACCTAATCAACTTTCCATGACCAAGGCTGGACCCACACCGACAAAAAGATGCACGAACTGCGCAAGCACTACATCAGCCAGGTCAGCAAGATCGCCGGCATCCACGCCGCCCAACACCTCACCGGCCACATGGACTACTCCACCACCGGCCGATATTACGCCGACCCGGAGATCAAGGTAGTCGTAAACGAATCCTAAAAACCCACTGATTATGCTAACACTTTTGCTAACAGGGGTGTTAGCAAGGAGTGTAGCAAAACTGTTAGCAACCCCTTCGACCCCATTGGAGAAACTCAGAATAACCCTGTTTTTGTGGGTTAAAAATGGTACGCGCATGAGGAGTCGAACCTCAAACCTCCTGATCCGTAGTCAGGTGCTCTATCCAATTGAGCTATGCGCGCTGCCGAAGAGTCATTCTACACACGGCCCAGCCCAGCCAATCAAGTCATTTCTGGAAAGCTTCGTTTAGGCTCCAGTCGTAATCAGTATAGCTAACTTTAAACCCGCCTGCCTCAACAGCACGACTTTGCTCCTTATTCAAGTGTGGTGAAATAAACTTCAACAGGGCGTCGTCATCCTTGCCAAAATCACGGGCATACCATTTGAAGATTGGCGAGAGATGAACAACCTTGGCTTCCATGTCCACGTAATTCTTCCCCTTGTCCGCTAAAAACGACCGGGCCTGATCCGCGAACTGGGCCTCCAACCGTTTCGGCGTGTAAGGTTCCTCGCGCAAAGGCGGGCAACTGCGCGCTCCACACACCAGCGCAAAGTGAATCTGTGGGGATTCAAATTGTTTGCGGATCATCCCGTGCTCCACGTCGTCCAGCGATAGTTTTTTTCCAAATAGCCGCACGACCTTAAGTTTCCAAACAGGCGGCAAGGTGCTGATGTCCTTGATGCTCTTGACGGGATGATGATCCGCCAGCAACAACATCGTGGTTGCGTTGTAGACATTCAGAAGAAACGCCATGCGCTCGGCTCGGGTCCACTGGTCAAAATTCTCGCGTGAAACAAGGGCCGCACGCACAAGATAGGCGTTCAATGGATCACGGTGTCTCAAAAGTTTCCCATAGTCCACCAACCCCAAGTGGACAACCTCCTTTAGGACCTTTGCCAAGCCCGGATGGTCATGGTCAAATTCCACCCGCCCCTCGACCACTGGCACAGCGGGGACCTTCTCCACCTCCTGCACACAGGCGGCCAGAAAAATTAAACCCGACAGGCAAATTCCCTTCACTTCACAAATTTACGTTCCTTGAGCCAGAAAACAAGGTTGCTTGTCCAAGGATGCATCCGAGCCGGCTCACGCGCGCCCAGCCCTATCCCGTGCCGGCCCTTCTCGTATATGTGCAAGTCCACAATCACTCCCTGCGCCCTCAAGGCCGCGGCAAACATCAACGCGTTCTCCACTTTCACCACGCGATCCTCCCAAGTGTGAAAAATAAAACAGGGTGGCGAATTGGACTTCACCTGAAGTTCATTGGAGAGCAGTTTAATCAAGTCCGCCGTGGGCTCTCGACCCAAGAGATTGGCCCTCGACCCGCCATGTGTATGTTTCCCCATTGAAATCACCGGGTAACAAAGCACCCCAATATCAGGTCTCGAACTGACTCGATCGATCGGATCCTTTGCCTTGGAATTGCCTCCATCAAAATGCGCCACAATCGTTGAAGCCAAGTGGCCGCCCGCGCTGGACCCCATCACCCCGATTCGTTCCGGATCGATTTCCCATGCCTTGGCATTCGCACGCACCGTACGGATAGCCCGTGCCACGTCATGCAACATTACCGGGTGCCGGTAACCCGCCGAGCCGAGTCGGTATTTGAGAACAAAACAAGCCACCCCATGACTTTTCAACCACTGCGCGTAGGCAGGGCCTTCATGAGAAGCCAGCCCTCCGTAACCGCCGCCTGGTAAAATAACCATGGCCGCGCCGGATGGCGTGCCCGGCCAAAACGGCGTAAGCGTGGGAATATCCCGGCTCGCCTCCCCCTTTGCCCCTGGCGCAGGACCTTCCCAAAGACGGAACTCTTTCTTCGGCGGCGCAGCAATCGCAATCACCGCAACGAACACAAACAGAATGATGGGTTTTTTCATGTTGAAATTCTATGACCATGCCTCGCGCAAAAACCGGATGAAATTCCCGTGCATAATGGCCGCGATATCCTCCTCGGTGTAGCCCCGTGCCCGAAACAAGTCCGGCATTTTTTGCAAATCGGCAATGGTATCCATGTCGCTGGGTGATTGTTCCAAACCGTAACCGCCATCAAGATCCGTCCCGATGCCACTATGCCGCGTGTTGCCCGCCAATTGGCAAACATGATCAATGTTTTGGACAACATGCTCGAGCTTCACTCCAGCCTCCTCCGGGGTTGTCCGGCCCCGCTCCCAATCCGGCACCAGCATCCAAGCATCGAATACGCCGCCAATCACCGCGCCACGCTCAATCAAAAGTTTTAATTGCTCGTCCGTGAACTGTCGTTCATGCGGCACCAACGCCCGGCAATTGGAATGACTGGCCCAAACATGCCCGCCAAAAACATCCATCGCCTCAGCAAAACTGTCATCACACAAATGAGTCGCGTCCAGGATCATCCCCAGACGCTCCATCTCCCGCAACAATTCCGGCCCGTCGGGACCAAGCCCGCCCGTCGCATGTGTTCCCTGCGCGTAGGTTCCCGGGCCATAGTGAGCCGGACCTACCGCTCGCAACCCCTGCTCCCACGCATGTTCCAAATGTTTTGGCGAACGGATGGAATCTGCCCCTTCCAGACTCAAGACATACCCAATCGGCACATCCGAATCCGGCTCATCCCGCCATAACTCCAACTGCGCATCCAGTCCGGCTCGATCCGTGATGGCCCGCAATTCCCCACTTTCCTCCATCGCGCGGTACCAAGCCAGTTGGCCCTGCGTCTGCGCCCACGCTTGCTCAGGTGAATGCCACCCCGGCAAATCGTTGCCCTTCTGCACATAACGCGCAATCAAGGTGCCGACACACAATCCTATGTGTCCCTGCCGCATCTCCGGGAAAGCGACTGTCCCGTTGCCTCGATCCTTCTTGTCGAAAAGCCCCTCCTCGCGCGCCCGAATATCATGAACCGGCTGCGTCAGGTCCCGGTTCCACTCGATTGCGTTCATCGAGAGATCAAGATGGGCATCAAAAATCAACATAAGCTCCCATAATATTCCTCAACACTGTTATCTCCGATTTTCTTGACAACTAAACATCATCCCAAAAGAGTCCCGCAGGCTAACCAATCCAACTTGGGAGGCCAAATAAATGATGAAAAAATACTTCGCAAAAATGTTCCTTTCACTGGGTTGCATTGGATTGATGATTGCCAACGCCAGCTGCGGAGGAAGTCCGCCCTCGCAAGATGAAGACGGCCCGGACCAGAACAAAGGCGAAACCGAAGACACCGACACAGACATTGGCCCCGGCGGTGAATAGTTTTCTCATTGGAACAGGCAACAGAGCCAGCCATTAAACACCCAGTCGCCGGCGGCGGGCCTTGACCTGCCATCGCTCAGCCGCCTTTCCCTCCCGCACCACCACCACATCATCGTGCAGGGCCACCGTCGGGCAAATATGGGCTGGCACCGCATAGACGCAATCGCCAACCGCAAAATCCCCTGCCGCGGGAGATTCCACCATCAGGTGCTCCTCACTGTGCACCATTGGCACAGCATTAGGAACGTTTAATAACAGTGCCCGTGGTTGAGGCTTGTCTGCCGCCACAGCCTTGTGCCCCAAGTCCAGACAGAGCCGGTTTTCCCCAGGCTTGCTCACCACTCGCGTCAGTAACACTGCCGCCCACTGAAAAGGCAAGTCTCCAAATCGCTCCCCATAACCCACATCCCACAATAACGTCGTTCCTGGGCTGCATTCGCGATCATCATGCGCGGCATGCAGTGGAAACGTGGGCGTACCGCCACCAATCATGCCGGGAACCGGCAAGCCATCGGCCAGCAACTCCTCCCGAAAACTCATGATCGGCGCCATGTCAGTCTCCCATCTCTCCCGCCTGGCCTCGATTTTCACATCCTGCACATGCCCGTCATAAACATGCAACCCAGCCGCTTCAACATTCGGGCTCTCGACCATGCTCCGGTAAACATTCTTTGCCCCCGTTCCCGGTGCAATTCCAGAGCGGTGCATCCCGCAATCAACATCAAGATACAAACCCAGAAATGCGCTTGCGCCTGAAAAAACTTCCGAAAGGGTAGACACCACGGTCACATCATCCACCACCGCGCTGAATCTCGTCCCCGGATACTTTTCAACCAACCCGCACAATCTGCCCATGTTTGGACCCACCGGTTGATATGCCAATAGAACATCCTCCCCGCCCGCATCGGCCACCATCTCAACTTCCGCGATGGTCGCGCACTTGAAACGCGACACGCCACGATCGAGCTGCATGCGAACAATCTCCGCCAATTTGTGAGTCTTGACATGAGGTCTGAGACGCTCGGGATCTCCGGCTATCTCAATCATCAGGTCAATATTGGCCGCGACTCTATCGGGATAAATCAACAACGCCGGTGAAGCGATCTCAGCCTCATCCTCCAGCACAAACCAGGGCCGATCGCTCACTCGACCTCCACAATTACCTCAATCTCCACCGCAATATTCCCCGGCAACGAACCCATCCCCACGGCACTGCGAGCACCAATCCCGGAATCTCCAAAAACCTCACCCATTAATTCGCTGAACCCGTTGATCACCTGTGGATGCTGGCCAAAATCAGCCGGGCAATTCACCATGCCCAAGGTTTTTATCACCCGTTTGACACGATCAAGACTCCCCATCTGGGCACGCAATGTGGCCAGAATTGCCAACCCGACCTGCCTTGCCGCCGCCTTTCCCTCCTCAAGGTCCAAGTCATCCCCCACTCTTCCAGTAACCATCGAACCATCCGACAAAACCGGGCCGTGGCCGGACACATAAGCCAAATTACCCACCAAGACCACCGGCTTGTAAACACCCCCCGGGCTCGGCGCCGGAGGCAACTCAATTTTCAGCTCCTTGATTTTCTGTTCCGCGCTCATATCAAAAAATGGTACCGGCGGCCGGAATCGAACCGGCACGGCTTTTAACGGCCGGGGGATTTTAAGTCCCCTGTGTCTACCAATTCCACCACACCGGCAGCCCTAAAATACAATACTCTGTGAGCAATTGCTCATTGCTTGTGCCACTAGTTGTGCCACTTTTACATCAAAAAATGACACTAAACAGCAATGAACAACGCGCGGAGTTTATGCCTGTCTATGACGGGCGCAAAGCCAAAATACGAGGTCTGTGGCAACGAGGAGTTATATTCTATGCCAGACTGAAGATTGCGTATCCCGGTGAAGACTACCCTAAGGTTCGCAGAGTTCCCCTAAAAGCCACTTCCGTCCCCGAAGCCCGTAAAGAACAACGGAAGCTGGTGGTCGCCCGAGACAAGGGTGAGGTGATAACCAGAGAACGAACGGCCACGCTCGGCGAATTTGCCGGCCAATACATTGAAAGGCTGATGACTAGCAATCGAAAGCGATGGGGATCAATCAAGTCTGAGCGCACTCATGCCAGATTTTGGACGAAGGAACTCGGAAAACGGCGACTGCACAAAATAACCCCAGGCCAAATACGCCAAGCCTTGGATAAGCGTTCGATGGATGGGGCAAGCCCACGAACCTGCAACCTTGCTTTAACCGTATTGCGCAATATTTACCGTGATGCACTCGATGATGGGCTTCTGGATCACAATCCCTGCCTCGGCGTGAAATGGCGCAAAGAATCGACAAGCTGGTCGTCAGCGATGACGAACTGGGGTGAGCCCCTGCTATTCAACCAGCCCGTTTCAATCCAAGCCTGGCAGCCTCGCGGAAGTGGGCCTCGGCAGGACCTTTGCGAGTGTTGTGCAGGTGTTGGTAGATTCGGGTGGCTTCCTTCTTTTTGCCCATTGCAGCAAGAGCCTCGGCCAACTGCAGACAATAACCCGTCGCCTTGATACGTCCCCAGCCTTTTTCCTTTTCCGCTGTCTCTAGCAGAAGTTTGGCATCTTCGCCGGAAGCGATCCGCATTAGGCCCCACAGGCCCGCGAGTCGTGTTTCGAGCTCGTCTACCTGGACGGCGGCCCGGAACACTTCTGCTGACTTTTCGTCGCGTAGGACCCCAAGTCCCTGGAGAACGGTGAGGCGAGGCTTTCCCTTGGCCTTGGGGTAGGCCTTGCGGAAATGCTCAACGGTGGCCGGCCCGATGGCTTCCAGCGCTTGGGCGGCGTACTCGTAGAGGTGTTCGTCCCCGTCCGTCAGGAAGGAAGCGATGGCGGCACCTTCTTCAGGGCCACCGCAAACCTGAAGCTGACGCAAGATGAAGCCCTTGACCGACTTGGGACGCCCATCTGCTAGAGTGGAGGCGAGGACGGAGGCGAAGGCACGGCGGACTTTTGTCTTCTTCGGACCACCCACTCGGATTGCGGCGGCGTGCAGGGCGTGGCGAGCCTGTACGTCGTTCCCTTTGCCTGGTTCGAGGATTAGTCCCACAAGTTCTCTTAGGGTTTTGCCACCACCTTCTAGGATTTTGCCGACTGCCTTTTCACAGGCCTCTTTATCTATAATGTGGATTCTGCCGCCTTTTGGGTCGGGGAAAGCTTTAATGATCTCTTTGGCGCTCATTGTTCTGAGAAAATATTCGTAGGTTTGATTGTTGGCGTTATTGGTTTCTTATAAGCGCCAAGGAGCACTCATGGGGACATTGAGAAAGCGGTTGGCTTCCTCATCGTTGACGAAGACCTCCTTGTCCGGATCGTAATTCAGTTTGCGGCCCAGTCGGATGGCGAGGTTGGCCAAATGCAGAAT
>DJHS01000064.1:7878-8861 GCA_002433235.1 Verrucomicrobia bacterium UBA6614
ACGGCTTCCCCGAAGGACAGTAACGGTTCGGGGTCGGGCATGGCCTTTATCTTAGCCTGATCTTCGGAAGAAAGATCGTTTATGCTCACGTCACGGATGGGTGCACGGTCATATTTCGGACCCCATTCACCACTTTCCATTACGAAGCGGAAGCCGTCGGCATACTTCAACTCTACCCAAGACCACATGCCGGTAACCTCAGGATGTGAAGGGGGTGCGTAGGGGGTGATTTCCACCGCACTGGTGTAGTCCTTGGCATAGGTCCACTGCTCAGGGTCAAAGTGATGCTGGCCCATGTCGCACATGCCTCCTCCCTCGTAATCCCAGTATCCACGATGTGTCCCGCCCGTGCGTTGACTTTCGTACGGTTTCCAGGGGGAAGGACCGCAATATAGGTCCCAATCTAAGTGCTCGGGAATGGTTTGGGGAGGAATGCCCGGGCGTCCGCTCCACTGCCTTACCTTGAGACCACCTTTCTTCATGCGAACGACATCACAGTTTTTGAGCAAACCACTTGCCATGATCTTGTGCTTCTCGATGGAACCCCTGTCACGGCTTCGTCCGAAACGTCCAAAAGTACCGATTTGAAAGACTCGTCCATATCGCTCGAAGGTGTTCACGACTGCTCGGCCCTCGGCAACGAAACGAGTCATGGGCTTTTCGCAGAGGACATCTTTGCCTGCTTCGGCGGCGGCAATGGATATGCTCGCGTGCCAATGAGGAGGAGTGGCGATGGCTACGACATCCAAATCGTCCCGTTCCAACAAACGGCGAAAGTCTTGGTATGCTTTGGCCTTCCCCTTGTTCCGATTGGCGAAATTCTGGGCTCTACGAATGTCTACGTCGCAGGCTCCTACTAGCTCAACGTCTAGCCCCTTGCTCATTTGTCCATAGGTTCCGGGACCTCGGCCTCCGCAACCAATCAAGGCTCCACCCAGTTTTTCCGAAGGTGGAACGTGCGGGGCTCCCAAGACATGACGAGG
>DJHS01000161.1:0-16807 GCA_002433235.1 Verrucomicrobia bacterium UBA6614
ATTGTGCCCAAGGGCGCCGACCGCCTGTTCCATTTGCTTGCGCCGATTGTTGCGCTCATTCCCGCGATGTTGGTGCTGTGTTTCCTGCCGTTGGAATTTCCGTGGGCCAAGTTTGTGCAGGCCCCCGTGCAGGCGTTCCTGCTCGACGGCGCCGTCATCTTTTTCTTTGCCATCACCGGCTTGAATACGCTCGCCGTTTTCATGGCCGGCTGGGCCTCGCGCAACAAATACTCGCTGCTCGGCGGCATGCGCGCCATTGCGCAGATGGTCAGTTACGAAATCCCGCTGGTGCTCTCGGCAGTCGTTGCCGTGATGGCCGCAGGCAGCCTCAATGCTGCGGAATTAGTCGAGTCACAAAAGACATTTTGGTTTGTATTCACCCCGTGGGGTTTCGCAGCCTTCGTGATTTTTTTTATCGCCGCGCTCGCAGAGACCAATCGCTCGCCCTTTGACCTGCCCGAGGCGGAAAGCGAACTCATCGCCGGTTACTTCACAGAGTACAGCGGCTTCAAATTCGCGCTCTTTTTCCTTGGCGAATACATCGCCATGTTCGCCATCAGCGGCCTCGCCGTCGTTCTATTCCTCGGGGGAGGGCATTTGCCATTCCTGCCCCTTGAAAATGCCTGGCTGTCATCCGCCGTGTTCCTGACCAAGATTATGGGTATCATCGCGGTGATGATTTGGCTGCGCGGCACGCTGCCGCGTCTGCGGGTGGATCAACTCATGGCGTTTGCGTGGAAATTCCTGCTGCCTCTTTCCATTTTAAATATTTTCATCACGGGCGCATCCATCAAGCTAATGGCGACAAGCACCACATACGCTCAGCCCGGAATGTTTGGAAAACTCATCCAAGACGCTAACCTGCCCACGCTCGCCCTGCTATGGCTGGGTGGCATTGCAATTTTATATGGTGCCGCGTGGTGGCTGGACAATCTCAGTCGGCCCACCGCGCGCCCGCGCCAATACCAATACGCCGAATGACCGAGGCAGCCGCATTTTGGATCTTGTCCGCCGTGGCGGTGGCCAGCGCGCTGGTGGCCGTGCGCAAGCGCAACCTGGTGCATGGCGTATTTGCGTTGCTGGTCTTTTTCGCCGCCTTGGCGGGGCACTTCCTGTTGTTACTGGCGGAATTTCTCGCGGCAGCACAGGTACTGGTCTACATCGGCGCGGTGGGCATCCTGCTGCTCTTTGCGGTCATGCTAACTGAGCGCGTCACGGGTGAAGGCCGCCGCATCATGATCCGGGGTTCCATCTTCGGCACCTTGGCGGCCGCAGCGGTTTTCTTCGTTTTGATTTGGCCGACCCTCAGCATGCTCAAGTCCCCCGAGAAAAATACCCACGCCCTGACCACCCGCGAACTGGGCGAACGACTGATGGATCCCTATGCAATCACGCTGGAAATTCTGGCGCTACTGCTCACCGCCGCGCTGGTTGGCGCCGTGGCCATTGCACAAGGGCGGCTGGACGCCCCGGAAAAGGAGGAACCCAAGTGACCCTCCACTATTACCTCATTCTCTCCGCGGTTCTGTTTGCCATTGGCCTCATGGGCGTGCTCACCCGGCGCAACACCATCGCCGTGCTTTTCTCCGTGGAGATCATGCTCAATGCGGCCAATCTGAACTTCATCGTCTTCTGGCGGTTTAGTGAGAACCCCGAGATGCTTCACGGGCCGCTTTTTGTCCTGTTCGCCATTGCCGTGGCCGCCGCCGAGGTGGCCGTGGGCCTGGCGCTGGCCATCGCCATTTATCGTCACTTTAAAACCGTGGACCTGGAAAAACTCACCACCCTGAAGGAGCAATGAGCACCAGTACTTTGGCCCTCATTCCCCTGCTGCCTCTGCTGGCCGCCGCCATCACCAGCGGCATGCAGCGTGGCCGCACGGCCGCTGTCCTGGCCATCGGCGCGCTCCTTGGCTCGTGCCTCACGGCATTGTTCGCCTTCCGACAGTCGTGGAACATGGCTGCAAAAGAATACCTCGCCTTTGACATTCCCTGGCTCACCGTGGGCGAAACGACCGTCAACTTCGGCTTCGTGCTCAATCCCCTCACCGGCGTCATGACGGCCATGGTCACCTTTGTGGGCCTGCTCATTTTTGTCTACTCCGCCTGTTACATGGCCAACGACAAGCGGATGGCACGGTTCTTCAGCTATCTGTCCCTCTTCGCCTCCGGCATGCTCGGGCTCATTCTGGCCAACAATCTCCTGCTCCTTTTCATGTGTTGGGAGATTGTCGGCGTGGCCTCGTATCTCCTCATCAGCTTTTGGTTTCACAAGCCCGCCGCTGCCGCCGCCGGCAAGAAGGCCTTCATTGTTACGCGCATTGGCGATCTCGGCTTTCTCATCGGCATCCTGCTGGCCTTTAAAACCACCGGCACACTGGCCTTGTATGACAACGGCAACGGCCTGTTGGAAACCCCCATTGGCACGACCGTGATTGGCTTCAAGGCCACTACCGTCATCAGCCTGCTGATCTTCTTCGGTGCTGTGGGCAAATCCGGCCAGTTGCCGCTACATATCTGGCTGCCCGACGCCATGGAGGGCCCCACGCCCGTCAGCGCGCTGATACACGCCGCCACCATGGTGGCCGCCGGGGTCTTTCTCGTGGCGCGAACGCTCCCCCTGTTTGACGCCGGAGGCACTTTGCCCATCGTAACCTGGACCGGCGCATTCACCGCGCTGGTGGCCGCCCTCATTGCCCTTGGACAATACGACATCAAGCGGATTCTGGCCTACTCCACCGTCAGCCAACTGGGGCTCATGATGGTGGGCATCGGCGTCGCTGGTACCGCGGTGGGTGTGTTTCACCTATTGACTCACGCCTTCTTCAAGGCGCTTCTGTTCCTAGGTGCAGGCTCCATCATCCACGGCTGCCATGAGGAGCAAGACATCCGCAAGATGGGCGGCGTCTGGCGCAGTATGCGCGTTACCTCCATGGCCTACCTCTGCGGCGCTGCGGCGTTGGTGGCATTTCCGTTCACTAGCGGTTTTTACAGCAAGGATGAAATTCTGGCCGCCGCTTGGGCTGCCAACCCGCCGGTGTTTTGGATCACCGCCGCGACCTCGCTCCTGACGGCCATCTATGTGACCCGCCAGTGCCTTTATGTGTTTACCGGCGAATATCGCGGCAAACAAATGCCCCATGAGAGCCCCAAAATGATGACTGTGCCACTTGTTGTCTTGGCCGCGTTCGCCCTGGGCTTGGGTGCGCTGGCCAAAGGCAGCCTGCTCACCCGCCTGCCGAACCTGAACGGTATGCCCGCGGAACACACCGGGATGGTGCTGGCCGTCAGCTTGGCCGTAGCGCTCGGAGGCATTCTCATTGGCTGGCTGGTTTACCGTGGGCGCAGACTCGGCGTGGATGCCGATCCCTTGGCCGTCAGACCGCTGGAGGAAAAATTGTGGTTCGACGAGCTGTACGCCGCCACCATCGGCCGCGCTTGGTCGCTCATCATCATCATTTGGGAACAGCTAAACGACCTGTTGCATTTTCTACTGGGGCTGGCCGTGATGCTCGCGCGCGGCATCAGCCAATTCTTTGCGATCACCACCGACCGCAAGCTGATTGATTCCATGGCCTTTGATGGATTGTGCGACGCCTTGCGCGGAATGGGGCAACAAGCCGCACGCACGCAACACGGATTTTTGCCCGGCTACCTGCGCACCATTGCCCTTGGCGCGGCGGCGCTGGGTCTGCTGGTTTACTTGATGCGATGATTACTTGGCTAACATTGGCACCCGCTGTGGCGGCCCTATTGATCCTTGCGGCCCCGGCCCGCTTTGCGCGGGCGTTGGCCTTGGTGGGCTCTCTCGTGTCGCTGGCCATTGCCCTGCCGCTGATCGTTGACGCCATGCACCGCGGGAATCTTCATGCCATTGAAAACGCTATCTGGATCCCAGCGTTGAATGTTGAATACCTGGTTGGCTTGGATGGAACAAACTCCCTTGTCCTTCTGCTGGCCACGCTGTTGGCCCCCGTTGTCGTACTCGCCTCTTGGAAACACGACAACCGGCCGCGCGCTTATTTTGCCCTGCTTTCACTGCAGTTCACCGGCCTCTTTGGCGCGCTCACCGCCCTCAATTTTTTTCACTGGTTTCTCTACTGGGAACTCGCCCTAGTGCCGGCATTTTTCCTCATCAAGATGTTCGGGCACGGGGAAGACCGCCACCAGGCGGCGCTGAACTTTTTCCTGTTCACCGTTCTGGGCAGTATAGCCATGTTGATTGGTTTCCTGTTCCTGCACCAGCAAACCGGCACCTTCAATTTCATTGAGCTGGCGGAACTCAACAAGACTGAACCAGGCGTGAGAGTGCATCCGCTTGTCTTCTGCGCCATCCTCGCTGGCCTGTGGGTCAAGGTGCCCTTGGCGCCGCTTCACATTTGGCAGGCGCCAGCCTATGCCGCTGCGCCCGCGCCCGTGGCCATGCTCCTGACGGGTATAATGTCCAAGCTCGGCGTCTATGGTTTCCTACGTCTCATCGTGCCCATCTTTCCCGCACAGCTTCAGGAACACGCCGGCGCACTCATGGCCTTCGCCCTGCTCACCATCCTTTGGGGCGCCTTCCTGGCCCTGCGGCAGACGGATTTAAAGCGCATCCTCGCCTATTCCTCCCTCAACCATGTCGCCTACTGCATCCTTGGGGTGGGTGCCCTCGGCATGGCCACCGAAGGCCTTGAAATTGATGCTCATGCGCTGGCCGCCAATGGCGTGATTCTCCAGATGTTTGCCCATGGCATTGCCGCCGCCGGCTTATTCTATCTCGTCGGTCTACTGGAATCCCGCACAGGCGCGCGCGGTCTGGATGATTTTGGCGGCCTCAGCGCCGTCACCCCGCGCCTCGCCGCGGCCTTTTTCCTGCTCACCTTTTGCTCGTTGGGTCTCCCGTTCATGGCCGGGTTTGCCGCGGAGTTTCTCATCTTCAGCGGGAGTTTCGCCGTTGCTCCGGGTCTCACTGCCGCTGCCATCCTCGGCCTGCTGGCCACCGCCATTTTCCTGCTCACCGTGCTCCAACGGATTTTTACCGGCGAAACCCCCGGCCCCCTCAAGACCCTGCGCGATCTTTCCCTGCGCGAAACACTGGTGGTGATCCCTCTCCTGATCCTAATCTTTTGGGCCGGTATTGCCCCACGGCATTGGCTGGCATGGACATCCGCCGCGCCCACACCCATAACCCAGAAAGCTCAAGCCCAGCCCTGACATGCCCGCCCTGATGACAGTCATCCTGAGCTTTGCCGGCGCGCTGGTCTGTGGGTTGATTCCTGCCCGTCATCACCGCGCCATCCGCTGGACGGCTCTGACGTTCGCCACCGGTGGACTGGCAACCGTCATTGGTTGCTGGATGCGGTACCTGCCCAGCTTGGAATTCACGGAAAACTTCGCCGATGTCGTGTCCCACGAATGGATTCCTGTCATCGGCGCCCACTTTCACACTGGTTATGATGGCATCAGCCTGCCGCTCCTGATGGTCACCGGGCTGGTCGCGGTCTGCGGGGTGCTTTTCACTTGGAATCTGGAAAAGCGCGCCAATGAATTCTACGCCTACTACTTCGCCCTTATAGGCGGAGTCTATGGTGTCTTTCTTTCGCTCGACCTTTTCCTGCTGTTTGTATTCTACGAGATCGCCGTCGTGCCCAAGTATTTCCTCATCGCCATCTGGGGCGGCGCCAAGCGGGAATTTGCGGCCATGAAACTTGTGCTCTATTCCTTTGGCGGCAGCGCGCTCGTTCTCATCGGGCTGCTCGCCATTTATGCCTCAGCCCACACCTTTAATCTCCCCCTGCTTCTCTCAAGAGACCATTTCTCGCCTGGTTTCGAGGCCATCGTGTTTCCCATCCTCTTTCTGGGTTTTGCCATTCTCGCCGGTATGTGGCCCTTCCATACATGGGCACCCACCGGCCATGTGGCCGCGCCCACCGCCGCCAGCATGCTGCTTGCCGGCGTGGTGATGAAGCTGGGCGCTTATGGCTGCCTGCGGGTTGCCATCGGCGTTCTGCCCGTTGGCGCGCAACTGTGGGCGCCCCTCGTGGCCGCCGTGGCCGTCATCAACATTGTCTACGGCGCCCTCGTGGCCCTTCGCCAAACAGATTTCAAGTACGTCATTGGCTACTCCAGCGTCAGCCACATGGGTTTTGTCTTGCTCGGGCTGGCCGCCCTGAATGCCACCGGCATGACCGGCGCCGTCCTGCAAATGTTTTCCCACGGCGTCATAGGCGCGCTGCTCTTCGCACTGGTTGGCTCCGTCATTTACTCACGCACCAAAACCCGCATGCTCGATGAGTTCCACGGGCTTATCGACCGCATGCCTGCCATTGCTTGGATTTTCATCATCACCGGCCTGGCCTCCATGGGGCTGCCCGGATTCAGCGGGTTTGTCTCCGAGTTGTATGTTCTCTTAGGGGCTTGGGGCAGTGCCTCGCCTTGGATCATCGCCGGGGCGGGCCTCGGCATCCTCGCCACCTTTGGCTATACCCTCGTCAAGATTCACGAGGCATTCTTTCAAATGCGCAACCCCGCCGAGGGCAACGGCGCGCCCACCACAGAATATCCACCGCCCACGCTGCCCGAACTGATCGGCTGCGGCCTCCTGCTAGGAGCAGCCCTACTGGTGGGCCTGTGTCCTTGGCTGTTCACCAACACTATCAGCGCCAGCCTGAAATTTCTGCTCGAACGATTGACCTTCTGACAATGGATTATCAAATGATGTTCTGGGCACTGCTGCCGGACCTTGTGGTCGTGGTTGGCCTGTTTGCCGCACTGGGCCTCGACTACGGCCTGTTGCGCCACCGCCCTTTGCCAGAGCGCAATTTCACCCTCGCGCGCCTTGCTTCCTGGAGTCTGGTTTTGGGGCTGGTGGCCATGGTCTTCCTCGGACTGCAGGTTTCAGATTTTCACTTTGCAGACGGACAGATTGTCTTCACCTCCATGCGCTACGCCCTCAAGGCCGGCCTCTTTGCCATGGCTATTCTGGTCGTGCAACTCTCCGCTCGTGAACCCGTCACCGGACAGGCCAGTGAATATTACGCTCTCCTGCTCCTCGCCACGCTCGGCATGGGATTTGTCATCACTAGTGGCAACCTGCTCGGTGCCTTCGTTTCCCTGGAGTTGGTCAGCCTCAGCCTCTATGCCCTCACCGGCCTTTGGCGGCGCAGCCGGCCCGCCGCGGAGTCCGCCATGAAATACTTTGTCTTCGGCGCTGTTTCCTCCGCCTTCCTGCTCTTTGGGCTCAGCTATATTTACGGGGTCACCGGTGCACTCGACATGGCGGCCGTGGCCGACCGCATCGCTGGATTAAAGACCGTACCGCCGATGCTTGTCGTAGGCTGGCTGCTACTGCTGGTGGGTCTTGGTTTCAAGATCGCAGCCGCTCCATTCCATGCGTGGGCGCCAGACGTGTATCACAATGCCCCCACCCCCGCCGCCGCCTGGGTAGCCACCGGGGCCAAGATCACGGCCATCGCCCTGATGATCACCCTTTTTCAGCCCGTCATCGATGCCCCGGAAGGCTCACCACTGCGTCTGCCCCTCGGCGTGGCCTTGGCCGCCTTGGCCGTCACTGCCATGGTCGGTGGCAATCTGGCTGCCCTGCAGCAAACCAACCTCAAGCGGCTCTTGGCCTACAGCGCCATCGCCAATGCCGGCTATCTCCTCGTCGGCCTCATTGCCCTCACCAATGACGCACGGGCCGCCACGCTCTTTTATGCCCTAGTCTATTCCCTCTCCACATTAGGCGCATTCGCGGTGGTCTCCCTTGTTGGCGGCCGGTTGGGGCGCGATGCGGAGATCGATGATTTCCGAGGCTGCTGGCAAACCATGCCCGGCATGGCCGCCCTGATGTTGGTCTTCATTCTTTCCCTAGCCGGCATCCCGCCGCTGGCCGGGTTTGTGGGCAAATACTATCTCTTTTACGCCGCCATTCTTGGCAACCCCGACATCAGCGCATGGAACGAGGGCTGGTACTGGCTCGTGAGTATCGCGCTGTTGATGAGTGTCGTGTCGCTTTACTACTACCTGAAGGTTCTCAAGGCCTTTCTGGTGCATGAGGGGGATGATCGAGTCACTGAGGAAGTGGGCACAGCCGTGAATGTGGCTCTGCTACTGCTCGCCTTTGCCATCGTCGCCATTGGGCTTTACCCCCAGCCCATCCTCGACATTTTCATCGCCGCTGGCGGCTAACCTTTTGAAAATCAAAGCAAACACCCAATAGAGGCCAATCCCAGCGCAATTGGCCAGTACATCGGCAGCATCAAACATCCGGGAAGGCTGAAGCAACTGTAGGCATTCCACCGCCAGGCCGGCCACCGCCAACAGAACCGCCGCCCGCCAGTCAAACTCCGTCCTCCGCGCAGCATCCAGCAATGCCGCCAACACCAGAAACACGCCGCCATGCCCCAGCTTGTCATGCGCCATGACCACTCCCGGAGTCAAGGGCCGTAGGGCAAAATACACCGCCGCCATCGAGCCCAGAACCAAGCAGAAAAGCGCCACGCGATGGCGATTGGAAAGGGGTTCAACCAAGGCGGGTTAAAAATGGAGCGAGTGATGAGGTTCGAACTCACGACCTTCTGCATGGCAAGCAGATGCTCTACCAACTGAGCTACACTCGCGTCCGTAAAGGCGGCATTTTAGCTGTCGGGAATTTTTTGGCAAGGCCAATTCAGTCCTCAAAATCGTAGACCACCACCCGCTCGCAGTTTGGCTTGAACACCTTTTCCACAAACTCCACGTGCAGGGGATGCTCCTGATAAGCGTCCTGCGCCGCCTTGTCCTCAAACACCAAGTTTAACGCCACCTGATAACTCTGATCGACCACGTCCCTATGGCTCGCCGCCATCCGACCGCAGTGGTAATGCAACACGCCCGGGCAGGGCTTCAGGTATTTCTCGGCGCCCGCCAGCAGAGCTTCGGTGGCTTCCGGCTGGCCGGACTTGGTCCAGAAAATGACAACGTGGGAAAACATGCGACGGATGGTGCCCGTGCCCCGTCAAGCGCCGCAAGCAGATTTTCTAGCAAGCGATCACGCCAGCAACGCACCGTAACGAACCCCGCGCAATGTCGGGCGCAATTCCGCAAAGCCGCACCGGAGCATGACTGCCTCATAAATCGCCGAGCCAATGAGGATGACATCCGCACGATTGGCCGGCAAACCGGGCAGTCGTCGCCGCTGCTCAAGGGGCATGGCCCAGAGTCGGGCATTCAAGGTCTGCACTTCGCTCAATGAAAGACGGGTGGACTCCAATTCCGAGGAGGTAATGTTGTCTGTCTCCTTCAAAACGCGGGCCAGAAACACCGGCGTCCCCCCCGCACCCACAAGCATCCCGGGAAGGGAAACACGGCCCAAGGTAGGCACCAATTTCTCATCCAAAAAATTACCCAGAGTTTCAGTCAGCTTGGCTTTGTCATCCGCCGTGGGATGTCCCGACAGGAGGCGTACTGTTCCCAACTGAAAGCTTCGGACCAGCTTCAGGTCCTCTCCATCCGCCACAAGCAGTTCCGTACTGCCGCCACCCACGTCCATCAACGCCAGCCGCCCCGCGGCCAAATCCGGATGACTGCGCACCCCCCGCAATACCAATCCGGCTTCCGTATGGCCATCCAGAATCTCCAGCACCAAATTTTCTGCCGCCAAGGCCCGAGCCAAGTCATCGGCATTATGTGCATCCCGCGCCGCGCTCGTACCCAACACACGAATTCCCTCGGCCCCGGCATCCCTCGCCCGGGCGGCGAAATGGGATGCCACCCGGGTTGTCTCCAAAACCGCTTCCTGTTCAAGCAGCCCGGTTTCAAAAACCCCACGGCCCAACCGCGTTTGCTCGCTCTCATGCACCAAGGACGTCACCACCCCATCCACCACATCCGCAACCAGCAGCTTCACGGAGTTGCTGCCAATATCGATCACGGCTCGGCGATTTTCGTTTGGGCCGGAAGGGGTCATGCCTTTATGGTCGCCGGGATGTTGGCGATGTTTTTCATCGAAAACCTGCTGCCGGGTGGAGATCAACTATTTTTTATGTGCGTGATCATCACCGTGGTCGTGTCCATTACTCTCCACGAGCTGGCGCATGGCTGGGCGGCCATTTGGCAGGGAGACGACACGCCACGCGAAATGGGCCACATGACCGCGGACCCGCTGGTCCACATGGGTGGAGCCTCACTGGTGGCACTGGTACTGGTGGGCATTGCCTGGGGCATGATGCCCGTCAACCCAAACCGCTTCCGCGACCGGCGTGGCGATGCCTTGGTCGCCGCTGCCGGTCCGGCGATGAACATCCTGCTGGCACTGATTTCGTTGACCATCCTCGCGATTTGGCTGCGCACCTCAGGACAAGTCGAAACCGGGCCGGGTCACAATCTGCAACAGCTGCTTTATATTTTTGGGGTCTGGAACATCGTGTTGGCGTTGTTCAACATGGTGCCTGTTCCGCCTTTGGATGGCTCCACCGTGCTAGGCAGCTTTGTACCCGCCTATCGGCGCGCGATTGACCGACTGCCCAGCCCAGAGATGCTTTTTTTAATGTTCTTTTTCGTGATGATGATGGCGCCTCCGCAATACAATCTTTTCAGCTTGGGCTACAAGGCGGCGAGCTTCTACCTCGGAATATTCGCTTAAATCCCGCCCGGCGCTTGCACAGCCCGGTGGTCCCCGGCATACTGCGCGCCTTTCATCATGAGCAAAGAGACCATTCGCATTGCAGTCACAGGCGCGGCCGGGCAAATCGGGTACGCGCTGCTTTATCGCATCGCCTCGGGTGCCATGTTCGGGCCGGACCAGCCGGTGGCGCTAAACCTCATAGAAATTGAGCCCGCGCTGCCCGCGCTGGAAGGCGTGTGCATGGAACTGGACGACTGCGCCTTTCCACTGCTGAAGGACGTGGTGCCAACAGCCGACTTGAACAAAGGTTTTAACGGGGCAAACTGGGCCTTGTTGGTAGGCAGCGTGCCGCGCAAGCAGGGCATGGAACGCAGCGATCTGCTGGGTATCAACGGCAAGATTTTCACGGGACAGGGACAGGCGATCCAGCAGAACGCAGCAAGCGACGTAAGCGTGTTGGTCGTCGGCAATCCATGCAATACCAACTGCCTCATCGCCATGAACAACGCGCCGGATATTCCACGCGAACGATTCTTTGCCATGACGCGACTGGATGAGAACCGCGCCAAGACGCAACTGGCGCAAAAGGCGGACGTAGACGTCACCGCGGTCTCCAACATGTGCATCTGGGGCAACCATTCGGCAACGCAGTATCCTGACTTTACCAACGCACGAATCAACAGCGCCCCGGCCACGGAGGCCATCAGTGACCACGAATGGTTGGAGGGCGAATTCATCAGCACGGTACAGAAACGCGGTGCAGCCATCATCAAGGCACGCGGACTCTCGAGTGCGGCGAGTGCGGCCAATGCCATCATCGACAGCGTGCAATCCATCACGCAACCCACCGCAGAGGACGACTGGCACAGCCTGTGCATCTGCTCCGATGGCAGTTATGGTGTTGAGGAAGGATTGATTTCATCCTTCCCGATGCGCCAAGCCGACGGAGCACTGAGTATCGTACAGGGTGTTCCTATCAACGACTTCAGCCGCGCGAAAATCGACGCCACGGTGAACGAGTTGAAGGAGGAAAAATCCATGGTGGCGGACTTGCTGCCGGGCTGATAAACGATGTCCGACCTTGTAAAATACATCGACCACACGCTGCTGAAGCCGGAGGCTTCGCGAGCGCAAGTTGAGGTGTTGTGCGCCGAGGCGGCGGAGCATGGGTTCGCCACGGTTTGCGTGAACGGCAGCCGGGTGGAGCTCGCGTATTCCCTGCTGGAGGATTCCGATGTCCAGGTGGCAACGGTGGTGGGGTTTCCGTTGGGAGCGGCGGATGCGGATGCGAAGCGTTACGAAACCGAGGCAGCGGTGGACGCCGGAGCCGGCGAGATTGACATGGTAATGAACGTCGGCCGGTTTTTGGACGGGGAGCATGATTACATCGTCCGTGAAATCCGCGATGTGGTGGAAGCCGCTGACGACCGTTTGATCAAGGTAATCCTCGAGACCTGCCTCTTGACGGAGGAACAAATTGTCCAAGCTTGCAAGCTGGTGGTGCAGGCACAGGCACATTTTGTGAAGACATCCACCGGCTTCGGCGACGCGGGTGCTACCGTGGATCATGTGAAGCTGATGCGTGAAACCGTGGGACAATTTGCCGGCGTCAAGGCAGCGGGAGGCATTCGGGACGCCGCCACAGCGCGGGCGATGATCGAAGCGGGCGCCACGCGACTGGGCACTTCCGGGGGAGTGGGCATCGTCAAGGGTGAAAGCAACGGCAAAGGATATTGACGCAACGCGGGATTGTTTTGGCCCGCACTTTCCGCTAGGGTTCGCGGCTGACCCAACTATCTGGCCGAATGGAGATCAAGTTTCCCTGCCCGAATTGCAGCCTGCACATCTCAGTGGATGAGACGGCGGTGGGTCAGGTTTTCCCGTGTCCCTCCTGCAATACGGAGGTGCAGGTACCTTCTCCAAAGGAAACTCAGATTCGGGAGAAACCCGCGACGCCCGCACCACCCCCGGCCGCCAGTAGCCCGCCCCCCTTCCGCGGCACCCCCGAGGAACAATCCGCCGCGGCCGCCCCCCCCCCGTTTCAAGACCAAACCCAAGCCGCGCCTCAAGAACCGCCGCTTGAGCCCTCCTCCTCTGGGCCGCCTCCCTTTCAAGGTATCAGTGAGGAAAACGCGCCCCCGCCGCCGGACCTCCCACTGAAGGAAGCCGCCGAACAACCGGGGCATGCACCACAAGTAGAAAACTCGGCCCACGGCTTTTCCGCAGGATTTCTAGCTGGCATTTTGGATCGACGCTTGATCTGGCTCAAAAGCCGCACCATTGGTGGGGCGTTTGACGCCACGGCGAAAAAGCTGAAAACCGCCGGCGACATCGCCCTGCTGGTCATCATCGCCGTGTGGATGGGAATGAGCATTTACCGCGACGCCACCGGCGCGGAAGATCCTGCTGACAGCGAATCCAATGATCCCACGATGGCTGACAAGGGTGGCGGCGCCAAGATGCCAGACAAGGCCGGCGACACCGCCGCCCGCGCCGAGGCCGCCGCTCTTTTTGCCAAGCAGGTGGAGCCGGTCTTCAAGGCGCGCTGTTACAAGTGTCACGGCCCTGACAAGCAGAGCAGCAAACTGAACCTCGCCATGCGGGGAAACATGGGGGACGTCAATGGACTGCTTTCCGTGGTCAATACCGACATGCCGGACATGAGCAATCTGTTGGTGCGGGTCAAGGACGCCGATGACCCCATGCCGCCCGAAAGCGAAGGCGACATGCTCAAGGCCGACGAGGTGGACGCCATTGCCAAGTGGGTCACCGCAGGAGCGCCTGATCCCCTCGAGGCCTCCGCGGCCGGCGCGGGTGGCACCATGGTTTCCTCCCAAACACTCGTAGCCATCGGCAAAGCCGTGCTCTTGGGCACTCTGGCCGTTTTCATTGTTCTGGTGGTGCACTATCTCACCGGCCGGTTTTTTGACGCCAACGAATCCATCATCGCCGCCTCCACGCCCAGTCGCATCTCCACCGCCACGGTACCCAATGCGCTGGCCGTCCTGTTTTGGATCGCCTCGGTGGCACTTCTGGCTGCGGCCATCATCCAATCCGGCACCCTGGCTCTGGAGAATATCAAGGCCAACTGGCTAGCCGCCCTCTTCAACCTCGCCGTCGGCGGACTGCTGTTTGCCCTGTGCCTCGCGCTCGCGCGGCTGTTCGTGGCCGACGATTTTTTAAACATCAAGGCCAGTCACGAAGCCAACTCCGGCGATGAGGCCCTAGGTGTCTTCTCCCTCTTCATCAAGGTGGGCCTAAAAATGGCACCGGTATTTTACGGCCTTTGCCTCGCACTTGGCGCGGGCATTTTTTCCATCAACCAATTGAACCAGTTTGAGACCTTTCAATCCTTCACCGTTCCTCCGCCGGAAAGCCTCTTGTTCGGCCGGCAACTCACTGGCTTGGTCATGGGCGAAGGCATCTCCCTTGCCAGCTTGGGCATGGACGTAAGTCTGCCCGAGGTGGTGGTGTTGCCCGTGAAGGCCTACTTCTACTTCCTCGCCGCATTCCTGACCGTGGAAGTCGCCCGCGCGGTCCTGAATATTTCGCGACGGCTGGGGGCGAAGTAAATCGGTGGATAACGGCGTCTCACGCGAAGCCGTGGAGGCACGGAGAAAACCCGTTTTCATTTCCCTCCGCACCATTGCGTGAAAATTTTCTCCGCGGATTCATGGTTTGATCCCAATCAGGCGCTACCGGCTCTCTGAAGTCGAGAGAGTGTTTAAATAAGCCTCAACCCCAGCCTTGGTTGCGGGTGTGTTTGCCCATCGCCGACGAATGGAGGGTGTGCGCAGCTCGTGCCCGGCTTGATGCAGCAACGCCGCCAACTGCGCAGCCACTGCGGCATCGCAGTTGGCCAATGCACCAAAGAGCGCATCGAGGTTTTTCGAGTGTTTCACAAACAACAGTTCCGCCTGCCGGCGGGGCGAGGTGTACTTGCCGTCGCCATCCCCATCGAGGAAAACGGGATTGGTGGCACCCTGCAGGCGAGGGTTGTGTTTGCGTGAAGTGGGCACGTAGGGGCGCGGGCTTTCCCAAAACGGCTCCGTGATGCCCGGGCCGGTAGCGATGGCGATCAGGTGCGCATCGTGCCTCGGGCGAGGCAGGACCAGCTTGAGATTCACCTTTTCAATCGCGGTGCTGGGCCTAATAGCCTGCGTGTGAATCAACTGGCCGTTGGCATAAAGATCAAGTCGATCCGCCTTGGCCCATGATGGGCCGAGCACTTGCACGGTCACGGCCATTTCCTTTTTCAATCCGGCGGCAAAATCACCGGCGCGGTAGCGGCCAGCGACCTTCATCTTCGTCAGTAATCCCATGCTGATGTAGGCGCGCATGCTGCGGAAACTTTCGCAGGCCTTGGCCACATCGAGCTTGGCCGGGTTGGTGTCCGGACATTCCACATAGGTACGAGCCTGCCCGAGGATGAAACGGCTCACATCATGCGTATCGCTGGATCCCACACCGGCGATCGAGTGCCCCCAATTGAGCATCGCAAACCAATCGCGATAAGGTGCCATGTAGTCCGACTGCATGGCTGCGGAGGTGACTACCTCCATCGCGTCAAAACTGTACGGCTCGCCATAAAGATTATGGCCCGTGACGCGATTAAAATGCTCCGACGCCACGGGGCTGAATCCGCTGTGCGTGTTCCGGGGGTGATTCAGTACAACCACCCGCACATCCGGTGTGGCCCTAATCGCGGCCATAAGCTTGGTCCAGTCCGTGAGCTTGGCATCTGGCACGGTACTCCCGGGCACAATGGGAAACGCATTGAAATGCCCGGTCTTGGTGGTGACCTCGTTTCCGGTCACGGCGGTAAAAAAGGCCGAGGTGCCGGTGGCTTTTTGCACAGGGCGATAGTCGGCATGATGATTATGATCAGTGGCCACGGCAAACTCGATCCCTTCACCGGCAATCGTATGCATGCGTTCGACCTCCGTGGAATCACCATGACCGCTGCGCGTAAGTGTGTGAATATGCGTATCCGTGGCGATCAATCCGGGAGTAGGCACCTCATGACGCAAAGCCAGTTGCACGCGTGTGCTCTTGCCCGGCGCAACCGTGACCGTTTGCTTGGCCACGCTGTACTCGAACCCACGCGAGGCGTACACCGTGTAACGGCCCGGCAGCAGATTTAGCCGGGCGGCGCCGCTGCCCACATACACCACGCCCGGCCGATGCGCCAGTTGCTGGCCCGGAGCCGGCCGCAATGCCGCCAGCGCGCCATGTTCATCCACCACCGTGATGCGGCACGGGATGGCCTCGCTGGATTTCGCGTCGACCACCGTCACAGCAAGCGGCGCGGAAAATAATCTAGCATCCGTCAACGCAGTCAGTTGAACCGGCCCCACCTCAATATCATCGGTGGTCTTGGGCGCAACGATGGAAAGTATGTTTTCGCCCGCGCGCAGTTTGCCGGCCGGCACGGTGATGGAATGCACCAGCTTCGAGTCGATGTTGAGCAGATGCCCGATGCGTTCGTTGTTTAAAAGCACGGCCCAGCGGGCTTTCACCTGCCGTTGGCGAAATAACAATGTCTGCGGTTTGGAATTGGGTTTCGCATTGAATTTGATGTCCAACCGCCGCCCGTGCGCGCGGCCTTTGGCAAACTCTTCCCACTCGGGGAATCCCGGTGTGCCCAAGTGGTACACTTTGGCATCCAGCGTGCGGATGGATTCAGAGGCTTCGGCGCAAAAAACGAAGGCAACTGACGCCAGAAAATATAGAAGTCTGTGCATGCCCCATCATTGGCGATCCTCCTCCCGCTCGCAAGTGCCGTGTTAATCTCGTACAGAGGAGCAGAGAAACATAATCCAAATTCTCTCCGCGCCTCCGCATCTCCGCGTGAGCAATTAAATTACCCCGCCAATTGCCGAAGCACATACGGCAAAATGCCGCCGTGGCGGTAGTAGTCGACCTCGATGGGGGTGTCGATGCGGCAGTCGACGGTCACTTCGCGGGATTCGCCGTCTTTGGTGATGCGCAAGGTTAACTCGCTTTGCGGTTTGAGAGTGTCGTCGAGGCCGACTACGTCGAAGGTCTCTGTGCCATCGAGGCCGAGGCTTTGGGGGCTGGCGCCGTCCTTGAATTGCAGCGGGAGGACGCCCATGCCGACGAGGTTGCTGCGGTGGATGCGCTCGAAGCTGGCGGCGGCGACGGCGCGGACGCCGAGGAGCTTGGTGCCTTTCGCGGCCCAGTCGCGGCTGGAGCCGGT
>DJHS01000155.1:0-5046 GCA_002433235.1 Verrucomicrobia bacterium UBA6614
CCCGAGCCGGTGTTCAGCGGCGACAAGGCGTTTGTGCTGGACGCAAAAGGCTTGGAACAGCTCGTCATCGGCGGAGCCAATCCACCGTTGGTTGTTGAGAAAGGCATGAAACTGTTCGCACACGTTTATCTCGATACGATCAATCCGCCTAAGCAGATCATGCTCCAGTTTCACTCCGGCGATTGGAATCAGCGGGCTTATTGGGGAGAAAACAAAATTGCTTGGGGCAAGGAAGGTACGGCAAGCCGTCGCCGCATGGGCAAGCTGCCCGAGACCGGCAAATGGGTGCGGTTGGAGGTTGATGTCGAGCAAGTTGGATTTAAGCCGGGCGCCAAGATCAACGGCTGGGCCTACACCCATTTTGACGGCAAGGCGTACTGGGATAAATCCGGAGCAGTGGTGACCAGCAACCCGAGCACGGACCCAACTCTCTCCTGGACAGTGTGGAAAGCGCAACCGGAGAATGAGCGCAAGAAGGATTTGCCAGATGACGTTTTGCGGCGTCTGCGTGGCAAGACGCCTGACAAATGGACGGACGCCGAGCTAAGTGAGGTTTTCCGGTTGTGGATCGAACGCGTTTACGCCAAGGCGCCCAAGGCGCTGACAGATCTCAAAGCGCAAAAGGCTAAGCTGGCCGGCGAGATGGAAGGCATCAGCAAGAACACTGCGATTACCTTTGTCATGGCTGACTTGCCAGAGGCGAGGCAGAGCTACGTCATGATCCGTGGACAGTACGACAATCCCGGCGAAAAGGTTTCGCGGGGAGTGCCGGCTTTTCTGCCCGACCTGCCACCCAAGCCGAAGGAACGCGACTACAACCGTCTCGATCTTGCCGACTGGTTGCTGAGCGACGATCATCCATTGACCGCTCGGGTGGCGGTCAACCGCATTTGGCAACAATTCTTCGGCACCGGCCTCGTGAAGACCGCCGAGGATTTCGGCGTGCAAGGAGAAAAGCCGAGCCATCCGCAGTTGCTCGACTGGCTGGCGCTGCAGTTCATCGACAGCCAATGGAATCTCAAGGCACTGCACCGTCGAATCGTGCTCAGTGCCACGTACCGGCAGACCTCGCGCGTAACTCCCGCCCTCCGCGAGCGCGATCCGGAAAACCGCCTGCTCGCCCGCATGACCCGGCAGCGGATGCCGTCGTGGATGATCCGCGACCAGGCACTCTTCATCAGCGGCTTGCTCGTCGAGAAGCGCGGCGGCCCGCCGGTGCGGCCGTACCAGCCGGCGGGAATCTGGGCTGAGGCGACTTTTGGAAAGAAACGATACAGCCAAGGCAAGGGCGAGGATTTGTATCGGCGCAGCCTCTACACCTTCTGGCGGCGCATCATTGGCCCGACGATGTTTTTCGATGAGTCCAAGCGCCAAACCTGTCAAATTCGCCCTTCGCGCACGAACACGCCGTTGCACGCGCTGATTACCTTGAATGACATCGCGTACGTCGAAGCTGCCCGGGTGATGGCGCAGCGGGTGTTGACTAAAGGCGGTGGCGAACATCGAGCACGGCTGATTTACGCCTTCCGCCTCGCCACTGCGCGCGAGCCGAGTCCGGCAGAGTTGAAATTATTGCACGACCGTCTGCTCAAGTTGCGTGTCAAGTACGGCGAAGATAATCCGGCTGCCCTGTCACTGCTGTCCGTGGGGGATTCAAAACGCGACGAAAGAATCAATGCGGCCGAACACGCGGCTTACACGGTGATTTGCAATTTGATTTTAAACCTTGATGAAGTCATCACCCGTGAATGAAATGAACCCCATCTTCGAAAACCAGCTCATGACCAATCGCCGGCAGTTTTTTGGGCGGTCGGCGGTGGGGATTGGGTCGGCAGCTTTGGGGGGTTTGCTGGCACGGGAGGGGCAGGCATCGACGGCGCTGGGCGGTTTGCCGGGGTTGCCGCATTTTGCGCCGAAGGCGAAGCGGGTGGTTTACCTGTTCATGAACGGCGCGCCGACACACACGGATTTGTACGACTACAAGCCGCTCCAGCAAAAAATGCACGGCAAGCCGGTGCCGGAAAAATTCGTGCAAGGCAAGCGGTTCAGCACGATGACGGGCAACCCGAAGGGCAAGCTGATGCTCGGGCCGGTGGAGCCCTTCAAGCAGCACGGGCAAAGCGGCGCGTGGGTGAGTAATTTCCTGCCGCACATCGCGAAAGTTACGGACAAGATTTGCTTCATCAAGAGCATGCACACCACGCAGGTGAACCACGCGCCCGCGGTTTCGTTTTTCCTTTCCGGCGGCGAGATGCCCGGCCGCCCGACGATGGGGGCTTGGCTCAGCTACGGGCTCGGCAGCGCGACGGACAGTCTCCCGGCGTTCGTGGCGATGACGAGCGTGAGCAAGGGCACGACGTGCGGGCAGATTTTTTATGACTACTATTGGGGCAGCGGTTTTTTGCCGTCGCGCTTTCAGGGCGTGAAATTTCGCGGCGGCGGTGCGCCGGTGTTGTATTTGAAAAACCCCGGAGGCATCACGGGCGCGGAACGGCGCGGGCAACTGGATGACTTGGCGGCGTTGAACCGGATGCGCTACGAGGAGTTTGGCGACCCGGAAATCCTCACACGCATCGCGCAGTACGAGATGGCGTACCGGATGCAAACGAGTGTGCCGGAGCTGACGGATGTCTCCAAGGAACCGGCTGGTGTGCTGAACCTCTACGGGCCGGCGGTGAAGGAGCGTGGGACGTTTGCGTACAACTGCCTGATGGCGCGGCGGCTGCTCGAGCGAGGCACGCGGTTCGTGCAGGTGATGCACGCGGGCTGGGACCAGCACGGCAGCGTGACCACCGAGCTGTACAATCAATGCCGCGACACGGACCAACCCAGCGCCGGGCTGTTGCGCGACCTCGAGCAGCGCGGTCTGCTGGAGGATACGCTGGTGATTTGGGGAGGCGAATTTGGCCGCACGCCATTCCTGCAGGGCAACCTCGGCAACCGCCGCAAGTGGGGGCGCGACCATCATCCGTACGCCTTCACCGTGTGGATGGCGGGCGGCGGCATCAAGCCGGGCATCACATACGGCGCCAGCGACGAGCTGGGCATCGACGTTGCCAAGGACCCCGTTCATGTGCACGATTTTCAGGCCACCCTACTGCACCTGCTCGGCATCGACCACGAACGCTTCACCTTCAAACACCAAGGGCGGCGGTACCGGCTGACGGATGTGCATGGGGAGGTGGTGAAGGGGGTTTTGGGTTAAATCGAAAAAATCAGCCGAACACCCCTTGCAAAGTCAGATTTACATGTTAACATACATGCATGGCAATTAAGACAATTGCGGTTCAGGTGGAGGTTTACGACCAACTGGAGAGTTTCAAGCAGCCAAAAGAGTCCTTTTCCAAGGCAATTGGGCGGCTGCTCGACGAGCAGGGCGTGCCGAAAAAGCCCAAGCACGGCACAGGCGCAGCGGTGTACGCCTACATGACCGGCCCCGATGCGCCCGAGCCGTTGACTGATGAGGAGGCTGAAATCATGCTTAGCGTGGTTCGGGAACACCGGGAGAATGCGAAATGGCCTCTGCGTGATTTGTCTTGATACCACTTTCCTGATTGAAACTTGGCGGAATCGGCGGAATCCAGCACATCCGGTTCACCAGTTTGCCTTGGCAAATGACGGCGAAGACTTGGTGGTGCCTGTGCCGGCGGCGGGCGAATTTCTCGAGGGTTCAGCTTACGTTTCACAAGACCGTCTGAAGGAATCAATGCAGTTCATTCAAGGCTATCACATCGGCGAACTGAATTTTGAAACTGCAGTTTTCTTCGCAGGAATTGTTGCTCAGCTTCGCCATGACAACTTGATGAAAGGGCCATCGGACTTCGACCTGTGGATTGCCGCGTATGCCGTGCAACACGGGGCGCGGTTGGCGACTCGGAACGTGAAGCATTTCGAGACGGTGCCTGGGCTGCGGCTGGCGGCATATTGAATCATCCGCGCCCGTTTCTCATCCAATCTTTACACGCCCCATCACGGGCGGCATCATTGGTTTTTTGCATGAAGAGTTGGCGAGTCATTTTGGGTTTGGGGTTGCTGGCGGCAGTCGTGGAGGCGGCGCCGAAGAAGGTTTCGTTTAATCGCGATGTGCGGGCGATTCTTTCGGAGAATTGTTTCACCTGCCACGGGCCGGATGCGAAGGCACGGAAGGGGAAGCTGCGGCTGGATGTGTGGGCGGGGGCGATTGCGGAGCGGAAAGGGGGAACATTTGCAGTCAAGCCGGGCAACACCGAGGACAGCGAGCTGGTGTACCGCATTTTTGCGGAGGACGCCGATGAGGTGATGCCGCCCAAGGAATCGAAGCTGGCGTTGACGGCTGAGCAGAAGGCGATCCTCAAGCAGTGGATTGCGGAGGGGGCTGAGTACGAGCCGCATTGGGCATATGTGAAACCGAAGCGCGAGGCGTTGCCGGCGGTGAAGGATGCGAAGTGGGGGCGCAACGATGTGGACCGCTTCATTCTCGCGCAATTGGAACGACGCGGGTGGAAGCCCTCGCTGGAGGCGGACAAGCATGCGCTCATCCGCCGCGTGAGTTTGGACCTCACGGGATTGCCGCCGACGCCGGATGAGGTGAAGGCGTTTGTAGCGGATAAATCTCCAGAGGCTTACGGGAAACTGGTCGATCGTCTGCTGGCCAAGACGGCGTATGGCGAGCACTGGGCGCAGCAATGGCTGGACCTCGCGCGCTACGCGGACAGCACCGGTTATGCCGATGACCAGCCGCGCACGATTTGGGGCTATCGCGACTGGGTGATCCGTGCGCTGAACAGCAACATGCCGTTCGATCAATTCACACGCGAACAGCTCGCGGGCGATTTGCTCGACCAGCCCAGCAACGATCAGCTCGTCGCCACCGCTTTTCATCGTAACACGCAAACGAACAACGAGGGAGGCACGGCTGACGAGGAGTTTCGCAATGTGGCGGTGGTCGATCGCGTGAACACCACCATGCAGGTGTGGATGGGCACCACGATGGCCTGCGCGCAGTGCCATGATCACAAGTACGATCCGCTGAGTCAGGAGGAGTACTTTCGCCTGTTCGCCATTTTC
>DJHS01000155.1:5323-5943 GCA_002433235.1 Verrucomicrobia bacterium UBA6614
CGAGCGGTTGAAGGTGCATCGCGTGGAAGTNNCAGAAAAAGCAGCGGCGGGACACGGAGCTGAAAGTGGCGTCGCTGGAGAAGGAGCTGAATCACCTCAAGGCAACGGCGCTGGACGGGCTGGAGCCGTGGGCCAAGCAGTTCGAAAAGCATGTGCCGGTGAAGCGGCTGAAGATTGCGCGCGAAAACAATGTGCTGTCCGTGAAAGCGCCGCCCGGCAAATTCAATCAGTTGCAGGTGGCCGGCGTGGATTCCGGGCCGCGTGACGATCAAGTTACGGCCGCAGGGCGAGAAGGATTTGAAGGGGCGTTTCGTGCGCGTCACCAACGTGGGCAAGGGTGTGTTTCTGCATCTGGCCGAGGTGCAGGTTTTTAGCAACGGCCAAAACATCGCGCCCAAGGGCAAGGCCAAGCAAAGCAGCACGGACTTCGGCGGCCCGGCGGCGCGCGGCAACGACGGCAACACCAACGGCGATTACGCGAAGAATTCGGTCACGCATTCCGCGCAGGAAGACAATCCGTGGTGGGAGGTCGACCTCGGCAGCGAACAGCCGATCGGGAAGCTGGCGATCTGGAACCGCACTGGCGCCGGCTTGGCCGAGCGGTTGAAGGTGCATCGCGT
>DJHS01000069.1:0-539 GCA_002433235.1 Verrucomicrobia bacterium UBA6614
CATCCATGAGCGATAACAATTTGTTTTCATTAGATGGCAAGGTGGCACTGGTGACGGGGAGTTCCACCGGGTTGGGCAAGGTGATGGCCAAGGCGCTGGGGCGCGCGGGGGCGAAGGTGGCCATGAATTATTTCAACAACGAGGAGCGCGCTGCGAAGACGTTTGCGGAGTATCAGGAAACGGGCGCTGAGGGAACGATGATCCGCGCCAACGTGACGGACGAAACGGAGGTGAACCGGCTGGTGACTGAGGCGACGGAGCAACTGGGGCCGGTGGATATTGTGGTGCTCAATGCCACGCCGGATCAGCCGCAGAAATCGATTGAGGAATACGACTGGGACTTTTACCAGAGCATGCTCGATTTCTTCATCAAGAGCCCGTACCTCGTCACACGCGCGGTGTTGCCGCATATGAAGCAGCAGAAGTGGGGGCGCATCATCAATATCGGCTCGGAGGTGTTTCACTTGGGGGTGAAGCCTTTTACCGCCTATGTCGCCGCCAAGGGTGGGCAAAACGGTTTCAACCGCAGTCTCGCGCAT
>DJHS01000069.1:853-4246 GCA_002433235.1 Verrucomicrobia bacterium UBA6614
CGCAGTCTCGCGCATGAGCTGGCCGAATGGAACATCACGGTGAACATGATTGCGCCCGGATGGATTCCGGTGGAGCGGCATGAGAAGGATCCGCAGGAGTTGAAGGACGGTTATCTCGCGAGCATCCCCATGGGCCGCTGGGGTGTGCCGCAGGATTTGGATGGGACAATCGTTTATCTTGCCAGCGAGGCCTCCGGTTTTGTTACCGGCCAGAACATTCACGTGAACGGCGGCACGACGGTGCATTAAGTTAAACCACGGACTCGCAGGCTCGTCCCTTTATTTATCACGACGCTTGGAGGGACGAGCCCGCGAGTCCGCATTTTAAGATGACTCAATCTTTCACCATCGTCGGCCTGGGCGAAGCGGTGTTTGATGTGTTCCCCGACAAGGAGGTTTTGGGGGGCACGTCGTTGAATGTCGCGGTGCAAGCGCATCAGTTGCTGGCGCCTATGGATGGGCGCGGGGTGTTGCTCAGTCGCATTGGGAGCGATGCCCTCGGCGAACGGCTGCAGGCCGAGTTTCGCGCACGCGACCTGCCGCTCGAATACATTCAGATTGATGAATCCCATCCCACTGGCCAAGTGCTGGTGCGCTTTGAAGGGGATGCGCCACGGTTTGAGATCGTGGTGGATACGGCGTGGGATCTTTTGCAGTTTACCGACCACGAACGTGAATTGGCGCGCGCCTGCAATGCGGTGAGCTTCGGCAGCATGAGTCAGCGGCATGCGACGGCCCACGCGGCGACGCAGGCTTTCCTCGCCGAGGCAACGGATGCGCTGAAGATTTTTGATGTTAACCTGCGCATGGATTTGTTTACGGCGGAGATTCTTGATGAAGGTTGTCGTGTAGCGAATTTGATGAAGCTGAATGATGAGGAACTGCCGACTGTCGCGGAGTTATTGGAAATCGATGAAGGCGACGCGCAAAGCCGCACCGAGGACATCCGGGAAAAGTACGATCTTGATGCCGTGATCTTTACGCGAGGCGAACAGGGAACTGCGGCTGCGACTCGCGAAGGTTGGCTGGAGGGAGCGTCGGCAAGTTTTCCCGCTGCGCCCAACTCCGACACGGTAGGTGCCGGGGATGCCTGCACCGCGGCACTGCTCACGGCGCGTTTGTTGGACCGCGATTGGCAGGCGGCGCTGGACCTTGCCAATCGCCACGCCGCCTACGTGGCCAGCCAGCCCAGCGCCACACCAGCATTGCCCCCGGAGGTGTGGGCGGAATACGGGCTGGCTTCTTGAACACGAATCCGGCGGTATTCAAAATACAGTTTGCGTACAACAGTACCCCAAGTATATTACTGAGCGTAGTTCAGCCTGTCTCCCCAACCTGAGGCGGAACCATGTAACAGGATGCTGAGCTGATTTTCAAAATGCCGTCTGATACAGATCCATCTGGAAAGCCGAGTGAGGAAGCAACCTCGGTTTTTAAGGATGGAATCCTTGTGCTGGTGAGTGTCGTGTTGGCGGTGTGGTTAGGGTGGCATTACTTTGGAGAGCGTTCCGTCATTGTAGGTATGCTCGATAAGCTGGGCAATGAGTCCATAGTTAAAGAGGAAGGTTGGCACACCAAAGCTTGGGCTCATCTATCTGATGAAAAACAGTTCCAGTTGTTTGGAGACTTAACGCGCAAGACTCGCTCGGCGCAAGAGCGGGCCCTCTGGGAAAAGAACCCTGAAAGCAAAGTTTACTACGCCAATTATGTGCGCGTCCTGTTGGAAGATTATAAAGAAAAGGACTTGGACAATTCGTTTGATTACTTGGAAAAGGAGATCAGACGTGGTGAGGAACTGGATCCGGATAATGCCTTTTATAATTATACGCTGGCGGCAATTCTTTTCAAACGAGGAGGCGAGTGGAAAAGCATTAAAGGCAAAAAGGCCAAGGAATGGGGCATCAAGGACAAGGCCCTGTTGGGTTTGGCCATTGCCGAGTTAAACATGGCGGCAAAGAAGCCTTACTACAGGCGGTATTTATCTGATTTCTTGAAAGAACGGCTGGCCCTGTTTCCCGAAACTAAACGTTTGGAAGATCGTATCGGAAAGATGGCTTATCTTGCCAACATTCCATTGGGGCAGCAACTCGGCTTAATTAGGGATTTATTCAAGGCGTTACTTTTCTATGTAGAGAACGATGAACTGCCTGACGATGACGCGGTCCAACTACTGGATGCTTGGCATGTGTTTCTGGAAAAGGCCATTCCGGATGGGTGGTGTTTGATTGATGTACTGGTATTGAGCGCCATTGCCAATATGGCCGAGGGGAAGGTGGCAGATGTATATGAGGCAATGGGTAAGCCTGAAGCTGCAGAGAAAACCCACCGTATAGCGAAGCTGCTGGGCAAACCAGTAAGGAACTGGAAAGAAGCTAAGAAATCGAAAAAGATTCAAGAAATGGATGGTGATTTGATTTTCTGGAAGGGAAGTATTTTGGCAAGGATGCTGTTGCCTGCCCTTGGGGAACCGATCACGGAGGAGATGCTGCGGCCGGGGCGGCAGGCTGATCGCAGTGTCATTGAACAATTTTACATGAGTTATATCCTATGCATTTTTGTTGTGGCGATCATGGGCACCTTGATCCTTTTCATGGTATGTCAAAGTGCAAGCAAGGGAAGGACTGCCCCCTTGCTATTGTTGCCTTCCTGGAGAATTGCTCTGGAAACTCTCGGCCTTGCTATTCTGCTGCCCATGTTCCTCTATTTTGCTTTTACGCGCTGGTCAGGAATAAGCAGTTTTGAGAATGGGATTGAGGATTGGAGACTCTTGTTTCTCGAGCTTGGTCTTTTGGGTGTGTCTTTTCTCGCTGCATCAACACTACTCTCAGCCTCATATATTCGAAAACGCTGTCAGGTGCTCGACGTTTCCACCCCCAAACCTGCCAACTCACATTTGATCAAACTATGCTGGGGCGGAATGGGAATCCTTTGCCTCTGCTGTGCGGCATCAAAACAAATATTTGGACATCAGGGAGACCTTGAGACCGGACTTTATTTATTCGGCATTGGAATGGGCCTGATTATATGTGGAGTCGGCATAGTGGTTTTTATCAAGGGCTGCATGTCACGAAACACTTACGGGCTTTATTACGGGACATTGGCTCGATCACTAATGCCGGTATACGCCTGCGCGATTATTCTTATTGCCGTCATCGGTTTGCCGTGGCTTCAAAAAGAGGAAAGCGCTTTGCTTAAACAAGACCCCTTGTTTGATTCTAATCCGCATGGGTTCACTGTGCTCGAGGGGAACCTCACCAAGCGGCTGCAATCCGAATTGGCTGCCGCAATGAAAGCCGCCAAAAAGCGTTAATTCATTTAACGGTTTTTTGTAACATGTAAATTATTGAGGAGTATCCTAGTACATGAAGCTGAAGCTTTCCGCCTTTCTGGTTG
>DJHS01000069.1:4278-4481 GCA_002433235.1 Verrucomicrobia bacterium UBA6614
TTATTACGGGACATTGGCTCGATCGCTGATGCCAGTTTACGCCTGCGCTGTTATTCTTATTGGCGTCATCGGTTTGCCGTTGCTTCAAAAAGAGGAAAGTGCCCTGCTTAAAAAAGACCCCTTGTTTGATTCTAATCCGCATGGGTTCACTGTGCTCGAGGGGAACCTCACCAAGCGGCTGCAATCCGAATTGGCTGCCGCAA
>DJHS01000069.1:4564-4692 GCA_002433235.1 Verrucomicrobia bacterium UBA6614
TGAAGCTTTCCGCCTTTCTGGTTGTTTCGTCCCTGCTTGTGTATGCGAGTATTAATAAGGGCATGGATCCACCCGAGGTTGAGGTTCGTAATGATAAGCCTGAAATAAAGGCTCCGGCTGAGCCCTTG
>DJHS01000069.1:4739-4876 GCA_002433235.1 Verrucomicrobia bacterium UBA6614
GATGAAAAGGCGAAGCAAAAAGAAAAATTCAAAGATTTTCTGAAAGCACTACTCAGCGGTTTTGGAAAAGATGACGAGGGCGATAAGAAGGGATCATCCATGCCTCGGTCGGCCATGGAGTATGTGAAGATGTGCGA
>DJHS01000069.1:5005-6102 GCA_002433235.1 Verrucomicrobia bacterium UBA6614
ATAAAGGCTCCGGCTGAGCCCTTGCAGAAGGAGAAGGATGATGAAAAGGCGGAGCAAAAAGAAAAATTTAAAGAATTCCTGAAAGCACTACTCAGCGGTTTTGGAAAAGATGACGAGGGCGATAAGAAGGGATCATCCATGCCTCGGTCGGCCATGGAGTATGTGAAGATGTGCGAACCTGAACTGGGTGTTCCTCCAAAGATCAATCTCAGTGAATGCATCGAAATTCCGCTTTACGTCAATGGAGTGCAGAAGCACGGGGCTCTGCGGAGCAAGGAATTGGATAACCCGAATTTGCAAGGCAAGGGTTTTACTTCTTCAGGATCGGTGCTTCAGCGGTATGAAGGCAGGACGGCTGAGGGCAAGCCATTGCCGGATGTCATCTGGATTGCGTTTGGCCGGAATGAAGACTGGGATGGCGACCAGAGACGATTTGTGGGTTCTGTGCAGATGATTGGCTACAACAAGAAGACCGGGGCCACGGCGTTCTTTGAATCCCGATTCCGAAATCTGAATGACTGGGTGACGCAGGATAAAGGAACATTGCGCATGCGCGGCAAGATGCCATGGATTGACCGGCCGAAGGAGTTCAACCGGGCCTATGTCCCCGCGCCAATGCAGTGTGTTTCCTGTCATCAAGCTGATCCGTTTGTGACCAACCCTTTCATCAAGGCGGCCAAGATTCCCGGCACAGACAAAACCGTGGTGCCGACAGTTGGACAAGGATTCACCGTACTATGTCATTGGCGGGGAGGACTGGGACATGCGCACCATGCATATCGAGGGCAATTCCTGTTTCGATTGTCATAGGGTTGGCATGAAGACCGTAGAATTGTTTCTGGACGCTGGCTGGGATCCCAACATGCACATGCCCCCGCGCAAGCCCGGAAGTTTGGCGGATGATTATCGTGAATTGATGGACGCCTGGAACAAGGGCCCGGAGAATGTTCCCAACGCTCACTGGGTCATTCCTCCCGCACGCGGTAAGAAGGGGCGGATTGTCGGGGATGACTACCCCCACAAGGCCCGGTTCAACCGAAGGAAAAAAAGCCCTCTCATCGATTAGGGGCTGTAAAAACGTAACTTTTGGAGCTACG
>DJHS01000069.1:6187-9830 GCA_002433235.1 Verrucomicrobia bacterium UBA6614
TTGTTTTCAGGATATTTGATTGAGTGCGGTGGATTCTCCGTCTACTCTCTCCCAGTTCAACATTGTGATTTAATCATGAAGACGACTCGTATTTTTTTTCTTTTTTCATGCCTGCCCGTGATGGTTTTGAACGGCGCGGAGGCGTTGCCGGCAAAGGTTGATTATGTGCGCGATATCAAGCCGATCCTCTCGAACAACTGCTACGCCTGCCACGGGCCGGATGCGAAGCAGGTGAAGGCGGGACTGCGGTTGGATTCGTTCCGGAATGCATCAAAGGAATTGAAGAGTGGTGAGCGGGCGCTTGTGCCAAAGGATTTGGAGGAAAGTGCATTGGTTTATCGCATCACGGCGGAGGACGCAGAAGAGCGAATGCCTCCGGCGGACTCGAACAAGCAGTTGACTGCGCGGCAGATTGCTTTGCTCAAGAAATGGGTGGAGCAGGGCGGCGAATACGCCAAGCACTGGGCGTACGCAACGCCAAAGAAGGTGGCGCCTCCAAAGGGGGAGCAGAAGGGTTTTACGCGAAACGACATCGACCGGTTTGTTCTCGCTCGACTCAAGACGAATGGCTTTACGCCCAGCAAGGAGGCCGACCGGCGCACATTGATCAGGCGCCTTTCGTTTGACCTCACGGGACTGCCGCCAACTTGGGAGCAGGTTGAGGCCTTTGTGAATGACAAGGCACCCGACGCCTATGAAAAGCTTGTGGATCGCCTGCTGGGCAGTTCGCATTACGGTGAACGTATGGCGGTGTACTGGCTGGACATGGTGCGCTACGCGGACACGATCGGTTACCATTCGGACAACCATGAGACAAAGCCGCTCTATCGCGAATACGTCATCGATTCCTTCAACCAAAACAAGACGTATGACAAGTTCACGCGTGAGCAGATTGCCGGTGATCTCATCAAGAATCGCACTGGTTCGCAGCTCATTGCCTCCGGTTACAATCGTCTGAACATGAACACGCGCGAGGGTGGTTCGCAGCCCAAGGAATACACCGCCAAGTATCTCGCCGACCGCGTGCGCAACACGTCCACGGTTTGGATGGCCACCACTCTGGGTTGCAGCGAGTGTCACGATCACAAGTTCGATCCCTTCACGGCCAAGGATTTTTACAGCTTCGGCGCGTTCTTTGCCGATCTGCAGGAAACACCGGTTGGCGCGCAAAAAGCCATCAAGGTGCCGTTGCCGCGTGACGAGAAAAAACTCGCCGGCATCGACTCTGAAATTGCGAAGTTGGAAAGACAACTGGCATCCGTAGATGTCGCCGCCGGCCAAACCAAATGGGAGGCCGCCCAGAAGGCGGCCGTGGCAAATTCACTGGCGCTTTCGCCTTGGAAGAGAATCGGACCCTTTGGCGCCGGCAACTTTGATGAGGCCCACGCCAAGGCGTTCATCAACGAAACCGCCGTGGACCTCAAAAAAGAATACGGAAAACTCAAGTGGGTGGATGCCAAGAATTATGTGGATGGCAAGGTGCACACGCTCACTGGCGCGAACAGCGCGCACTACTTTTTCCGCACCATCCAATCCGGATCCGCAAGGCAGCTTGAATTGTCGCTCGGCAGTGACGACAGCTTCCGAATCTGGCTCAACGGTAAACTGGTATCCGACAAGAAAGTAAGCCGTGGTGTTGCGCCGGACCAGGATAAGGTGAATGTGAATCTCGTGAAAGGTGAGAACCAACTCCTGCTCAAAGTCGCCAACGGCGGTGGCGGTTACGGGTTTTACTTTAAGGCCAATCAAGTGACACTGCCGGCCACAGTGCTCGCCGCCCTCAAGGTCGATCCATCCATCCGGACAAGGACACAAAAGTCCGCCATCTCCGCGCACTACCGCACCATTGCGCCAGAATTGACAGAAATTCGTCAGAAGATCAAAGACAAGCAAGCTGAGAAGGCCAACGCCATCAACGCCAACCCCACCGCGCTCGTATCCGTGAGTATGACCAACCCCCGCATGGTGCGCGTGTTGCCGCGCGGCAATTGGCTGGATGATTCCGGCGAACAAGTGCAGCCGGCGGTGCCGGGCTTCCTGCAGTTCGGCAAAGCGCCCGAGGGCCGCGCGAGCCGCTTGGATCTCGCCGAGTGGATTGTGTCCAAGGACAACCCGCTCACCGCGCGCGTGTTCGTCAACCGCCTGTGGGCGATGTTCCACGGGCGCGGGCTGGCCACGCCGCTGGATGATTTCGGCTCGCAGGGCACGCCGCCCACGCACCCCGCGCTGCTCGATTGGCTCGCCATTGAGTTCATGGAAAAGGGTTGGGATGTGAAACACATGGTCAAGCTCATGGTCAGCAGCGGCACCTATCGCCAAAGCTCCGTAGCGCCGAAGGCTGTGACAGACGAAGATCCCTACAACCTTTGGCTCGCGCGGCAGGGACGCTGGCGGCTCGAGGCCGAGATGGTGCGCGACAACGCGTTGGCCGTCAGCGGACTGCTCGTCAAGACCATCGGCGGCGCGAGCGCCAAGCCTTATCAACCCGCCGGTTACTGGGCACACCTGAACTTTCCCAAGCGCAGTTGGAAAGCCGATGCCGGCGACGGCTTGTACCGCCGTGGCCTGTATACCTACTGGTGCCGCACCTTCCTGCATCCCAGCCTTGCCGCCTTCAACGCACCGAGCCGCGAGGAATGCACTGTCGAGCGCGTGCGCTCCAACACTCCGCAACAGGCGCTGGTGTTGTTGAACGATCCCACCTACGTGGAGGCCGCCCGCATCTTTGCCGAGCGCATCATCAAGGACGGCGGCAAGACGCCCGCCGCGCGCATCGCCTACGCCTATCAACAGGCCCTGCACCGAGCCCCCAGCCCCGCCGAGGCTAAAATCCTCACAGGTCTGGCAGACAAACACCTCAAGCATTACCAAACCGATGCCGCCGCCGCAGACGCGCTGTTAAAGAATGGCGCCAAGATGGCGAATGCGGAATTGAACAAACCTGAGCTCGCCGCGTGGACCTCCATCGCGCGCGTGGTCCTGAACCTTCACGAAAACATCACCCGCAACTAGCCATGAACCAAATCGATCTCTTCCCCACCGACGTCAGCCGCCGTGCCTTTCTGGGCAAGGCCGGTTTGGGCAGCCTCGGCCTCGCCTCGCTGTTGAATCCCTCGCTGCTCTCCGCCGCGGACCGGCCGCAGATTGACAAGTGGCCGGGCATCCTCGCCAAGCCGCATCACAAGCCGAAGATCAAGCGGGTGATCCACCTGTGCATGGCCGGTGGCGCAAGCCATCTGGAGACACTCGATTACAAACCGAAGCTGCGCGAGATGCACGGCAAGCCGATGCCCAAGAGCATCACCGAGGGCCAGCCGATTGCGCAGCTGCAAGGCAGCCGCAACAACCTGAAATGTCTCGGGCCGCAGCATGACTTCAAAAAATTCGGCAAGTCCGGCCAGCACATTTGCAATCTCTTCCCTCACATCGGCAGTGTGGCCGATGACATCGCGATTATCCGCTCGTTGACCACCGACGCGATCAACCATGATCCCGCCCACACGCTGATGAACACCGGCACCACCATTAGCGGCCGGCCGAGCATGGGCTCGTGGATGCTCTACGGTCTCGGCGCGGAGACGGAAAACTTGCCCGGCTACTGCGTGCTCATCTCGCGCGGCGGCGGTCAGGATCAGCCGGTGGC
>DJHS01000017.1:0-5900 GCA_002433235.1 Verrucomicrobia bacterium UBA6614
TGATGCGTGGGCCACGGTGACGCCCGCCTCGGGCATCCAGTGCAACGCCATCAGCTACAACATCTGCAAGGGCGGCGATGTCAGCCGTGAATTCTCCGTGCTGGCACTCACCCGCAACACCGCAGGCGACCTCATTCGTACTTCTTGGCTGGGTGCCGACACGGATGCGGACAACGAGAACACGATGGCGCTGCTCAACAGCAACGAGGGCAATGTGGTGCGTGCCGACGGCAGTGCCTTGGCGGCGGACGACGCCGACATGGGCGGCGGAGGCGAAATCACCGGTCGTCACAGCAAGGAGACTGGCGGTGTTAATACCCAAACCTTTCTGTTGATCGTCCGTTGCGGCGGCGACCCCACCATCCCGGATGACGCAGCCCCCGGCGGCGGCCCGGACTTTGAGGCCATCAATGGCGGACAAGCGTTCAGTGGCAATGTAGATTTCCGCAACTGGCAGCCTATGCGTGACGCCCACAATGGTGGCATCACTCGAAATAATGATATCATCTTCCGCATCGACGGCATGACCAAGCTCAATGCCGGCAAACAAAAGGTTGAGAAGGATGTGGACGACGACATCTGGGTCTGGGTCGATCTGAACAAGAACGATCAGGTTGATGGTGGAGAGAGCAAATCCCAGACTTGGAACGGTGGCGGCTACAAGCACCTGTTTGACCTCAACGTTCCCAAGGCCGGCGACTACCGTATCTCAATCGGCTGGAAGGAAGGCGGCGGCGGCGAGCATTGCCGGCTTAAGATCGGCGGCCAGATGGTCAAGGTGGAAGGTTACTTCCATGGCAAGAACAGCAACAACTTTGGGAGCACCCAGGGTGTTGTAAACCAGAACAAGTAATCAACGCCACGAAGGGTTAATCGAGAAAATTCAGATTGACCTTGGCAACAAACAAACTTCATAAGAAGGAAATTGCAACGGGTGCCCCTCCCAGCAGGAGGGGCACCCAAAGTTTTAGGCAAAACTGACAGACCAAACCTCGCCCCACGGGGCGTTTCAAAAATCCAATACAAAAGTACATCAAAAAAATCCTCTCCTAAAAAATGAACATCTCCAAACTCGATCAACCCCTATTTAACTATTCCATGAACACGCTTCTGGGACTGGCAACAGCCCTGTTGCTCTCAGCCTGTGGTGAAGGCAGTGGCACCAGCGGCGGAGGCGGCGGAGAAGCCGACATTTCCGGAGATCTCGAGTTATTGAACTCCGAAAATGCCGAGGACCGTGAAAATGGTCTTTTGCACTTGATAGATCATGAGGGCGGTGCCCAAGGCGGCACCAAGGCCGTTGAACTCCTTAAGGACGAAAACATGCGTGTAGCCAGTGCTGCCATTAAGTTTGTGGTGAAGCACAAGACCGACGGTGCCACAGATGCCTTGGGGTCCTTGGCTACAGACGCCGCGGATGATGGCGTGAAAATCGAAGCGTTGCAGGCCTTGAATGACTTGGGCGCCACGGACAAGTATGTAGAAATTTCCGTTGGCATGCTCAAGTCGAGTGACGCCGCCCAACAAAGCATGGGCGCGAACAACCTCGGTCGTGTGGAAGGCGGTGCCCCGGCTGCCCAAGAGGCTCTGATTGCAGCGCTGGGTTCTGGCAACGCAGAGGTGAAAAGCCAGTGTGCCTATGCCCTTGGGATCCTCGGATCCAAGGCTTCAGCCGAGGCCAAGACCGCTCTCGAGACTGCCTCAAAGGACAGCGACAAAAATGTAGCCCAATCCGCCAAGGATGCCTTGGCTGAGATCAATCAGTAATTAAATCTATCTCAAAACCCCGAATGGCGCGTCTGCCATTCGGGGTTCTTTTTTCAATCCAAGGTTTTCGACGAGTCTTCAAAGTCGTACAATTCTCGTGTGAGGCACCAAGTGGCCAGAGCAACTTTTTTGAGGCTGTTTCAAGGCATAATTGTTGCCGGCTTGGGAATCGCATGTGGACAAGGCACTGACAACCCACCTGGGCAAGACTCCACCGAGCCCAAACAAAAACCGCTTTCTCCGGATAATTCCAAGCAGCTACGAATTGCCAAGGGCAAACAACTTTCGCTCAAACATTGTGCCGCTTGTCATGTGTATCCAAATCCGGGTGTCCTGACTCAAGCAAACTGGCGCGAGCACACCCTGCCATGGATGTCCCGCTGGGTGGGTCTGCGTCCTCCGGAGGAGGGGTTGGTGGACCCAAAGGGCTTTGACCGGGTCATTTCAGCCAATGTTTTCCCCGCTGATCCTCTGTTATCCAAACAAGACTGGAGCCATATCGAGGAATTTTACCATCAGACCGCACCCATTCAACTCCCCACGAACAACCGGCCGGAAATTGTGATAGGCTTGGATTTGTTTGAGGCCGTCCAGCCAACAAAAAAATTTAGTGCCGCCGTCATGACCGTGCGTATAAATCGTCAGCAAGGCGGGTTATGGGTTGTGCATGAAGGGGAAAAACAACTGCATGCGCTGGCTCCGAATCTGGAATGGACTGGACACCCACGCCAACTGGCCTCAACCGCCTCGACGATTGTACCCTCCCAAAACGGCGTTTTGGCCACGCTCATGGGCCAGGATTGGCAGGGATCCTGGATTCCGCAGGGGGCATTGGCGCGGGTTGGCAAGCAATCCATCCAATCTCTCGGCCCCGTACTCCATCGCCCGACTGATGTCCTGCCGGTGGATCTAAACCAGGACGGAAGGGAAGATCTCGTCATCACCGAACACGGCAATATTCTCGGCTCGGTCTTTTGGCTCGAGAGACTGGAGCGTGGTTTTAAAAAACACACCTTGCTGGACTGGCCGGGGGGCTTGAACATCGCCAGCGGGGATTTCAACAAGGACCAAATCCCGGACCTTGTCATCCTCACCGGCCAGGCTCGTGAGGCCGTCCATCTTTTCCTGAGCACAGGCCGCGGAAAATTTGAACACCAAATCACCCTCGAAAGACACCCCGCCTGGGGACACTCGCATATTGAGGTGTTGGATTTTAACAAGGACGGCCACCCGGATTTGCTTATTACCAATGGCGACAATGCCGAGATAAAAAATTACCCACCCAAGCCTTATCACGGGATTCGCCTACACCTCAATGACGGCAGGAACCAGTTCAACAAAGAGTTCTTTTTCCCGCAATACGGAGCTTACCGAGCCATGGCCGCTGACTTTGACGAAGACGGGGATCTCGACATTGCCTCCATCGCGTATTTTGGCAGGCATGACATTACTCCCAAAGCGGGCTTTGTTTTCCTTCGACAAGACAAACCAATGAAGTTCAGTGCCCACACACATCCGACCACGCTGGATGGGCGATGGCTCTCCATGGATGTGGGCGACATCGACATGGATGGCGATTTTGACATTGCCTTGGGCGCGATGAACAAAGGCCCCAGCCAGGAACATTTCCCTGAAAAATTGAACGCACGCTGGAGGAAAAATCCGGTCCCCGTTCTAATCCTGAAGAACAGATCGAGATGACGACGACAATTATTCCTGTGGCTTTTTCTTATTGAACTCAATCACGCGCTCGGATTCCCCCGGAGCGAGATATACCGCGCTCGACTGGTTGTTAGCCCTCAACACTCTGGCCTTCTCGCCATCCACGATCGCGTGCCAATCAGCCGCAATGTCGTCATTTAAAAATAAAACCGCGTTGTGCTTCAATGCCGGGGCTTTCAGTTTGATGTTGTCGGATCTGATTTGGTCAACAATCACTAAAGGCAAGCCCACCGTGGCGGCCGGCCGATCCGGTTCGGGTAAATCGGACTCACGCAGAACGACCTGCATGTGGGGATTGAAGCCGGGGCTATACAGGAGTTCATCCGCCTGCTCCTCGTTCATGCCCTGACGCCAGTCGGAATACAATTTTGCCCGGGGCAGCGCACCGGAAAATCGAACCAAGGCAACCCAACCGTCCGGCGATTCCCTGAATCTTCCGGTGCCTTTCTCTCCATCGGTGTCTTCCAAGAGATACGTTGCGATTGTGCGGAATCGCCTGTTCGCCGGATCCAACGCCGCGTTCAAGGCCTGACGGTAAATGGGTTGCAACTGGCCAGAGTGAACATTTTCCGTGTGTTTGTTCAGGGCCGCATTGCCGCAAATGGCCAGCAAAAACCGCGTACCTGACAGTTCCAGATATCTCAGCACCCGCCGCGTATCTGCCTCGTCTTTTGAGGGCATCCCCTCGGGACGCGTAATTTCAATCCCGCTCGTTTCAAACTGCCCTGCCAATTGCTCCTCAAACTTATGCCCCAACACATCGATGGCAAACAGCGCCTGCAACTGAAGAATGCGTTGTGACAAAATCCTCTGGAATGTCTGTAGAATCTCCACGTTTTGGCGGCGGGCCGCAACCGGCTCTCCGCCGGGCAACTGCATAAGTTTGCCCAAATGCTCGGGCGGCATGTTTCCGCCGGGTGTTTTCAACAGTTGATCCAAGGCGCCACGCAGCGCCACCAATGAATTCTGGTTCTGACTGGCCTGTACCTCTTCGACGAATTGCCGAGCGAGGGTGGCATTTTCCTGAATCAAGAACTGTCTTGATCTAAAAATCGTCGTTCCCAAGCTGTACTCAACTACGACACGATCAAGCGAATGAAACGCGTTCAACAAAGCAAGGCGGCCATATGATTTCGTGTCCACGATGCGCTTGGCCACGGGAGTTTTCTCCGCCCCTTGTTTTTCCCGCTGGACCGATCCATTGCCCTTGCCCTTTTCTCCCGGCTCCGACTCATGGGGAGCTTCACCCGAGTTTCTGAAATAAAACACCAGACCCAAGGCAGCGATGCTGGCCACAACGATAATTTTTCCGAAATATTGAGAGACGTTGGCTTGCGTCGACACGGCGTGTGAGTAGCAGAATTGAGAAGGCACATAAAGGACTTTTGCTTTTATGGTGCCGTTGCTAGAATCAGCGCATGCGGCCGGTTGGATTGATCTTCTCGTTGTTGTACCTGTGGCTTGTGGGTTTCGGCTCTTGGGCGGCGGATTTTTCCGCCACTCCATTGCCAGTCCCAGCCGATGGAAAAATCGGTTATTCCCGTTTACCAGCCAAGCAGTCCGGGTTGGTTCCTTCCAATTCATTTGAAACCCTTCTGGGCATGCCCATTCGTGAAACCGGCCATTCGGGACTCGCGGCCGGCGATGTGGATGGGGATGGCCTGATTGATCTTTACGTGTGCGGAATGGATGAGGCCAACGCGCTGTACCGCAATAAGGGCGGTTGGCAGTTTGAGGACATCACCAAACAGGCGGGCGTGGGATGCCGCGGCTGGCGGCTGAGCGGCGCGGTATTTGCCGACGTGGACGGCGACCGGGACTTGGACTTGATCGTCACCTCGCTATTGGATTGCCGCAACTTCCTATTCCTCAATGACGGCAAAGGAAAGTTTACCGAAAGCTTTTCCGTGGAATGGGTGACGGACACCCGCGGTGGCAGTGTCACCGCCACCTTGGCCGACGTCGATGGCGACGGTGACCTCGACATTTACACACCCAACTCCGTCAAGCGCTACATCATCGAGGAATTAGACCGAACGGAAGAAGACCGTATTTTGGAGCTAGGCAGACAGGCCAAGGCACGCAACCTCCCTCTACCCGAGGAATACACCAAGTACTATGAGCCAATCGCAAAGAGTCATTTGCTCGATCCCATCAAGGGTGGCAAAACGCAGTTTGGCGTCGTGCAAGCCTTTGTGGCGGACCAGCTTTATCTCAACGATGGACGGGGCAATTTCGTGGTGGTATCGGACGCCGACAAGCGCTTTCTGGACTTCAGGGGACGCCCGATGAAGCGCTCCCGCGATGCGAGCCATGAGGCGGCTTTCCGTGACGTGGATGGAGACGGCGATCCGGACCTCTATGTCACCAACGATTTCGAACCAGTGGACCGTTTCTGGATCAACAACGGC
>DJHS01000121.1:0-2855 GCA_002433235.1 Verrucomicrobia bacterium UBA6614
CTGCGGACTCACCAACCACCGCCGTGCCGGCGACCACGCCTTGGCCTTTACCTCGCCGCTGAAGAGCTTGTCGTGATCGACGTAATTCCCGTAGCTCGGATACCGCAGTTTCTCTTCCAGCTTCGAGGCGCCATGCTTGCGCAATTCCCCACTCACCCAACCGGCCAGCGCCTCCCGCTCGACCTCACTCGGTTGTGCCTTTTTCTTCGGCGGCATTTCCTTGAGGAACAACTGCTCCTGCACCCGGTTCAGCAAATCCAACCGCGGCTGCAACGCCATTGCCGACAACGCATCCAGCCGCACCTCCCCTTTTTGCGTGTCCGCATCATGGCAATCCAAACAATGCGCCTCCAGCACGGCGGCAGCTTGCTTCGAAACCGTCAACGCTCCCGGCTCCGCACCCGCCAGCAAGGCAGCGCCGCTCAGTATCATCGTGATGAATCTCAAACAGGTCATGAAGCGTTTCCGTTAACTCTGACCGAAGGTCACCGTTCCGTCACTATTTCAGTGGCGGCAACTTCATTTCCTCAAGCTTCAGACTCAGGAACCCTTTGGGCGGCTGCACGCCGCGGCGCGGGTGGTTGACGCGCAGAAAGCTCATGGCTGCCAAGGTGACCTTGCCGCCTTTGAAGATTTCCTTGGCGTCATTGTAAATATAAGCGCCGCGCGGCTGGCCGCCTTGGCGGACGTGCACGCCGAGCTTGGATTCAGCGAGGAGTTTGCCATTCGCCCAGAGGGCAAAACCGTCGCCGGAATTCACGTGGGCACTGCCACCGACGAGAATGCGGTAGCGGTGGCCGGGCTTCAGCGGCGGCACCTCGATGGTGGCGCGCATCAGCAGAACCTCTTTTTCCCAAAGCGTTTTCGGCGCATGGCCGCAACCGCAGAAGGGGGCTGTGCAGGATTCGCTGAGCGGCGCCAATTTGCCGTCGAGCTGGCCGAAGGGTTGCAGCCCGGTCTTCCAGCCCGCGGCCTTGGCGTTAAAGTTGGGTGCGGCCCATAACGCCATGCCGGCGGGATAGGTCACGGGACGGTAACGCGGATATTTCTCCTTGGGTAGAGATTCCTTGGGATCAAAGCTGTAGTACTCCCATTGCACCTTGTCGAGGTTTGGGCCGAAGGATTTCCAGTCGTAGCCCTCGATGCCAGCGGCGCGGTAGCAATTAAGCAGGCCGTACATCGTGCCGCGTAAGAATTGCGTGGTCCGCTTGGGCGGTTCACCGGAATGTTCCTGAAGCAAGGTAGCGTTGAAGCGGGGGTTGACGATGTAGCCGGCGGCGATGCCGTCGATGAGGATGGGCCGAAGGGCTCGTTGCGCGGCAGCCTTTTCGGCCTCTGACAGCTCAGCAGCTTGACCGGGAGCGGGTCGTTTGGGGCGAGCGGGATGCGGGAGCGGCCCGGCTTTGCCGCCAAGCAGGCGAACCATGGCCCGGCCGAGGGCGTCGCCGATGCGCAGGTACGTCTCGGCGTTGCGATGATAGTGGTAGTCCTGATTGGTGGGCGACTCATCAACCTCTCGCCAGAACGGACGTGTGTCCACCGAGGCCACATTACCGGCGTACTCCGGATGTCGTTTGGCGTCTCCAACTGCCATTTGGGCCTTGTGGATGCGCAGAAACTTCTCCTGCATTCGGTCCCCGCCGAAGCCCACCGTGGCAATGACCGCCGGCATCTTTGGCATCTTGAATTCCTTGCGCACGTCGTTAATGAGGTTCACGAGATTCTTTTCGTAGTTGGCAATCAACTGCTCGGAAAAGCTGTCCTTGTGTCCTTGAAACCAAGCGAAGCCGGCGATTTCGTAGCCCTGCCCCTTGTAGCCGGGAACGATCTTGTCGAGATTGGCGAGCGTCTTGCGGACGCCCTCGACCATCAGCTTGTACTCGGCGGATTCAAATTCATTGCCCGGATCGGTGCGCCCGCTCGACGGCGGTCGAAAATCAAATCCCAGAGAACGGTTGCCCTGCGCCGTCTTGATGAGCAAAACCTGTTCGTCATGGAATGTGCCAAGGACATGGCCAAAACCTAGCTCCGGCCCGATGGATTTGCCGTTGGATGTAGCGCTCAGCAGCGAACCACGCCCGTCCTTGGCCAACCGCGCTTCCTGAAAATAGACGTCCTGCCGCACCGACCATTCGCCGCCGGCATCCACCAGCCACGGGAACTTGCCCTCGCGCTTGGCGACCGCTTCGAGATCGCCATTGCCGAGCAGGTCCGTCTTCCGCACCCAAAACCTCGGCGGCTCGGCCTTGAAGCCCGAGAGGGTGAACGAGTATCGCTTGCCCGCTGCAAGATTGACCTCCTGCCGAACCACCTTCCCATCGAGCGTCATCTCGGCTGAGCCGCAATGCAGTTGATAGACACCGGTCTGCGGCACCTCGAACAGTCCCTTCGCCACGGCCTTTTGCGTCGGTGAGCCATCCGGCAAAAAAACGGCCAGCGGCGCCGTCTTGTAATTGCCCACCCGGTAAACGGGCAACGGTGCATTCGGTACGGCTGGGTCCGAACTGAAGAAGACGCCATCGTAAACGTTCTTCGCCCCGCGCAGATCGCCCATCCCCACCATGTTGGATTGACCGGCGAGGATGTAAACCTTCACCGACTTGCCGGCATCACCCGGCTTGCCGTCCGGAGCTGGCAGCATAGCCGGCACGTCAGCAGATTGAATCGTCGGGGTGAAAAGCGCCAACGCCAACAAGGCGGCGCCAAATTTTGCGGTAGGATTTTGCATCATGATAAATTCATTACTTGGCCAGCGCAGCCAATGCCGCAGCCATTTCCTTCAGGCTCTTGGGCCATTGATCAAAAGTGATGCTTTGGGCGCCGGGGATCTTGGGGGCGGTGATGCCTTCGACCAC
>DJHS01000121.1:2960-3131 GCA_002433235.1 Verrucomicrobia bacterium UBA6614
TGCCGTCCGGCACCGGCAGCTTGGCCGGCACATCAGCCGATTGAATCGTCGGGGTGAAAAGCGCCAACGCCAACAAGGCGGCGCCAAATTTTGCGGGAGGATTTTTCATCATGATAAGTTCGTTACTTGGCCAGCGCAGCCAATGCCGCAGCCATTTCCTTCAGGCTCTTG
>DJHS01000121.1:3165-4123 GCA_002433235.1 Verrucomicrobia bacterium UBA6614
GGGGGCGGTGATGCCTTCGACCACGGCGGCGGTCGGTTGGGCGTAGAGGAACTGGATCTCTTTTTGACCGTAAGTCTTCGGAAGGCTTTTGGCATAAGTTTCCAGCTCGGCGGCGTAGTCGGCGGGGTTTTCGCCGATGTTGCTGGCGGACGGAATCCAGATCACACCGGCCACCCCCATTGGCGTGAGCGGGCTGACATTCCAGTTGTAGGCGTAGGTGGGGATTGTGTCGCGGGCCACGGTTTCGCCTTGGCCCGGCTCGGGAAAGGCCGGGCCTTGCAGGGCGAAGGTGGATGAGTCGATGCCTTTTTGGTGAACCTTGATGATGCCTTGCACAAACGCTTTCACTTCCGTCACATGGCCAGCGGCGGCTTTGCGGGCGACGGGGGTGTTGGGGTATTGGAGAAACAATTCGTTCAAGCGCTGTTCGAAGGCGGGATGTTTGCTGTCACGAACGCCTGCAAAGGAGGTCCATGACAACGGCGAAGCAAATTGGCGATTGCGACCGCCGTGGCCGGAAGACATGGTCATGAAACCCTGCGGGATGCCCTTGCGATTCACGACCTTGGCAAACTCGTAGGCGAACATCGTCACGCCGGTGGTTTCCCGGGTGAAATCCGCCGCCGACCAGTACGTGCGGTATTTCCCCCCGCCCGTCTCGAAGCGGCGCTTGCGCGGCGTGGCAAAGGAGCTGGCCTTGGTACGACGACGATACTCGCGGACGAACGGCAGTGTGGCGGGTAACTTGGCCTCTTTGTCACGCCGATCGTGCGCCCATTCGGAGGTGAGTTGCGTGCTGCCGGTAAGGTACCAGACATCGCCGATCAAAATATCCTTCACCGTCCGGCTGTGGTTGTGGGTGGTGTCGATCTGGAGCGTGATCGGTTTAGCTGAGGCTTTGCGCGCGGGGAAAGTGACGGACCATTGTTGCAGGTCGTTGGCCACCACGGTCTGAACC
>DJHS01000151.1:0-986 GCA_002433235.1 Verrucomicrobia bacterium UBA6614
GCGTTATTACAAGGCGGCGGAAACTGTGTTGTCCCGGGCATTTCCCGCGAAGCCGGTGGAGCCCAAAAAAGTTAAAAAGACGGCGGCTGAACTTCGCTATCAGGGTGGCCAGACACAGCAAGCGTATCTGGACCGCTTCGGCATCAAGCGCCCGTTGCGCCAATTGATTTTTCCCGGGCGCCTGCAAAACGCCTTTTCGTCCGGCTGGTTCGGCCGCACGGGGCCCGAGCACAGTGGCCTGTACCGCGCGCGCATGCAGGTGAGCGGCATTCGGCCGGTCGGCGGCCAGCCCACACATCTTCGGATCGGCAAACGGATTGCGGAGGATTCCAATGAAGGCCTCATTGAGCTGGATATTTTGGGCACCGAAGACAAGCCGGAGATTGTTGAGTTTGAGGTTTTTTTGGAGATGCCAACCAGCCTGAACTTTCGGGTAGTGGCGCCCAACTCCATCGACCGGCGCAAGGGCGCCCATTATCGCAATGCGCTCTCCAGCCCGAACTATATTTTCACGCACAGCAGCGAAACCACCCTGCTGAATCCGGTCGCTCCCAAGATGTTTGATGAAGAGGGCAATGGGATTTTTTCCTTTGTGTTGCTCGACTGGATTGAATGGGAAGGGCCCATCGAGAGCGAAGCCGAACGCGCCACCCGTCAAGGCATCCTGCCGCCCGAAGACGCCCCACCAGCTGTTGTCGCTGCGCATCTCCGAAAGTTTACCCAACGCGCCTGGCGTCGGCCGGTGGCGATGGATGAACTGCAACCCTACCTCAAGGCATACGCGGCTGAGCGCACGGCGGGGGAAAAAATGAAGTCGGCTTATCACGTGGCATTGTTGGGGGTGTTGACCTCGCGCCATTTCACCTACCTCGTGGAAGGCGAAACCAAGCCGCGCACACGGCTTACCGATTGGGAATTTGCTGCGCGGCTCTCCTATTTTTTGTGGAGCTCCATGCCGGATGCCAAATTGGTTGAGGCCGCGAAGG
>DJHS01000151.1:1372-3407 GCA_002433235.1 Verrucomicrobia bacterium UBA6614
CCGACGCGAAGATTAGTCGGTTCATTGACGACTTCCCGCGCCAATGGCTGCAGCTTCACAAGCTTGGCATGTTTCCGCCTGATAAAAAATTGTTCCCTGATTACGAGGTGTGGCTCGAGGCCAGCATGCGCGAGGAGGTGGTGCATTATTTCCGCGAGGTGTTTGAAAAAAATTTGCCGGTCGATTCCTTCCTGCAATCAAACTGGACGATGGCTAATGCGCGCTTGAGTGCGTTTTACGGATTGCCCGAGCCGAAGCTGGCGGGCTTCCAGCGCGTGGCGTTGCCGGCAAGCGCCAACCGTGGCGGACTGCTGACGATGGGCGCGATCCTTGGGCTTACTTCAGACGGAACCCGGCATCGGCCGGTGCATCGCGGGGTGTGGATCAGCGAGGCGATCTTCGGCAAATCCCCGCCTCCGCCACCGGCCAACGTCGACCCCATCGAGCCCAATCCCCCCGACCAACCCAAGGCGACCATCCGCCAAAAACTGGAGGCGCACGCCAAGGACGCCAACTGCGCGGCCTGTCATCGCAATATCGATCCGCTTGGGCTAGCGTTTGACCAATTCGACGCCATTGGCCAATGGCGGACGCATGAGCACGTGGGGAAAGGTACGGGCGCCAATCCGCCGGTAAACGCCGCCGGCACATTGCCCGATGGCCGGCCGTTTCGCGATGCCGCGCAGTTCAAGCAACTACTGCTGACCGATCGCGACCGGTTCCTCAAGGCGTTCGTCGAGCACCTCTGCACTTACGGTCTGCGTCGCGTGTTAACGGTCGACGATCGCGAGGCCGTCCAATCCATTGTTGAAGAAGCGAAGCGCGGACAGTATCGTTTGAAGGACATTGTCCGGGCCGTCGCTGTCTCCGACTTGTTTCAGAAACGCTAAAGAAAAGTCATGAGTAACATACAGACCCGATCCTGGTTGATTGACCGCCGCGCCGCCTTGCGCGGCATGGGCAGCTTTATTGCGTTGCCGCTGCTCAACAGCATGGTGGCCGCCAAGCCCAAGGCAGCGAACCTTCAGCCGCGCCGCAGTGTGTTCATTTACATTCCCAACGGCGTCAACACGCTCGATTACCAGATCGCCGCGCCGGGCAAGGGCTACACTTTTTCGCGCACGCTCAAGCCGCTGGAGAAGCATCGCAACGTGATCACGCCAATCAGCGGCCTGCATCATCCGGGCGGGCTGGGTTACCACCACAACTGCCAGAAAATCTGGCTCACCGGCGGCAAGCTGGGACCGTCGGATCGCAACACGATTTCGGTCGATCAAAAGATGGCCGAGATCACCTCCCCGCACACGCGTTTTCACTCGCTGCAAATTGCCAACAAAGGCGAGTCGCTTTCGTGGACCACCGACGGCATTCGCCTGCCGGGCCGCAGCCGCTGCCGACAGATCTTTGCCCATCTGTTTGAAGAGCCGAAGGATGGCACCGATGCCCAACGCCGCGCCCTACGACGCAAAGGCAGTGTGCTGGATGCCAACTTGGCGGAGGTCCGCAAGCTCAACCGGCAACTCGGCACCGAGGACAAAGGCCGGCTGGATCAATATCTCACTTCCGTGCGGGAAACTGAAATCCGCACCGAACGCGCCGATGCATGGCTTGATGTGCCGCGCCCGGCCATCTCCGCAACGGACCGACAACGCACCAATCGCGATGTGCCACAAGCGCGGGCCGGCGAATATTTCCGCACCATGTACGACTTGATCGTACTGGCGTTCCAAACCGACGCCACGCGCGTGGCCACCTTCAGCAGCGGCATGGAGGGGCAGGGCATTCCGATTCCGGAGCTGGGCATCACCCAGACCCGCCACGCCCTGAGCCATCACAACGGCGATCCCGGCCACATGGAAAAACTCACACAGAGCGACACGTTTGCGGTGGAGCAATACAGCTATTTCATCTCGCGCCTTGCGGAGACCAAGGATCTCAACGGCAAACCGCTGCTCGACACCACCATGGCGCTCTTCGGCAGCGGCATGGCCTATGGTCACAGCCACGGCAACGCCAACCTGCCGCTCGTGCTGGC
>DJHS01000151.1:3545-3671 GCA_002433235.1 Verrucomicrobia bacterium UBA6614
TCCCGGCCACATGGAAAAACTCACGCAAAGCGACACGTTCGCCGTGGAACAATACAGCTATTTCATCTCGCGACTCGCGGAGACCAAGGATCTCAATGGCAAACCGCTGCTCGATACCACCATGGC
>DJHS01000151.1:3717-10744 GCA_002433235.1 Verrucomicrobia bacterium UBA6614
GCCAACCTGCCGCTCGTGCTGGCGGGTGGCACCGGCCTTGGCCTCAAGCACGGCAGTCATTTGGACCTGAACCAGAATCACTTCGACGGCTACACGCTTGATAATCCGGGCAGCCACTATCGCCTCTGCAGTCGTCCCGCCAACGCCGAGGCGCACATGAGCAATCTACTGTTGCTGATGGCGCAAAAGATGGGCGTGGAGACCGGCAAATTTGGCGACAGCAACCGCGTGCTCGACCTCGCATGATTCGGTGCTGTCTGGTGATGTTGCTGGCGGCCGCCGGCGGGTTGTGGGCGCAGGACAAACCGTTCCGGCCCGAGCCCGGCAAATTTCCACCCATCGCCCAGGCGAAATCCTACCGCGGCGAGCTGGTGTTCGTGGACCACATCAACCGGCGCGGCAGCCTGCGCCTTCACATCGACGACCATTTTCAGGAAGGCCGCCTGCACGACTTCGCCATGTTGCCGTACGGGATGATTTACTATCGCGGCGCGCCCGCCCAATTGCGCGACATCCCCATTGGCACCGTGCTGTACGGCCGCTTTTATTTGCCGCCCGATCCGAAGACTTCCGCCGTGCCGCTGGCCAAGGGCACACGCCCGAGTGAACCCGCCGAGACGCATGCGATCCTGCTGGAGGACGGCCCGAGCTCTTGCCTGCGCGAAGGAAAAAGCTGGAAGCTCAAGCAGATCGAATACAAGGGCAAGTTTGGCTTTCTCACCGCCACGCTCGCGCGCAAGGACGGCGGCGAAGGGCTCGGCGGCGAACATCGCCTCACCATCGATCCCTCCACCCGCATCTGGCGCGGACGCGAACGGCTCGGCATCAATGACCTCATCAAGGAAGGAGTTTGGCCCGGCGACGGCACGAAGGCGCTCAAGGAACAACCCGTGCAGCTCTCGCTCGCGTGGCATCCGCGCTATTTATACCAGCAATTTCACGTGGCCGATATTTGGCTCGATGACGTCGCCATAAAGACCGCCGCCACCCGCCAGATGGAACGGCATAACCGGTACATCCGCTACCGCTGGATGCCCGCGCGCGTCACCGCCGTGAAGCACGGCCAGTTCGGGCATGCCACCGTCACCGCCACGCTCTTCGGCGGCATGGATCCGCGCCTTTACGCCGACTTCAAGCCCGGGATCAGCGGCCAAATGGCCGTCGCCGAAAACACCCTCCGCACCTACTGGCAAAACCACGACGGCATGGAAGGCAAGTTCGAGGCCGTCACCAAGATGAAAGGCGAAGTGCCCTTCGGGAGCAGTGGCATTCAGGTGCAGTTCTCGATGAACCTCGTCCTCGAGGGCTTCCGCCCCGGCCGCCTCGTCCGCATTCGCCCGCAGGTTTGGCCCAAGATCAAGCCGCCGGTGGAAGAACAAATCCGAAGCCTCGAAGACCGCTGGCCGAGCCCGGATATTTTTAAGAAGTAGAATCTACTTCACCGCAAACTTCACCGTGTGCTGCTGGTTCACGGCCAGCTTTTTCGTGACCGTTTTCCGACCGCCTGGCCAAGTGATTTCAATCGTGACCGGTGCCTTGTGCCCGCCGAGGCCAAAGTGGAGGCGGGGGTCGTTTTGGTTGCCTTCGCCCGTGCCAGTTTCGACATGGCGGGTGAGGGTGCGGTCGCCAAGGCGCAGCCGGGCAATGGCGCCGACGGCGGAGCGGTTCATCGTTTTGCCGTCACCGATGAGCGTGAGCATGAGCCAGTTGCCCTTGCGGTTTTCGTTGAGGAACAGCTTGCCAGCGGTGACGAGGTCGAGGTCGCCGTCGTTGTCGATATCGCCCCACGCGGCTTGATAGGTGGCGCCGAGGCTGCCGACTTTTTCAGGCGCAGTAACATTGCGGAATTTCCAGTTGCTGTCATTGGCGTAAAGCACGGGGAAATTCTTGATGCCGTAGCTGCCGGTGCCGTAGACGGTGGTAAAGTACAGGTCGAGGTCGCCGTCGTTATCGAAATCGCCAAGCGTCGGAGAGGCGAAGGATTCCTGCCAAGCAAGGCCGGCGTCGGCGGATTTGTCCTCGAACTTAAATTCGCCCTTCGGCCCGAGGTTGCGCAGGAACTCCGGGCGATCCTGGCTCTTCGGCGGATGACTGAAGTTGCCGACGAACAAGTCGAGGTGGCCATCGTTGTCGAGATCGCCAATCGCCGAGCCGATGGTGTGGCCGCTGATGCCATAGCGCACGCCGCCGGTGTAGTTGATGACGCCCTTGGGCTTGCCCGCCGCCCCGACTGCCACCGCCACATTCTCAAACTTTCCCGCGCCGTCACTGCGCCACAAGTGGTTGGGCTGGAGGCGGTAGTTGGACACAAACACATCCACGTGCCCGTCTTCATTGAGATCACCCGCCGTCACACCGCGCGCGGAAAAGTTGCCCTTCGCCGAGCGCCAGTGTTCCTTGAAGCCGTCATGGCCGTTGAGAAAAATCGCATCCGGATGCACCGCCTTCTGCCAAATCTCGTACCCGCCCACGAACAGGTCCAGCCGCGCGTCGTTGTTGATGTCCAGCCACACCGCGCCGCGCGAATTGACCGTCGGCAGCTTCGGAAATTTCACCGCCTCAAATTTCCCCTTGCCCGTGTTGCGATGCAGCGAGCCGCCGCCGGTGAACTGAAACAAATCGAGATGCCCGTCATTATCAAAGTCCGCAAAAATCACTTCGCCCCCCGGCGCACCGCTATCCTTCGCCTCCACAAACTTCTTCCCACCGACATTCCGCCACAGCTTGCCCGCGAACAAATCCACGAACCCATCCCCATCAAAATCCCCAAACGCCGCCTTCCCCCCGCCGGCGAACCCCCATTCCGTGCTGACATCCCGAAACTGCGCCTGCGCCGATTGGCCGATCAGAACGCTGGTGATTAATAAGCCTCGAAACCAGTTTGTGTTTTTCATGTTTGGTACTTTTTAAAAATTACTTTTCCACCGTCAGCTCCGCTTTTGAAATCGCGTTGCGGCCGGATTTTTTGAATGGTCGCGGCAGCGGCTGGGCGATGCCTTTGTCGTCAATCGTCCGGCAAAACACATCGTAGTCGCCGGGCTTCAGGCCTTTCAACAGCGTCGCCCAGTGCGCCAGTGTGTAGCGTTGCGGCCAGTGCTTGGGCTGGCCGGTGTCGGTGAAATTGGAAACGCCCGAGGGCAGTTTGCCGTCCTTAAGTTCCCCGCCCCAATGGGTGGGTGCGGGGAGAAGCTGCGCATCGCGCCATGGCGCTTGGGTCATGTACGGATCGTTGGCGGGCCATTTTTTGCCGCGGGGCAGCACGGCCACCTGCACTTTTTTCACGCCGCCCACGCCAACCTGCGCCATGCCGGTGACTGCCACGGGCACGCCGGCCTTTTCGCGGCGCGGCAGGTAGATGAAGCGCGCCATGGATTTCATCCACGTGTCGACGTCGTTGTTGCCGCGGGCGTAGGTGTCATTGGCAAACGGCTCGTTGGTCAGCATTACGGTCTTCAGCCACTTCACGTTTTTGAACCCGTAAGTCTCGGGGATGATCATCCGCACCGGCCCGCCGCGTTTGCCGCTGAGCCATTTCCCGTTGAGCTTGTAACAGAGGATCACCGGCAAATCGCCGGGCGGATCCTCCAGCACGCGCCCAATTGGCAGCGAGCCGCGGAACATCTGTTTCGGGTCCTCGTTATGGTGCCCGTAAAAAAATACACGCCGCACGTTCTCCTTCGGCTGCGTCAGCCACAACACCTCTCGCAACGGCACACCCTCCCATAACCCCATGCCCAACGGCTTGCTCATGTTCAGGCACGAAATGACTTTGAGGAATTTCACCGCATGCTTTTCGGCCAACTTCATCAGCGTGGGGAAATCCAGTGCGTTGCCCGCCGCGCGGGTCAGCGGATTGCCGAGCTGCGCGTTGCTCTTCGGGTCGGCCATCAGGTCTAGCTTCCACGTCTTGCGCTCCAGTCCCACCTCCAGCCGCTTGGCCAACGGCAGCTTGTACGGCAGCGGATTGCCGCGCTCCACCGTGCCGAATTCCTCCGCCACCGTCAGGTATTCCAAATCCGCCGCCGCCTCGGCAATCAACTTCGCATCGTTCGCCTTTTCGGCCTCATTCGCAAACAAAGCCCTCCCCCCCATCGCCGCTGCTCCCGCTGCCCCCAGCTGCATAAAATACCGGCGAGTCACCTCACGGTGTTGATGGAAGAGATCGGGAGTGAGGGTGATGGATTTCATGCGGTTTCGGGGATTGTCAGCCCCTACGCCCGGCGCGCAACCTCTAATTGCCAATTGAGATTGCCGCCACCGTTTCGTTGACGGAAAATCACGCCGATTCACCGTGATGATCTCGAGATGGATATTTCTGTTGCTGGCCGGCACCGTTGCCGCCAGTGCCGCGTCGCAGTTGGATAACAACCTGAAATGCGTGGACTTGTCGGATCTCGCCGGGCCGCTGCCGTTGCGGGCGGTGGCGAGCCGGGTGATTCTGAAGCAGTCGGAGGATTGGGAGGCCAGCTCGTACAAGAATCCACGCTGGCCGAATGGCGGGCATCGGTCGCTGGGCTATCCCACGGTCGTCAAAAACGTGCACGGGCAGAATCCCGATGGCCGTTATTATCTATTTTATGCGCATCACGATCCCATGTCCGGAATCGGTTGCGCCGTCGCGAAGTCCATCGGCGGTCCGTATGTGAAACTGGCTGATTTGCCCGGCAGCAAACGCAAACACAGTCGCGTGCTCACCGTGCCCAATTACCGCGCCAGCGGACCGAATCCCGATGACCCTTCGCACTTCAGCAGCCCGTGCGTGGTGTGGAATGCGAAGGAGAAATTGTGGTTCATGTATTTTCATTACTACAACCACTTTCACGGCCGCTGGAAGGCCGACCCGCGCTCGCCCGGTGCCGGCGCGCAAATGACCGCCCTTGCCACCTGCGCGGACCTCGCGAAAAACGAGTGGACCATCTGGACCACCCCGCGCGCCGACAAGGTAAGCGTGTGGGACATCGTGCCCGTGCTGCCCACCACTGAAGCCGCCTGGATGCGCGGCGCCTCGTCATACCACGCCATCCAGCAATTGCCTAATCCGAAGGGCGATTGGCTCGCCTTCATGCGCGGCACACCCGCCGCCGGCCCGGGCACCTCGGTGGGATTCGCCACTTCACTCGATGGCCGCAACTGGCTGCACCTTGCCGGGAATCCCGCCATCGCTTCCGGCAAGCCATGGACCAAACCGGCTCGCGAATATCGGCCCGCCTTCATTGGCTGGCTCGGCGGCAAAAAATATCTTGTCGCCTGGAGCGAACACGCCAACCCGCACATCATCTACAGCACCACCACCGATTTCAAAAATTTCAAACGCGACCCGCGCGGCTACGCCAAATGGCAGGGCCCCGACGGCTTGGTGAGCCCATGGCGCGAAGGAAACCGCCTGTACCTTTTCGCTGGTCATCAAGTCCACGAACTGGCATTGCCCGTGCGGACGAAATGAACCCAGACTGTCTCCAATACCTCCTGACCAACGACGAACGCGCTCAGTTCAACGCGCAAGGCTATCTCGTCGTGGAGAATGCGTTGGATGCCGCCGCTTGCGAGCGGGTGATTGCGGTGATGGATCGCGTGGACGCACGCGAACGATCCGAGGCGTTGGCGGGCAAGTTGCTTTCGGTGACCAATGTGCTGGGCGAGGACGAGGCGGTGCTGGATCTTGTCGATTGCCCGACGACGTTTCCGAAGGTGTGGGGCATTCTCGGCTGGAACATTTACTCGTATCACTCGCATCTCGACGTGACGCCCAACGAGAGCGCCCGCCGGCAGGATTGGCACGTGGCGTGGCATCAGGACAGCATGCGCGTGAATGACGAAATTGAAAGCGACCCGCGCCCGCGCCTGTCGTTGAAGATCGGCTTTTACCTCACGGACGTCAGCGAGCCCGGCCGGGGCAACACGCTGATCGTGCCCGGCTCGCATTTGCAAAACGCCATCGACTGCCCGCAGGACGGCCAGAGCAATCCGCCCGGCGCCGAGCCGCTGTGCGTGCCGGCCGGTTCGGCGCTGCTGCTCGACCGCCGTACGTGGCATTCGCGCAGCGCCAATGAATCCGACCTCACCCGCAAGGTCTTTTGGCTCGGCTACGCCTATCGCTGGCTGCGCCCCAAGGACGAGATGACCGTGGCGCACCTTCTCTCGAAGCTCGACCCCATCCGCCGCCAACTCCTCGGCGACGGCATCAGCGCCAACGGTACCTACGACCCCACGCCCGACGATGTCCCCCTGCGCGCGTGGCTCGAGGAACATCACCCGCCATCCGCCAATCCTTCCCCCCACGGCCAAGCCGCCTCCCGCCCCCCAGCTATGGGCCGCGGAAAGAATTCGGGGCGCATGTAGTTTTAAAGGGCCTATTGATCTTGCTTAGGGCGATGTGTTGGCGGAGGCTGGCCGATCATGAACCGCTTTCAAATTCTGCCTATAGGCCTGTTGCTCGTGAGCATCACGATTTCGGCCGCTGAACCGGTCGACATCGGCTCGCGGCGCGAGTTGTTTGTGGACGACCTGTTAATTGGCAAGCTCGAAGGCACGCGCCTGAAATTGCACGCGCCACAAAAACTGCGCCGCGTGCCGCCACGGCCGTTTGGGCATTACGCCACGGTGTTGCAGGAGAAGGATAAGCTGCGGCTTTATTATCGTGGCGACAAGGTTCCCGGCGTGCACTGGCGCAATGGCTGGGGGCGGTATCATGAAAAAGAGGTGACGCTCTACGCCGAAAGCCGCGACCAAGGCATCACGTGGACCGAGCCGAATCTGGGCTTGTATGAGATCAAGGAGATGCCCAAGGGCAACATCGTGTTGGCGGATGCGTTTTTGGTGAACCACAACTTTACGCCGTTCATCGACACCAATCCCAAGGCACCGGCCAACGCGCGCTACAAGGCGCTCGGCGGCGGGCGGTACAACGCGGCGAACTGGCCCTTTTACAAGCCGGGCGAACGCGCGGCACTGCTGAAGAAGCACGGCCCGGGCGGGCTGCGCGCCTACGCCTCCGCCGACGGCCTGCGCTGGCGGCCGTTGGCGAAGG
>DJHS01000029.1:0-1992 GCA_002433235.1 Verrucomicrobia bacterium UBA6614
GCTCAGCGCCTCGGTGTGCGGATGTTCCACGGTCGGCGCGAGGATGGGCGTGGGGCCGCGCTTGCCGTTGGGATCAACCGACTGGCTGCCTTCCATAATGCTCCAGCCGTAGTTGCCGCCGCGTTGCACTTTGTAAATCATCTCCATGCTTTCCCAGCCGACATCGCCCACCCACAGGTCGCCCTTGGCGCGATCAAAACTCATCCGCCACGGATTGCGCATGCCGTAGGCCCACACCTCGCCGCGCGCGCCGGGTGTTTTCACAAATGGATTATCCGGCGGGATGCGATACGCCCGGCCCTTGTCGCGGGCGTCCACGTCGATGCGCAAAATGCCGCCGAGCAAATCGCTGATATCCTGACCAGTCTTGAGTCCATCGGGCGGGCTGGGCGCCGTGGCGTCGCCGGTGGAAATGTACAGGAAGCCATCCGGCCCAAAGCGCAGGCTGCAACCGTTGTGCCCGCCGCCGACCCAGGTGATGATTTCGCGTTCGGTAGCGAGATCGACCTTGGGCTCTTTCGTGACGCGCACTTCAGAAACCCGCGTGCCGCCCCGTTTGTCTCTTTCGATCTGGTAATTGTAGCAAACATACGCCCGCCGGTTTTTCGCGAACTGCGGATGCAGCGTGAAACTGTACACGCGCGTGGCCTCCGGCTTGGCGGCCTTCAGGTCAAGCAACAGCGTGGTGGCGTTGGTATCGTTGTCATTGGCGAAGAGATGCACCTTGGTGCCCAGCTCCACCATCGTGAACCGGCTGAACTCCGGCGCCCACGTTAGCTCCACGGGATCGGTAAAGTTCAGCTGGGGAAATGCGCGCTCCAACCGGAACAACGGCGGCGGCTCCGGGGTGCCGTGAAATTTGGAATCCACCCACGGCACGCGCTCGGCCATCACCGAGCACGCGCAGAGCAACAGGAGGAATCGCATGGGTGGACGTTAAGTTAAAAGTGAAAAGTCGAAAGGAAAAAGCACAACGCAAAAGTCAAAAAGGGGCAACACGGGTACTTTTGAATTTTGACCTGTGGCTTTGACTTTCTCCTTTTGCCTTTCTACTTTTCCTCCCCCCATGAGTGACAAGACTTTCAATATTGCCATCGCCGGCCTTGGGTTCGGCGCGGAATTCATCCCCATCCACCAGGCGCACCCGAATGCCAACCTCGTCGCTGTCTGCCGCCGCAATGAGGCGGAGATGAACGCGGTGGCCGACCAGTTCAATATCGAGAAGCGCTACACCGATTACGATGAGCTGCTGAAGGATCCGGAGATTGATGCCGTGCACATCAACTCCCCCATCCCCGATCACGCGCCGCAATCGCTCAAAGCCTTGCGCGCGGGCAAGCATGTGATGTGCACCGTGCCGATGGCCACGACCATCGAGGAATGCGAGGAGCTTTGCAAAGCCGTCGATGAAACCGGGCTGAAATACATGATGGCCGAGACGGTTGTCTACAGTCGCGAGTTTCTGTTCATCAAGGAAATGTACGACAAAGGCGAGCTGGGCAAACTGCAGTACCTCGCCGCGAGCCACCCGCAGGACATGGACGGTTGGCCGAGTTACTGGGAGGAGATGATCCCGATGCACTACGCCACACACGTCGTCAGCCCCTGCCTCGGCATGGTCGATGGACTCGCTGAGTACGTCAGCTGTTTTGGCAGCGGCACGGTGCGGGATGACATCGCGCAAAAGAGCGGCAACAAGTTCGCCGTCGAGAGCTGCCACATCAAGATTCAGGACAGCGACCTCTCCGCGCACATCTGGCGCTTTCTGTATGACGTCGCCCGCCAATACCGCGAAAGCATCGATGTGTACGGCAGCAAGAAGAGTTTCGAGTGGACTCTCGTCGAAGGCGAGCCAAGCATCCTGCACGTGGCTAAGCGCCCCGAGGCCGAGATCCCCGAAAAGGTGGACATCCCTGACTATGCCCATTTGCTGCCCGAGCCCATCCAGAAATTCACGCAAACCATTGAGGACGCCGACCACCTTTCCTTCGT
>DJHS01000029.1:2120-2301 GCA_002433235.1 Verrucomicrobia bacterium UBA6614
GTCGCCCGCCAATACCGCGAAAGCATTGACGTGTACGGCAGCAAGAAGAGTTTCGAGTGGACTCTCGTCGAAGGCGAGCCAAGCATTCTGCACGTCGCCAAGCGTCCCGAGGCGGAGATTCCGGAGAAGGTGGACATCCCCGACTATGCCCATTTGCTGCCCGAGCCCATCCAGAAATTCA
>DJHS01000029.1:2308-2624 GCA_002433235.1 Verrucomicrobia bacterium UBA6614
GGACGCCGACCACCTTTCCTTCGTGCAAGGTGGCGGCCATGGCGGCAGTCACCCGCACATGGTGAATGAATTCCTCAGCGCATTAGTCGAAGACCGCGACCCGTGGCCGAACGCCAAGACCTCCGCCAACTGGACCTGCGTCGGCATCTGCGCCCACCAATCCACCCAACAAGGCGGCGCTCGGGTGGATCTTCCGGAGTTCACACTTTGACTTCCATGAAAAACTTAATTCTCCTCTTGTTCGTCGGCTTCGGGGTGCCGGTGTTTGGCGAATCATGGCCCGGCTGGCTTGGTCCCCAGCGCAATGGATGGGTTG
>DJHS01000029.1:2964-27787 GCA_002433235.1 Verrucomicrobia bacterium UBA6614
CCGCCGAAAGTTTGGCCGAAGGAATTGAAGCGAATTTGGTCCGCCAAGGTCGGTGCGGGTTATGGGACGCCGCTGGTTGCCAACGACCGGGTTTATCAGCATGCGCGGCAGGGCGAGGATGAGGTGCTCTGGTGCCTCGACCTCAAGACTGGCGCGGTGAAATGGCGCAAGAGTTATCGTACGCCTTTCAAGATGGGTGGCGGCGGTGAAGGGCATGGCAAGGGGCCAAAGTCTTCGCCGGTGATTGCCGATGGGCGCGTGTTTGCGATGAGCATCACGGGCACGCTTTCGGCTTGGGATGCGGGCGCGGGCAATCTGCTTTGGCGTAAGGATTACGGCAAGCGCTTCGGCAAGCCGCACCCATACTGGGGCACCTCCGGCTCACCGGTGGTGGATGGTGACCGCGTGATTGCGCATTTCGGAAACGACAAGGCAGGTGCGTTGATGGCACTGGATGTGAAGACCGGCCGCGAACTTTGGAGCCACGGGAAGGATGGCACCTGCTATTCCTCGCCGCGAGTGGTGGAGCACGAAGGGGTGCGCCAAGTCATCGAGTGGAATCACCGCGCGTTGGTGGGCGTGGAAAGCCGGACGGGCAAGCTGCTTTGGGAATATCCCTTTCCACACCTGACGCACAACCAGAACATGCCGACGCCGACATATCACAAAGGACAAATTTTGCTGGGTGGCGAAAACCGCGGGGTACATGGCCTGGAGCCACAATTGAAGAATGGAAAGTGGACGGTGAATCACCAATGGAGTCAGCGAGGAGTTGCGTTGGACATGAGTTCGGCGGTGGTGAATGACGGTCTGCTTTACGGCTTCTCGCACTTCGGGCGTGGTCGGTTGTTCTGTCTCGACCCCAAGGATGGCAAGATTCTCTGGGAAGGCCCCGCGCGCACCGGCAATAACGTAATGTTCCTCTCCTGCCCCGGTCACGTGCTGGCACTCATCAACACCGGCGAGCTCCGCGTTATCAAGGCGCAACGCGACCGTTACGAGGTCGCCGCCTCCTGGCACGTGGCCCAAGGCGGCACTTGGGCGCCGCCGGTCCTCCTGCAAAACGGCCTGCTCACCAAGGACACCGAGACGTTGACTTTCTGGGCTTTAAAATAAAATTTCGCCCATCGCAGGAACACTGGAGCTTGTGCCATTACCAGCCCACGCCATGCCTTCCGCATACATCCAATGCACTTTTTGCGGGCAACCCGCTGAAGTCGTGCTGGATGACCATGAGGGAGAGCAAAATCTCGTCACGGACTGTGACGTCTGCTGCCGGCCGATGGAGATTCGTGCGTTGATTGCCAATCAAGAAGTGGTCTTGATCGAGCAAGACTAGGCTGATGGCTTGACGCCGGACGGTTTGTCGACTATCCGAGCGGTAATCCATCCGCCCATGAACCAACCCAAACCCCTCCCCGGCCGCCGGTTCACCCGGCGTACCGTGCTGGCGGCCAGTGCACTGGCCATTCCCACCTTTCTCCCCAGCCGCGTGTTCGGCGCCAACGAACGCCTCAACGTCGCCGGCATTGGCGCGGGGGGCAAGGGCGCCGTGGACATCGACGGCTGCAGCCGCGAAAACATCGTGGCCATGGCGGATGTGGACCACGCGCGCGCCGCCACGTCCTTCAAGCGCTTCGCCAAGGCCTCACGTTACTTTGACTTCCGCCAAATGCTGGACGAGGAAGGCCAACACATCGACGCCGTCATCGTCTCCACGCCCGACCACACCCACGCCGTTGCCGCCGCCATGGCCCTGCGCATGGGCAAACATGTCTACTGCCAAAAACCCCTCACCCACAAGATCACCGAGGCGCGATTGCTCACCCAATTGGCACGCAAGCACAAGGTGGCCACGCAAATGGGCAACCAAGGCCATTCCAATCCAGATTCCCGCCGGCTGGTGGAACTCATTCGTGGCGGCGCCTTGGGCGAGGTAAAGGAAGCCCACGTGTGGACCGACCGGCCCATCTGGCCACAAGGCGTCAACCGCCCGCGGGACACACCCCAACCGCCCAAAACCCTCGACTGGGACCTCTGGCTTGGCCCCGCGCCCGAGCGGCCGTATCACCCGGCCTACGTGCCCTTCAAGTGGCGCGGTTGGTGGGACTTCGGCACCGGTGCCTTGGGCGACATGGGCTGCCACAACCAGGACCTTGCCTACTGGGCGCTGAATCTGCGCGACCCCGAAACCGTTGAAGCCATCAAACACTCCGGCGTCAACGGCGAGACCGCCCCCAAGTGGTCCATCATCCAATATCAATTTCCCAAGAACGCCGAGCGCGGCCCGGTGAAACTCACATGGTACGACGGTGGCAAGAAGCCCGATCCCGCCCTAGCCCGGCAAAAGGCCCTGCCCGGCAACGGCAGCATCATCGTCGGCACCAAGGACACCCTCTACGTCCCCATGTACTGGGGCCCCGGCCAATTCCTCTCCGGGGCAAAAATGAGTGACTTTAAAGAGATCGATGAATTCCTGCCCAAGCCCAGGGACTTTGGCCGGCACCACTACCTGGAGTGGATCGAGGCCTGCAAGGGCGGCCCGGCGGCCCACAGCAACTTCGACTACGCCGGCCCCATGACCGAGAGCGTGCTTCTCGCCAACGTCGCCCTGCGCGCCGGCAGCAAACTCCAGTGGGACACCGCAAACCTGCGCGTCACCAACAACAAGGCCGCCAACCAGTATGTGCGCCACCATTACCGGAACGGCTGGAGGTTGTAGGCAGGATCTTTAAACGCGGAGCACAAAGGCGCAGAGATTTCACATAAAAAACCCCTCCGCAAAACTCTGCCCCTCCGCGCCCTCTGCGTTTAGCAATAAACCCTGCTCGAAGGCAGTCGGTGGATGACGGTAGAGGCCGCTTGTCTCGCGCAATTACAATTGAAGATTTAGTGGGTCGTTTCCCTTTCCCGCCGGGTTAATCCAAGCACTTTTCCCCTTATGCCAGGTCCTTGGCGGTGAATGCCATCGACTTGGCGGCTGCTGCCAACGCACGGGCGGGCTTTGCCAACAAGTTGGCAAGCCTCGCCAACGGCTTGGCGAACGAATCCAACTCCTTGGCAAGAGGCGCCAACAAGTTGGCGCTTGATGCCGAACGGTTGGCGAAGGAGGCCAAATAGACGGATTTTTCCCTGTTTTTTGGGGCTCAAAAAAAGTGGAAAATTTTTTGAAATTTTTGGAGGTGAATTCAATAATATAGATGTTATTAAAATAACTCAATTGATAAATGACCTAGAGGTCCTGGCCGCCGGCTGGGAAAAACATGCGCCCAACCACACCTTCAGCGGATATTCGCTGGAACAATTGCGGGCGCTAATTCTGGCGTTAAAGGAACTGTTGGCGGCAATGGATGCCTTGAAACTGGAATATCGGGGCAAGATTGCCTCCCGCCAATCCATGGCTTCCGAGCTGCGGGATATACGCCTGCGGATCGTCAACTGCATCCGTGGACACGAGGATTTTGGGGAAGACTCGGAATTCTATCGTTTCCTTGGGTTCAAGACGAAATCCGAACGCCGGAGCGGCTTGACGCGCAAAATCAAGGTGGCCCCGGACAACTACGACGCCGCGGCCTGAGCCGAGCCACAGAGGGCTTCCCGCAGTTCCCGCGCCCTTTGGGGAGCGGGGCCGGGACTGCGGGCACCCACGTCGCCCTCGGTTTGCGGCTCGGTCTTGAGCACGATGCAGATGGGACCCTCGTCGTGCATGATTTCCTGCTCGTAACGCCACGACTGGGCGTCGTCGAATTCATAGACCTCCTCAAAGCCCGCGGCACGGGCGAGGTCGGCGTAATGGACGGGCTGGTTGCCGGCGCGCTTGGCGGCGGCGCCAAGGGTGGCTTGGTTGCCAGTAACCTCGTAGACGCCATTGTCGATAATGATAAGGGTAAAATTCTTCGGCGCATGCGCGGTGATGGTGACGAGGCAGCCGAGGTTCATCAGCATACAACCGTCGCCATTGACGACGATGACGCGTTGTTCGGGTTGCGCCAGAGCCATACCGAGGCCCAAGGGCGGGCCTTGCCCCATGCTGGAAGGCATGTAAACGAGATCCTTGGGGTGTCGCTCGAGCTTTTGCCAGTCGCGGGCTGCGCCCATGGTGGTGATGACCACGGCATCGCGGCGCTGGCTGTGGATGACGTCAAGGGCGTCCGGCAAGGTCATGGCGTTCATGGGGCGAGTTGCTCGTGAATGTGCAGGGTGCGGGCCACGGCCTCGGCCAAGGTGCGGCCCAAGGCGACGGCACCGGTGCGATGTTGGTCCCACGGCGGGACGTGATCTTTCAGGATGACATAGTGGGTGGTGTCGGCAAAAGCTTCGCGGGCCACTTCGCCCAAGTCAATGGTGCCGGGCGCGCCGCTGCGGGCCGTCTCGGCCACCTTGAGATCGGGCCAGCGGGTGCGATCGCCATATAGGCGATCGTTGAATTCGTGGACGTGAACCACGGCGCCGATCTCCGGGAAACTCTCGTACAGGTGCCAATGCATGAGCGACTCGGAGGAAGGCAGGCGGGTGCCATGATATTGGGCGGTATAGCTGGTGTCGGTCTTCTCATACCCGGTGATGTGGACGAAATCGGCCGGGCCTAGGCCGAGCTTGGTGCGAAGTTGGGTGCCGGTGATCAGGAAGCCACCCTCGGGATGCCGTTGGCTAACATTGCCGTTGCTGCCGATGAATTGCCGGCTGTCATAGGTGGCCAACAGTTCCTGCTCGGCCACGGCATCACAAGCCTGACTGAGGGCGGCGACATTGGGCGCGAGGGTGTCGGACAATTGATGGTAGTCGAACTGGATAAAGTCCGTCAGTTGGCGCTCTGAGGTGGGGCGATCCATGGTCAGGCAGCGCCCTCGGCCATGAGGGCAATCCCGGGGATTTGTTTTTCCTGACAGGCGCGGTAATGGCTGGCGAGCAGGGGTTTCTTGTCCGGGCCATCGATAAAGACGGTATCCAGACCCCAAGCCTCCACGACGGGCTCGGTGAATTTCAAACACGTGTCGCCGGGCAGGGAGGAGGCATTGAGATAACTGCGATAGCCGATGAGACTAAAGACGGGCACCTGATAATCATGGGCGACATTGCGAAGAGCATCTCCGGATTCAAACAAACCGGTGCACTGGATGCAGACCATGGGCCGGGCACCTCCCAGGTACAGCCCCGCCGCCAGCGCCCAAGCCTCGCCCTCGCGGCAAACCTGCACTAACTGGAGCCCCTCCGCCGCCCGCAACGCTTCATCCCATTGGCCCAAGGTCGTGTCCGGAATCCAAACGACATGGGTCAGCCCCAAGCCGTTAAAAGTCTGCACGATTTCTTCGCTGGTGAACATCTTGTGCGGGCAGATTGCCATCGACCCCGCCGTTTGGGCAATGCTCCGGCGAACGTTGGACAATGTAGCGACTGCATTAGGCCCATATTGGAGGGATGAAGCTGGCCGTTTTTACGCGCCGATGATCTAGCAATAATTGGCCAATATTGCTATGATTTAATCCTTTTCATGGGATTTTATGGGTGGTATACGATGGCATAATCTAATGGAATCAGTGAGTCCAACTGGAAGCTCGTCGGGCTTTTATGAAATGCCACCGCCATTGGAGCCGCCGGTGGAAAATACGAATCCGCTGGAGACGGAGGTGACGCCACCGATTGCTCCACCGCCCTCGAATGACCCAGGGCAAGTGCTGGATGTGCTGGTGTAAGGTTGCGTCAGGGAGAAAGCTGGCATTGGCAGGAGGCGGGGAGTGGTCTAATTTGGGGGCGTGGGCAAGACCGTGAGCATCAAGAGCAGTTGGGCGGCCGTGCGCGACCATACGCGGCACTTTTCTGATTTCACATTCGTGTATCCGGTGATCTCACGGCGCTCGGGTGGGTTGTCCATTGGGGTGAACGTGAACCCGGATAAGGTTTGCAATTTCGACTGTGTCTATTGCGAGGTGGATCGGCGCGAGCCGGGGGCGGTATCACGGGTGGACTTGAACCAGTTGCGCGATGAATTGGCGGCGATGATTGGTTTTGCGCAGGACGGTGGGTTGGCGAAGGAGCCGAGGTTTGACGAGGTGCCATGGCTGACGCGGGAGGTGCGCGACATCGCGTTCAGCGGAGACGGAGAGCCGACGATGATCCGGAATTTCGACAAGGTGGTAGAGGTGGTGGCCGAGGTGAAAGCAGAGGCGGGGTTGAAAGACACGAAGATTGTGCTGATCACGGATGCCGCGGGTCTGGACAAGGTCAGCGTGCGGCGCGGGTTGGAGTTGATGGATGCCCACAACGGCGAGGTCTGGGGGAAATTGGATGCCGGGACGGAGGAATATTTCAAGGCGGTGAACCGAACGACAGTGAAGTTTCAGCGGGTGCTGGACAACCTGTGCGCGGTCTCGCAGGACCGGAAGATCCTGATCCAGAGCCTGTTTTTAAAGATGCACGGGGAACGCATGAGCGCCGAGGAACTGTGGCGGTATTGTTCGCGGCTGAACGACATCACGGACGCGGGCGGGGAAATCCGAGAGGTTCAGGCCTACACGGTCGCACGGCCCACGCCGGAGAAATTTGCCACCAAGCTGACACGGGAGGAATTGGAGGCCATTGCCGGGGAAATTCACGCGCGCACGGCGCTGCCGGTGTCAACGTATGACTGAGACGCAACAACTGGGTTGGCCGGGCCGGGTGTCAGCGCTGGCGCTGGTATTTCTGGGAGGGTTCACGGTGATGGTGCTGGAGGTTTATGGGGCGTACCTGATGCGTCCGCACTTCGGAAGTTCGCAGGAAGTCTGGCTGGCGATGATTGGCATGGTGATGGTGGCGTTGTCGGCGGGCTATTACTTGGGCGGACGCCTGGCGGACCGGTTTCAGCGGGCCTCCTTCCTGACCTGGCTGCTGTACCCGGCGGGGGTTTTCATTTTTTTCACGGAACAAATCGCGGCGCCGGTGCTGGGGTTGGAATGGATGGCCACGGCCAACGTGGTGTTGGCCAGCACGCTGGTGAGTACGGCGGTTTTCCTGCCACCCTGCTTCGTGCTGGGGATGCTGGCGCCGTACATGATCCGGCTATGCGCGCGGCATCTGGATCATGTGGGCGCGGTGGCGGGGCGGGTGTACGCGGCCAGTACGATGGGCAGCATTGCGGGGGTGTTTGTGCCTGTGCTGCTGATACCCCAGACGGGCAACACGAACGTACCGCGGCTGAGCATTGAACAGATTTTTCATCTCGCGGGCGGTTTGACGATCGGGCTGGGAGTGTTATGTTGGGTCATGGATCGCTGGATGGAGGCGGACGAAGCATGAGGATTCTTTTGACGTTGTTGATCCTGGCGGGAACCGCCCTGGAGGCGCGGGGCAAGCTGCTGTTCTCGCGGCATTCGCGGTACAACCACATCACGGTGGAGGACCGGGGCAACTACCGCGTACTTTCGTTCAATGGTTCGCAGGAATCTCGGGTATCACGCTTCAACGGGATGCTGGGGCATTTTGAGTACACGGAATACCTGCAGCTGCCTTTGCTCTGGACGCCCAAGGCCAAACGGGTGCTGATGATTGGCCTGGGGGGAGGCAGCATCCAGAAGGCGTACAACCATTATTTCCCCGACGTGGTGGTGGATGCGGTGGAACTGGATCCCATGGTGGTGGGGGTCGCCAAGCAGTTCTTTGGCATCCAGGAATCGAACCGGCTCAAGATTCACCAGAGCGACGGGCGGGTGTTCCTGAAAAACGCAAAGGAAAAATACGACGTTATTCTGCTGGATGCATACACGTCCAGCCGGACGGGCTCCTTCATTCCCTATCACCTGGCCACGAAGGAGTTTTTTGTGCTGGCGGCACAAAGACTGACAGAGGACGGCGTGCTGGCGTACAACGTCATCGGCACGACGGACGGCTGGCGGGCGGACAATGTGGGATCCATCCACCGAACGCTCAAAGAGGTGTTCCCGCATGTTTATTATTTCCCCACGCGGGAGACGCGGAACATCATCTTTGTGGCCCCGCGGGAAAAAGGGGCGCTGACTACCGAATCGTTGCAGGTGAAATACGGAGCGTTTTTAAAACGCTGGCCAAAGGCATCGCCCAACTTTCTCAAGCGCCTACAGGTTATCCAGAACAAGGCGCCGAGATCGGCCGTGCGTTCGCCGGTGTTGCTGGACAATTTCCAACCGGCAAGCGGACTACTGGGGTCACGCTGGAAGTAACCGCAGGGCGGCGGCATAGGCCCCATCCACCCCGTCCTTCCACGGCCGCAAAGCGCGCTCGGCCACAAGTTCAAAACCAGGGTTCTTTTTCAGGAATGCCTGCACGGCCTGCTCGTTCTCCTCGGGCTCCAAGCTGCAGGTGCTGTAAACCAGCAGGCCATCGGGCTTGAGGTTGCGAACGGATTTCTTGAGGATATCCCGCTGAAGGTTTCGAGTGGCCCGCAGGTCGCGCGGCTCCAGACGCCAGCGCAGGTCAACCCGACGCCGCATGACCCCGGTGTTGGAACAGGGGACATCCAATAGCACGCGATCAAATTTCTCCCGAATGTCAGAGCCCGCGGGTAAAATCTCAACGCAGCTTGCGCCGAGGCGATCACAGTTTTCACGCAAACACTCAAGACGATCCTCACGAATGTCAGCGGCAACAATCCGCCCCTGGTTCTGAATCTGCGCGGCGATGGCTGTGGCCTTGCCACCGGGTGCAGCGCATGAGTCCAAAATGGATTCCCCGGGCTGCGGGTCAAGCATCTGGACGGCGAGCAGCGTACTGGGATCCTGAATGTAAAAGGCGCCAGCGGCAAAGCCCGGCAACTCGGCGGGCACGCCCCCGGCACGCAGAACGGGGCAGGGCGCCCAGTCCAATTCCACGGCCTCGCCCGCGGGTGTGGAGGGTACGGGCCGGAGCATGTTCAAGCGCAGGTATGTCTCCGCGGGACGATTGTTCCATTCCATCAGTGCCGCGGCGTTGTCCCAACCCCATTGATCCTGCCAACGGCGCACGAGCCAGTCGGGATGCGAGTAGGCGATGGCGGGCTGGGTCTCGCACAGGGCTTGGAGTGAGGCCCGCAGGGTGTCGGCTTCACGGAGACTTTGCCGCAGAGCCGCGTTGATGAAGCCGGTGGCACGGCCCAAGTCGCACCGGCGGGCCAAGGCCACGGCTTCATTCACCGCGGCATGGCTGGGGATGCGGTCCAGCCAGAAGATCTGGTAAAGACCGAGCCGGAGGAGGATTTGCACTAGGGCCGCCTGTCGCCGGCCTCCCGTGCGCTGTTCAATCAGCCAGTCCAGCGCGGCCCGCTGGCGGATGACTCCGTAAACCAATTCCTGACAAAGGCCACGATCCGGACCACTCAACGCCGGCAATGCGCCGGACAGAAGGGTCTCGGCATGCGCCTCCCCCTGTTCCCAGCGTCGCAGGACGCGCAGGGCGATTTCTCTTGGTGTTTGAGCGGCCATCGCGTTACCCTTCCCGAACGCACCACCTGTGACGAGACTTTTGCAGTGCAGACGCATCGTTTTTTCAAATGAAAGAAGAGTTCGACAAGCTGGCCAATTCGGGAAAAATTAAACACGGCGACGTAGACACACTGGTGACCATGGCCACGGAAGGGTTTTGCCGCCACCGCAGTTGGGGCGTGGGGCGCATCACCACGGTGGACACGGTTCTGGGCAAGTTGACGATTGACTTCGCGGGAAAGCCGGGCCACGCGATTGACCTCGGGTTCGCGGTAAAAATTCTGGAGCCGATCTCCAAGGAAAACATCGAGGCTCGCAAGCTCACGGACATGTCAGGCCTAAAGGGTATGGCGGCAATGGATCACTTGGGCGTGATCAAGTTGATTATCGACAGTTACGGCGACGCCGCCACCACCGACAAGGTGCAGGAGGTGCTGGTTCCGGACGTGATCGAGGAGGATTACAAAAAGTGGTGGGAAACGGCCCGCCGCGAGATGAAAAAGGATGGCCATTTCACCATCCCCACCAAGAAAGGCCACCCCATCACGTATCAAGTGGAGGAAACGCCGTTCCAGCAAAGGGTGCTGGAGGACTTCGTCGGCGCCAAGGGCCTGAAGCAGCGTGTGATCGTGGTAACGGAAATCTCCAAGGGCGCGGCGGATTTGGATGACGCCGTGTCGGTGGGCACAGAAGTAATCACGCTTTTAAACAATGAGATCAAGAGCCATGCGCGCACGCAGACCAGTCTGGCGCTGGAGGCGGTTTTTGCCCGTGACGACGTGCGCACGGCCACCGGAGCACCCGCCATTGAGGGCGAGCCCACCGAGGCGGGCATCTGGGAAAACAAGATCGCGCTGGACGAATTGCTCGGCGGCATGCCCGTGGCCAAGCAGCGCCGTGTGTTGCAGAGCTACCAGGCCCACAAGGAAAGCTGGGTGCCCGACCTGCTCAGCATTCTCAATCAGGTGCCGGCGCGACTGTGCGGCGAAATCGTGCAGGTGATGGCCGCGGCCAACAAGATGGACGAGCTGAAGATGATCCTCGCCCGCCTGATCAATCAACACACGGCCGGCAGCGAGCTGCTGCTCTGGCTGGCCAAGAACCGTACGGACACTTTTGCCGACGTCCTCGGCCCGGAGGCCTTCCGCGCCATGATCACCGCCATAGAGCACGAGGGCGAGAAGAAGACAAACAAGCTGCGCGACTTCATTGTCGACGACCCGGAACTGGTGGACCAGCTCACGCAGTCGGCGGACATTGACGTGGTCAAGGACATCACCCGCGCCGTGCAGCTCTCGCCCAGCTTTGAAGGCATGGACAAGCGCTCAGTACTCGGCAAGCTGGTCAAAAGTCATCCCACCGTCCAGTCCTTCATCACCGGCAGCGACTCGGGTAGCCGCGAGAAGGACAGTTCTCTCGTCGTCTCCTGGGCCAGCCTCGAGCGCCGCAAAGAGGAATACGAGGAACTGGTCCAGAAAAGGATTCCCGCCAACTCCAAGGAAATTGCCGTGGCCCGCGAGTACGGCGACCTGCGCGAGAATCACGAATACAAGGCCGCCAAGGAAATGCAAAAGGTTTTAATGAGCCGCAAGGGCGAACTGGAAATGGATCTCGAACGCGCACGCGGCACGGATTTCTCAAACGTGAACACCGGACAGGTCAGCATCGGCACGCGCGTGACCGTCACCAACTTGGGCAATGGCAGCCGCGAGGAATTTATCCTGCTCGGTGCTTGGGACAGCGATCCGGACCGGAACATCCTCAGCTACCTCACCCCCATGGGACAAGCTCTGCTGAACCACAAGCCCGGCGAGGAAGTGGCCATGGAAGGCGATGATCGGCGGTTCCGCATCGAGTCCATCGCCGCCCATAACCCCGGTAGCGCGGCCGCCACGCCGGAACCCGCCGCCGTGTCCAGCAGCGAAGCCGCGGAGCCCTCCGTTTAAAACACCGTGCGCACGGTCAAGGTATCGCTGGGAGACCGCGCCTACCCGATCCGCATCGGCACCGGCCTGTTGCAACAGCTTGGCCCCCAGTGCGCCCGCCTGCGCCTTGACCGGCGCTGCGCCGTGGTCACGGACGACCGGGTGGCGAAAAAATATCTCCAGCCAGCCATCACCTCCCTGCGTTCCGCTGGTTTTGATCCCGTCACCCTCACCCAAGCGGCCGGCGAAAAGGCCAAAAATTTAAGGAACATCCAGGCCAGCTACCACCAGTTGGCGACCCATCGCCTTGAGCGAAACTCTTTCGTGGTCGCCTTGGGCGGCGGGGTGGTGGGTGACCTGGCCGGATTTCTGGCCGCCACCTACCTACGCGGCATTCCCTTTGTGCAGGTGCCTACCACCCTGCTGGCGCAGGTCGACAGCTCCGTGGGCGGCAAGGTTGGCGTGAATCTGCCCTCCGGCAAAAATCTCGTGGGCTCCTTCCACCAACCCAAGCTGGTGCTTTGCGACCTGGACACGTTGTGCACACTGCCGCCCCGCGAATTCCGCGCCGGCCTCGCCGAAATCATCAAGTACGGCATCATTCGCGACGCGCGCCTCTTTGCCCGACTCGAGCGCGATCTGCCACAGCTCCTGAAACAAGAGTCCGCCACCCTCGCCTCTGTCATCGCACGGTGTTGCGCCATCAAAGCCGAGGTCGTGGCCGCCGACGAACGCGAGGATGGGCTGCGCGCCATTTTAAATTTTGGCCACACCATCGGCCATGCTCTGGAGGCCATCTCCCGCTACGGAAAATTTCTCCACGGCGAAGCCATCAGCATCGGCCAGGTGGCTGCCGCGAAAATCTCCACTGCCCAAGCCGGCTTTACCGAGCCAGAAACATTCCGGATTCAAAGACTGTTTGAACGAGCGGGCCTGCCCACGAGCATCCGGCTGAACGCCAGCCAAACCGCTAGGCTGCTGACCGCCATGCGACTGGACAAGAAGGTCAGCTCTGGGAAAATCAAGTTTGTCCTCGCCACGAAAATAGGCGTGGTCAAGTGTGGCCAGACGGTTTCCACCAGCAGAATCAAGTGGGCGCTCCAGCCCCAACCCCAAGCTCCCCGTGGCCGTTAGCGAAACCATTGTCCGCGAGTACTTCGAGTTGCATGGCCTCTTCGTGCGCCAACAGCGCAAGCACATAGCGCCCCGCCGCGAAGATGATGAGATTGATTTTTATGTTCACAACCCCAACGGCCCGCCCGAAGGTTCCGCGCTTCCCTTTGTTCTTGGCTCCAGAGACCTAGGCAACGTCACCCGCGCGGTCATTGTGGTGAAGGCGTGGCACACCGAGGTGTTCAGCCAGGCTGTGCTCGCCAACGCTCCGGAGATATTCCGGTTTGCCAGCCCCGAGACCTTCAAGCGTGCTACGGATGCCTTCGGCAGCCCCGGGCCACTGGCCAAGCTCCTGGTCATCCCCGCCCTGCCCACTGCCGGCGAAGCCCGCCAGCAAAGCATCGAGCTGCTCCGCGCCAAGGGTATCGATGGCATCATTGAGTTCCGCACGATGTTGTCCGATCTCATCAATCACATCGAGATCAACCGCAACTATCAAAAGAGCGACCTCCTTCAGGTCATCCGCATCCTGAAAAATTACAACCTCTTCGCATCGCCGCAAATGGAACTGTTTGACTTGCCCTCCGGCGGCCGACGATCCAAAAACTGACCTCATGCTCCTCGTCATCGACAATTACGACTCCTTCACGTTCAACCTCGTGCAATATCTCGGCGAGGAAAACGTGAATATGCAGGTGCATCGCAACGACGAGGTGACCCTTGAACAGGTGGAGGCCCTGCAACCCCAACGTATCCTGATCTCACCCGGCCCCTGCACACCCCGCGAAGCCGGGCTCTCCAATGATATCATCAAAGCCTTCGGCCCTCGAGTCCCCCTGATGGGCGTCTGCCTCGGCCATCAGTGCATCGCGCACAGTTTCGGCGCGGAGGTGGTGGTGAACGATGTCATGATGCACGGCAAGACTTCACCCATCACCCACAATGGGGAGGATTTGTTCGACGGACTTCCGAACCCATTCACCGCCACGCGTTACCACTCGCTCGTCGTCAAGCGGGGCACCGTGCCCAACTGTCTGGAAATCACCTCCGAGACCGAAGCGGGTGAGATCATGGGATTGCGGCACCGCGAGCATCCCATCTGGGGCGTCCAGTTTCACCCCGAAAGCATCCTCACCGACAACGGCCGGGACATCCTCCGCAATTTCCTGAAGCTGGGAGGCTGACTACTGCCGCGCCTGCGCGATGATCTCACTGATCTTCACGGGCTTGCCCTCGCGGCGCTTGCTCTCGTCGGCGGCTTCCATGAAGGCAAACATCTCGATGGTCTCAGCCGGGTCCACCGGCACTTTGCCGGTCTGGAACATCTTCACCGCCTCGACCACCAGCGGCGCGTAGCCGTCGTAGCCGCCAACCTCGGACTCACCCTTCGTGCCCTTCGCAAAGCCACCGTAGCCCTTGCCCTCGCGGAAGATCCCCACGCGGCCGCCCTTCCACTTGCCGATCACCTCGATCTTGCCGTCCGCCGTCGTCCGCCGCTCGACGGTCTCGCAGCCGGTGCCCATCACCGTGAAGAGCGACTCGCACCCGTGCACGCCGTACCAGAACAGGTCCGGGTGGTGCACCTCCAGCGAGCACGGGCTGTGCACCTCCGCGCGCATCACCTTGCCGATCGCGCCGTTGCGGGCGGCCTGCGATTTCTTGCCGTAGCGCAGCGACGACGAGCTGAACACGGGCACGCCCTTCTTCTTGGCGTAGTCAAAAATGAAAATGGCATCCGCCAGCGAGCCGGCCATCGGCTTGTCAATGTACAGCGGCAGGCCCGCGTCGAGCACCGGGATGGCCTGGCGCACCTTGGGCCGGCCGTCGACACTCTCCAGCATCACGGCGTCGACGTTTTTACACAGCTCCGCAATCGTCGGGTAAAGCTTCACGCCGTACTGCTTGGTCAGTGTCTCGGTGAACTTGTCCAGCCGGTTGGCGCTGGAGGGCACGTCGAGGCTGCCGCCGCGGAAGGCCGCCACCACCTTGGCGTTGGCCAGCGGGCCGGTGGCCATGGGGTCGTTGATAATCTTGGTAAAGGCAACGACATGTGAAGTATCCAGTCCAACGAGGCCAATTCGGATTTCCTTGGCCGTGGCCAAAGGCACAAGAAAACAAAGAAGGAAAATCGAGGCGATGCGTTTCATGGCGGTGGATTCCGCCGTAAAGGCTGACGCACAGCCCTTGCCTTGGCAAGCCTACGCTTGGGTGGTGACTTCCGCCCAATCGATTCCGTGGCGGCGCGCGTACTCCGACAGCACCTTTTCGTTCTCGATCAAAACTGTTCGCGTCACCGACGACTCATCCGCGTAGCCCACGTCCGGCGTAGTATCCGGTATCAGGTGCAACTGCTTGTGCGCATACGCGAGCGTAAAACAAGCCTCCGCAATCGTGAAATAGGGAAGATCCCCGTCCGCGTTCTCCGCATAATCCTCCACCACGTCTGCCAGAAATTCCAGTTGATCCACCAAGTGAGGAAACTTGGGCGCATGAATCTCCGCAAACTCCAACTTCAACTGCGGCAGCTTCGCGTGAATGCCTTGGAGAATCTTTGGCGTCACGCGCGCCGCGTTGTGGTGCACAAATTCCGCGATGTCGGACATGCCGCCAGTTTAACCATCCATCGCCCGGAGGCAAGCCCGCGCGCTCACACGACCTCCAGCTCCATCTCCGGAAGCGAGTCGATGAACATCCGCCCGTACCGCTTGGTCAACACGCGGTTGTCCAGCACGGCGATGATGCCGCTGTCGTCCGCCGTGCGGATCAGCCGGCCCACACCCTGCCGAAACTTCAGCACCGCCATCGGCAGGTTGAACTCCATGAACGCATTGCCGCCCTTCGCCTCGATGGCCTCCACGCACGCCTCGATCAGCGGATGATCCGGCACCGCGAACGGCAGCCGCGTGATGACCACGTTGGACAACGCCTCCCCCGGCACGTCCACCCCCTGCCAGAAACTGTCCAGCCCGAAGAGCACCGAGTCCGTGTCCTCCTTGAACTGCTCCAGCATCGTCGCTCGTGGCGTGCCCGTGCCCTGCACGATACAGGCGATGCCCAGCTCCGCGAACAACGGCTCCAGCTCCGCCGCCACCTCCTTCATCAGCTTGCTGTTGGTGAACAGGACGAACGCCTTCCCGTGCGTCTTTTTCACGAAATGCCCGACCCACTCCACCAGCGCCTCCGCGTACGCCTCGTCGCGCGGGTCGGGCATGCGGCCGGCCACGTATAATTTAACCTGTTTTTGATAATTAAACGGCGACCCCATCTGCGCCCGGCGCGCGTTCTCCGCGCCCACGCCGCGCACGAAAAAATCCAGTCCCGGGCATTTCCCCGGCGGCGCCTGGTCGCGCTCGGGATCCTTGATCGCCAGCGTCGCGCTCGTGCAGACCGCCGATGTGCCCGCGTAGAACACCCGCCCGCGAAGGTACTCCGCAATGTCGATTGGCGCGGCGTTCAGCGACAGCCCTTGCCGCATGCGCCCCGTGCGCTCCACCCAGTACACGTGGTCCTCCGCGCATTGGCTCAGGAAAATGCTCACCGCGTCGCGCAGCTCGGCCAGCCGCCGGTTACACTCGATCAGTTCCGCCGCCGTCTCCTCGTCCTCCGCCGCCTCGATCATCCCGCCCACCGCCTCCCGCACGCGCTGCAGCGGCAGCGAGACCGTGTCCTCCACCAGGTCCGCCTGCCGGATGCGCAGCTCCCGCCAGTCGCGCTGCCGGCGCGGTCCCTTCTCGTGCAGCCCGTCGCACGCCTTCTCCACCTCGCCGAACAACTTGTCCGCCTCCTCCAGCGTCTCCGCCACGCCCTTCACCACCGCGCCCTCGCGCAGCGTCGCCAGCAGTCCCTTCTCCGTGCGCGGGTTCCACAGCCGGTGCAGGTTGAACCGCATCGCGCCGCTCGACACGCTCACGCCGATGTGCCGCGACGCCACCGGCTGCAGGTGCTGCGCCTCGTCGAAGATCACGAAGTCATTTTTAAACAGCAACCCCTCGCCCGCGTCCTCCTCCTCGTCGTCGTCATTCGCCAGCACGCCCAGCGACGCGAAGAACAGCGAGTGGTTCAACACCAGCACGTCCGCGCTGAGGAAACGCCGCCGCGCCTGCTGGAAGAAGCACTCCCCGTGCGACCGCGCCGCGTCCGAGCCGTGCCCGCAGAGTTTCGGCGAACACAGCCCGCGCTCCGAGCACACCGCCTCCCACACCTTCGCGTCAGGCTCCACGTCGAAATCCGAGAGGCTGCCGTCCTCCGTCGTGCGGCTCCACTCGTACACCCGCTTCAGCTCCGCCACCTCCGGCGTGGTGAACAGCCCCTCTGCCCGTGCCAGCGCCCGCTGCAGCCGCCGCGTGCACAGGTAGTTCGCGCGCCCCTTCAGCATCGTGAACGAGAATTCCACCGGCAGGATCGCCTGCAGCATCGGCAGGTCCTTCTCCGCCAGTTGCTCCTGCAGGTTGATCGTGTGCGTGGACACCACCGCCTTCCGCCCGTTCGCGCGCCCGAAAAGAATAGCCGGGATTAAATACGCGAGGCTCTTGCCCACGCCCGTGCCCGCCTCCACCACCAGGTTTTCCCCTGCCTCCAGCGCGCGCGCCACCGCCACCGCCATCTTCTGCTGCGGCACGCGGTGCTCGAAATTCTTCGCCTTGGAAAGCAGCCCGCCCGGCCCGAAGATCGCCTCCACCTGCGCCGCCAGTGCCGAATGCGACTGCGAGGGCTGGCTGTCAGCTTGCAGGATCATGGGAAATGTCCAAGGCCCAAAGACCAAGCACCAAGGAATCTCCAATAACCAATGAATGCAACGACTCCCTTTTTGGGATTTGGGAATTCCTTGGTCATTGGTCCTTTTCAACCACTTCCATCTCCGTCCGGCACTTCACAATGTGCCCCGCCTCCAGCACACCGCGCCAAGTCGTGTTGGGGTAGATGGTGCAATCACGGCCGATGATGCTGCCGGGGTTGAGGACACTGTTGCAGCCAATTTCGCTGGCGTCGCCAATGAGCGCGCCGAACTTGCGCAGCCCCGTGTCCACCCCCTCCACGCGCACGTTGCCGGGCGTGACCTTCACGTTGGAAAGCACCACCCCCGCCCCGAGATGCGCGCGATGGCCGAGGATTGAGTCGCCCACGTAATTGAAATGCGGCACCTCGCAGCCATTAAACAGCAGGCAATTCTTCAGCTCGCAGGCATTGCCCACCATGCAGTCGTCACCGACGATCACGTTCGCGCGAATGTAAGCATTGTGGCGAACCGTGCAGTTCGCGCCAATGATCGCCGGCCCCGAGATCATCGCCCCCGGCTCCACCACCGTCCCCTCGCCAATGAAAACCCGTTCGCCAACGGTCGCCTGCGGCGAGACCTCCCCGTGAATGGCGGGCTCAGGATTCGCCTCCAGATAACGGGCGATTTTCGGCAGCGCCTCCCAAGCCGGCCCGCACCCATCAAAAACCGCGCCATGCGTCGTCTGCTCCAGGTCAAAAAGTTCCACCGCGCCGAACATGCCGCCAACCTAGGCAAAAGCCCCGCCGGGAAAAACTATTTTTTGTCCGCTACCGCCTCGCTCAGGCGGGACTTGAAGGCTTCGATCCCCTCGTCGAGGGCGGCCATCATCTCGAGGATCTCGACGGCGGGATGCTTCTTTTTAAAGGCGGCGAGGTTGGGGGCGGCGGTGTCCTCGTCCATCTTGTTGGCGGCGATGAGGCGGGGCTTGGCGAGCAGGGCGGGGTCGTACTGCTCCAGTTCGCCGAGGATTTTTTCGTAGTCCTCGGCGGGGTCGCGGTTGTCGGTGCCGGCCATGTCGAGGATGATGACGAGCATGGCGCAGCGACGTATGTGCCGGAGGAAGGCGTGGCCGAGGCCGACGTTGGCGTGGGCTCCCTCGATGAGGCCGGGGATGTCGCAGACGGTCAGGCGCGACCAGTCGGGAAACTCCACCACTCCAATCTGCGGATGCAGCGTGGTGAAGGGGTAGGGGGCGATCTTGGGTCGCGCGGAGCTGATGGCAGTGAGTAGGGTGCTCTTGCCGGCGTTGGGATAACCGACGAGGCCAACGTCAGCCATGATGCGCAGCTCGAACAGGTAGCGACCCTCCTCGCCGGGCTCGCCGGGCTGGGCGATGCGTGGGGTTTGGCGGACGGAGTTGGCGTAGTGTTTGTTGCCCTTGCCGCCGCGGCCGCCTTGACAAAGGGTGAACTGCTTGCCGTGCTCCGTGAGGTCGGCAACCAGCTCGGCCTCCTGCCCGATGGCCAGCGCGGCGGGCGAGGTTTCCGGTTCCGTCTCCAAGTCGATCGCCAACGCTTGGCCAGCACCGGCAGCGGTCTGCCATTCGCCCTTGGGTTCGAGCGCGGCGACCGTGGTTTCATCAGGCAACCGCCAGATAACGGTGCCGCAAGGGACCTTCACGACGAGGTCCTTGCCAGCGCGGCCGTGCTTGTCCTTGCCCTGGCCGTGTTCGCCCTTCTTCGCGATGAGGCGCGGCTGGTAGAACTGGGCGACGAGGTTGTTTAAATCGTGGCTGGCCTCGAGGATGACATGGCCGCCGCGGCCGCCGTCGCCGCCGCTGGGGCCGCCTTTGGGCACGAAGGCTTCCCGGCGAAAGGCAATGCAGCCGCGGCCGCCATCACCGGCGCGCACGTGGACTTTCACCTGGTCGACAAACATGGCGGCATTCTCCCTTGGGCAACAAAAAAGGCGAGGCGGAAAACCTCGCCGAAATTGGTCCTGCGCGCGGGCTAGTTCTGCACTGTCTCCACGGGCTCGATGTTCACGCGGCTGCGGCCCTTGGTACGGTCGAACTTCACTCGACCGGTTTCCAGCGCGAAGAGCGTCCAGTCGCGGCCCGTGCCCACGTGGGTGCCGGCCTTGTACTTGCTGCCGCGCTGGCGGATGAGGATGGTGCCGGCGTTGACGAGCTGGCCGTCGCCGCGCTTCACGCCGAGGCGCTTACTGTTGCTGTCGCGGCCGTTCTTGGATGATCCCTGTCCTTTTTTATGCGCCATGGTTTACTCCTTGCCCTCGGCAGGGGCGGCTTCTTCCTTCGCCTTAGCCTTTTTTGCGGCCTTAGGCTTGGCTGCCTTCGTGCCACTAGAAATCTCCTTCACCTTTACCACGGTGAGGTCCTGACGGTGGCCGACCTTGCGGCGATGCCCCTTGCGCCGCTTCATCTTGAAGGCCACGAGCTTCGGGCCGCGCTTGTGCTCCACCACGTCGGCCACCACGGTGGTGCCATCCACCAGCGGTGCGCCAACGGTCACCTGCCCGTCGTTGTTGACCAGCAACACACGGTCAAAGGTCACCGGCTTTCCCGCCTCCGTCTGAAGGCGTTCCACGGTCACCAACTCGCCCGCGCTTGCGCGGTATTGCTTTCCACCCGTCTCAAATACAGCGTACATCGATCTCTCCCGGGAAAAATGGGAACGGAGACTGAACCAGAAAGCGGGGGGGGTGTCAACCGGTCTTTTGGGGGAAATCACCTGTTCCGCCTAATTTCCCGGCCCCTCTTCCTGCAGGTAAGTTTTGCCCTTGTATAGCTTGGCCACCGGGATGAACAAGAGGGCTGCCAAAAACATCATTCCGGCGAAGAAATAGTAGTAATTTGCGCCCTGAAGCTTTGAGGTTTGAGTGGGGAATTGACTGCCGATCAGGTCGTCGTTCTTCAATTTGCTCCCGGACGGGACGGAAACAAACCGCCACTGAAATTTCAAGGGATCGCCATTGGGGTCATAGGTGTCGGAGCCGTTCAGCGTAATCGTTTCCCCCTGTAGCGCGTTTTGGTCATCCCCGGCATCAACGATGGGTGCCAGATTTTTGCTGGTCGCCTTGATCACAACTGTGTCCGTGGCGGTAGCGGGTGGGGACAGGTGGGCATCGCCGGATGAGGGGTCGAGTTCATACCGGGGCTGATCGCCCACCATCACGGTAAAGCGCAACTCATACTCGCCCTCCTCGTCAGGCGTAAAATACGGATTGCGTGTGTCGGCCTTGTGCAACGCGGCCGAACTCATGCTGCTTTGCTCCGGCACTTTCACGACTACCCAACGGTAGGCAAACGTGCCTCGATGATCACCTTTGCTGGCCGTTCCGTACAGGCGCACGCGCTGGCCCGCCGGCGCGGCGGCCGTGTTGCCAGCGTCCGCAGTTGGGGGCTTTAGGGTAATGTCAGGCTTATCGGGTTCCTCCTTATCCATTTCCTCCCGCACGTTGATGGTGACTTTCGCGCTTTGCTCGGTTTGGCCATCCATCGCCATCAGTTCCAACTGATACTTCCCGGGAACATCCGGCTTGAACGAAGGCGGGTCATTCATGATGAAATGATTTACGCCAGCCGTAAACAGGTTGCCCATGGAGACAGACATCAGGAAAAATCCGAGGATCAACGATTTCATTTTCTTCGGCGCCTGCGTGTAGGAAAATTCTAGCGCGGTGATGGAAATGAACACTTCCGCCGCCGTGATGAAAACGTACGCCAAGATTTGCCAGATGATGTTGGGCAGCTCGCCACCGGCAATTTGAATCTCAATCCAAGCCGGGATGAGAAAAGAGGGCACGGCCACGAAAAACCCAATGCCAATCTTGCGCAACGGCGTAAGTTTAAAAAACCTGTCGATGGTGGGATAAATGAACGCGGTGAAAATGGGGATGAACACCATGATCATCACCGGGTTGATGGCCCCAATCTGCGAGGGCAGCCACTCGATACCCAACCAGTTGCGGTCCATGCGATCGGCCTGCAAAACCCAAGCCGAGCCGGTCTGATCGAACAACGCCCAGAACATCGCCACAAACAGATACACCACGCACAAGCGCCCAATGATCGCCAGCCCATCTCGGCTGAAAGCCTCCTTGAAAAACCCAACGCCGCCCGCGGGGATATGGACAAACTTGTTGCGGCCCATCCAGAACACAATTGTCGCCAGCAGCATCAGGCCGCCCGGCACCCCGAAGGCGACCTGCGGCCCGTATCGATCCAGCAACACCGGCGTCATGATCTGCGACGCAAAAGCGCCGAGGTTGATTGAGAAATAAAACCATCCAAAAATCTTCGTGAGCAAATGCCCGTTTGTCTTCCCAAATTGGTCCCCCACATGCGCTGACACGCACGGCTTGATGCCTCCCGCGCCGATGGCAATCAAGGTCAAGCCCACCGACAAGCCCAGTCGCGATTCATCCAGCGCCAGCGCCAGGTGCCCCAGGCAATACACGATCGAAAGGCTGATGATCGTCTTGTACTTGCCAAAAAATACGTCTGCCACGATTGCCCCCAAGAGTGGGGTGAAATAGACCGCGCTGTTAAAAAGGTGGAACCAAGTTTTGGCCTCCTCATCCCCCATCGGCTCCGGACCCTCCTTGCCCATCAGGTATTTCGTCATGAAAACGACGAGAATGGCCTTCATCCCATAGAACGAATAGCGCTCCGCCGCCTCGTTGCCGATGATGTACGGGATGCCGCCCGGCAGCTTCTCGCTTTTCACCGGCGCGGTCAGATACTTGGATTCTGCCATGTGCGCGGGATGTTGGCCAAGAGCCGCCGCTGAGGCGAGGGAAAACACGCCCAAAACCCGTTGGACAACAACCGTCGGATTTGTTAAACGAAGTCTGGCCCGCGCGCTGGACTAAACGACCACGCAACCAAAAGGAGATATGAGATCTGCAAATCCCGCATTGAATGACAGCACCTTTGAACAGTTCGATGCTGTCCGCACTGAAGACCGAATGACCCTGATGGGCACCGTCCACAAGACGGGTGCCATGCTGCTGCTACTGGTTTTGGCGGCCTCGATCACTTGGGGCATGGCGATGAAAGGAAATGCAGCGGCCGGCACACTGGCAATCGTGGGTGCCATTGGCGGCCTGATCATCGCCCTAATCACCTGCTTCAAGATGAGTTGGGCACCAGTGACCGCCCCCATTTACGCCGCGTTGGAAGGCCTTTTCCTCGGTGCCATCTCAGCAGTTTTCGAGAAGATGTTTCCGGGCATTGTCCTTCAGGCTGTGGGCCTGACATTCGGCACCCTGTTCGCCCTGCTGGCTGCTTACCGAAGCGGCTACATCAAGGCTACGGAGAATTTCAAGCTTGGTGTCGTTGCCGCCACCGGCGGTATTTTCCTCGTGTACCTCGTCACGTGGCTGCTTTCCATTTTTGGCGTCACCTCTGTTGCCCACTACATTCACGGCTCGGGAACATTCGGGATTTGCTTTAGCCTGTTCGTGGTGGTCATTGCCGCACTCAACCTCGTGCTCGATTTTGATTTCATTGAGAACGGCGCGGCGATGGGCGCGCCCAAGTACATGGAGTGGTATGGAGCCTTCGGCCTGATGGTCACCCTCATCTGGCTCTACATCGAGATTCTGCACCTGCTCGCCAAGCTGCGCGGGGGAGACTGAGTCTGCGGCCCGGACCATACAAGCGCGTTGTCTTTTGGATTGCGTTGGGTTATCACGGCCCATCGCAAACCACTAGACACGCAATGACTGCCTTCCGTTTTCTTTTTCTATTTACCATCACGGTCTCCGTCCTAGCGGCACCACGGGATCCCTTTAAACAACTCGATGATGTCTGGCCCACGCCGGATGAAATGCGGCGGGCGTCGGGGGCGCCCGGTCCGGGTTATTGGCAGCAGCAGGCGGATTACGTGATTGATGTGGAGCTGGACGAGGCGAAGAACCGCATCATCGGCAGCGAGACGATCACGTATCACAACAACTCCAAGGACACGCTCGAGTATCTTTGGATGCAGTTGGACCAAAACCTGTTTGATCCCAAATTGATGGCGCATCAGTCGCGCACTACCTCGGGGCTGCGTGACCAGTCTTTCCGGCAATTCGAAGGCCTGCTCAAGGCACAGCAGTTTGATGGCGGCTACAAGATCACCGCCGTGAAGGATGCCGCGGGCAAACCGCTCAAGCACGTGATCGTGCAGACGATGATGCGCATCATCCCGCCCAAGCCTTTGAAGCCCGGCGGAAAGATCACGTTTTCGGTCGACTGGAATTTCAACATCATCGACGCCACCAAGATGCGCGCGCGGATGGGCTACGAGTATTTTAAGGAGGACAAGAATCATCTGTACGCGCTGGCGCAATGGTTCCCGCGGATGTGCGCCTACACAGACGTGACCGGCTGGCAGAACAAGCAGTACCTCGGCACAGGCGAGTTTGCGCTGGAGTTTGGCGATTACACTGTCCGCATCACCGCGCCGGCCGATCATATCGTGGCGTCCACGGGCGAGTTGCAGAATCCCGAGGCGGTGCTGACCAAAGTGCAGCGCGAACGCCTTGCCAAGGCGCGCAATGCAAAGAAGCCGGTGTTCATCGTCACGCTCGATGAGGCGAAGGCCAACGAAAAGGAAAAGGCGAAAGGCAAGAAGACGTGGATTTACAAGGCGGACAACGTGCGCGATTTCGCGTGGTGCAGCTCGCGCAAGTTTTTGTGGGACGCGATGGGCATGAAGCTCAACGGCAAAACCATCATGTGCATGAGCTATTGGCCGAAGGAAGGCGAGCCGCTCTGGAGCCGTTACAGCACCCACGCGGTGGCGCACACGGTCGAGGTGTTTTCGCGTTACACCTTTGATTATCCGTACCCCGTTGCCATCTCCGTGAATGCCCCCATTGGTGGCATGGAGTATCCGATGCTTTGCTGGCAACGCCCGCGCCCGGAGAAGGATGGCACGTATTCCAAGGGCACGAAGTATGGCCTGATCAGCGTGATCATCCACGAGGTGGGCCACAACTGGTTTCCGATGATCGTCAACTCCGACGAGCGTCAGTGGATGTGGATGGATGAAGGCATCGATTCCTTCATGCAGTTTCTCACCGAGCAGGAATGGGAAGAGGATTACCCCTCGCGCATCATGCCCCAGCGCATCGGCGGGCTCATGAATTACCTCAAGCAGGAAAACAAAATGCCGATCATGACCGGCGCCGATTCACTACTCAGCACAGGCTACAACGCCTACACCAAGCCGACCCTCGCGCTAAACATCCTCCGCGAGAGCGTCCTCGGCCGGGAACAGTTCGACTACGCCTTCAAGCAATACGCCCGCCGCTGGGCCTTCAAGCGGCCGACACCGGCGGATTTCTTCCGCACCATGGAAGACGCCAGCGGACAGGATCTTGATTGGTTTTGGCGCGGCTGGTTTTACACCACCGACCACACGGACATTTCCATTGAGACCATTCATCATTACGCCGTCGACACGCGCGATCCGTACAAGGAAAAGACCGCCCGCAAAAACAAACGCGACGAGGAACCCGAACGACTTTTCCAAAAACGCAACAAACCCCTCCCCAAACGCGTCGATGCGTTTCCGGAGCTGAAAGATTTTTACAACGAATACGACGAGCTGGAGATCACCGAGAAGGATCGTGAGTCCTATGAG
>DJHS01000030.1:0-1867 GCA_002433235.1 Verrucomicrobia bacterium UBA6614
TCGGTTTTGTTTTTGAACAACCGGTCAAACGCCAGCGCCGGGTACACCTCCAGCGGCGTGGGGGTGTTCGGGCTGCTCCACGAGATGTGCGAGCTGTAGAGCAGCGAATAGTTTTTGTGCACGCCGGGGTTCGATTTCTCACAACCCAGCACGAGGCTCGGCACCTTCGTCTGGTGCCCAATGCGTTTCGCCACGTACTGGTCCACGCTGGTGCCGGATTGAATCCGCCCGCCCGAGGCCAGCGGCGCGCCGGAAAGCAGGTTGCCCGTCTGCGAGCTGTGAATGTTCCCCTTCAACGCCTCCTTGTTGTACAGGCCGCGGATGAACACCATCTTCTCGCGAAAATCCTTCAACGGCGCGAGCACCTTGCCCAGCTCCATCGCCTTGCCCTCACCTTTCGCCCACCATTCCTTCGAGTGAAACCCGCAGCCCGCAAACAGAATTCCCATGCGCACCGGCGCCTCACTCGCCTGCTTGGCCGCCTTTTTCGTGTCGCCCCACACGCGCACGCTCTCCATCCACGGCAAAGCCATCGTTACCCCCAGCCCGCGCAACATCGTCCGCCGTGAAATATCGTGTTTCGTCATCGCAATCCCTTTCGCCTAGTCCTCCGAGTGTAGCTGTTGCGGCTTGTGTGTCAAACTTCCGGCCTACCACTCACCGCTCTTTTTGAACTTGGCTTGGGTATTGTCTCCAAACGCTTTCCCCGCACTTTTTATTTTGCCGAGCAAACTCTCAGTATCCAGATGTGCATTATCACGAGCGGCCGGGATGACCGTTTCACATTCATTGCGATCCATGAATACGGATGCTTCAAGCAAGCCTTTCTCCTCGCCGGACGGGATCGCCAGGAAACCGTGCTTGTCCGCATGGATCAACTGCCCCGGCTGAATCCTGCGGCCGAAAATCTCCACTTCGCAATTCCACTTGGCGGGTGCCGCGTGGGCATGTCCAACGCATAATCTGGACGCCAGTGCTTTAAAGCCGGCATTCGTCATCTCATCCACGTCGCGAATACAGCCATCCGTGATAGTCCCGACACAGCCCAGAACCCGGTGCGTGTTGCTGTTGACCTCTCCCCACAAGGATCCGACAAAGTTGGGCTTGTCGAGATCTTGCACCACGACAATTTTTGGCCCCTGGACATTGGCTATGTATTTCCGGCAAGCCATGATATTATCCGGATTTTTAAATTCATCTGAGGATGGCTTGATGACGATCGTTACCGCATATCCGATCATAGGTCCCATCTGAGGCATGAAATCGGTTGCAGGCTCCAGGTTGAATGCATCCGCCGCGGGGTCTCCCTTGGTGATTTGCTCCCAACCATTGTAGATCGTTGGCGTGTTCCAGCGTTTCAATTGCAGCAACTCCGAATGCGAAAGTGTGGTTCCATTGGCCATGCGCGAATCGTATCCCAACTCGCGTCCAGACGCAAAGCCGTCAGGAATCAATCTTCTCACTTCATACCCATGGCGAGAAAATAAATTGTGCCGCCTGCCGCCTTCCCTTAGGTTGCCCGCCCCGTATGATACTTGAGAAATACACCATTGGCGTGGGTGACCGGTTTGCGCACCAGGCGGAGGCGCAGTTGCAGGCTTGCGTAAAGCTGGCGGAGCAGGGCATCGACGTGATTCCGGTTTGGAACAAGTCCAACCGCGAGCACAGCTTTATCGGCTCGGAGCCGCAGAGCGTTTTTGATGCGGCCAAGGCGGCGGTGGAGGCGTTGGGCTGGGAGCGCGGCTGGCATGTGGATGCCGACCACATCAACATGGACACGGTCGACAAGTATCTGAGCTGCTCGGATTTCTTTACGATTGATGTGGCGGATTCCATTGGCCAAACGCCTGCTGAGGGCGCAGTGGCG
>DJHS01000030.1:2254-3390 GCA_002433235.1 Verrucomicrobia bacterium UBA6614
GATGCGCCGCTGGAGATCACGCGCGAATACGTGGCAGAGGTTGCCGGTAAATACCTCGCCGCCGTGGCCGAGGCCGGGACAATTTATCGCCATATCGCGGCGAGCAAGGATGACTTTATCGCCGAGGTGTCCATGGACGAAACTGATGCGCCGCAGACGCCGCCGGAGTTGCTGATCATTCTTGCGGCGTTGGCCGATGAAGGGGTGCGGCTGCAGACGATTGCGCCGAAATTCACCGGCCGCTTTAACAAAGGCGTCGATTACGTGGGCGACCTCGCGCAGTTCGAAAAGGAGTTTAATGATGACCTCGCGGTGATTGCCCATGCTATTGCGGCGTACGGTCTGCCGGAGAATCTCAAGCTTAGCGTGCACAGCGGCAGCGACAAATTTTCCATTTACCCGATCATCGGCGACGCGATCCGGCGCACGGGTGCGGGCGTGCATGTGAAGACGGCCGGCACGACCTGGCTCGAGGAATTGATCGGGCTGGCCGAGGCCGGCGGCGATGGCTTGGAGTTGGCCAAGGAGATTTATGCCAAGGCGCTGGAAAACGTCGATGCCATGTGCGAGCCGTACGCTTCGGTGATTGATATCGATTCCGCCAAGCTGCCCACCGCCGAGGCAGTGGCCGGCTGGAGCGGCGATCAATACGCCAACGCGTTGCGCCATGTGCAGGAGCATCCGGAGTTCAATCAACATTTCCGCCAACTGCTGCACATCGCCTTTAAGCTCGCCGCCAAGGAGGGCACGCGCTACACCGATCTACTGAAGGCCAACGTCGAGGTGGTCGGCAAAAACGTCACCGAAAACCTGTACGACCGTCACTTCAAACGTCTCTTTGTCGCATGATCAAATCCGCTGTCACCATTTCACTGGTTAAAGAGGCCGAAGGCGGCCCGTTCGTTTTCTGGCATGAACTCGCTGCCGGCTGCGCCAAGGCGGCTGAACTGGGCTACGATGCCGTCGAGGTGTTTGCGCCTAATGCCGACGCCATTCCGGTGGAGGAGCTGAAAAAACTCACCGCGGAACACAATCTCCAAGTGGCCGCCGTGGGCACCGGCGGTGGTTGGGTGATCCACAAATGGCATCTCTGCCAGCCGGACGCTGCCTCGCGGGAGAACGCCAAAAACTTTATC
>DJHS01000018.1:0-69420 GCA_002433235.1 Verrucomicrobia bacterium UBA6614
ATGCTCGCGCGCGTGGGGCTGCATACCGGACATGCGGCATAAGCATTGGTAAACTTCATCCCAGAGGCCGCCAGCCGATCGCAGTTTGGCGTATCGTAAAACGAACTGCCAAAGGACTTGAGATCCGTCCAGCCAAGGTCATCGACCAGAAAAAAAACGAAATTGAGCGGCTTGGTTTTCTGCTCCGCCTGGGTCAAAGCCGGACATAAAAAAACCGTCACAAAAAAAATTACTACTAATTTCATGGGCAGGGGGGGATTTTTACCTTTGGCTTCAGCAGCAAGCAAGCTTGACCTCGTACGGCTAAGCTAGAGAAAACATGATTCGCAATATGGGCTTCGGCCACGTTGCAACGAACAACCGAGCCGCAAGGTGAAACTCAACTCAGCAATGTTTCTTGTGAAAGGCTTTGGCCAACGACTCTTCAGTCGCTGCAATTTGGCCTAATTGATGAACGCCATGTACTGCCTCATGAGTATCAACAAGTTGAACCTTGCGAAAACACTCAGAGCAGAATGAAAGGTGTGACTCACCGCAGCCATCCAGTGCGTCCCAACGTTTTGGGCAATTCGGCTCGTCGCAATTAACGATGACCTTCACGAGTGCTGGGGATTTTATTGATTACCGGTATCAGCAATTCATTGCGCCTAAAAAACCCAGGCGTCCACGGAGGATCATAGAAAGCCTGAATCGGCTCCCCTGCCGGAATGAGATTGTTATTCTCCATCCATTTTTTCAATTCCGACTCAATTGTGGATGGAGCGTCCCGGTGGTGCCCCGAGTAGCGACGCACAGCGAGAATCATTTCTGGCCGCATGACTCTTCTCACCGATTGATGATTCGGCTCAGGTACCGCACTCGATTTGATTTTCTCTGGAAGGACAAAAGCCATTGTTGATTTCCCCTTTTGCTCCGATGTGAACACAGGCGTGGTCATGGCAATTTTCTGTTTTTTGTCATTGCCTCCATCGATGTAGCGGAAAAGACGCATGAAACCATTGTCTTGGTTATTTGCCATTACCGTTTCAACAAGTTGCAGTTCAGGATATTTGCGTAATTCTATTGAACCGTCTTTCTTGAGAATTTCATGTGGAGCTTCTTCGTATCCACCCCTAGTTAATTTTGTTAATGCACAGGCTGAAAAAAGTCCCACGCAAATTATAAGAAATATTTTTTTAATCATTTATGTTTACAGGTGTTCTCGGATTGCTTTTTCAATCCGGTTTGATTCCGGAGCGGTAAAAGTATGGAACCGATTCACCAGTTTCCCGTCACGGTTAATCAAAAATTTTGAAAAATTCCATTTAACCACCCCGCCATGTTCCGAGTGGCTGGGAAGCCAATTGTACAACGGATGAATGTTTTTTCCCCATACGCTAACCTTGCTAAACATTGGGAATGACACATTGAATCGGGTTATCGCAAAATCATGAATCTCCTTATCACACCCCGGTTCTTGAAAGAGAAAGTCGTTTGAAGGAAAACCGCACACCGTAAAGCCTTCATAACCGTACTTCCTCTGCAGGTTCTCCAATCCCTCATATTGCGGGGTAAACCCGCATCTGGAAGCCAAGTTGACAATCAGCAAAACCCTTCCGGAATATTCAGCCAACGTTGTTTTTCGCCCCTCGATATCAACCAAGGGAATATCATAAATGGGCGTGTTAGCGGTCGGCGTTTTCATTATTTGATTCTTTCATAGGCATGCAAGGCTCTTGTTCTTGCCTTGGAATGATCAACTATAGGCTGAGGGTACAGGTCGACTCGGCCAGCAATGCGAGGCTCAAAGATTTCGGGCGCGGATAAATGCCTGAGTTCCGGGACCCACCTCCGAATGTAATCTCCATTCGAATCAAATTTCTTTGCCTGAATTGTCGGATTAAATATGCGGAAATATGGAGCTGAATCCGCCCCGCATCCAGCCGCCCATTGCCAGCCTTGCGTGTTGGACGCAAGATCTGCATCAACCAAAGTATCCCAAAACCATTCGGCCCCACGGCGCCAATGGATCAGCAGGTGCTTCGCCAAAAAAGAAGCCGCAACCATCCTCACTCGATTGTGCATCCATCCGGTAGCACAAAGCTCGCGCATGCCCGCATCCACCAGCGGATAGCCGGTCTGCCCTTTTTGCCAAGCCTGCAAATGACGTTCAGATTTTTTCCAAGGGAAACGATTGAATGAGGGCTTCAGAGGTTCATTAACAGTGTGAGGAAAATGATGCAGTAAATGATAACCAAACTCGCGCCATCCCAATTCGGCCAAAAACTGCGACCCCTTCCAATCTGAATCGCCGGCCACTTTGAGTGCGTGCCAGATTTGGCGAGGACCAATTTCACCGAACCTTAAGTGAGGAGACAATCTTGATGTGCCTTGGCAATCGGGAAAATTTCGATCCTGAGAATAATTGTCCACCGAGGTTTTTATGAAATGACTTAAAGTTTGCATAGCCCCACCTTCCCCAGGGATCCACTTGCGCCGCATCTCATTTGGCCAGTCTTTGGTTGGCTCAAGTTGGAGTTCAGAAATTCGCGTACTTGATACATTTTTTTGCGGAACCTGAAATGATCTTGGCGAACATATGGGGCGGGGTGGATTCAGCTCCTTTAAGCAATTTCTCCAGAACGGGGTAAACACCTTGAAAGGAAGTCCGCTGCGGTTTTCTATTTCCCCGGGTTCTGAAAGTAGATTTGCCTTAAAGGTCTTAACTGCAACTCCCGCCGCCTTTAGTTTTGTTGCAACTATTTCATCACGCAAATTTATTTGAGGCTCATAACGCCTGTTCCAGTAAACCGCATGAGCATTTGTTTCCTGCACCAATGACTTAAGCACACGAATTGCATTCCCAGATTTAACGATGAGTCGCCCACCAATGCGTTCAAGACTTTTGCTGAAGTTATCCAGTGAATGATGCAACCACCAACGAGAGGCAGCGCCAGGATTCAAATCCTCTTCGTCAGGAGACCAGATGAAAACAGGAACGACAGACCCTATCTTGGCCGCGGCACTTAGAGCCGGATTGTCTGCAGTTCTTAAATCGAATCGAAACCAAACAATGGTGGTATTTATTGATTTCACACCGCAATTCCCCATCTAATTTTTTTGAGTATCCTCAATAAGAAACTCCGGTTGGACTTCCCCAAATTCATCGATCAAAACTTTATGCCGATGCTTGAAAACGCGCTTCATTCTGTTCAGCACAAATGGATAAATTACCGAATGAACGATTCTGCCTCCGGGTACAATGAATTCAATTTCGTCACGCATCTCGCATTTGTTATGCCTAACGGAAGCGAAGACATGACGGTGTTTCCACACTCTAAATGGACCAGATAATTGCAGATCGCTAAACTCTTTATTCGGCTTCACATTCTCCAATTTGGCAAGCCAATCCACGTACAAACAGCATCCTAATAGTGGGATGCGGAGATGGGCAACGGAACCTTCTTGCAATGCGGCTGGCTTGATGATTTCCACTGAATCTTTTTCTGGGGTCAACTTTCTCAATGCAAGCGGATTCTCATGCCATTTATAGACTTCTTCAGGCGAAGCATTCAGGCAGGTCCGGTGTGTGTACTTGGCTGGAAACATTCCGGCTGTGTTGTTATTTTAGCCCTCTGAGCAGAAGCATTTTGTCAACCTTTTGGGAGCGTTTTTCTTTCAAGTCGAGGTCCTCGAGCAGATCAATAAGGTTTTTGCAAAGTGCTGAGGTCACGAAAAAGCCAAAGATCAAAATGCCTGGTAAAACTGGATCTTCCATTTTTAATCCTCCTTCATATATTTTTTTTGGATATGTGTGATTTTGTGAATAGCCCACAAGCCAAGTATACTTGGCACCCAGATGCCAACATAGGCTCCATACTCTCGGTTTACGTTGAACCAAAGTATGATGCTGACAAACATACTGCTGAGGGTGCAGATAAGGTAGATGGTGTCTGTTTTCTTCATTTTATTTTTTATGCTGTCATGGGCAGCGCCGCGGTCTCCAAGGCTATGGTGCTGCGTAATTTGTTTATGGCGGTCTTTTGGATTTGCCGGATTCTTTCGCGGGTTAAGCCATAGTCCTGAGCTATTTGGCTCAATGAACGATCTCTACCCGTGCCAATCCCAAATCGTTGGCGGACGATGTCGCATTCGCGTTCATCCAGCACTTTCATCGCTTTTTCAACGTAGGCAAAGTCATGGTCACAGGTCGCAGCATGATCTGGAGCCACTGAATTTTCATCAGCCAGCCTTTCATGCAGCGAGCACACTTCTTCATTCTCATTCTCGTCCAATGAGTAGGAGGTCTTTCTGACCCTTTTCATTAATTGAATGTTCTCCGTAGATATCCCCGTTGTGTTGGCAAGCTCTTCATCTGTGGGGAGCCGCCTCAGTTTCTTGTTAAGGTCGAATTCCGCCTCGCGCATTTTCCGAATACGATCAGCCAAATACACGGGCAACCGCACTGTACGGCCCTGATTTGCAATGGCCCTTCGGATGGATTGACGCACCCAAATGGCGCAAAGCGTGGAGAAGCGGCATCCGCGAGCGGGATCAAAACGCTCGGCAGCCTTGATAAGCCCAATGTTTCCCTCGCTGACCAAGTCCATATATTCTAATCCCAGATTTTTGTATTCAGATGCGATTTTCAAGACAAGACGAAGGTTTGCCTTAACCAGAATGTTTACGGCTTCCTGATCGCCAGCTTGGATCCTGTAACCGAGCTCTCTTTCTTGCTCGGGTGTAATTCGTTGGAACTCTGAAATCTCACTTAGATACCTGGTCAGGTTGGTAGCCTCTTTTGATTTGGTCTCGTGAGAAAGTGAGTGGAAAATTGATCCGTGTGTTTGCATGGGGTTTTCTTGTATTGAGAGGGGTGGCTAGCTCGCCACCCCTCCCCAGTTTGGGCGATGATTAACGGGACTTCGCCTGCTTGTTGCGACCTTTGGGAATAAGCACTGTATCTATAATATGAATGATTCCATTGTTAGCGGCCACATCAGCTTTCGTGACCTGAGCTTTGTTGACCATCACGCCATCGTTCTTCAGCTTGAGCCTCACCGATTTGCCGGAGACGGTCTTGGCCTTGCCTTCCTTAATATCGGCGCTGGCAACTTTGCCGCTGATGACATGATATTTGAGAACATTGACAAGCTTGTTCCGGTTTTCCGGCTTCAACAGTTCCTCGACTGTTCCCTTGGGAAGTTTTGAGAATGCCTCATCGGTAGGGGCAAACACAGTGAAGGGGCCTTTGCTTTTCAGGGTTTCAATTAAACCTGCTGCCTTGAGTGCTGCGGCCAGAGTTTTGAATTTACCCGCTGCAACGGCGGTATCCACAATGTCCATCGACTTGCGCTCCTTGGCCGTGGAGGTGAACACAGTTTTCTTTCTAGGCGGCAACATGACCTTGTCGATCACATGCACGATCCCATTGCTGAAACGCACATCGGCTTCCCGCACACGCGCGTAGTTGTTGTTCAGGAAAAGATGGTTGCCCCAGCGCTTCACCCTGAGGTGGGCACCGTTCACGGTGGTAATTTCGCCACTCCGAAGTGAGCATGATGTTTTTGCATCGCCCACGACATGGAATGTAAGGATCGATTTCAGCTGCTCCTTGTTTTCAGGCTTCAGCAGATTCTCAACCGTTCCTTTGGGTAGTCTTGCGAATGCATGATCATTGGGAGCAAATACTGTAAATGGACCATCCCCTTTCAGGGTTTCAACCAGGCCGGCAGCCTTTACAGCGGCGACCAAGGTCTTGAATTGTCCGCAGTCCTCCAGAGCATCGACAATGTCTTTGGCCTGAACATTTATGCAAGCTGCGGTTGCAGCAATGATGGCAATTAGTTTTTTCATATTTATTTTTTTGGGTTTTGGGGAGAAGGGTATATCCCCTCCTCCCGGGTTTACGTCCGTTAAGTACCTCCTTGAAGAAGAATTACTTGGACTTTGGAAGAATCACGGCATCGATGACGTGAATCACACCGTTATCAGCCTTCACGTCAGTAGCCACAACCTTTGCGTTGTCTACCCAGACCCCCTTCTTTGATACCTTCATTTTGAACGAAGATCCCGAGGCTGTTTTGACTTTCCCGGACTTTACGTCCTTTGCCATCACCTTGCCTGGGACAACATGGTAGGTGAGGATCGCTACGAGTTTTTGTTTGTTTTCGGGCTTCAACAAACTTTCAAGTGTGCCCTTGGGCAGTTTAGCGAAGGCCTCGTCAGTTGGCGCGAAAACGGTGTAGGGGCCTTCGCCTTTGAGAGTTTCAACCAATCCAGCGGCCTTTACTGCTGTTACCAGCGTGCTGAAAGATTTGTTGGAAGCTGCCACATCAACAATGTCACCAGCTTGTGAATCAGCCGCAATGAACAGGGAGGCTGCGGCTGCGAGGAGGGATTTGAGTTTTTTCATATACTTTCTTTTTGTTTAGCTATTGTTTATATATCAAGGACGAATTAACGCGCTTGAGGAATAAATATATAGCAAATAAGTGATATGTCAAATAAAAGTATAGGAAAAATCGATTCAACAGATAAACATAGCTTTTTGTGGGCTTTTTATGAGGTTTTGAGGGTTAGGTTCTCGTGTTCGACGAGTCTGTCCATCGCTTTTTCGAGGCAGGATCGAGATTCTGAGGCAATTTTGTGCAAGTACTGATGAACTTCCGCATCTTTAGTATTCCTACTTTCACAGTCTTTCATGTAGGCCTCAAAATGGTTGAGGCTAAACAATATGTGCGAAAGATGCTGCGGACACTCGCACTCAATGGCGTTGGGTTGATTTACAATCTCCCACAATTGTGAATCGCTATAACGCCTATCTGGCGGCATGCATTCTGTTGCCTCTTCCTCCGGTTGGCCCGTCTTTTCCAGCAAAAAATTCGCTGCCAAGGTGAGTTCCAGCACATTAACAGGAGCCCTTAGCGGCAGGGTTATTCCATCAGAAAGTTCTTTTACCACCTTTTTGGGCCCAAAAGCATACACCACACAGGCACCCTTTGCGCCTGAATGACTAATGGCTTCTCGAATCTTACCCGGGCTATCCGGTTGAAGACTGGCAATCTGAAAAACAAGCAAATCTGCTTGGCACGCCTTAATGTCATTCGAGAGCGCATCCCCAGGTTTGAATTGCCCCGCCAACTCCAAAGGCGCGGCATAGGCCCCAACCTCAGCACTGGAGAGCAACGGAAAGCCATGGCCCAACACCACCACTTTGATCGGCGCCTGATCCGATCGATATACCGGATTGCCAGTCTTGCCTGCACGGTCATGCAAACGCTTCTCGAGATCCTCAATCGAGAGATTGGCAATCATGCCAATACTATCACCATGATCAGTCAGTTCTTTCAATAGGCTTAACTTGGCCAAATCCTTTTCGGTATAAAGGCGTTGCTTGCCCTCAGTTCGAACAGGCTCAACCGCATCATAACGGGTTTGCCACATTCTGATCGTGACCGGATTAATCCCCGTCAAGCGAGCAATTGCCCCAATTTTGTAAAGCTGTGAACTCTCGTGAATCATCATTATCCTAGTACAATTCTTGCACAAACAAGTGCATGCGAAAAACGATCGTACAGCCTGATAATGTTTTATTACAACTTTACACGCTAAAAAGTTCTTCGCAGGAAACCATGATCTGAAATCTGAACTCTTGCTTAAAGAAAAATCACTTAAACCACCAAGGCTGCTCCGATGGAAGGTGTGCCTAAGATTATTACGGAAAGGAGAATAGCAAGTCGTCTCATGAGCATAATGACTCAACGGGGGCTCTGCGTTGCCCTCCGCTCATTGTCCACCAAACACTCAACTTGAAAGTACTTCGACCGCTTTCTCCAAGCTGTCGAGATCGGCAACATTGATAATCTCCACCTCGCGGTCAATGCGACGCATAAAGCCTGTAAGAGCGGTTCCCGGTCCCAGTTCAATAAACCTCGTGAAGCCTCGTGACAGCAGCCAGCGAATTGAAGCTTCCCAGCGAACCGGCGCAGTCACTTGTTCCACCAATCGTTGGAGTATCTCGCCCGGAGTTGCGTGGGGTTCGGCGGTGACGTTTGAAATTACCGGCATGCCGGGCAGGTTAAGTTCCACTTTACGAAGGGCAGACTCAAGTTTTGGCTGAGCGCTTTCCATCAAGCGAGAGTGATAAGCCCCTGCTACCGCTAGGGGCAGTGCACGTTTTGCGCCTTTCTCCTTCGCAAACTCACAGGCCCGATCAATGTTTTCCTTCGCGCCAGATATCACCAGTTGCCCAGGGCAATTCAAATTCGCCAGTTCAACATCCGTGGCGGCGCATACCTCTCGCGTGGTGTTTTCGTCGAGTCCAATGACCGCCGCCATGCCGCCTTCGGTCGCATCACAAGCCTCCTGCATAAACCTTCCACGCTTCCGCACAACCGACAGGCCCGCCTCCATTGACATCACTCCCGCAGCTGCTAGGGCAGTAAACTCTCCCAGAGATAAGCCAGCTGCCGCCTCGAACTGCAAGTCGGGGACACGCAGTCTGAGGATTTCCAACGCCACCCAACTGTGGAGAAAAATGCCGGGCTGCGCATTTTCCGTTTGGGTCAGGAGATCCTCAGGACCCTCGAAACAAATTTTCGCCAAGTCGTAATCAAGCACCTCGTTGGTCCGGTCAAACAACGTTTGTGCCTCGGTATATCGCTCCGCCAAGTCCCGGCCCATCCCGACCACCTGAGCACCTTGCCCTGCAAACAACAACGCTGTCTTCGTCATGGCCGAAGGCACTACACGCTACCCTGTTACAACGCAACCCCCTTTATCCTCTGTGGCCCTGCACGCAAAAAAACTCGTGTTATGCCGTGGAGCCGCAGAGTTGGATTGAGGGCTGAAGCAATCTGCGTTATCCCAAGGCCATGACCTCCACTGAACAGCAGCTCCTCGACACCCTGCTCGAGCTCGAGGACGCCGTCGCCCGCGTCAATGCCAACCCCAAGCCCGACCTCATGGTCCTCTTCACACGCCTCGACACCCTCACCGCCGCCATGCCTAAGAACACCCAGCCCGACCTTCTCCATTATCTCCACAAGAAAAGCTACCAGAAAGCCCGGCTCTTTTTACAAGGGGAAGATCCCGAAGCCGGTGCGTGTCCCAGATAGAAACCGTGCCGCTGTGGGTGAGGCCGGTGGCCTCCCCGCCGACTCCGTAGGGTCCGGCTACAACAACCCGCCATGATCAACGACACCATCGCCGCCATCGCCACCCCGCTCGGGGAAGGTGGCCTTGCTGTCATCCGCCTCTCCGGTGCCGATGCCCACGCCATCGCGGGCCAATGCTTTAAACCAATTGGCTCCAATTCAAAATCACCTGCCGCCGCTCCAAGCCATACCCTTCACTACGGCAAAATCGTCGACCGTGGACGTAACATCGACGAAGTTCTTCTCGCCGTCCTCCGAGCTCCGCGGACTTTCACTCGCGAGGATACCATCGAGATCACCTGCCATGGCGGCCTGCTCGCCGCGCAATCCGTACTGAAGGCCATCCTTGCTGCCGGCGCACGCAGCGCCGAGCCCGGCGAGTTCACCCGGCGCGCCTTTCTAAATGGCCGGATCGACCTCACCCAAGCCGAAGCTGTTAGTGACCTCATCCACGCCCGCACCGATCTCGCCCTTGCCGCCGCCAACGAGCAGCTTGCGGGTAGGCTAAGTCAACGCATCCACCAGTTGCGTGACGACCTCATGCAAACCCTTGCCCATGTCGAGGCCCACATCGATTTCCCCGATGAGGACATTGCTCCCGATACCCTTGTACAACTCCTTGCTCGCCTTGAGGCCGTCCTTACCAACATTGACGAGCTACTCGCCACCGCCGACGAAGGCCGCGTTCTGCGCCAAGGCATCCGCGCCGCCATCATTGGCCGTCCCAATGCCGGCAAGTCCAGCCTGCTCAACCAGCTCCTTGGCCACGACCGCGCCATTGTCACCTCCGCTCCCGGCACCACCCGCGATACCATCGAGGAAACCGCCAACATCCGCGGCATCCCCGTCGTTTTCATAGACACCGCCGGTCTTCGCCATTCCACCGACCCTATCGAGGCCGAAGGCATTCGCCGCAGCCACCAAAGTATCGCCCAAGCCGAGCTTATCCTCCACGTCCTCGACGCCAGCGAACCAATGTCCAAGGACGACCAGCAACAAATCGACAACAACCAAGGCAAGCGACAAATCCTCATCGCCAACAAGGCCGACCTCGCCTCCCAACTCAACCACCCCGACACCATTAAAATCTCATGCCTCGACGGCAACGGCATTGAAGCACTGAAAGACGCCATCCGCGCCGCCGCGTGGTCCGGCGACATCCGTGCCGATATGCTCCCCGCCATGATCAACGCCCGTCATCAGGACGCCCTCCGGCGCGCCCGCGAGGCATTGACCCGAGGCCTCGAGGCCCTGCGCGACGGCCAAACTCTCGAGCTGCCCGCCATGGATCTCCGCATCGCCGCCAACGCAACCGGCGAAGTTGTCGGCAAAACCTCAACCGAAGATCTGCTCGACACCATCTTCAGCCAATTCTGCATCGGAAAATGATCGAACTCGAAGAAGCCACCACACGCATCCTGAAAACCATCCGCCCCACGGAGCAGGAAACCATCCCCCTTGCCAATGCCGCCGGCCGTATCCTGGCAGCATCACAAGAATCCCCCGTCAATCTCCCCGCCTTCGACAACTCCGCAATGGACGGTTACGCCGTACGTGCCGCCGATGCCGCCACCGGCGCGCGCCTCCGGCAAATCGGCGAAGTCCCCGCAGGCGCATTCTTCGCGGGCGCGGTCAGAGAGGCCCAATGCGTGCGCATATACACTGGCTCCCCCATTCCCGCAGGAGCCAATGCCGTAGTGATGCAGGAAGACACACAGATGAAAGGCGACACGATTGAGATCACCGAAGGAGTGAAGCCATTTGAACACATTCGCTTGCAAGGTGAAGATGTGAGGGAGGGGGAAACCATTGGCCGAACAGGCGAGAAATTACACGCTGGCCGTTTGCAACTGCTTGGGGCCGCCGGTGTGGCCCGCGTGGAGACCTTTCGGCGCCCGATTGTTGGCGTGTTGGCCACCGGCGACGAATTGCGCGAACCCGGGATGGAACTGGGCGAGGGGGGCATCTATGAAAGCAACCGCGTGGCTCTTGCGGAACTCATTCGACAAGCCGGCGCGGAGGCGCGAGTGTTTCCACTGGTGCCGGACACGCTGGAAGCCACCGTTGACGCGTTGGGCGGGGCGTTTGCCGAGTGCGATGCGGTGGTCACCTCCGGTGGCGTGAGCGTGGGCGAGCATGACTACGTAAAGGCGGCCTTCGAAAAGCTCGGCGGCTCGCTCGATTTTTGGCGGGTAAAGATCAAACCAGGCAAGCCATTCGTTTTTGGGCGGCTGGACGACCGTCCGCTCTTTGGCGTGCCGGGCAATCCAGTCTCGGCCATGGTCACATTCCTCGTACTGGTGCGCCCGGCGGTGTTGCAAATGCAAGGCGCGACTACATTGGAATTGCCCTCACACCCGGGAGTGCTGGCCGACCCACTGGCTAATCGCGGCGACCGTCGCCATTTTATGCGCGTGCGCGTTGACACCCAAGGCACCGTGCACGCCACCGGCTTGCAGGCCTCCCATGCCGTCGCCGGCCTGGGTCAAGCTAACGGACTCGTGGACGTGACTCCGAAGACGGTGTTGGGCGAAGGTGAACACGTGGACGTGCTGCGGTTTTGATGATCACTCCCTAAAGGTACTCCTTCAACTTCTCCCGATACTTGCGGTACAGACCGCTGAGTACAATAAGGATGACGCCCATGTCCATGAAGGTGAGGATGCGCGGCACTCCGTCGAGCTTGCTCCAAGCGAGGAACATCAGGTTGCTTGCCAGCATGCCAAAGCTCACGAGATAAATTAATATAATGACACGCCGCATCGCTGATGCCGGCGCACCCCATGCGCGCAATGTACACCAGCAACATATCCAGACGCGCCAGCCACACTTTGCCGACTTGCAGCTCAAAGGAACCCTTGTCCGGTGCCGCCACGGTAATCACCCGAGGTTGTTTTGAATCTCCAATTGTTTCGCGCTGGTGATCAATCCATAAATGAGTACCACCGCTGAGATTACGCACAACCATGCCATGTCCCGACAATATCGCACCCTATTCGCATTGGGAAATTGAAATACCAAATATCGAACATCGATTGGATCAATACTTAAACATATCAACATATCCGGATATATTGATTTAAGTGTTGACGAATGGAGTGTATAGCGTAGCATGGAGCGCTGATGAATGAATCGCCCATCAAGGCAGAACTGCGGGAGCAATTGGCTGAGCGTATTCTTTTTTTGGATGGCGCGATGGGGACGATGGTGCAGCGCCATGAGCTGGAGGAGGGCGATTTTCGTGGGGAACGGTTTGCCGATCATCCGGGTGACCTGAAGGGGAACAATGATCTGCTGTCTCTCGCGCGCCCGGAGATTATTCGCGGCATTCACATGCAATTTCTCGAGGCGGGCTGCGACATCATTGAGACGAATACTTTCAGCGCCACGCGCATTGGCATGGCGGATTATGCGATGGAGGATATCGCGCGCGAATTGAATGTCGCCTCGGCCCAGCTGGCCCGCGAAGCGGTGGAGGCGGTGATGGCCAAGGATGCCTCGCGCCGCTGTTATGTGGCAGGGGCGATCGGGCCAACCAATCGTACGGCTTCGATATCGCCGGATGTAAATGATCCAGGTTTTCGCGCGGTGACCTTTGATGATCTCGTGGCGGTGTACCGTGAGCAGACGGAGGCCTTGATCGAGGGCGGCGTGGACATCCTGTTGCCGGAAACGACTTTCGATACGCTCAACCTCAAGGCGGCGTTGTTTGCGATTGAGGAAGTGTTTTTGGAACACGGTGAACGGTTGCCGGTGATGGTTTCGGTGACGATCACCGATGCCTCCGGCCGCACGCTCTCGGGGCAGACAACCGAGGCGTTTTGGAATTCCATCGCGCACGCCAAGCCCTTCACCGTGGGCATCAACTGCGCGCTCGGCGCGAAGGAAATGGCGCCGTACATCCGCGAGTTGTCGCGCATTGCGGATACCTATGTGCACTGTTATCCGAACGCCGGATTGCCAAATCCATTGGCGGAAACGGGTTACGACGAACGGCCGGTGGACACGGCGGCGGCGTTGCGTGACTTGGCTGATCAAGGCTTACTAAACGTGGCCGGCGGTTGCTGCGGCACGACGCCAGCCCATTTGCAGGCGATCATTGAGACGCTGGCCGAAGTGAAGCCGCGCGTGCCCGCAACATTGCCGGGTTCACTGCGTTTAAGTGGTCTGGAGCCGCAGACGATTGGCGATCGCACCGGCCAACTGGCGATGGTGGGTGAGCGCACGAACGTGATGGGCTCGCCGAAGTTCAAGAAACTCATCAAGGAAGGTGATTTTGAGGCAGCACTTGCGTTGGCGCGGCAGCAGGTGGTGAACGGCGCCAACGTCATCGACATTTGTTTCGACGAAGGCCTGCTCGATGCCGAGGCGTGCATGCGCAAATTTTTGAACCTGCTCGCGTCCGATCCGGACATATCACGTGTGCCGATCATGGTGGACAGCTCCAAGTGGACCGTGCTGGAAGAAGGCCTGAAGTGTCTGCAGGGCAAGGGCATCGTGAACTCAATCAGCCTCAAGGGAGGCGAGGAGGAATTCCTTCGGCAGGCGGCCTTGTGCCGGCGCTACGGGGCGGCTGCCGTGGTCATGGCCTTTGACGAAAAAGGTCAGGCGGCGACGATTGAGGACAAAGTGGCCATCGCCGAACGCGCCTACACGCTGCTGACCGAGCAACTGGATTTTCCGCCGGAAGACATCATTTTTGACCTCAACATCCTGACCGTCGCCACCGGCATGGAGGAGCATAATGATTATGCGGTCAACTTCATCGAGGCCGTGCGGCAAGTGAAGGAGCGTTGCCCGGGCGCCCGCACCAGCGGCGGCGTGAGCAATATTTCGTTTTCCTTTCGCGGCAATAACGTCGTTCGCGAGGCGATGCACTCGGCGTTCCTCTATCACGCCGTGGAGGCCGGCCTGGACATGGGCATCGTCAATGCCGGCATGCTTGAGGTGTACGAACAAATTGAGCCCGAGTTGCTGGAGCACGTGGAAGACGTTTTGTTGAACCGGCGCTCGGATGCGACGGATCGCCTCATTGATTACGCGGAGCAGTTCAAGGGTGTCAAAAAAGAACGCGCCGCTGCCGATCAAAAATGGCGCGAGGAACCGGTGGCCGCTCGACTGAGCCACGCACTGGTAAACGGCATCACCGAATTCATTGAGGAAGATACCGAGGAAGCCCGCGCGGCTGCCGCGCGTCCACTCGAAGTGATCGAGGGGCCGTTGATGGATGGCATGAAAGTGGTCGGCGAGCTGTTTGGTGCCGGCAAGATGTTCCTGCCGCAAGTGGTGAAAAGCGCGCGCGTGATGAAAAAGGCCGTGGCTTATCTCACCCCGTTCATGGAGGCGGAGAAAGGCGAGGGCGACGAAACCAGCGCGGGTACGTTTGTGATCGCCACGGTCAAGGGCGACGTGCACGACATCGGTAAAAATATCGTCGGCGTCGTGCTCGGCTGTAATGGCTACAAAGTCATCGATCTGGGCGTGATGGTGGATTGTGATTCCATTTTGAAAGCCGCCGAGGAACACAACGCGGACATCATTGGCCTGAGCGGGTTGATCACGCCGTCGCTGGATGAAATGATTTTTAACGCCAAGGAAATGCAACGGCGCGGCCTCCGGACACCGCTGTTGATTGGCGGCGCCACCACAAGCAAGGCTCACACGGCGATCAAGATTGCCCCGGCCTACGAGGGGCCCACGTGTCATGTGCTTGATGCCTCGCTGGTGGTGGGTGTGTGCAACGATTTGCTCAGTGAAAATCGGCGTGATGATTTTCGTGAAGAACTGGAAGCCGAACACGAGCGCCTGCGTGAGAAGTTTGCCAGCGGCGAGGATGGCCGCAAAGACATTGTGCCCTTGGCCAATGCCCGCGCCGCCGCGCCGCAATACGACTGGGCCACCGAGGAGATTCGCATGCCGGAAATCCTTGGCCTGCAGCATTTTAAATCCATCCCGCTGGATGTGCTGGCGACCTACATCGACTGGTCGCCATTCTTCTGGGCGTGGCAGTTGCACGGGGTGTACCCGACTATTTTCAACAAGCCCGAGGAAGGGAAGGAGGCGAAGAAGCTGTTTGCCGACGGCCAGAAAATGCTGGAGGACATCATTGCCAACCAGCGGTTCACCGCGCGGGCGGTGGCCGGATTTTGGCCGGCCAACAGTGTGGGAGAGGATGTGGAAGTGTACGCGGATGATTCACGTACCCAGCAACTGGCCACGTTCCATTTCCTGCGCCAGCAACGCCAGAAAAAGGAAGGGCAACTGTGTCGCAGTCTGGCGGATAACATCGCGCCAAAGGAGAGCGGGCGCGTGGATTACTTTGGCGGCTTTGTGGTGACGGTGGGCCAAGAGGTGGAGGATTACGCCGCCACCTTCCGCGATGCGGGCGATGATTACAGCGCCATCATCGTGCAGGCGCTGGGCGATCGCCTCGCCGAGGCCAGCGCGGAGTACATTCATAAAACCCTGCGCGACCAGAGCGGTGCTGGCGCTGAGGAAGGGTTTGCGGCAGAAACCAAACTCGACGAGGAGCAGGCGAAGTTTTTGATCAGGGAAAAGTACCGCGGCATCCGGCCGGCGGCGGGATATCCGTCCTGTCCGGATCACAGTGAGAAAGCGACGCTTTGGAAATTGCTCGAGGCCGAGGAGCGCACGGGCGCCACTCTCACCACCAGCTATGCCATGAAACCGCCCAGCACGGTAAGCGGGTATTACCTGAATCAGGCGGACGCAAAATATTTCAACCTCGGCCTAATCGGCGAGGATCAGGTGGCCGACTATGCCGCGCGCAAAAACATTTCCCAATCCGAAGCCGAAAAATGGCTCCGGCCGCATTTGGGTTACGACGAGGATTAATCATGAAAACGAACCGAGCTTTCACCCTGATTGAACTGCTGGTGGTTATCGCCATCATCGGGATTTTGGCTGCGATTCTCCTGCCGGCACTGTCCAAGGTAAAATTTAAAGCCATGACGGCCCAAAATAAAAATAACCTGAAGCAAATTGGGGCCGCGGCAGCATTGTTTGAAGGGGACAACCAGAGCCGGATGGTTGGTGTGGGAGATCATACCGGCAAACAATTCTTTGGCATCTATCAGGGGCCTGGGACAAAGGTTGATTTTTCGCGCGGAACTCTCAGTCCGTATGTAAATGGAGACATCAAGGTTTGGGCCGACCCTGCGCATAACAGTTATACCCCACGGGCCGACGGCCAAACCTGCAGCTACGGCTACAACTACCATTACCTCAACAAAAAGGTTGAGAAGGGCAACTGGTGGGATGGCGCAGATTACAAATATTGGTGGGAGGGGGTTCACTCAAGCCTCATTCGCAATCCTGCTGAGACGGTTGTCTTCGGGGATTCCGGCCGAAACTGGATGGGGCCGGAGGAGGAGAACTGGTATTGGACACCCCCTTCGGAAGCGCGCCGCTGGCCCGGATGGGAGACGGCCTACACGCAGTTTCGTCACAATGGCAAGGCGTGTATCAGTTGGGCTGACGGCCACGTGGATCTGAGAAATCCTCACACGTCCTTGCCGGTTAATGCGGATCGTCTGGGTTATATTTGTGGTACGGACGACAAGTTGTTCAAACTCAACAAACAACAGCCGTGAAAATAACGCAGGTCATTTTGGTGGTGGCGGGGCTGGGCGCAACTGCTTGGGGATACTGGACCAGCCTCGAAGACGAACCGAAATTCCGCGCCCCAGTCGACGCTTCGCTTGAGTCCAAGGAATCGGTCGACGCATTGGGCCTGTTATGCCAACTGGCGAAATCCACCAATACACTAGATGCCTGCATGAGCCCGAAGGCACAACCGATGGCGCGCCGCCAAGTGCTCCAATGGTCCAGCCGCCTCAAGAAAGGCAGCTCACTCGTTTTAAAGGGAGCTGCATGGAAAGGCAAATATTTCAGCATTGCCGTTGCTCAGGCTGGCGTTAAAGAGGAACCACGGGCACACTATTTCCACATGGTTAAGGATTCTGACGGCACGCTTCGCATCCTTGGCCTACAGAACTAAATCCGTGAAACGGGCGCGCAATATTGGGTTATGGATAGTGCTAGCAGTGGCATTCACCGCGCTGCGCTGGCCGGAATTGTTGCCCTCAAACTTCAGTCCGGTTTACGCCACGTTTCTCTGCGCGGGAACCCTTGCCGCCGGATCGGGCGCGTGGATTTTGCCCTGCCTGTTCATGCTCGTGAGCGACCTGGCCATCAACGTGTTTTATTATCAGCCCCTTGGGTTCTCAACCTTCGGCTGGTACATGCCCTTCAACTATGGACTGGGCATGCTCCTTGTTTGCTGGGGGCGCCGGTTTACCGCGGATGCCCATCCAGCCACACTGATTCTTTCCGGCATGCTGGGTGGCGTAGCGTTTTTTGCTGTTACCAATGGCCTAACCTGGATGATGGATCCGGGATATCCCAAAAGTTTTTCCGGGTTGGTACAGGCGTTCACCATCGGAAAGCCGGGTTATCCACCAACTTGGATTTTCTTTCGAAATGCCGCGGCCGGGGGCGCCGTCTTCACCGCGCTGATTGTGCTGGCTGTCCGTTGGAAAAAAGCCGGGAGCGGCCAGCGTCTCGTCCCGACCCAAGGCGCCTGATGAGCAACGTTTCTATTCTGGCGATTTCAACTGGCCCTCGGTCTTGGCAATGATTGTAGCGACAGTGGCGTCACCCGTGACATTCAATGCCGTGCGACACATGTCGAGAATACGATCAACGCCGAGAACAAGCAGGAATGCGGGAACAGGTGTAACGGCGGCGTCCGCGGGCCAGACACCCTCGAGGATGATGATGAGCATGACCATGCCCGCTCCCGGCACTGCGGCAGTACCGACGGACGCGAGTACAGTAAGCAGCACGATATTCACCTGCGTGGCGAGGGTGAAGGAGGTATCGAGCATCACTTGACCGATAAATACAACTGCGACGGCCTGATATAACGCCGTGCCATCCATGTTGATGGTAGCGCCAAGGGGAAGGACGAAGGACGAGGTTTCCTTGGCGACGCCAAGTTTTTCCTCACAGCGTTTCATGGTGACAGGAAGGGTGGCGCCACTACTGCTGCTGGAAAAGGCAAGCAGTTGCGCGGGACCAATACCGCTAAAAAACTGGCGGAGAGTCAAGGGTGTCAGGAGCTTTAGCAGGCCGAGATAAACGATGGCGAGGTGCAGCGCGAGGCCTGCAATGACACAAAGACAGTACCAGCCGAGGGTCTGAAACAATCCAAGGATGGCCCCGGGATCATCCTTGGCAACGCCGGTGATCGTATCGGCAATTAGGGCAAAGACAGCCACAGGCGCGATGATCATGATCATGAAAACAGCCTTGATGACGACTTCCTGTAGACCTTGGAAAACGGCGAAGACCGGCTTGCGTTTGTCATCGGGCACCTGCACGAGGGCGATGCCGATAAGCAGACTAACAAAGACGATTTGCAGCATGTTACGATTATCGCTGGCGGAACCCATAAAATTGTCGGGTACCATGTTCACCAGCGGCGCAAGCGGACCGCTTTCCTTGGCCTTGGTGGCATTGGCCACGCCGGTCTTCAACTTCTCGGAGGCGATCTTCTCGGAGGCAAAGTTGGCCTCACCCGTGGCCTTTTGCCCTTGCGCTTGGTACTTGGCTTTTTGATCGTCGGCCATTTTGTGGCCGGGCTGGACGAGGTTTACCATCAGCAGACCAATGGTCACCGCAATGGCCGTGGTACAAAGGTAGAGGGCAATTGTCTTTCCTCCCATGCGGGAGAGTTTTTTGAAGTCGGAGAGCGACGCCACGCCACAGACCAGCGAGGTTAACACGAGCGGCATGGCAATGAGCTTTAACAGGTTGACAAAGATTTTGCCGATTGGAGCAATCCAGTCTGCGGTGAATGCGGCCCAACCTTGGTGGGCGGCGAAAACTCCAAACAGCGCGCCCAGCGCCATTCCGATGAGGATTTGCCAGTGTAATGGGCGGTACCAAGCCATGGCCGGGCAGTGTACGGGTTTGGCGCCGGGTTGCAGCAAAATTTCAAAAGGGGTTGTCGCCGGTTGGGTTTGTCGGCATTCTCGCGCGTCCTTTGATGCAGATAGTCAACATTGGCCTGATTGGCGGCGGCACGGTTGGCGGCGGGGTGTTTAAAGCCCTGCGGCGGAATGGTGCTCTGATGTCGTCGCGGCTGGGGGTGCGCCTGCGGGTGTCCTGCGTGGCGGTGCGCAACGTGCGCAAGCCACGAAAGGTGAAGCTACCGCGCTCCGTATTGACCAAACACTGGCAGGATGTGGTGGCGGACCCCAAGGTGGACTTGGTGGCAGAGTTGGTGGGAGGCACTGACACCGCGCGAGAGGTGGTGCTGGCGGCGTTGCGAGCGGGAAAACCGGTGGTAACAGCCAACAAGGCGCTGCTGGCGTTTCACGGTGAGCAGCTTTTCCGGGCGGCACGCAAGCATGGAGCGAACCTGTATTATGAGGCGAGTGTGGCGGGCGGTATCCCGATCATCAAGGTGTTGCGTGAGGGGCTGGTGGGAAACCGAATCACGCGACTGTACGGGATTTTAAACGGAACCTGCAATTTTATCCTGTCGCGAATGGCAGCGGAGAGGGCGGCGTTTGGAGAGGTTCTGGAGGAGGCGCAGCGACTGGGGTACGCGGAAGCGGAGCCGGGGCTGGATGTGGATGGCCATGACGCGGCCCACAAGGCGGGCATTCTTGCGTCGCTGGCTCATGGGTTTTGGGTGGATCCGCGCCGGGTTCACAAGGAGGGCATCCGGCACGTGACACCGCTGGATTTGGAGTTTGCGGAGATGTTGGGGTACTCGATCAAGCTGCTGGGAATCGTAAAGGGAAATGGCGGTTCACCCGTGCAGGTGACTGTCTATCCGGCGCTGATCCCCAGCGGGCATGTGCTGGCCAGCGTAGGGGGGGTTTTTAATGCAATCTATGTGCGGGGCGATGTGGTGGGTGACACCTTGTATTACGGTCAGGGAGCCGGCCAGGACGCGACGGCGAGCGCGGTGTTGAGTGACTTGGCGGATGCGGCGCTGGACCTGAAACATGGAACTACCGACCGGCGGCATGCATTTGTGCCCCATGACACCAACGGAGCGGTGATGGCACTGGACGCGGCAAATTGTTCGTTTTACCTGCGGCTGAGCGTGGTGGACCGGCCGGGCGTGCTGGCACAAATCGCGTCCATCCTGTCCCGCGGTAATATCGGGATTTCCTCGGTGATCCAACCGGAGGGGCACGAAGGAGCCAGTGTGCCGTTGATCCTGATGATCCACGACGCGCCAAACGCAGCGATGCAGAAGGCGTTGGCGGCCATCCGGCGGCTGAAGGCGGTGAAGGGCGAACCGGTTCTTTTAAGAGTGGAGGATTTCTCATGAGCACGAGTGGACCTGATGCGCGTGGTTGGCGCGGAGTCATTAGAAAGTACCGGCGGCACCTGCCGGTGACAGGGGAGACGCCGATCGTTTCACTGCACGAAGGCAACACGCCGCTGATACGCGTGCCGAATTTCGTGGCGGCCATCGGCGGCGAATTCGAGCTGTACCTGAAATGCGAAGGGCTAAACCCAACGGCTTCCTTCAAGGATCGAGGAATGACCATCGCGGTGAGTCGGGCGGTGGAACGCGGGGCACAAGTGGTAGTCTGCGCCAGCACGGGCAACACTAGCGCCAGCGCGGCAGCCTTTGCGGCCCGCGCGGGAATCAAGTGCGTGGTACTTAACCCGGAAGGTAACATCGCCTACGGCAAGCTGGCGCAATCGCTGATGTATGGAGCGCAAACGTTGGCCGTGCAGGGAAGTTTCGACGCCGCACTGGAGATTGTTCGTGATCTTGGAGACACGGGCGCAGTGGAAGTGGTGAACAGTATCAACCCAAACCGGCTGGAGGGACAGAAGACGGCGGCATTCGAAATTTGCGACGCTCTGGGCGACGCACCGGATTTTCATTTTTTACCCGTGGGCAATGCGGGAAACATCACTGCCTACTGGAAGGGTTACGTGGAATATCAGGAAGCAGGCGAATCGGAGACACAGCCGCGGATGATGGGCTGGCAAGCGGCGGGCGCGGCGCCCATCGTGGATGGTGCGCCGGTGGCGTTCCCGGAAACAGCCGCCTCGGCCATCCGCATTGGCAATCCGGCGAGTTGGGCGGCGGCCAAGGATGCGGCGCGTGATTCCGGCGGGCGAATTGATAAGGTGACGGATGGGGAGATTTTCAGCGCGTATAAATTGCTCGCGGGCAAGGAGGGAATTTTCGTGGAGCCAGCCTCGGCGGCGGCCTTGGCGGGAGTGATTCGCAGCCATCAGGCGGGCGCCATTCCGCCGGGCAGCTTGGTGGCGGCCACAATGACGGGCCATGGCTTGAAGGACCCAGACAACGCAGTGGAAAACGCGGGCATTGAGCCGACCCCGGTGGCGGCGGAGTTGGATGCTGTAAAGGCGGCAATTGGATTGTAGCGAATGGCTTTAATTGTACAGAAATTTGGCGGGACTTCGGTCAAGGACACGGACCGAATCAAGAACGTGGCTGCACGGGTGGCAAAGTATCGTCAAGGCGGCGATCAGGTCGTCACGGTTGTTTCCGCAATGGGCGGAGTAACAGACAACCTCATCGGCTTGGCAAAAGAAATCAATCCGCTGCCCAGCGAGCGGGAGATGGACATGCTGCTCTCAACCGGCGAGCAGACGACCATCGCACTGCTGGCCATGGCACTGCATTCGCTGGAAGTGGAAGCCGTGTCACTGACAGGCGCACAGGCGGGCATCACCACCGACGGTGTTCACTCCAAGGCGAAGATTCAGAACATCACGCCGAGCCAAGTGCATGCCATGTTGGATGAGGGCAACGTATGTATCGTGGCAGGCTTTCAAGGGCAGACGCCTGACGGAAGAATCACGACTCTGGGCCGGGGAGGTTCCGACCTGACAGCCGTGGCATTGGCGGCGGCACTGGAAGCGGACTTGTGCCAGATCTACACGGACGTGGACGGGGTGTACACGGCCGACCCGCGGATTGTTCCGGATGCCCGCAAACTAAACGAAATTTCCTATGATGAGATGCTGGAACTGGCGGCGACGGGGGCAAAGGTCATGCAAAGCCGATCGGTGGAATTTGCGAAAAAATTTGATGTGAAATTTGAAGTGCGCTCGAGTTTAAACAACAACCCTGGAACAATCGTGACGGAAGAGACAGACAGCATGGAGGCCGTGGTGGTCCGCGGCGTGGCATTGGACAAGAATCAGGCCAAGGTGACGCTGGTGGGCGTGCCGGATCAGCCGGGTATGGCCGCCCGGGTGTTTGGCGAACTGGCGGCAAAGGCGGTCAACATTGACATGATCGTCCAGAACATCAGCCATGGGACGGCAACACCGGCAACGGATCTTTCCTTCACCGTGGACAAGGCCGACCTCGCCAAGGCGCAGCAGGTCATTGGCGGCCTGCAGGAAGAGGTTCGGTTTGCGGAGGTGATCGCGGATGAGGATATCGCCAAGGTCTCGGTGGTGGGCGTGGGCATGCGCAGCCATTCTGGTGTGGCAGCGAAGGTCTTCGAGACACTTGGCGGGGGCGGCATCAACATCGAGATGATTTCAACGAGTGAAATCAAGATTTCGGTGGTGGTCGAGGGAGGCAAGGGAGAAGAGGCGACGCGCTCCCTACACGCGGCATTTTTCGACGAGGAAAAATGAATGAGCGGGCCCATTAGCCAGTTCATCCGGCAACATTTCCGCCATTTCAATGCGGCGGCGCTGGTGGACGCGGCAGAGGGCTATTCCAAACTGCTTGAGGACGGCGGCCGAATGTTTCTGGCCGTGGGCGGAGCCATGAGCACGGCGGAATTGGGGCTCTCATTGGCGGAGATGATTCGGCGCGACAAGGTGCATGGCATCAGTTGCACCGGCGCCAATCTGGAGGAAGACCTGTACAACCTCGTGGCGCACGACTACTACGAGCGTTTGCCCAATTACCGCGACCTGAAACCAGCCGATGAACAAGCGTTGCTGGAGCGCCAGTTAAACCGCGTGACCGACACGTGCATCCCAGAGGAGGAAGCCATGCGGCGTCTGGAGGGGAAAATTGTGCCGCGATGGACGGCAGCCGAAGCCGGCGGCGAACGTAAGCTGCCTCACGAGTTTCTGTACGAGAGCCTCTTGAGCGGCGAACTCGAGGAGTTTTACCAAGTGGACCCAAACCACAGTTGGGTACTGGCCGCTGCGGAGAAAAACCTGCCATTGTTTGTGCCCGGCTGGGAGGACAGCACTCTGGGCAACATGTATGCCGCGGAATGCATCCGAGGCGGCTTGGCCACGCCGCAAACAATGCGCGGCGGAGTGGAGTACATGATCGAGTTGGCGCGGTGGTACGAAGCGACAACGGTGGATGCGCCGCTGGGATTTTTTCAGATTGCCGGCGGCATCGCGGGCGACTTTCCCATCTGCGTCGTGCCGATGCTGGAGCAGGATTTAAAGCGGGCTGCGGTGCACAAGTGGGCCTACTTCTGCCAAATCAGCGATTCAACGACAAGCTACGGCAGCTACTCCGGCGCTGTACCCAACGAGAAGATCACCTGGGGCAAGCTCGACGCCGACACTCCCAGCCATGTCATTGAAAGCGACGCCACCATCGTCGCTCCCCTAATCTTCGCCCACGTCTTGGGGTGGTGACTTCGTGCTGCCGGCATCTTGCCGGCAGTGGGCGCTTGTCGAACTGCCGGCAAGATGCCGGCAGCACAGTACCGCCAACGCCACGCATAACACCGCGCTCGGCCAACGCACCACGTCCGGCGCGAACACTACCGCCGCGTTGACTACCATGAAAAACAGGAAACCGTGAATCGCCCAAGCCACCCACTTCGCGCGGCGCGCGTATGAATCCGTGTCCCACCACAGCCAAGCGGCGTCCACGATCCACACCGCCGTGAACAGGTAGTTGAACCAGATGCCCGAGCCGAAGGGGGTGCCAATGACGGCCTCGCTTTGCTGGGCCACATGCTCCACGGCGGCAGTGTGGCTCCACCCGTGGGTGAAGTGGAAAGCGGCGAGGATGTGCAGGCTGTTGAGATCGCATCCCGCGCCCCACACCCACTTGGCCACGCGCCGGTTGCCGTGCAGCAGCAGAAACGCGCCGGCAAAGTAGCCCGCCAGCGCCAGCCACGCAGTGACGCGCACTGCCCAATCACCGCCGTCCATTTAAAGCTCCGTGGACTCGTCGGCGGATGCACCGCCGCCTCGCTCCAGCTTGATCACCCGTTTCTTGATAATCTCCAGCTGCTTGGTCAGCTCATAGCTGGCCTCGTAAATGGCCGTTTGCGTCTCCTCATCTCCCAGCGCGTTGACCGCGGGATTCACGTGCATCATTTCCTGCGCAATAACCGTGCAGTGGTGCTTGATTTTTTCACTGGCCTCGGCGCGGTCCATTTTCTCAATAAGTTGCTCGGCCGCCGGAAAGGTCAAACACCCCGCCTGTCGTAAACGAGCAATCCTCGCTCGCCAGCCAGGCCACCATGGCGGCGGCCTCGTCGACCTCGCCAAAGCGGCCCATGGGGATCTTGCTGAGCATGTAGTCAATGTGCGCCTGCGTGCACTGCTTTAAAATATCGGTCTGGATGACGGCGGGGGTGAAACAGTTCACCAGTACGCCGTCCTGGGCCAGCTCCTTGCCGAGGCTCTTGGTCAAGCCGATGACGCCCGCCTTGGCGGCGCTGTAGGCGCTGGCGTTGGGGTTGCCCTCCTTGCCGGCGATGGAGGCGGTGTTGATGATGCGCCCCCAGCCGCGCTCGCGCATGTGCGGCACCACCGCGCGGCAGCAGAGGAACACCGCGTTCAAGTCCACGTCGATCACGCGGCGAAACTCGTCCACGGGATACTCCCACGTCTTGTGGTTGCCGCCCGCGATGCCGGCGTTGTTGCATAGGATGTCGATGCCACCCAGCTCGGCCAACGTCGCGTCAGTAGCAGCCTGTACCGAATCGGCATCGGTCAACTCCACCGTCTGCATGGCCACGTTGCCATGCTCGGACAACGCCTGCACCGCCTCGGCAGCCACCTCGGTGTCCACGTCCCACAGGCAAACGCCCGCGCCCGACTGCAGCAAACGCTGGCTGATGGCATACCCAATACCTCGCGCTCCACCAGTAACGACAGCGTTGCGGTTGGAAAGATCGATTTGGTTCACGGGCGGGAAGTGTCATTTTTCAATTTTCAATGATCAAGGAATTTTCAGTCCCCAGTTGAATTCTCCGCGTCTCTGCGTCTCCGCGTGCGTTCTTTATTTTCACACGGAGACGCAGAGGCACGGAGGTAGCCATTCAGTGGGGCAGCCCGCAAGAGACGCGCCGGTGTGCACCCCGGCGGCTCCTGGAGGGTTCGGCCTAAGCCGCCTCATCTTGAGGATAATCCTCATTGGCGGCGTCCAAGGGCTGACTGAGAGTTGCCTTGCGGGTCAACCCGGTGGCCTTGTCCTCTGGCAGCTTGTAGCCGTTGGCACGCAGCATTTCGATGCGGATGCGCGGATTGCTATGCCCGCGCACGGCATTCATGATGCGCAGATACAGGTCATTCATGTCTTCCTGCAACTCCCGCCGGCTGCCAATGGCGCCGCGAAACTTGGAGGTCAGTTCCACGATGACCACCTGGGCATCGCGCAACACCTGCACCTTCGCCTTAAACTGCTCCAGCGTCAGCCCGCTCAGGACTTCCTCCGCAGCATACTCCGCCCACGTGATCGCGAGCAGATCCAGCTTCTGTATCAGCTTCTTCAAGTACATGTCGCTATTCTCCTTTCTGGCATCCCATCGCCTCCATCCGGCGCCGGCCCGTGTCGTGCGGCCTGTTTTCGCTCTTGGAAATTTCGTCCATAATTAAATGCTACCGCTTTTTTTTGTGAGAGCAAGAGGAAATTAATACAGATTCACAAGAAAGTAATAATCTTACAGGGCAGGCTCCGCAGCCCCTTAAAAATAGGAGGTTTTTGCCGGTTCGGCCTGAAAGAAAGTGGGGTTGATATCGAAAAAAAATTTCCAGAATAGCCGGGGCCACCCCAAGATGCCGCCGTTTGACGAGCATGGATCGCCGAAACCACGCCCTGTTTTGACGAAACCACCCCGTGTTTCGGCGAAAACACCTCATGGATTCCGCAAATCACCCCCATGTTTTGGCGAAACCACCCCATGGATTCCCCAAACCACCCCGTGTTTCGACGAAACCACCGGGTGAAATGACCAAATCACAAACCCCAATACCCCCTCCGCGCCTCCGCGCCTCCGCGTGAGGATAAAAACACACGCGGAGACGCGGAGGCGCGGAGAAAAGTCTTGGGGCTTGGCCCTTGGGCCTTGGTCATTTAAATTCCCCTTATGGTTAAAACAGAAATGCATCGGGTGGTGATGGTGACGGTGCCGAACATCACGATGGGGCGGCGGTTGGCAAAGATGGCGCTGGAGGCGCAGCTGGTGGCTTGCGTGAACATCGTGTCAGGCGTGGAGTCGCATTACTGGTGGCAGGGCAAGCTGTGCAAGGACCGCGAGCTGATGCTGGTGATGAAGACCACACGGGCGCGGCTCAAGCGGCTGGAGAAGCTGGTGACGGGGGAGCACCCGTATGTGACGCCAGAGTTCATCGTGCTGCCCATCACGGCGGGCAGCAAGAAGTACCTGGACTGGGTGCGGACGAGCGTGTTTTAAGGACGTCGATGGTGCGCGGTGATGAAGGTTCTTGGTGCCGGCCTTGTTTTCAATCTTGAACCGCCAATTGGGATGGTTTTTGTGAATGAGGGCGGCTTGACGGGCTGGAGGCATGAGCCTAGCTTTCGGCTGATGAAATTTTTCTGGAGTGTGGCCGTGGTGGTGGGTGCCTTGTGCGGAAGAATGCCGGTGGCGGGGCAGGATACGCCAGGAAGCGGCGGGGGATTCCGCGACCAAAACATGGTGGTGGGTGTGGTGGGTGGCCGCGTGATCACGAAATGGGATGTGATGCGGCGCTTGGACCGGAAGCGGCCGGGATTCAGCGGCGCCTTCAATGAACTGGCGGCGCAGTTGCGGGAAGCCAAAGAACAACTGAAATCGGCGGCAAGTTCTGATGAACAGGACCGACTTAAGGCAGCGCTGGACCGGGTGGATTCGCTGATGGCGGTGCAATTGTCGACGTTCCGGGGTGAGCAACGGAAAATAATGGACGATCAGGTGTTGGTGGAGCAGGTGAAGGCACAACCAAATTATCAGGAGCCACCGGGTCTGGTGGATTACATCATGACGGCCCGGATCAAGGCCAACAAGGACGGCCTGACGGGATTGATCCGCCAATTGCAAAGCGAAGGGCGAACGATGGAGATGCTGCGAAGGGAGGTTTTGGATGACTGGATTTCGCGGCAGGTGGTACGGGAATTGAGCCAGCAGGTAATTGTGTCCCCGAAGCAGGTACGGGACAAATATCGCGCGGAGTTTGCCTCTCAGGCAGGCAAAAGTTTTGACGTAGCGGACATGTACCTGATGCGCCTGGAATGGGACAACACCAAGGCGGCAACACTTCGCCCGGAAATGGAGAAGCTGGTGGCGGGCATCAAGTCAAAGGAGGAATTCATGGCGGCAAGCAAGGATGTGGGCTCGGAAGGGGACGGGCCGCAGGGATTAATTTCCCTGGACCTGGAGGCGGACCAAGGGGAACTGGACCGGCGGCGAAAGGGTTCACTGCCGGGCACGCCGGACATTGACGCCCTGCCAACCGTGGAGCGATCCGGGCTTTTAAGGGACGCGCATTTCCGGCGCCTGATGGTGAAGGTGGCGGGTATGAAGCGAGGCGAAGCGGGTTATTTTTTGCCGCTTGGCGGCAGCCATGTTTTTGTGATTTACGTAAACGAGGTGATCCGCGGGTATCAAATCCCGCTGGAAGACCAACAAAAGCAAATCCATGCGGATCTGTTCGCCCGCGCGATGCTGGGCCTGCGCGACCGCAAGGTGGCGGAGGCGCGCAAGCAGGTGTTTTCAATCGACTATCTGGATGATGAAAACAAGGGCGAGATTTCTCTTTTAAACGTACCCAAGGAAAAGGAACCGCCGCCCGTGCCTGCCCCGCCACAGCCATGAGCGGCACGGGATTGTCACTTGTGTTTCTGGCGGATCGGGTTAGCCTGCCGGGCTGCCGGAGTCATTTTATGATCAAGCGCATCTTAATTTCTTGGATTCTGCTGGGGCTGTGCGTGGCGACGCCACAAGCGGCGGACTTGAAGACCCTTCAGGCCAAGGCGGAAAAAGGCGATGCGGATGCCATGGTGGATTTGGCCGAAGCCCATTACTGGGGACGCGAAGTAGAGCTGGACTGGGCGAAATCCATGGAATGGGCGGAACAGGCCGCAGCCAAGGAGCACCCCGTGGGCACCTACCGGATGGGCGTACAGCATTTGCTGGGGCAGGGCGTGGAGTCGGATATTACGCTGGGCCAGCAGTTGATCAATCTCTCGGCGGAAGGCTTGGAAAAACGTGCCAAGGAAGGGGACCATCGAGCCCAATTGTTTCTGGCGACCCTTTACAACGTGGGCCTTGGGCGTTTGGGGAATGTGACGAAAGGGCGCGAATGGATGGAGATGGCGGCCGAAGGCGGCCAACCGGAAGCGCAATATGCCATGGGCCGGGTTTACCACTATGGCGTGGGTGTGACGAAAAACCCGGAACAAACTCGGAAATGGTGGAGCCGCGCAGCGGAAGGAGGGCATGTCCCCTCGCAGTACAACCTGGGCGCCATGCTGCTGGCCTCGGGAAAGGAAACCGACCAGATACAGGGTCTAAAACTGTTGCGGCAAGCGGTCGATGCGGGGTTTGACCGAGCGGAACGCACGTTGGGCACCGCACTGTTGACAGGCGCGGGTACAAAGCGAGACGACAAGGCCGCCTTCGAGTTTTTTAAAAAGGCGGCGGAACAAGGCAATGTGCAGGCGCAGTATCTTACCGGTCAGGCACTGGCCAAGGGGGTGGGCGTGGAGACAGACCCAGCGGAGGCAGCGGTTTGGCTGACCTTGGCGGCGCGCGGAGGGCACGAAGGAGCGGGTGTCAGCCGAGCCAACGTGAGCAAATTGCTTAAGGCAGAGCAACTGCTTCAAGTGCGCCTGAAGGCAACGCGATTCAAGGCGGAGCCCAGCATGGCCACGCGCAAGGCGGGGGCGGGGCTAATTGCCGCGGAACAGAATTTCCTCGCGTCACTGAGTTTTGAAGAGCTGAAGAAACAGGCGAAGCAGGGCAATGAAGACGCGCGTGTGCGGCTGTCAAAAATTTACTTCGAGGGCTGGCGTCTGGGCCGGGAGATCATTGTGCCACGTAACCTGCGGGAAAGTGTACGATTGACCACGGAATTGGCGGCCAGCGGCCACGCCGACAGCCAATGGAACTTGGGCTTGTTCTATCGAATGGGGGTGTTCGAGCAAAAACCGGGGAGCGACCGGGTGTACATCATCAAGAAAGACCTTGAGTCGATGGCAAAGTGGATGCGCAAGGCCGCGGATCAGGATTACACGAGTGCCATGGTGGTGCTGGGCGGGCTGCATGAAAAGGGCGAGGGTGTGCCGCTGGATTATGCCAAGGCGATGGAGTGGTTTCACAAGGCGGCCAAGATGGGCGACGCGCAGGCCTGCCACCTGATCGGCTTGGCCTACCGCGCGGGCCGCGGCAAGGTGGTGGAGATGGACAAGACCAAGGCGGTGGAATGGTTCCGGCGAGGGGCGGAGATGGGTGATCCACAGGCACAGCACGACTTGGGCGGTGCCTTGGCCGAGGGCGAGGGAGTAGCCAAGGATCTTGCGGAGGCACGGGAATGGCTCCGGCGAGCGGCATGGCAAAACGAGCGCACGGCGCAGTTTGAACTCGGACGGATGTTATACAATGGAATCGGCGGCGAAAAAGACGTGGTGCGCGGAGCCATGTGGATCAATCTCGCGGCAAACAACCGGGTGTCGGGTGCGGTGGATTTATTCCTGAAGATCAAGGATGAACTGAGCCCGGTGGAGAAGGCTAGAGCGCGGGAACTGGTGAGCAAATTCACACCACGCAAGGAACAGCGCGTAGTGGCCAACCCGGCAGGAGACTTGGCCAAGACTCAGGAAGCGGCCATGCGCGGGAACAAGGAGGCGCAATATCAGCTGGGGCTTCGCCACTTGAACGGCACGGGAGTCAAGCGCGACCTCGTTGAAGCCTGCAAATGGTTCAACCTTGCCGCGTTGCAAAACCACGCACCGGCGCTCAAGGAATATGAGGCACTCAGCTTGAAAATGACTCCGGCCCAGATCAATGAGGCCGACAAGCGCGTCAGCGCCTTTAAACCCAAGCCCTGATGAACTGGACCCTGCGATTATTGACGGCTGCTTTCCTGACACTGGCTCCTGTCCGAGTGGACGCGGCGGACTTGGACGGGCTGCGCAAAAAGGCTGAGGATGGCGATGCGGCGGCGCAGTATCAACTGGGCGAAATCTTGGCCACGGGCGAGGGGGCTCCACAGAATTTCGTGGCAGCGCTTCAGTGGCTGGGCATGGCGGCGGAACAAAAGGAGCCCCGTGCATTGTACCGCGTGGCCGCAATGATGCATGAGGGCGAAGGCATGCAGCGCAACATGGTGCAGGCCGGCGCCATGTTTCAATCCGCGCAAAAAGGCCTGCTGGAATTGGCTCAAAAAGGCGACCTGGACGCGGCCAGCAAACTGGGCACCCTGCACACCACTGGCGTACTGGGCAAACCGGACTTGGAGGAGGGACTCAAGTGGATTCGTCAGGCGGCCGAAAAGGATTGGGCCAAGGCACAGTATGACCTTGCGGGGCACCTGCTTTTCGGCCGGGGCATCAGTCCGGACAAAAACAAGGCCATGCAATGGATGACGCGTTCGGCTAAGGGCGGTCATCCTCAAGCTCAATTCGGCCTCGGCGCGGCTTTTGCGAACGCGGAGGGCATGGGACGTGATTTAAAGGCAGCTAAAGAGTGGTTGCTCAAGGCGAGCCGCACGGGCGATCCCAAGCTGGCAGGACACGCCAAGCAGTTGCTGGCCCGGGTGGAAGCTGGCGACCTGCGGGAACTACCGGATGTAAAGGTGCTTGCCAAGAGCGCGGCCAAGGGGGTGGCGGACGCACAATATCGGCTGGGCGCAATCCACCGGGATGGCGTGGGCATGGCGCAGGATTATAAAAAGGCGGCTGAGTTTTATGAGCAGGCCGCCAAGCAGGGCCACGCTCTGGCGAGCTATGGCCTCGGAGGGTTGCTGGTGGGCGGACTGGGTGTGGAGAAGGATGCCAAGGCGGCATACAAGTGGTGGCTGGCAGCGGCCAACCGAGGCTTGGCGGTGGCACAACTGGACTTGGGCATTCTCCTCATCAAGGGGGAAGGCGCTGAAAAGGATAATGCGGAGGGATACAAATGGCTGACATTGGCCGCCCGCGCGGAGGAACCTCGGGTCAAGCAACGTGCTATTCAGGTGAGGGATAATCTTTCCCGGGTAATGAAGGGCACCGACATCATCGATGGCCTGCGCCGGGCGCGAAAGTTTGAGCCCATCAAGCAAGCAGACAAGTAGAACTTTAAAGGGGCAGTTCCCACGTCTGGTTGCATCTGACCGCGGGATGAGATTCGATCGACAAGACAAAACCCTCCCCCCGGTACAACCCCACCGCCTCCTTCAATACATCGGCTGTACCCAGCACTAATTTCTTCGCGCCTCTGCCCTTGGCTTTGGCCACCGCCTTACGAAGCAGCAGCTTGCCCAATCCCTGCCCCCGCCATTCCTTTTGAAGATACATTTTTCGAAGTTCCATGACACCCTGGCGCAGCGGCAGCAGTCCAACCGTGCCAATGACACCTTCTTCCACCACCAGCACGGCGAACCAACCCTGATGATAGTGCGACTCGATATTCGCAAGATCCGCATCTGTGCCATACGGGTCCGGCGCCAGTCCGTATTCCGACAACACATTGAACACCAGTTTCTGCACCGGCGCGCTGTCGGCATTTGTCGCCGGTCGAAGGCGAGGCGTGGGAACATCCTTTTGCATTTCTCCGCCGGATGATAAGCCAAGGCACGGTAATCGCAACGCATGAGCGACCTGTTTGAAATCCTGCATGAGAACGATGACCTGCTGGTGATCAACAAAACCGCCGGCCTCGTTTGTCATCCCACCAAGGGGGATGAACGATCAAGCCTGGCCGGCCGCGTGCGCCTGTATCTGGGCGCGGATCGCCCGGTGCATTTCATCAACCGGCTGGACCGTGAAACCAGCGGGGTCGTGTTCGTGGCCAAGGCCAGTGATGCCGCGCGTGAACTGCGTAAGCTTTGGCAGGGTCGAGAAGTGGCCAAGGGGTACTGGGCCATTGTCCACGGCCACGTTCGGGAGGATACCGGCTTGGTAGACGCCCCACTGGGGCCCGATGAATCCAGTGAAATAGCTGTGAAGGACTGCGTCCGCCCCGATGGTGCCGCCGCGCAAACCCGTTTCCGCGCCGACTGGAGATTCACCCGCGAGGAAGGCGATTTCACCTGGCTGCGCGTGGAGCCCGTGACCGGCCGCAAGCACCAGATTCGCATCCACCTCCAGCATCTCGGCCACCCCATCGTGGGCGACAAGCTGTATGGCCTCAACGAATCCTGGTATTTAAAATTCGCCCGCGACGAGTTGGCCAATGACGACTGGCGCCGGTTGATCCTGAAAAACCAAGCCCTCCATGCCCGCAAGGTTCGCTTCCACTGGCGCACACAAGACTGGCTCTTTGAAGCAGAGCCCGAAGACGAATTCTGCGATTTCATCGAAACCTTCGAGGAAGCTGAAGCCAATAGTTCTGAGGTTTGACAGAGGATTATTTGTGTTCTAGGCTCCTCCTTTCCGTGGCCCGTTCGTCTATCGGCTAGGACACAGCCCTCTCAAGGCTGAGAGATGGGTTCGATTCCCATACGGGCTACCATTCTTTAAAGGGAACAAGGAGTGATTGATGAGTGAGATTGAGGGCAGCCAGCAGTATTTCCAGATTATTTTCAACCCAACGAGCGCGGCGGAGTTGGCGGCGATGCCGAAGGATTTGCAGTTGGAAATTCTGGGGGGGTTCAAGGGGGCGGTGGAAGGCCGGCAAGAGTTTGGCCGGTTGGCAAAGGGGCGCAAGTCGCTGGAACGTTTCCGGCTGGGACATTACCGAATTTATTTTGAGCCCCATGAGCTGGGGGTGGTAGTACACCGGATTCTGTCACGCAACACCTTGAAGGATTTCTTCTTCCGCAATACGCGAATGTCGAAGGATGAGGATTTGGCGCTGGCGGAGAATCCAGAGTTCTGGCGAATGATTGAGGAGGCGGCGCGAGTTTCGCGGGCGTAGCCGTTGCCGGAGGTCAGCCGGCATCTTCGCCCAGCTCAACATTCCAGTAGGCGACGTCGATGAAGTGCTTCCAGCTTTCGTGGGCTTTCATGCCAAAGGTGACCTGAACGAAGGGCCGCCACTTGGGCCGCTTGGGGGGACGGATGAGGCGCATGCCGGCCTCGCGGGGGGTACGATTGCCCTTGCGGGTATTGCAGCGGATGCAGCTGCAGACGATGTTTTCCCAGTTGGTGGGGCCGCCGCGGTTCTTGGGGATGACGTGGTCCAAATTCAGGTTGCTGCGTTCAAATAATTTTCCGCAGTACTGGCAGGTGCTCTTGTCACGTTCAAAGATATTGTGGCGGGTGAACTTGATTTCCTTGCGCGGCACACGGTCATAGACCATGAGCAGGATCACGCGGGGCACACGAATCCGAAATGAGACCGCGTGAATGGATTCTGAGTGCGGTTCTTCCTGAGAAAAGTCGGCCCATTGGGAAAAATCAAAGGTTCGAAAATCGCTGCCACCGCCGTTGAGGACCACCTGAGCATGTCCTTGGAAAAGGAGGCTCATGGCACGGCGCACGGAGCAGACATTGACGGCTTGCCAAAGGCGGTTCAACACTAGCACAGGCTGGTTCAACGCGGTGTTCATCGCGACCCTGCGTTAGGGTAACGACCGGCTTCCGTCACGTCAATGCGGGAGGGTGGCGCCATATGTTATTCACAATAATGGAATAAATATTGCTTAAACCAGCGGACCGCCCTAGGCTCGCAGCGTGAGGAGGTTTGGGGCGGCCGTGTTCGCGGCCCTTGTTTCAGCAGTGGTATCGGCACATGCCGTGGAGGAGCCTTATGAGGCGTATCTTCGCGTGGCCAACCAAGTTGCTGAAGGAGATCGCCTTTATTTTTCCAAGCCTATCGAGGCGCTCCAGCAATACCTTCGGGCGCAGCAAACCCTGCGAACCCTGCGGGCCAACCACCCCACTTGGAACGCAAAAGTGGTGGACGGCAAATTGAAATACTTGAGCGAGCGGGTGCCGCCGATGATGCAGCAGTTGGGCATCCCCGGCACCGCCGTGACACCCCAAGGCGCACCCGCCGCCGTGCCGACCGTGCCCACGGTGGGCGTGGCACAGTTGAACCGGCGCATTGAGGCTCTCCGCAACGAGAAACTGGAACTGCAGCATGAGCTGGCAAAAATCGAGACGGAATACACGGAAAAACTGCGTGAAGCCCTGAAGGTGCGGCCCCGCGAACTGGAGCCCGGGGAACTGGCCAAGGCGGAAACCGCCAACAGCAAACTGCGCGAACAGATGGTTTATCTGGAATCCCATTATCAAAAACTTGATTCTGAATATAAAAAAGTCCAGGCGGAGATGACCCGGCTGGAGAAGGACCTCGCCACCACAAAGAAGGAGAACAACGAACTTCGAGCCCAGGTGGACGGTAAGAAGCTCAAGGAACTGGCCGAGGAAAACGCCCGTCTGCGACGGCAAGCGGCCCAGCGGGATGACTTGGTGAAAAGCCTGCAGGAGCAAATTCAGAAGCTTGAGCGATTGCTTCTAAACGCCCCCTGACTTCCCATGCGCATCACTGGCGGACTCTGGGCGGGGCGGCCACTGAAGGTGCCACCCGGCCAAGGTGTTCGGCCCACCCCGGACAAGGTGCGCCAAGCCATCTTCAACAGCTTGGGCTACTGGGTGGCAGGGCAGAGTGTGCTGGAATTATTTGCCGGTAGCGGGGCGTTGAGCTTGGAGTGTTTGAGCCGGGGTGCCACGCGGGCAGTCTGTGTGGAATTGAGCCGGCGTCATGCCGGGGTGCTGCGCGGAAACCTCCAATCTTTGGAGGCTGACGCGGGGGTTCGGGTGCAGGATGCTTTTGTGGCGGCGCGTCAATTGGCTGAGCATGGGGAGCAGTTTGATTTCATCGTGGCCGATCCTCCCTACGGCGAAAAGAACACAGGCCGCCGCTCGGAAAGTCTCGCGCAACGGTTGTTGGATGACGAGAATATGCCGCGAATCCTGAAGGCTGATGGACGGCTGTTGCTCGGCCATGCCCGGCGGGATCAACTGGATGTTGCCCCGCCGTGGAGCGATCTTAAGGTTCTCAAGCATGGCGACAACTGGATTCGCATGTTGGAAATTCTCACCGAGGAATCTTATGAACCGAAGGGTTGAACTGGCGCCATATCGGCCTTGTCTGTGGCGGATGGTTTGCCTGATGGCATCGATTTTAATGATGGGTTGTGGTTCCGGGGACGCTGGGGATCCCCCCGAATTGTTTGCCAAGATGGCACCCGAGGAAATCCCGGCTGATTTCCCGGAACGTGCAGCTTCCAAGCAACATCGGTTCACGCAATTAAACGCACCGGGGGTTCAACACATTGCGAACCAAGGTGGCTTGCTGCGGCTGACATTGTTCGAGGGACTGGAGGTCACCGCGCGTCTGGACAAGATTGATGATGGAATACTGCCGACCAAGAGCTACAGGGGGCAGATCGTTGATGATCCGGGCTCCACGGTTTCCATGTCGTTTCAGGATGGTGTTTTAAAGGCATCAGTAGTGACAGGCAACGGCCGGCAATTTCAAATAAGCCACGTCCGAAACGGAACGTACGTGGTTTTCGAGATTCAGCCCCTAGTTTCTCCCTTGAAGGGAAATTGACCCGCAGCCAAAACCGGTTACAATCGCGCCGATGAATCGACCCCACCTGTTTGTCCTCGTGGCAGCAGTTTCGCTGGCCTGCCTTCCCGGCTGTGGGCCAGCGAAACTCAAGAATGACGCCTCCAAGGCATCCGGCAAGGATGACATCCGCAAGGCAACCGCAACCGCCGGGGAACAGGAGCCACCTCTTGCCTGGGCCGAGTGGCTGGAGGTGGGGGATGATGGTCGCGCACGGCTGGAAGATCAAAACGCCACCTACACCGGCAGGGTGATGGATTATTACGAGCAGGATGGTGCCGAGGGCCTGATTGAGACCTCCTTCAAGGACGGCTTGCGTGAAGGGCAGTCACGCTGGTGGCATTGGAACGGCAATCCGGCCGGCACAATGACTTACCGCAAGGGCTTGGCGCAAGGAGCCGAGACTTGGTGGTTTCCCAATGGTCAAAAAATGCGGGTGTTGCATCACGTGGACGGAGAACTGGATGGGCCTGCCTCCGGCTGGTACGACGATGGCCAACCCGAGTTCAGTGCCATTTGGAAGGAGGGACAACCCGAGGGGAAATTCACGGAATGGCACGCCAACGGCAAGACCATGACCCTTCGCCATTATGTGGATGGTGAACGCGATGGGCTGGAAACCCACTGGTACAAGACCGGCCAGAAGGCTTGGGAAATGACTTGGCGTGCCGGCAAAAAAGAGGGCATGCGCACGGAATGGTACGAGGGAGGCAAAACCACCAGCGAGACGCCCTTCAAGGGTGACGTTCGCCACGGCGTGGCACGGGGTTGGTATCAAAACGGGACAAAATCATTTGAGATCACTTGGGAAAAGGGGGCCGAGGTGCGGCATTTGGAGTGGAACAAGGACGGCACCCAGATGGATCTCACGGAAGATGGCTGGAACCCTGACGGGACACCACGCAAGACGAATTAAAGCGTTATGAAATTTTTCCGTTTCTGGCTGGGAATCGGCCTATTCGTTGCCGGATTGTGCGTTCCGGCGAAGGCGGCCAAGCGCTTGGCACCGGCCTTGGAGGAGCAATTTACTGTTGCCCAGTTGCGTGAGGATTGCCGGGTTCTGCGCGCCGCGCTGGAGCAATTGCATGCGGGCCTTTACCTGCATACTTCCCACAAGGAGATGGACAAGGCGCTTGATGAATTGTCCGACTCCTTTAACAAGCCGGCGACACGGCGGGAGTTTTATCTCCGGGCTGCGCCGGTGGTCGAACTCGCCAAATGCGGACACACCTATTTTGATCTGCCGCAGCGCACACTCGATGCCTTGGGGAACAAGCGAGAGATGTTTCCACTGCCCCTGATCTTCCTTGGCGGACGGGTGCATGTGGACCAGACGGTGGGGCCAATCCCCTTGGGTGCCGAAATCAAGTCCATTAATCGGCGTCCCATGACGGAGATTTTGCGCCAGTTGATGCCCTACGTGCGCGCCGATGGCCGGAATGTGACGATGAAACATCGCATTCTCGACATGGAATTCTCGTTTCATTATCTGGTCAACATCGGGGGGAGCATAATGTTCGAGGTGGATTATCTCCCGCACGGCAAGCATGAGGCGCAAACCGTTCGACTGGCCGGAGTGAATGGTGAAACCCTGCGCGAAGAGCTGACTCAACGACACACTAATACGGGTCGGAAAAAGAACTACTCCTTTCGCGAACTGGGCAACTCCACGGCCCTCCTGACCGTGAATTCGTTCGATGTCGGCGCCCGCCGCAAGGGCAGGCAAAAATACCATGATTTTTTAAAGAAAACCTTTGCGGATTTAAAAGCGAAACCAGGAATCAAAAACCTGATCGTGGATGTCCGTGAAAACGAAGGGGGGGTTGAAGGCCGCGAGACAAGGTTGTTCGGTTTCCTCGCCCAAAAACCGTTTCGCGACCCCGCATTGGCGTCCACCCTGACCTTGGAAATTCCACTGGAAAAATACATGGACCGGCGTGAACTGGATCGGCGCACGGAAAAGTTTATTGAAAAAGACTTGGCCAAGGATTTTAAACCCAACCTGGCCGCCAACAATCAACTACAACTGGCTGATACCCCCCTGCGCAAGCCGCGCGATGACGCATTCAAGGGCCGACTCTGGATTCTCACCGGCGGCCTCACCCATTCCGGCGGGGCAACCCTGTGCAGTCTGGCGGCGAACAATGACAACGTCACGTTCGTGGGCGAAGAGACGGGTGGCAACCGGTTTGCCTACACCGCGGGAAATACAATCCTGTTTCGGCTGCCCCACACCCTGTGCCAGCTCGGCGTGCCCATCATCCTGTATCGCAACCAAACCCCCGTGGGCAATTTTCCCAAGGATCGCGGAATCATTCCCGATCACCCCGTGACTCGAACCATCGCCGACCTGCGCGCGAGCGAAGACACCGTGCTGAGACGCACCTTGGAATTAATTAAAAAGTCGGAATAAATCACCACCGGCCCGGACTGCCTGGCGGTGTGCGGACAATTTGCATCGTCCACCACAGGAGCCCCAAGCCGATGAGTTGTACACCCAAATTGCCAGGATTGGGTGCAAACCGCAAAAGGGTCGCGCCCCAAACCACCAGAAAAAGTGTGAAGACTGTCTGCATCGGGTTGCCAGAAGACACTGAATTCATCGTGGAATGCGCGGCAACATTCAAGCACTAACTCACTAATATAGTGAGTTCGATGCCGACCGTTTTTCATTGGCGGAGGACTGGCAGCGAGATATCGGTGGGGCTGCGTGGAGTGGAGTTTGGACAGTTGGCGGACCCGGCCAGTCAGGCAGCAGCCGATTTATACCGATAAAATGGCGCTGGAGGCGGCCTTGGCAGAGGTGCGCGCGCTGCCGCCGCTGGTGGATGCGGGCGAGGTGGACAAGTTGAGGGATCATCTGGCCGCTGCCGGGCGCGGGGAGGCGTTCCTATTGCAGGGCGGAGATTGCGCCGAGCGTTTTGCCGACTGCAATCGTGCGGCGATCGAGGGTAAACTGAAGATATTAATGCAGATGAGCTTGGTGCTCACTTGGGGCGCGCGCCTGCCGGTAGTGCGTGTGGCGCGTATGGCGGGCCAGTTTGCCAAGCCGCGATCTCAGGACACGGAAACGGTCGAGGGATTGGAGTTGCCATCTTATCGTGGCGACTTGGTAAACGACATCGCGCCCGTTGCGAGCGCCCGCGCGGCGAATCCCCAGCGCCTTGTGCGGGCGCATCATCTTGCCGCGGCAACGCTGAATTATGCCCGCGCACTAATTGATGGCGGTTTCGCGGACCTTCATCATCCGGATCACTGGGATCTGGCCTTTGTTCGTAGCACGGATAACCGTGCGGAATATGAAGACTTGGTGGAGCGAATCCTTGACGCGGTGGAGTTCATGGAAGCCACTGGCGCGGTGGGAAGTGAAGCCCTGCAAACGGTGGAACTCTTCACCAGCCACGAGGCGCTGCATTTGGCATGGGAGGAGGCCCAGACTGAACGAGATCACGGCGGCTGGTACAATCTGGCCACGCACCTCCCATGGATCGGCGAACGCACACGGCAACGGGATGGCGCGCATGTGGAATATTGTCGAGGCCTTCGCAACCCCGTGGGGATCAAGGCCGGTCCGACCATGACGCCGGATGAACTGGAGGATTTGCTAGCCACCCTGAATCCCGAAAACCAACCGGGGCGCGTCCTGATTATTACGCGAATGGGCGCGAATGCCATCCATGAAAAATTACCGCCATTGGTAGCGGCCGTTCGAGAAGCTGGCCATGAGGTGACTTGGGCCTGCGACCCCATGCATGGCAATACCACGACGACACAAGCCGGCCTCAAAACTCGCCGCATTGAAAACGTGATTGCGGAACTGAACGCAGCCTTTGACTTGCATGACGCAGCCGGGAGCATCCTTGGCGGGGTTCATTTTGAAATGACGGGTGAAAACGTGACAGAATGCACGGGTGGTCCGCAGGAATTATCCGAGGCAGACCTTGCGCAGCGCTACCGAACCTATTGCGACCCGCGCCTGAACTACGCGCAAAGCCTGGAGCTGGCCTTTCTGCTGGCGCGCCGGCTGCAGCAACGGCGAGCCCGCCACAAAACGGCCTGACAAGGCTCCCTCAAACAGCTATGAATGACCCCGGCCAACCCAAGGAGCGGCCGGCATCCATGCGATACATTCTCCGCAAGCTGTTGCGTGTGTTCGTTTACATGGCCGTACTGTTCCTGCTCGCTTGGGGCACCGTGGTGCTTCTCTCACCCAGTCGCACAAATTTCCGGCAGAGCCCGAAAGTCCGAACCAACATGGTACTGTCCACCAATGCCACGCATCCTGGAACAAAGCCACGCGAGCGCAGCTTTGCCGCCGGCGAACTGGCGGAATACACCCTCCGCTTTGCCAAGGCACCGATTGGCGAAGGAATTTTTAAAGTGGAGCCGCGCGAGTCGGCGGATGCACCCTGGCGGTTTTCGCTGCGGTTGACCGCCATGGGCGGCGCCTTTGGATACGAGGCAAATGCCACCTTGGACAGCGGTTTCAAGCGAACGCTGGCCTACCAGAATACGGAGGTCATCCCACTGCGCGGCAAACGCACGGTGCAGTTGGTGTTCGATGATTCCAACGGTACAACCGTCCGGCGCCGCCTGAATGGCGGTGAACCCGGCGAGCCCATTGCCCTGCCGGACAGTTATTACGATCCGTTGAGCATGATTTATGCCTTTCGGGAAATGAACTTTGACGCCGGCGGCAAGGTGCAATGGACCGTCACCGACGGCAAGTCCAGCTATGCCATGAGCGCGCGCGTCAAGCATCGTGAGAACATTAGGATTGGGCAGGATACCTTTCGCACTTTTCTGGTGGAACCGGACTTAGGCAATTTCCGTGGCATCTTCAACCAAGGCAAGGGGGCACAACTCCAGATTTGGTTCAGCGACGATGCCCATACCGTGCCCCTTCGCCTTCGATTTAAAAGCCCCATCGGCGAAATTGTTGCCGAGAACAAAAACTACATCCGCCCCGCTCCGCCTCGGCGGCAGTAAGAGGTGGCCTATTAATTGGCATCCATCCTCTCTTTGCCCCTGTATAATACAACAATGGCATCGTTGTGAAGCTTGGGTGGGTTGCCATTTGCGGGTAAATAACATCGTTCCAGCAACGGGCTGGGACTGATTCTTCTTGCCAATCAGGGCAAGTTGGCTTGTTTTGCGGGGCGAATGTTGGCCGATGGCATATTGTTGCGGGCGGATTTCATTGTCTTTTTTGGCTCCCTACTGGCGGTGATGGCCGTGGGCCTGTGGGTGGGGCGCCGTGAAAAGTCCTCCCAGGATTATTTTTTGGCCGGCAAGGACACGCCGTGGTGGGCGGTGGCTGGCTCCATTTTTGGCTCCAACGTCTCGGCCAATCACATGGCGGGCATGATGGCAGTGGGCTTCACTGCGGGGTTTGTCATCAGTCACTTGGAAATCACGGCCATCGCTGGCCTGTTGCTGCTGTGCTACTTTTTCCTGCCTGTTTACCGCAAGCTGCACGTTTACACGTTATCCGATTACCTCGGCCGCCGTTACGACGACCGCAGCCGAGTAGCCTACTCCATCATCATGGTCGGCATCATTGTGGCCGTGATGATGTTGCCGGCGTTTTATTTCGGCTCGCGCGCCGTGAACATCCTCATGGTCAGCGAGCTGGAAATTCAGGACGCCCAGTTCGCCTCGCGCGTGAGGACCCTCTCAAACTCAGGCACCTTGGAAAGCACGCTGAAACGTGAAAGCCTTACTCCGCGCCAGGAAAAAATAAGGAGCACTTGGCAGCAATTAAATGCCGAGTTGAGCGGTTCGGATGGAGAAGCCAAACCCCCGAAGGAGTTGTCCGAACGCGGTCGGCAACTTGAAAAGGAATGGAGCCGTTACACGCGGGTGGAGATTGACCAGTCAAAGTACATCTGGGGCATTCTCATCATGGCGGCTGTCACCGGCATTTACACCATCGTGGGGGGCCTGCGCGCGGTGATCATCACGGATGTCATCCAGTCCGTTCTCATCTTGCTGGGCATGCTGATTGTCGCCTGGTGCACATTCAACCACGAGTTGATTGGCAGTTGGGCCACCATGGTGGAATTTGACGAGGGTAAATTGGAAACCCTCACCCCCGGCCGTGACCTGCTGCATCTTTACAAGAAAAGTAACGACCCCAAGTTCCCTTGGACCGGGGTGCTCAGTGGCCTGCTCATCCTTCACTTTTACTACTGGGGCGCGAACCAGTTCATTGTGCAACGGGCCTTGGCGGCGCGCTCCCTGAGTGAAGCACGCACGGGCATCATCGCCGCTGGTTTCTTCAAGCTCCTCATTCCCTTTGTCTCCATCGGCACGGGCATTGCCGCCTACTACCTGTTCCAACAGCAGATGCCCGGTGTGCAACTGGACGGTGACACCGCCTTCCCCATGCTGATGCGCGAGGTGGTGGCTCCGCTGGCCATTCCCGGGCTGGTAGGTCTAGTGGCGGCTGGCCTCATTGGCGCCATTCTTTCCAGCGTCGATTCCATGATGAATTCAGCCGCCACTCTTATTACCTTCGACCTATACAAACGGTTTAAAAATCCAAAGGCCTCCGATGAGCAGTTGGTGCGCATGGGCAAGTGGATTATCGGTTTCCTAGTGGTCGGCTCGGCGGCATTGACCATCCTCATCTTCAACCCCAACACCAAGGAACCGTTCATGCAGTATGTCATTTCCCATCAGGGTCGATTGGTCTCTGGCGTGGTGGCCGCGTTTCTGCTGGGCATGCTTTGGCGCGGTGCGACTCCCGCGGGTGGTCTGGCCGCCATCCTGACAGGGGTCATCGTCGCCTACGGCTTGCCGTCGCTGTATGAGGCCAGCGTGGACCCGAAAGGGGAATTGGTCAGGCACTTCGGGCCCACACTCAACCCTTTCCACACCGTGTTCATCGCCTTCCTTTGCGCGGTGGCTGCTAATGTTTTTGTCAGCCGACTCGGCACAGTGGACGAGGAAAAGGCCAAGATGACTTGGGTGGGCCTGGGCATCACGCGCCCGGCGGACCTTCAACTCTTCGGCATGAAGCTCATCGGCTCACTGCTGCTCTTTGCCCTGCTTGCGGTTCTGATGACTGGTCAGCTTATATCCCCCATGGCGGCCGCGGTGGTGGCATCGGTGTGGACTTTCATCATGTTCCTGGACTCCATGTTCAAGGTCGTTCTTTCCGCGGCAACCAAGGGACGCGCCTACAGCCTGCTTCGTGAAGACTTGTTCTGGGCCGGCCTCCTCGCAGCCTGCGCGGTCTTCATGCTTTTCTACTTCTATTAGGTTCCGGCCCCTTTTAATCCCTCTCACCAATACGTTCGCGGGCATAAGCTTCCAGCTTGGTCTTGATCTCATCCCGCACTCGGCGAAAGACTCCCATCTTGGCCTCTTCGGAACCATCCGCCTTGGCGGGATCATCAAAGGGCCAATGATGACGGTGAATCTGACCGGGGAACATGGGGCAGGCAGCATCGGCATTGCCGCAAACGGTGATGACTGTTTCCACTTCAGCCTTCAAAAACTCCTCCAACGACTTGGAATGATGCTCGCTGATGTCGATGTCGACTTCCATCATGGCCCGAATGGCAAGCGGATGAACATAGCCTGCCGGTGCACTGCCGGCACTCCGGACATCCAGCATGTCGCCGACAAGGCTGCGTAGGATGCCCTCGGCCATGTGACTACGGCAGCTGTTGCCAGTGCAGAGGATAAGAATTGTGGGCTTGGGCTTCGCCATGGCGTAAGGTTCAGCCAGCAGGATGGTTTCGTCGATGTTGTTTTTGCGACGATTAGGTGACAACACACACCGGTGCCGTCATGTCTTTTGAACCCAAGGTGAGACCATGTGGATTTTTTTCAGAGCCAAAAGGAAGACACGCGACGGCACCGTGCGGCCCTGACCCCTCCTCGTGTGTCCGCGGCGCACCAGCCCGTTGCGTCCCTAGTGGCAGACTGGCGATTCCCCGAAACCATCGAGGCTGTTTGTAACAGGACTCCGCGGGGAATCACGGGGGAGTTGTTTTTATATGGGCACAGGTTGTTCACGGCCATAAACCAATGCTGGGAACAGCGGGGGAACAGTGAATTACCAAAGGAACGATTTTTGCACCACCAAGATAGTGCCTCCGTCTAGCAGGGTGACACGCCATGACTCCATTTTTCCTAACTTTTTGTATTCATTAGGATTAATGAGTACGCTGGTCCAGTGGGTCCGCTTGGCAGGCTTCACGGGGGCCTCGAACACCTTCACGGGCACACCAGCCTTGGAACTGCGAATCTCCACCCGCAGCTTTCCTTGGGTGACATCGGCGGCGCTCCACTTGATGTCAAATCGCAGGGCATGGATCAGGCTGGGGTCTTCGCGCAGTTTTCGCTGGTATACATCGCGGTGCAACAGAGAAGCACCATCGGTATGCCGGCCCTTTTCATCGAGATAATGAGGCAGCACCTTGACAATGTTTCCCTCGGCGGCACCCACGGCAACAGTAGCCAGCAGATAAAACGCAATCCAACGCATGGCCAAAGAGTAACGGGGCGACGGGCAATGGCAATGTCGGAGTGGGGCGAGTTATCCCCAAGGCTCCCAAAGCATGATTGCATCCGCGCAAAAAGCTGCTACATTGTCTGCAGGAATACTCCACAAAATACCCGTAAACATGAGCAACGAATTCGACTACAAGCTGTACGATCCCAGAGACCACCAGCCGCGCTTGGAGGATTATTTCCAGACGCGCCGTGAGTGGCTGGGCCGGATGACCAATGGCTTCGGTGCGGTGGCACTGGCGGGCCTGATGCAGGATCAGTTCAAGAATGAGGCGCGGGCACAGTCAGCAGGCAACCCGTTGGCACCGAAGACTCCCCCCATCGCTGGCCAAGCGAAGGTGAAACGGGTAATCCATATTTACATGGAGGGTGCCATGCCGCACTTGGACAACTGGGATCCCAAGCCGGAATTGATGCAAAAGGGCAAGCGCGGCGCAAATCCGGGCACCAAGGCGGGCAACCGCACCCTGTTGGCACCGCAGTTTGAATTCAAGAAGCACGGCAAGAGCGGACTGGAGTTGAGCGAAGTGTGGCCCAATCTCGGACGTCATGCGGACGATACGGCCGTGGTACGCTCCGTCTATACCGACGCCCCCGCACACGGCCCCGCGCGAATCCTGATGAACACGGGTGACTTGGACCGGGTGCGGCCCAGCGTGGGGAGTTGGGTACTCTATGGTCTGGGCACAGAGAACCAAAATCTACCGGGTTTCATCGCCTTGAAACCGGGCGGCATGCCCGACGCGGCGAATTTCCGCGCGGCATTTCTGCCCGGCGCATTGCAGGGCACTTATGTGGATTCTCAGAACACCCGCATCGAGGACATCATCAAGAATATCAGGAGTGATTTCACCTCCGGCCGCGACCAGCGCAAGCAACTGGATCTGCTCTTCAAGCTCAACGAGATTCACAAGCAAAAACGGCAGGCTGATGCGGAACTGGAGGCCCGAATCCGCACCTTCGAGCTGGCGTACCGCATGCAAACGGATGCCAAGGACGCCTTCGACATTGCCGGTGAATCGGACGAGACACTGGATCGTTACGGCCGCACACGGCAGGGACGGCAGTTCCTCATCGCGCGCCGGTTGATGGAGCGGGGTGTGCGCTTTGTGCAACTCTGGCAGGGCGGCTGGGATCTCCACAACAACATCCCGAATCGCAACCGCCAACTGGCGGGCGAGATTGATCCGGCCATCGGTGCCCTGATGGATGACTTGAAGGAGCGCGGCCTGTTTGAAGACACGTTGATTTATCTCACCAGCGAGTTTGGTCGCAGTTCAACCGAAGATGGCGGCAATGGCCGCAGCCACAACGCGAAGGCCATGAGTGCTTGGTTTGCCGGCGGCGCCATCAAGGGCGGCACGGCCTTTGGTGAAACCGATGCCCTGGGAGGGAGCGCGGCGACAAACAAAGTCCACGTGAAGGATCTGCATGCCACGATTCTTCACACTATGGGCTTCGACCATGAAAAATTGACCTTCCGGGCGGGCGGCCGCGAGATGCGGCTCACCGAGCCCACCCGCAAGAAACCCGATGGCGGCCAAGTGGTGAAGGGAATCCTCGCCTAAGGCCGTGCGCGGACTTGATTTTAAACTCAATCCAAGGAGTACCATGAAGGATAATTGTCTCCGCAACCTCCTCGCCGTAGCAGTGCTGGCCGCGCTGCAAATGTCCGCGGCCGAGAAAATCACCAAGGAGCAGGCCGAATTCTTTGAATCCAAAATTCGCGCAATTTTCGTGGACAACTGCTACGAGTGTCACAGTGCTGATTCACGGGCGAAGGCGGACCTGTACCTTGACAGCAAGGCGGGCATGGTTGCCGGTGGTGATTCCGGCCCCGCCCTCAAGCCGGGTGACCCCGATGGCAGCCTGTTCATCAAGCGCGTCAAGAGCGCCGTGGATCCCATGCCCCCCAGTGGCCAGCCGCTGACCGAGGGGCAGATTGCGGATCTGGAGGCTTGGGTGCGCATGGGCGCGCCGGACCCCCGCGGTGGCAACAACGCCGCTGTCATCAAGAGTCTGGCCGACCGGGAAAAGGCCAAGAAACACTGGGCTTTTCAACCGGTCAAAATGCCGGACATTCCGGATCCCCGTTCCATTTACGGCGGCAAGCTCCGCAACTGGGCTCAGGACAATCCCATCGATGCCTTCGTCCTGCGCAAGCTAGAGGAACAAGGTATGCTGCCCTCCCGTCCGGCGGACCGGCAGCAGTTGATTCGACGTGCCTATTACGACGTGTTGGGCGTTCCCCCGACATATGCCGAGGTGCAATCCTTTGTGAACGATACAGATCCCGAGGCCTGGGACAAGGTGGTGGATCGCCTGCTGGCCTCTCCACACTATGGTGAACGATGGGGCCGATACTGGCTGGATGTCGCCCGCTATGCCGACACCACCGGCGAAGGCAATCGCCGCGGACGCCGCAGCGAGTTCATCTACGCTTGGACCTACCGCGACTGGGTCATTCAGGCGATGAATTCCGACATGCCCTACGATGAGTTTTTAAAGCAACAGATCGCTGCCGACCGTGTGCTGGAAAAGGATGAGAACGCGCCCAAGTTCAATCTGGCCGCCATGGGCTTCCTGACGCTGGGACGGCGCGACCGCAGCAACGAGGAAGTTATCGATGACCGCATCGACGTAGTAACCCGCGGTGCACTGGGCCTCTCGGTCTACTGTGCCCGCTGCCACAACCACAAGTTTGATCCCGTTCCGACCGCGGACTACTACTCGCTCTACGGCGTGTTCAACAGTTCTCAGGAACCCAGCGAGGAGAACAAGCCCATCCTCATCGAGGACGCCAACACCAACGGGTTTCTGGCCAACCCGGAATACCGCGAATTTCAAGCCAAGCTTGCCGGGATGGAATACGAGCACGAGCAGTTCAAGCTGCGCACTCGTTACGAGTGGGAAAACCAAAGCCGCACCAACGCCTTTCGTTACATGACTTGGGCGGAGGAATTCTCAGACAATGACAAGGAAATTGGCCGCAACAAGGGCGAGTTTCGTGATAAGACCAAGAAATTCAAGCTGAAGGCTGAAATTGCCGAGAACTGGCAGCGTTACCTCAACCGCAAGCGCGAGGACGATCCGGTGATGGGGCCATGGGTGGCATATGCCAAGTTACCCCCTGCCCAGGCCCAGTTCCAGCGCCAAGTGAGGCGAGTCGCGGCCAAGATTCTGGAGGATGACGCCAAGCGCAAGGGCAACCGGAAACTCAACCCCTTGGTCAAGCAGTACCTCGTGGAAACCCCCCCCTCGAGCCTCAACCAAGCCGCCATAAAATATCAGCAACTCTTCAACCAAGCAGACGTCATGTGGCGCCAGGTCATTGGCCTGTACCAGCGCAAGGTGGCTGCTGACCCGGATCTCAGCAAGCCCAACTCACTGGCCGATGCCGAGAAAAAGCTGGAATTTAAATATCCGAATAAGGAAACCACCGTCATGTGGGAACCCATTCGACGCGTCATCTACGGCAATGGTTCGCCGGCGGATTATCCCTTTGACCGGATCAAGCGCATGGATGGAGGGCTGGAGCGACAGGAGCAGCAGAAGTTCACATCCAAGATTGAGGACCTGAAGAAGAACCACAACGGCTCGCCACCCCGGGCCATGGTGCTGGAGGACAAGAATCGGCCCACCAACGAACGCATCATGATCAAGGGTAACCGCGGCATGCGCGGCGACGAGGCGCCCCGGCAGTTCCTTGAGATTCTTTCCGGCGAAGACCGCCAGCCATTTCCCAATGACACCAGTGGCCGACTCCAGCTCGCCGAGGCCATTGCCAGCAAGGATAATCCGTTGACAGCGCGAGTGATGGCCAACCGCATTTGGCTCAACCACTTTGGGCGCGGCATCGTTAACACGCCCAATGAGTTTGGCCTGCGTGCAGAGACTCCCAGCCATCCGGAACTGATCGATTGGCTGGCCGCCTATTTCATGGGCAACCAAGGCGGTCCGGAATGGTCAATGAAGAAGTTGCACCGGCTGGTTCTGACCAGCAACACCTACCAGCAGTCCAGCGACGACAACCCCCGCTACAGCCGCAAGGATCCGGACAACATGTTCCTGTTCAAGACCTCGCGTCGGCGCTTGGGCTTTGAGGCGTTCCGAGATGGGCTGCTCAGCGTCAGCGGCCGCATTGACACCACCATGGGCGGCCGCCCCATCAAGCTCTCCGGCGAGAGTCCCAATTATCGCCGCACCATTTACGGGTACATTGACCGGCGCAATCTTGACGATATTTTCACCACGTTCGACTTTGCGAATCCCGACGCTACCGCCGGTGCGCGCGCCAAGACCACGGTGGCCCAGCAGGCGCTGTTCATGATGAACAGCCCGTTGATTGCTGACCTATCCTCCAAGCTCGTCAACCGGCCCGAGTTTCGGACCGCGGCGGACGACCGGCTGCGCATTGCCATGCTATACCGGCTCGTGTTCCAGCGCGACCCTGAACCCATTGAGGTGAAGCTGGGCGAACGATTCATCGCGGAAGAAACAGGCGGGCGCCCAACGGTCATGGGCAACGTGAACACGTGGTACAACGGCTATGGTTCAGCGGTCTACAACGAGCAGGCCAAAATCGCCACCGTCCGCTTTTTCAGCTTCCCCTACACGGATGGCAAGATCTGGCAGGGCAGCGCCCGCCGGCCCGACCCCCAGTTTGGCAACATGCATCTGGCTGCCCGGGAGGGGCATCCCGGCCAAAACCACGCCGTGATCCGGCGGTGGGTCGCACCGCGTGACACCACCGTCAACATCAGCGGCACGCTCGAGCATTTCCTCGACGACAAGGCCAAGGAAGTTTGGGAAAACTACAAAGATCGCCCCAAGGCGGAGAAGGATGCGCTGGACCGCGCGTGGGACGGCGTATCGGGTTTCATCGTGCACAGCCAGGTGGGCCGGGGTTACGACCGCTTCGGCAAGCAACTCTGGAAGGGTGACGCCAAGCGCGGGCGTCGTGGCGCGAGCGCGAACAATATCACCGTCAAGCGTGGCGACATGATTGACTTCGTCGTCACCAGTCGCAACTATATCTATCAGGACAATTTCAGTTGGAATCCCGTTATCCGGGTCACTGACGAGGTCAAGCAGGCCATCGAAAGCAATGCCGCCTCCAAGCTGGTCACCGAGTGGACTGCTTCCGACGAATTCGAGGGAGAATCCTTCAAGGCCAAGCCCCTGACCCACTGGGAGAAATATGTGCAGGTACTCCTGCTCTCCAACGAGCTGGCTTTTGTGGATTGAGCCAACCCAGAAATCCCAACGGTTTACTCAAGTCCCTTCGGTGATCCCAAGATAACCGATGCGGCGAATGCCTGTCGGGCGGTGGCTGGTTGGCGGATCATCTCCACCACCTTGCGCAATTCCGCGGAGCTATTCTTTCCCTCCACAGGCATCTCCACGTGCTCGTGCGATTGCCTGAGTTTCTCGGCCACCTTCTCATGAATCTGGCTGGCTGATTCAAAGGCTTCCCGCGCCTTGTGCAGTGGTCCCGCCGCTGGTTCAGGTTTGGGTTCTCTCTTCGGTTTTTTTGGTTTTAAAACCGGAGGAGGCGTGACAACCGGCGGCTTCGGCTCCTCCAAAGGCGGTGGAATCTCATGAGACGGTGCCGCACTGCCGGAAAGCAGCCTCTGCAATTCCGCCTCCAAACTGGTTACTTGCTGCCGCTGGCCCGCGGGCACTGGAGCGTGACTATGCTTGGCTTTCTGGTGTTGGTGAAGGGCTTCGGGAGTCTGGAAACTGCGCCCACACTGGTCACAGGGAAACTCATGCGCCCCTCCCTCCGGAAGCACTTCCAGTTCCTCATCCTCCTCCTTTTTGCCAAAGAAATTTGAGAGAATGGCGACGATGAGGAAAATGAGAATCCCCCAGTCATCGAAAGCCGCTACCATACCCGCGGTCCACGGGGTCAGGCTATCCAGCCAAGCCGTCATTTACTCCTTTCCGGTGGATTCAGCCTCGTCACCGGCACCGCCGATGCTCGTGCGCATCCCCGTGTCAGCCTGTAAGTTCTTCATGCGGAGATAATCCATCACGCCAAGATTGCCGTTGCGGAACGCCTCGGCCATGGCCAGTGGTACCTGCGCCTCAGCCTCCACCACCCGGGCCTGCATCTCATGTACGCGCGCTTTCATTTCCTGTTCTGTGGCCACTGCCGCCGCACGCCGAACCTCAGCCTGAGCTTGTGCCACCAGCTTGTTGGATTCCGCCTGCTCGGCTTGCAACTTGGCACCGACATTCGCGCCCACATCCACGTCTGCAATGTCCACCGACAGAATTTCGAAGGCTGTCCCTGAGTCCAGCCCCTTGGTCAAAACCATGGTCGAGATTTGGTCCGGATTTTCCAGCACGTCCTTGTAGGTGGCCGCCGAACCAATGGTGGTCACGATGCCTTCGCCCACCCGCGCGATGATCGTTTCCTCAGTCGCGCCGCCCACGAAACGATCCAGTGCCGTCCGCACGGTTACCCGCGCGCGCGCGCGCAACTGGATGCCATCCTTCGCCACGGCATCAATCGTTTGTCGCGTGGCCGAATCAGGTGCGGGGCAATCAATCACCCGCGGGTTGACCGAGGTCATCACGGCGTCCAGCACGTTCTTGTCCGTTTGACGTGTCGCCAAGTCAATCGCACAGGCTTGGTCAAAGTTCAGTTCAATCCCCGCCTTTTGCGCCGCAATCAGCGCTGCCACCACCATCGAGATATCTCCATTGGCCAAGTAATGGGTCGAGAGCTGGTCGGCCTCCAATGGAATGCCCGCCTTGACGGCTGTGATCCGCTGATCCACCACCAAACCCACGGGCACACGCCGCAAGCGAAGGGCAATCAACGTGGTAAAGGTGACTGGTGCCTTGGAAAACATCGCCCGCAACCAAGCGCTGAAAAAATTCCAAACGATCACGATCACCACCAGGGCGACCACGAGCAAGACGGCTACAAGGGCAAGTTGAATGCTATTGGCTAGTATCATATTTTATTCCGTTGAATTTTCTGTCTTGTAATCCCAACGCCGTCTCGGCGCCAGACAAATTATAGTCAGGCCACCGCCCGCACCACCACTCGCAAGCCGGTCACTTTCACAACCTTCACTTCCGTTCCCGCCTCGATCAGGCCGCCTTCCGTCACCACGTCGACTCGGCGACCGTCAATAGAAACCACTCCCGACGGCCTCAAGTCACTGCGAGCCACACCCTGTTTGTTGAGCAACGAAAGATCCGCCTCCGGTTCCCCGCCAATGGTGTCGTCCAGCATCAGGGACTGCGCGTAACGCGATTGGGGAAAATACCGAAACCAAAGAATTGTTCCAATGCCGCCTCCTGCAATCACGAACAAGAGCACCCAGTGCCCGTAGGGGGTCTTGGCATAAGCCACCACCACGGCCGCAGCCCAACAGGCCAGTCCGCAAAGGCCAACGATCAAGCCAGGAAGAAATGTCTCTACCGCCAGCAGGATCGCCCCCACAACGAGCAATATGATGACCAATGACACGGCCTTGAGTTTAACGCGCCCGACCGACCGGACAAGCGCAATCGATTATGAAGCCACCGGCTCCTCCTTGCGCCGTTGCCAGTCCCGCCGCTCGCCCATCAGCCGGGCCAGATCTTCCGCCGTGAGCCCAGGCACGGCCAATTGGCGGGTCAACCGGGCCAATTGCCTGTCGATATGGCGGTCGCGCAGTTTGCGGATCAACCCGGCCAACTCGGTCGGCGCATCCTTCACCGGTCGCCGGTCCGCTAGGGCTTCTGTCAAAAGTCCCGCCAGCGGGCTATCCAGCGTGTTCACCAGTGCCGCGCCCGATTGTCCGTTAGCCAAACGGTGCCCCACAATTTCCCGCACACCTGCATGCGCAATCCATTCCAATTCCAGCCGCCCGGAAAGCCAGCCCGCTTCTGTTCCATCCGAAAACGCAAGGCACAAAAGCCAGAATTCATGCGCGTCCGGCCTCGTCATGGGTTCAAGTGGGGACACTTCCGGAGCATTGGCCGGTGCAGCCTGCCCGCGCACCTTCAACTTGCCAAACTCCGTCCGCACGGCCTCCGCTGACACCTGAAGTGCCAGGGCCGTTTGTTGCGCACAACGGTCCAGCATCACCTCGTCATTGGCCTTGCGAGCTGCTTCGCCCATGGCGCGCAAGACCGCCCGGCGCCCCCGGTCCGTGCCAGTGTCGTTTTCCCGACAAAGTTGTTTCAGGTAAAAATCGAAAAATCCCTCGGCCTGCTCCATGCGCGCGCGGAACGCTTCCACACCATGCTCTTGGATATAACTGTCCGGATCATGCGGCGCGGGGATGGTCATCACACGTACCGCCAAGCCAGCCTCCAGCAGCGCATCGAGCGATCGGGCTACCGCTGCTTGTCCCGCGGCATCCGAGTCAAAACAAAGCAACACTTCATCCGCGTATCGTCGCAGCAGCCGACACTGATCCGTGGTCAACGCCGTGCCCTGTGGAGCCACGGCGTTCCGGACACCCGCGCGATGACAGGCAATTACATCGAGTTGACCCTCGCACAGTAGTGCCTGCTGGGCGTCAAGCATGGGCCGCTTGGCTTGGTCCAGCCCATAGATAACCCGACCTTTTCGGAACAGCGGGGTCTCCGGGGAGTTGACGTATTTCGCACCCTTGGCTTCTGGATCCAGAACGCGGCCGCTAAAGCCAATCACCCGCCCCTGCTCATCGCAGATGGGAAACATCAGCCGGCCACGAAACCTCCCATAACGCCGGTCACTACCCTCCTTTCGCAGCACGAGTCCGGATTCTTCCATCATTTCCGCCGAGTGATTCTTTGACCGGGCCCAGTTCACCGTGTCCACCCAATCATCCGGCGCGTAGCCCAGGCGAAATTGCTTCACGTCATCCTCATTCAGTCCGCGTTGCTTCAAGTACCCGCGCGCGCCCTCGGCCCCAGCCTCGTTTAAAAGCGCTGTGTGCCAGCGGCGGGCAATCTGCTCGTGAATGGATCGCAAGGAATCCTGAAGCGCGCGCCGCTTTGCCTGCTCCGGGGACTGCTCAATTTCCAGTGGAATGCTGGCTCGCTCAGCCAGTCGTTTAACCGCATCCACAAATCCAATATTTTCATATTCTCGCACGAACGCGAACACATCGCCTCCCTTGTGGCAGCCGAAACAATGGAATATCTGCTTGCCGGGATGGACGTTGAAGCTGGGGGTCTTTTCCTTGTGGAACGGACAAAGGGCGGTGAAATTGGCACCCGCGCGCTTGAGAGGGAAGTAGCTGCCAATGACCTCCACGATGTCACTTGCCGCGCGGACCCGCTCGAGGGTCTCCTGAGAAATCAGCCCCGCCATGGTCGCGGGGTCAGGGATGCTCGCTGAGCCACTGGCGAATGCCGGGGGCCTCGGAGTGGGATGGATTTAACTGGATCACCTTGGAGTAATGCGTGCGCGCACGGCGCGGCTGCTCCAAGTGTTTGTCAAATAGGTTCGCCATCAGGAGATGCCCGCGCAGGAGATCGGGGTAGTCCTTCAATAACCGGTTCAGCTCGTTGGCGGCGTCGATGTGGTAACCGGCCTTGTTGAGGGCAAGGGCAAAGTGGTAGCGGCTATCGAGGGAAAGCGGGTTGATGTTTAGGGCCATTTCATAGGCTTGCAGTGCCTCCGGCATGTTGCCGGACTGGTGCGCGGCCAAGGCGAGATTTGCGTAGGCCTGTTGATAGGCGGGATCCGCCTTGAGAGAGGCACGGTAGTGGGACATGGCCTCCTCCATGCGGTTGAGCTTGTGGGCGTAGAGTCCTTTTTTGAAATGCTTGTTTGCCTCCGGACGGTTGCCGGCCTTGGGCAGTTTGAGGTCGCGATAGTTATAGCGGGAGATACTGGGCAACTTGGGCAGGGTCTCGGTGAATTCCGGTGGCTCAGGTGTTTTGACCACGACCGGGGCAGGCGGCTTGGGTACGGGATTGGGTTTTGCTGCGGCAATGGGCTTGGGTGGCGTGACGGGTTTTACGGGGGGGGGCGGCTCGGGAACAACAGGCTGTTTCACGGCTACTGGCTTGGGTGCCACGGGTGGGCTGGGCGGCACCACGGGCGGCGGCTTTGGGGGAGGATTCACAACGGGCGGGCGGATGGTCAGGCGATTGGCAACGTTTGTGGGGTAAACACCCACGATAGTGCCGCGGACTGGGCCCGTACCTGCACGGGGAAATCGCACCGTGACCACCTCATTGGATTCCACCAAGCCGGACAGCGGCGGAGTGCTGGGCTGTTGGGTGTCCGTCCCAAGCTCGGCCAGTACCGCGGGATTGATTTGCTGGTTGAGTCGATTGAGCGCCAGTTGCGCCGCCTCCTTGCGGGCTAAATCCACGCCTTCCAGCGACAGGTACTCGATGTAAAGTTGCAACGCCTTTTGGCGTGACTGGACGGTGTCGGTGGTGTTGTGCTTTTGATGGTAAACAGCAAGGTTTAAAATGGCGGGCGCAAACTTTGCGTCCACCTGCCGTGCCCGCTGAAAATTGGCCAGTGCCCGCTCAGATTCTCCTCGCTGGAGGTAAACCAAAGCCAAGCGGTTAAAGGCTTCCGCCGAATCACTTTTCAATTCGATCGCCTTGCGCAAGCTGGATTCAGCGCGGTCGAGCATGGCCGCTTGATTGAGTTGGCGGGCGGCCATCAGTTCAGCCGTCCCGCGCCAGTAAAACCCGGCGAATGATTTGCCATTGCCCAAAGTGTAGGTGGCCAGCTCGCGCGCGGCTTCGCTGGCCTTGCCGGCATCAAGGTATAGACGGCCGAGATTGTAATGAACGGGAAGCACGGAGTGGATGAGCGAAGCATCGGCCTCGGCCATGCTCAGGACCTTCTTGTAGGCCCGCAGGGCTGCGGAACGATTTCCAGCGCGCTGTTGCGCCATGCCAAGAAGATTGAAAACTTGCCAGTCAGCGCCCTTTTCCGAGGCAGCCACTTGCAACACCTTCACCGACTCCGCGATCTTGCCTTCACGGAGAAGCTGCTCACCTTTGGCTGCGCCGCTGTCCCCCGCGGGACCACATGCCAACCACAGCCCCGTCAAGGCCAACATGACCAAGGCTGGGAATCCTTTTTTGATCGTCTGCGCCACTATTTGCGGTAGCATCTGCCAAAGCATTGGAACGAATGGGGTTCAATTTGGCAAAGTTGGGTTATTCGTGTTATTCACTCATCGGCCTGTGCCTGCTGTCTGTAACGGTGAATAGTGCCGAACCGCCTGTGCGTGTGGTGGCGGTTCACAATGCCTCCGCCAGCCGTCCCGCAACCAGTCGTGCGTATTTTAAACCTCAGCCCAGGGAGGTGCGCCGGATGGTAGACGCAGGTGTGCGCAGCTGGACGGGAAAAGATTCCACACTGGCGGCCTGGCAAAGCTTGGTGACCCCCAAAGATGTCATCGGTTTGAAAGTCAACGCCGGTCCCGGGCCAGTGATCGGCACCCGGCCGGAGGTTGCCCGTGCGGTGGTTGCCTCACTTATCGACGCGGGGATTCCACGAAAAAACATCGTTATTTGGGACAAGTTTCGGGAAGACTTACATGCTTCGGGATTTTTTCGGGTAGGGCAGGACTTGGGTGTCGAGGTGGCCGGCGCAGAGAAAGCCGGCTTCGAGCGCAGCATCTACCACACCCAGGCACTGGTCGCGCCGTTGGAACGCGGAGACCTCGAGTTTGGCGAATTGAAATTCAGTCCCCGCTCACACCTGACACGACTGGTGGCTCATCGTTTCACAAGCATCATCCAGATCAGTTCACTGCTCCACCATACCGGGGCGGGTGTGGATGGATGTTTGCATGGCCTCGCTATGGGCAGTGTGGATAACACACGCCGGTTTAAACACTTGAAGGTGCATCTGGACAATGCCGTGCCCGCCATCCACCACATGGCCGCCAAGCGTGGCATCATCTCCATCAATGATTATGGAAAAAAGCTGAAATCCGGAAAACTCGCTGCCCTTGTTCCTCCCGGAATCAAAGGAGACTACAGCTTTTACTACGAAGCTGAAGACAGTGAAAACGCCCTTCCGCCACTGCGCGCCCTTGGTTTGGCGCATACCGACGCGATGGATGAGAAAATAGAAGAAGATCCCCAAGTGATCATTGTCAGCCCCGATGAGAAACACGACTGGCAATTGACTTTTCACAAAAATGGATCCGTCGAGTATCTCACCACTCGGTCCAAGATTCGCCTCCACATTGTGGATGCGCTGCTCTGCCAGTTCTCCGGCGGAGGACAAGTACGGCTGCAATATACCACCGTGATGAACGAACTTCGTTTCAGTGATGACCCCGTGGCACTGGACGTCCTGTCGCTGCGCGATATTGAACGGCAGGCGAAGGAGGCTCGCTTCAGTTTGGGCCCGGTTAACCGCGACATCAGCCGCTACGCCGCCTTGTTGCGGCTGGGCACGGATAATCCGGATCGAATCAGGCTGGAGCGCGTCAGTCTCCCCGTTGTTTTTCCAGGAAACCGCGAATGAGAGAAAGCTCCTCCTCGCCCGCGATTGTGTGGTCCTTGGCGAACTCGTGCGGCTCGATTTGCAGGCCGCCGTCGGCTTGCAGCAGGTTGAGCTGGCCCTTCACTTTTTCCGCAGGGATCAAGGGGTCGAAGGTGCCCATGGTGAAGAGGATTTCCTGCTCGGCTGCCACGGGCGAGAGTTCGTTTAACGCCGCCTCCGGCTCGTGCACGTAACCGCTGATGCCGATGCAGCCAGCGAGCTGGTGCGGATAGCGCATCGCCACCTCCATAGTCATCAGGCAGCCTTGGCTGAATCCGAACTGGAAAATGCGGCCGGCGGGATGGCCGGCATCGCGCTGGGCGTCGAGCAGTTCGAAGAGCGCCGCGCGGCTGCGCTGCACGCCGGGGGCGGGGTTGTCCATGAAGTCGTACCACGAGTAGCCACCGTGATAGTCGTCCGGCGCGTTGACGAGCAGGTAGTTGAGCCACGGCAGCCCCAGTGCCTCCGGCAGCCAGCGGTAGCCCTCCATGCTGTCCCCCAGCCCGTGCAGCACCACCATCAGCCAGTCACTGTCCGCCTCGCCGGCGGGGATTTTCTCGTGGGTGAGCATTACATGCGGGGGATGGTGATGCCGGTTTGGCTTTGGTATTTGCCGCCGCGGTCGGCGTAGCTGGTTTCGCAGGTTTCGCTGGCCTCGAAGAAGAGGACTTGGGCGAGGCCCTCGTTGGCGTAGATCTTGGCGGGCAGCGGGGTGGTGTTGGAGATCTCGAGGGTGACGTGGCCTTCCCACTCGGGCTCGAAGGGGGTGACGTTGACGATGATGCCGCAGCGGGCATAGGTGCTCTTGCCGAGGCAGACGGTGAGGACGTCGCGCGGGATACGAAAGTACTCGACGCTGCGCGAGAGGGCAAAGGAGTTGGGCGGGATGATGCACTCGTCGGTGGTCATGTCGACAAAGGAGTTTTCATCGAAGGCCTTGGGATCGACGACGGTGCTGAAGACGTCGGTGAACACCTTGAACTCGTCGGACACGCGCAGGTCATAGCCGTAGCTGGAGACGCCGTAGCTGATGACCCGCGAGCCATTCGCCGCCGCGCGCACCTGGCCCTCGGCAAATGGCTCGATCATGCCGTGGTCGGCCGCCATCTGGCGAATCCACTGGTCGGAGTGAATACCCATGACCGAGTGTTAGCGTAAGAGGGGGAAGTCGGCAAGCCGACGCTTTGGAGTACGCTCTGCCACCACGCCATAAAAAAACGGCGGCCCCTTTGCGAGGCCGCCGTTCGTTCTCCACCTCACCAACTCAATGCATTGGCGCCCTGGTACTCCGTGACTTTTGTCTCGAAAAAGTTTTTCTCCTTGGCCAGGTCGATGGTCTCGCTCATCCACTCGAAGGGATTTTTCGAGTCGTAGCGTTTGCTCAGGCCGATACGTTCCAGTCGGCGATCGGCAATGTACTGCACGTAGTCGCGGAAAAGCCCGGCGTTGAGGCCGAGGATACCCCGGGGCAGGCAGTCCTGCGCGTAGTTGATCTCCAGCTCCACCGCCTGCTCGATCATCTCGTTGATTTCCTTCTGGAACTCGGAAGTCCACACCTCGGGGTTCTCGGCCTTGATGCCATTGATGAGGTCCACACCAAAGTTCATGTGGATGGATTCATCGCGCATGATGTACTGGAACTGCTCGCCGATGCCGGTAAGGCGGTTCTGCCGGTGGAAGGAGAGGATCATCACGAATCCGCTATAGAAAAATATGCCTTCCATCACGACATAAAACCCGATGAGGTTCTTGAGGAATTTCTGAATGCCCTCGGGCGTGTCGGTGTTGAAGTCCGGGCGCATGATGTCCTCGGTGAGCTTCATCTCGAACATGTCCTTTTCACTGATGGAGTTCACCTCGTGGTACATGTTAAACACCTCGCGCTCATCGAGATCCAGCGATTCGCAGATGTAGTGGAAGGTGTGCGTGTGGATGGCCTCCTCAAACGCCTGACGCAGCAGATATTGACGACACTCGGGGTTGGTCACGTGCCGGAAGATGGCGAGCACGATGTTGTTGCCCACAAGGCTTTCAGCAGTGCTAAAGAAACCGAGGTTGCGCATGATCACCTGCCGTTCGTCGGCGGTGAGCTTGTTGCTCTTCCACAGCTCGATGTCCTTCTGCATGGACACCTCGTTGGGCATCCAGTGGTTCTTGCAGCCGTTGAGATAGTGTTCCCACGCCCACTGGTACTTGATAGGCATGAGCTGGTTCACGTCCACGGCCTTGCAATTGATCAACCGCTTGTCGGCGACATTGATGCGCTTGGTCAGGTCGTGCGCCTCGGATTTGCTATCTGAAACATTGCAACAAGACATGGTTTTCCTCCTTTGGTTTCTATTGTTGGCTAAGTTAAATCGTCTACTGGCAAGCCTCACACTCGGGGTCGAGGATGCTACAGGCCTTGGGCGCGACCGGCTTTGCCTCGCGGTCCACCGCAATGCCCGCCGAAGCGGACTGACTTTTCATCCACTTGGGCTGCACGCCGAACTTGTTGACATCCAGCGTGGACTTCTCAATCTGCGTGGCGGCCAGCGTGCGCAGGTAATAGGTCGTCTTCAAACCGGCTTCCCAAGCGAAGAAGTACATGTCGCTCAACATCGGCCCGGTCTTCTGGCCCTCCGGCACATTGCTGATGTCAAAGTACAGGTTTAGCGACTGCCCCATGTCGATCCACTTCTGCCGTCGCGCCGCGCAGGCGATCAACCACTTGGAATCGATCTCGAAGGCTGTCTGGAAAATTTCCTTCAGGTCATCCGGGATGCGGTCAATGGGCATCACGGAACCGTCGTGGTACTTGAGGCTGTTGACCATGTCCTCGTCCCACAACTCGCGTTCCTTGAGCTGCTCCACGAGGTACTCATTCACCACCACGAAATCGCCGGAGAGGTTGGACTTCGCATAAAGGTTCTTGTACGTGGGTTCGATGGACTGGCTGACACCGGTGATGTTCGCAATGGTCGCCGTCGGCGCGATGGCCATGGTGTTGCTGTTGCGGATGCCGTGTTTTTTCAGGGCAGCCCGGACGAGCTCCCAGTCAAGCTTGGTGCTGCGATCAATGGTCAGGTGGCCACCGCGTTCCTGCTCCAGGATATCCAGCGAATCGATGGGCAGCAGACCACGGTCCCATTTGCTGCCGGGATAACTCTCGTAGGTTCCGCGCTCAGCTGCCAACTCGGTGGAGGCAAGGATGGCATAATAGGACACCATCTCCATGCTGCGGTCGGCAAATTCCACTGCCTCTTGGCTGGAGTAGGGCACGCGCAGCTTGTTGAGCGCATCCTGAAAGGCCATCACGCCCATGCCCACGGGGCGGTGGCGCATGTTTGCGTTGCGCGCCTCGGGAGTGGGGTAGTAGTTGATGTCGATCACGTTGTCCAACATGCGGATGGCCGTGCGCACGGTCTTGGCCACGAGCGGCTCATCCAGTTCTCCCTCCTTCAGGTGTGCCACGAGGTTTACCGAACCCAAATTGCACACCGCCGTCTCCTCGGCCGAGGTGTTTAACAGGATTTCCGTGCAGAGATTGGAGCTGTGCACCACACCCTTGTGACCCTGCGGCGAGCGCAAATTGGAGGGATCCTTGAAAGTGATCCACGGGTGGCCCGTCTCGAAGAGCATCATCAGCATGTTGCGCCACAAATCCTGTGCCTCCACTTGCTTGTAGAGCTTGATCTCCCCTGTCGCGGCCATTGCCTCGTACTCCTCGTAGCGCTTCTCAAACGCCGCGCCATACAGGTCGTGCAAGTCCGGCACATCACTCGGGCTGAAGAGTGTCCACTTGCCCTGCTCCTTCACGCGCTTCATGAACAGGTCCGGGATCCAGTTGGCCGTGTTCATGTCGTGCGTGCGCCGGCGGTCGTCACCGGTGTTGCGGCGCAGATCGAGAAAATCCTCGATGTCTAGGTGCCATGTCTCGAGATACGCACACATCGCACCCTTGCGCTTGCCGCCCTGGTTCACCGCCACCGCAGTGTCGTTGGCGACTTTCAAAAACGGTATCACGCCCTGGCTCTCGCCGTTGGTGCCCTTGATATGCGAGCCCGTGGCGCGGATATTCGTCCAATCATTGCCCAGTCCGCCGGCCCATTTGGAAAGCTTGGCGTCGTCGCTTACCACCTTGAAGATATGGTCGAGGTCATCTTCGATCGTGCTGAGGTAACACGAGGACAACTGCGGGTGCAGCGTACCGGCATTGAACAGCGTGGGCGTGGACGACATGAACCGGAATGAGCTGAGCGTGTCGTAAAACTCAATCGCCCGCGCCTCGCGGTTTTCCTCGTTCACCGCCAGGCCCATCGCCACGCGCATGAAAAAATACTGCGGCGTCTCAATGCGCTCGCCCTGCACGTGAATCAGGTAACGATCGTACACGGTTTGCAGGCCCATGTACGTAAACTGCCGATCGCGCTCCAAGTCCAATGCCGCTGCGATCTTGTCCAAGTCAAACTTCAGCAATTCCGACGACAACCGTTCTGCCGCCACGCCCTTTTGCAGGTAATCCCGGAAATGCGCACGGTGCATCTTGGGTAGTTCCGCAGCTCCTTCAAAGTCTGGCAGCACCTCGCCGTAAACCTGATCCAGCAACATACGCGCGGCCACATACGTGTATGCCGGCTCCTTCTCGATGCGTTCACGGGCGGACATCACCAGCGCCTTGTCAATCTCCGCGGTCTGCACGCCGTCGTACAGGTTGCGCATCGTCTCCTCGTGCAACTCACCGGCCTCGCAACGATCCTCCAGCCCCCGCACCGCCCCATTCACGCGCTGCCGGATGCGCTGCGCATCAAGCATCTCGCGCGAACCATCGGGCAACTCCACGAACATCTGTTCCTGCTGCCCACCATCCACCGTGCGCTCGCCGCGAATGGCCCGCGACTTCCGGCGGTTCTCGCGATAAAGAATGTACAACTTCGCCACCCCACCGTGGCCGTCCATCAACTGGTCCTCCACCACGTCCTGAATGCGCTCAATCTCCAACGCCTCCGTGGTGTCCCCATTTACCGCCTGCCGCAGGCACTGGCTCACCACCTCGTCGGTGATGCGATGCACCTCCCCCTGCAAATCGTCCTCAAGCTTCCCATCCTCGGCAATGCCTTGATGTGCCTTGAACGCCGCCTCAACCGCCAGGCAAATCCGCGTTTCATCAAATGGCGCCACCCGCCCGTCGCGCTTGCGTACTGTGAATTCCTTGCCCTCGAGCGGATCAATGGAGGCCATCCGCAACTGGCCATCGAGTTGTTCGCTAATCATCTGCTGTGCATCCCTTTCACGGCCGCCACACCACGTTACATCCGGGGAGGGACCGGCACTCTCGCGCCGATCACAGGTTGGGCTCCCTCATCAAGCAGCCGCCTTGGCAAGGCTGCCACCGCCCAAGCATCTGCTTGGGACTTTTTCCCGACCAACATCAGGTCCGCCAAACACAAGGAAGAGAGAAGAAACCGAACCCCACGCCAAATCCGCCTGATTCACCGCGAAAACACAAAATTTCGGCAAAAAACCCATCAAAACCCTTGGCAAACTTTGAACTTATTCACAAACTTCCCGCCGATTGCAAACTGGGTATTGCCCAGTTTTTCCACAACCTGTAGTGGGTGCCAGTTGCTCACTGCGCGATATATTGTGGTATATGGAAAAAGAGTCAACTCTTTTTGGAGATTTTGTGAATAAAATTGCGGAGCATGGGCGCGAACCTCGAAAAACCCCCGAAGAATCGTCATTTTTGCGTATCAAAACAAATTCACAAATCGCTATTCACCTGGGGTGTGAACGGAAAACTGAAATATCCTGCAAGACACGAAATTCCCTTTGAATTATCCACAAATCCAATTTTTCCCACAGAAAAACTTAAATTTAAAGATGCCTCCGCGGGTTTTTCGGGTTAGAGTGCCAGCAAGCTGGATAGATTTCCCAAGTCCACATTTCCCCCGGACAAAATGATCCCCACACGGCGGCCCACAAAACGGTTATCCTTCAATACGGCCGCCACGGCTACTGCGCTGCTGGGTTCAACGACAATTTTCATTCGCTCCCAGACCAGCCGCAAAGCCGCCACAATTTCGGCTTCACTCACCGTCACCACATCCGCCACATGTTTCTGAATTGCCGCAAAAGTCAACGGCCCCAGTGAAGTCAGTAAACCATCCGCTATGGTGTTGGGATGCGAAGGCTCAATTTGGCCGGAGCGGAACGACCGCGCCGCGTCATCCGCCTGTTCCGGCTCCGCCGCAAACACCTCCACGCCTCCCGCCACAATTCCGGTTCCACTAACCAATCCGCCGCCTCCCACGGGTGCCACCACCGCGGATAGTCCCTCCACTTCATCCAGCAACTCGAGCGCGGCCGTTCCTTGGCCGGCGATGATGTGCGGATGATTGAAAGGCGGCACAAACACCGCCTGCGTTTCCGCCACCAATTGATCCAGCGCCGTCTCACGCGCCTCCAGCGTGGGGGCGCATTCCACAACCCTACCGCCATAATGCACCACCGCCGCACGCTTCACGGCCGCTGCGTTGGCAGGCATCACCACATGAGCCGTGATTCCCCGTGCCTGCGCCGCTGCCGCCAACGCGGCGCCGTGATTGCCCGACGAATGTGTCGCCACCGCCTTCACATCATCCGCCAGCAACGCCAGCGCATGGGTTGCTCCGCGAAATTTAAACGCCCCCGTTGTTTGGAAATTCTCGCACTTGAAGAAAAGCGAAGCCCCCGCCAACTCATCCAATGCCCCGCACGTCAGGACTGGCGTTCGGCGCACAAGCCCCGCTAGGCGCACTGCCGCCGCCTCAACATCCTCACGATCAGGCAAAACCAAACCATCGGTCATGCCTCTGCTTACAACGCAGACGGCGTAATGGCTATCCCATAACCTGCCTTCAAAACTTGCCGCTACACCGCACCTTCCGCATCCTCCCGCCATGAATTTCACTGCTGATGACATGGGTAGCATTCGATCCCGGTTCCCCGCGTTGGCCCGGCAAGTTGGTGGCCGGCCAGCGGCATTTCTGGATGGCGCTGCGGGAAGTCAAGTGCCACAGACTGTCATCGATGCCATTGGCGATTACTTGGCCCATCGCAACGCCAATCATTGCGGCGAGTTTGCCACCAGCCGTGAAAGCGATGCCATGCTGGAGGAGGCTCACCAAGCTGCCGCGGATTTCCTTGGTGTGGACGATTCGGCCACGGTCGCGTTTGGTGCCAACATGACCAGCCTCACTTTCGCCCTAAGCCGCGCCTTGGCGCAAACATGGACACCGGGTGATGAAATCCTCCTCACCCGTCTCGATCACGACGGCAACTTCACCCCATGGCAACTCGCTGCACGGGATGCGGGGGCCGTGGTTCGCGAGGCGGCCATCCACGCCACCGATTGCACCCTCGACCTGGACGATTTCAAGGACAAGCTTAACGGCAAGACCCGTCTGGTGGCTTTTGCCGCCGCCTCAAATTTCTCCGGCACGATCAATCCCATCAGCGACCTCTGCGCCATGGCTCATTCCGCTGGCGCGCAGGTCTTTATTGATGCCGTCCACTACGCTCCTCATCGCCGTATCGATGTCGACGCATGGCAATGTGATTTCCTGACGTGTTCCGCCTATAAGTTTTTTGGGCCACACGTGGGCCTGCTTTGGGGCCGACGCGAGTTCATGGAAAACCTCGCTCCCTACAAACTTCGGGTGGCGCCAAACTCCCTTCCCGGCCGTTGGATGACAGGCACGCAAAACCATGAGTGCATTGCAGGCACGTTGGCTGCCATCGATTATCTTGCCAGCTTGGGTGACAGCCCCAGCCGCCGCGAGGCGCTGGATGAAGCCTTCGAAAAAATCACCGCACACGAGAATGAACTAACCACTCGCGCCCTCCGCCGACTGCGCTCTATCGACGGCCTCGAGGTTTTTGGCATTACCGATGAAACACGGCGGCACGAACGAGTATCCACATTTTCACTTCGTCACCCTGCCTGTCCCCCTCGCGAAATGGCCCACCACCTTGGCGATGCCGGAATCTTTGTCTGGCATGGCAACTACTATGCCCTTCCCTTGACTGAGGCTTTGGGTATTGAGCCCGAGGGAGCAATACGCGCCGGATTTCTCCACTACAACACGCTGGAGGAAGTCGACCGGCTGGTCGACGAACTGGAGACCATTTGCCTTCGTTCCTGACTGCTGCACACCGGCTCCGGAGATTTCGGCTTTCGACTTTTTGGATTTCCCCTTTCAATCCACCCATGAACGATCTGCGCGCCGCCAGTGTTCAGTTTCAACACGCACCCGGTGACAAGCCAGCCAACCTGACCATCATCCGCGACTACGCCAGCCGAGCCGCCGCCAAGGGCGCGCAACTCGTCGTTTTTCCCGAGATGTGCATTACCGGTTACTGGCACTTGCGCGATTTGCCCAAGGAGGAAATCGAAGAACTCGCTGAACCCATTCCCGATGGTGAATCAGCCCGGGAACTCGTCCATCTGGCTCGCGAACACAACCTCACTATCGGTGCCGGTCTGATCGAGCGTGGTCCAGATAGCCGCCTGTTCAACACTTATCTCGTTGCCATGCCCGATGGACGCACTGCGCGTCACCGCAAGCTGCATACATTCATCAATCCGCACATGGACAGCGGCGATGAATTTACCATTTTCACCCTGCCCGACGGCACACGCGCCGGCATCCTGATTTGTTACGACTGTAACTTGGGCGAAAATGTTCGCATCACGGCGCTGAAAGGCGCTGAGATTCTTCTGGCCCCCCACCAAACCGGGGGCTGCGATACCCCCAGCCCCCGCTGCATGGGCGCCATCGATCCCGCGTTATGGGAAAATCGAGCGACCAACCCCGCAGCCATCGAGGCGGAATTCCGCGGCTCCAAGGGGCGCGAATGGATCATGAAATGGCTGCCCGCACGCGCCCATGATAACGGCCTGTTCATCATTTACAGCAACGGCGTTGGGCGCGATGACAACGAAGTGCGCACCGGCAACAGCATGATCCTCGACTGTTATGGCGATGTCCTTGCCGAGACCAGCCACCCCGGCGACGCCATGATCCTTGCCAACCTCAAGGCAGCAGATCGCCACATGTGCACCGGCGTGCGGTGGATTCGCAGCCGCCGCCCCGATTTATACGAGCCCCTTTCCACCCCCACCGGCAACGAGCAGGACATCCGCACTGTTCGGTTCACCCGCGACCCCTTACAGGAACCAACCACCAACGAATAACAAAACGAATGGCACAACCCACTCCTAGGCCCCTCGATCCAACGGAAATTCCCGACCGCGCCAAGGCCGTCATGGCCGAGGCCAAGTTTCCCCAGCTCGCCTCCCTTGATGGCGACCAGCCACGCCTCCGGCCGGTCTCGCCCGTACGGGTCGATGGATTCACTGTCTACGTCGCCAACCTGCGTTTTTATAACAAGACCCGGGAAATCGAGGCCAACCCAAAGGTTGAGCTCTGTTACATGGACAGCCAGCACGATCAGGTTCGCATTACCGGTACCGCCGAGCCGCTCACGGACCGGCCGCTTCTCGAGTCAATCTGGAAGGACAATCCTCTCCTGAAGCATTACCTGAAATCCATCGACAACCCCGACCTCATCATCTACCGCATCACCCCCATTCGAGTCCGGTACATGCAGGAATGGGCCTTGGAATACCACGAAGTACCGCTTGAATCCTCGTGATTCTAGCCATTTTTAACGCAAAAGTTTTTCCTCTGTACTCGTGACAGCCAACCGACCAATTACGGGTTGGTCGCCGATTCCTCCACAACCCGCGGCTCACGCTTGCGCTTGGCAGCTTGGATGCGCTTGAGGAACGCGGCCGCGTCAAAGGGGTCTTCTTTGCTGTAGGGTTTCATGGCTGGGAATTTGAATTCGTCTACCGGCAATTCCGTGTTTCGCACTCGCATGGGAAACAGCCCTCCCAGTACGCGCCGCTCAGAGTCGAACCACTGGGTGATGATTTTGTCTTCCGCGATTTGCACCACAGTTTCGTCACCCAGAAATATTTCATCCCATGGCAAAATTTTGTCCCCCTCCGTCAGGTCGCAAAATATGAATCTTCCGGCGCGTACCTTCCAGAAGCCATGAGCGGCCTTCAATTCTCCTTCATCGTCTTCCCCCGATATGAACACGATAGTACCCGTGTGATCCGGGCGTCGAATCATTTCCCATTCGCCTGGGTCGTCCGGATCGTTGTTGCTGCCTTTCCAGCGGCCCACCAGCTTCTTCTCTTCATCCGTCAGGAGGCCCGTGAAATATCCGGGCAAATCAGCAAAGTCATCAATCGACGCCCGCCGAATCTGATCCAGAATCAATTCCTCCCGTTTCCCATTCGGCTGATTGAAACGACGCATGAACAGCCGCTGAAACTGTTTCACCCTCACCTCCGTGTTGGTGATCATCTCCCCTTCCTCCTCGCCTTCCGAAACGGTGACTAGTTTGTCTGGGCCCGCAAATTTCACATCTTCCTCGACCACCCATAGATCTTCAGCGGAGATGCGATGTTTGACATCAATGGGCCAAGCCTCGTCTTGTTCCATTTCACTATCCGTCAAATCGGCAAAGCGATACTTGCCGCCCTTCACTTGCCATAAGCCATGGCCAAAAAACTTCCGCCGTTCCCCTTCCTCAATCCATGTCATGTCGAGCGTATAAGTGTGGTTGGCCCGCCTTAATATCTCCCATTTGAACTGGCCCGCCTTATCTGTATTTGTTCCACTCCAATATCCCACCAACGTTTTTTCCTTCTCCAACAGGGGGCCGCCGAAGGTGTAAACCTTGTCTTCGGACTTGATCTTCACCGTCCAAGGCGCCGATGCCACACCATTCCCCGCCAACAAGAGAACGCCCGCCAGCATGCCTTTCAATATCTTCATAAGGAATTATCATGCTAAACCCCCACGGGACTGTCCATCGAAAGCTTTTGCCTTGGTGCGTCCGCCGTTATGCTGGGCGCGTGAGCGACATTGCCTCCAACGTGGAAGCCGTGCGAGGTCGTATCGGAGCCGCCTGCGAGCGGGTGGGGCGAAACTCCGCCGAGGTGCAACTGGTGGCCGTGGGGAAAAAATTCACGGCGGACATCATCCGCGACGCGGCGGAAGCGGGGTTGACTGTTTTCGGGGAAAACCGTGTGCAGGAGGCGCGGGTCAAGATTCCCGAATGTCCCGGCCACTTGCGCTGGCATTTCATTGGCAACCTGCAAACCAACAAGTGTCGCGAGGCAGTGGATCTGTTTGAGATGCTGCACGCGGTGGACAGCGCGCGGTTGGCCGCCGAGTTGAACAAGCGCTGCGAACAGGCTGCCAAGGTGATGCCCGTCCTACTGGAGGTGAATGTTTCCGGTGAAGGCAGCAAGCACGGCTTGGCGCCGGCGGAAGCCGCCGCGCTGGTCGATGCGTTTGCCGATTGGCCGCAACTAGAGCTGCATGGCTTGATGACCATGGCACCCTACACACGCGAACCGGAAAGCACGCGGCCGTTCTTTAAACGACTGGCAAAGGTAAGAACCACCTGCGAGGACCGGCTGGGTGCGCCGCTGCCGGAGTTATCCATGGGGATGAGCGGCGATTTTGAGGTGGCCATTGAGGAAGGGGCCACCTTGGTCCGCTTGGGCACGGTCTTATTCGGACCTCGAACCGGTACGCGACTTTAGGGGTCAGTTCTTCGCGCGCTTGAAGGTATATTTTTCACCTTCAAGCTCGTAAACCAACCGAGTTCCGTTGAGCGCATAAGTGCCCTCGTCGATATCCTCCGCCTCTCCCTTTGGACCCTTGCTGGTGAGGGTCAATTTGGTGGCGTTGGCTTTCCAAGTCACGGGATGGTCGGCATGCGCTGATCCCTCGGCAATGCGAACAGCACCCGTGCCGTCCTCGGCCAAGATGATCGTGAAAACAAAGTCGCCTTCCTCATATTCCCAGTTCCCGATGAGTTCGGGATCCGCAATATTCGACGGCGGTGGAGTCCCTTTCGTGGGGATGGTCTTTAAGGGAGCCGGCCGAGTGGCTATTGTTTTCAATGGGCCCGACTTCGTTTCAACGACAGGCTCGGCCGACTTGGGCGCTGGCTGAGGTTCGTCGTTTCGTTTAGGCACAGAAATACCCCCGCCGTGGGCTTCCCCGTCGGCGGGGGGTGAATTCTTGGCAGATGCGCCCTGAGCGGGCTCATCGTCCTTCTTGCCACACCCCAAAACCAAGAGCGTGGTGATTAGCGCCAGCACTGTTCTCCTCATGGGCAAGTCTTTGCCCAACCGGCTGCATGACGCAATCTTTTTGGGCTCGGTCTAGTTGCCGCCGTCACCGCCGCCGTCACC
>DJHS01000018.1:69834-71599 GCA_002433235.1 Verrucomicrobia bacterium UBA6614
ACCGCCGCCGTCACCGCCGCCGTCGCCGCCGCCACCGTCACCACCAGCGCCGCCACCGTCACCACCAGTGCCGTCGCCACAAGCAATCGCCAGCATGCCCGCTACAATGAATAAGCAGAGTTTTTTCATACGCGGGCGATGCTAGGGGAAACGATTGCAGACAGTCAAACCATTTTAATGCTGTCGCGAATTGCGGTTTCTGTTTCAATCGCGCCGCATGGAATTGACGGCGGACATGTTCGCGGAGGAAGTCGAGGCGGCGGCGGCCTCTTTTGACCGGCACATTGTTTGTCTGGACAAGTCCCCAGAGGAATGCCGGGCTTCGCTGGATTCACTCTTGGGCAAGGCGCTGGAAGCTTATGTTAACCGCGGACCGGGCCTACGCCACGGCATTGCGCTGGATACGCAGGTGACCATCATCCTCAGCCAGGTGGATGACCACGAACTGCCCATGTGCGGGATTTATTTCAACCTTCACTCACCCTACAAACAGGCGCGACAACCGGCGGGCAAATAAAAAAGCCCCGGAGTTTCCCCCGGGGCTTTCTACCACCCATCCTAGTCCAGACGAACGTCGTCGCCCATTCGGATGTCCCCCTTGTTGATATCGGCCACCTGAAATGCTTCATCGACCATCTTGGTGGTGGTTATTTCTCCCACGCGCAGGCCGTTGCGAAAGACCCCAAACCGCAATCCAGCGGGCGGCAATGCGCTAAAGGTAAAATCGATGACCACGAATCCGAGTGCCGCATCAACATGGGCCACCTTGCCGCGGCTGGCCTTGGTAGGGACAGTCTTGCCCGCGACGGGCTGGCCGCCGGGGAGCGAGGCTGGGCGGGGCAGTTCACCAGCACCAGTATTGGAATTGGCCGGGCCCGTTTCCGCCTCACCGCCCTTGAACATTTTACATCCGGGCAAAAGGCACACGCAAAGCACTGCCGCAAAAAGTTGAGTCTTCATACCTCCCCTTACTCCTTGCGCGGGAGATTAAATGAACGCAGCTTCAGGTCAATGGGGCGTTGTTGACAAGTTGTGAATTATTCGCGGCCCAAGTTAGCCCAGCGCCGATTCCATTCCAGCCAGTCCGCAGCCCAGTCGTTGCCGGTAAATTTCTTCCGTGCCTCGGGCAGGAGCGTCTTTAGGGCAGCCCGCTGGGTGTTGATGCCGGGAATGTCCTCCCATTCGATAAATGCTTCCAGGAGGTTCAGTCGATTGGCGGGATAATCGGGGGCGAGCTTGACGGCGGCTTCAAGGTGAGCGCGTGCCTTGGCAGCATCACCAACACTGATGAATCGCGGCGCCTTGAAGTAGAGCAGGCCCAAGTTGCGATCGGGGCCGGCATGGCTGAACTGAGGATTCAACTTACGCGCGGAGCCGAAGGCATCTTCCATATCCTTGACCAGACCGAGAGCAGAGAAGCGCTTGACGCGAGCCATTTGGCCAAGGTTCATGCCAAGGTAATAGTGGCCACCGGGGTTTTTGGGCTGGGTGTCGATGAGCTTTTGACAGGCATCGATGCCTTCCTGAGCCAGTCGCGCTCGCTCGGCGTTGTCTCTGGCAAATTCAGCGCGTTGAAAACAGGCTTGGCCCAAGTGCCAGGCGGTGTCGTCGATCGCCTGAGCGGCTTTGAATTTCTCGCGGGCGACCGCCAAGCGTTGAGTAGCGTGGGCCACGGGATCAAAGGCGGCGACTTTTCCCTTGGCCTTGGGTGGGGGCAAAGGAGGATTGTTGGGCTCGGCACAACCAGCCGTTAAAAGCGCGGCGG
>DJHS01000018.1:71908-72497 GCA_002433235.1 Verrucomicrobia bacterium UBA6614
ACCCAGCCGTTAAAAGCGCGGCGGCCAGCCACGCGGCGCGGGCTGAACAAGATTTCGTTGCGCTGACTCCGGTCTTGCCCATAATGCCTTGGGGGTGGTAATGAAGCGCAAATTCTCACTTTTTGCAATGTTGGCGATGGCGTCAGTTCTGGTCACGGGTTGCACGGGCATACGAGCCTCGGGCTCAATTTCGCCTTGGACATTCCTGTTGCCGGGTTTCGTGAAGAATGAGACGCCGCCAAAATCCCCCGCCGCGAAAGAGCCTCATGTGGCCCTGCGGTGATCTTTTTTCATGAGATTCCCCCTTGCGCTTTCGGCGAAGATTGCCGGCCACATTATCAAGCATCGTCTGAAGCGGACGCCGAAATTTGCCATGGTTCTGCAGCTGGAGCCTTTGCACACGTGCAACCTGACGTGCACGGGCTGCGGGCGCATTCGTGAGTATTCCACCAGCCTCAAGGACATGATGTCGCTGGAGGATTGCCTGGGTAGCGCGGCGGAATGCGACGCGCCAATGGTGAGCATCTGCGGTGGCGAGCCGTTGATCTACCCGAAGATCGAGGCGCTCATCGAGGGCATCCTGGAGCAG
>DJHS01000137.1:0-1289 GCA_002433235.1 Verrucomicrobia bacterium UBA6614
GGGCCGTGTGTTGGCTGCCTTGAAGCAACACAAACTGGAGCGCAATACTTTGGTGATTTTTGTGTCCGATAACGGCGGCTTTGCTCCTGCTGCGCACATGGGGCCGTTGCGTGGTGCCAAGAGTTCGACGCTGGAGGGCGGCATTCGCGTGCCGCTCATCATGCGCTGGCCAGGCAAGCTGCCTGCGGGCAAGGCGAGCAGTCAGGTTTGCGCCACGTTCGATCTCACCCGTTCGATCCTCAACCTCGCCAATGCCAAGGTAGCCGCCACCCGCACCGATGGCACGGACATCATCACGCACATCGCCGACAACAATCCGGATATCTCCCGCACTCTTTTCTGGCGTGGTAAACGCGGTGAACGCACTTGGACCGCTGTTCGTGACGGCAACCTCAAGTACGTCCGCAAAACCGAAGGTCAAACCGAGGAATGGCTCTACGACATGACCAAGGACATCGGCGAGAAAAACGACCTTCGCGCCAAGCGGCCAAACGATGTCGCTCGGTTGAAGGCGCTTTTGGCCAAGTGGGAAAAGGACGTGCGGCCGGTACGGTGATTCATTAAGCTCGCCGCATGAAGCCTTTGGTTGCCTTTTGCCTCGCGCTATTTCTGCATTCCTCCCTTGCGGCTGCGCCACCCAATATTGTCCTCGTTTTCATCGATGACATGGGGTGGGGGGACTTTTCTTGTTTTGGGAACAAGGCCGCGAAGACGCCGCACATTGATCGGCTCGCAAAGGAGGGAGTGCGCTTTGAGCAGTTTTATGTGAACTCGCCGATTTGTTCGCCTTCGCGCACGGCGATTTCCACAGGGCAATATCCGCAGCGCTGGCGCATCACCTCGTACCTTGCGCACCGTGCCGTTAACAATCGGCGCGGCATGGCACAGTGGCTCGATCCCAAGGCACCGATGTTGGCGCGCTCACTGCAGGAGGCCGGTTATGCCACGGGGCATTTTGGCAAATGGCACATGGGCGGCCAGCGCGATGTGGACAACGCACCGCCGATCACCGCGTACGGTTTCGACGCTTCACTCACCAACTTTGAGGGCATGGGGCCCAAGCTGCTGCCGCTCACGCTGCGGCCCGGACAGGATCCGAAAAAGCCCGGGCGCATCTGGGGCGCGGCCGAGCGGCTGGGCAAGGGCGTGCGCTGGATGCAGCGCTCGAGGATTACTGAGGGTTTTGTCGATGAAGCGATTCCGTTTATCCAAAAGGCGGTGAAGGCGAAGAAGCCGTTTTACATCAACCTCTGGCCCGATGACGTGCACAGCCCGTTTTGGCCGCCGGT
>DJHS01000137.1:1441-2412 GCA_002433235.1 Verrucomicrobia bacterium UBA6614
CGGCCCGGAGCAGGGCGCCGGTTCGGCGGGGCCGTTTCGGGGCTTTAAAACGCACCTGTACGAAGGTGGCGTGCGATCCTCGCTCATCGCCTGGGGCGGGCCGGTGGTGAAACGGAATTATTTCAACCGCACCTCGGTGTTTTCCGCGGTTGATCTCGTGCCGACTTTATTGAACCTCACCGGCACACCGCATCCGAAGGGCACGAAGTTTGACGGCGAATCATTGCCCGGTGTGTTGCTGGGAAAATCCACCGGCTCACGCAAGGCACCGATTTATTTCCGGCGCCCGCCCGATCGCGATGCGTTTTATGGCGACAAAGATCTACCTGACCTCGCCGTGCGCGATGGCAAATGGAAATTCCTCTGCGAATACGACGGCACCGAGCCTGAGCTCTTCGATATGGAAAAAGACCGCGGCGAAACCAAAAACCTCGCGGCGCAACATCCTTCTTTGGTCAAAAAGTTTACCCAAGCCTGCATCATTTGGCACAAGTCCATGCCAGCAGATAACGGCCCGCAACTGGCGGGAGATTTTCGCCGACCCAAACCTCAGAACCCCAAAAAGAAATGAAATCCATCCTCTCGATTCTCCTGATCGGCATGCTCGCGCCGTCGGCTGCCGCGCAAGATGTGGAGCCGTTGCGCTTTGCCAAGATCATCAGCGACAACATGGTGCTGCAGCAGCAGAAACCCATCGCTCTTTGGGGATGGGCAAAGCCCGGGACTGAAGTCAGCGTTACCCTGACGCAGGACGCCAAAATCGGGAAGGCCGCCTTGAGCAAGATCGCGGACTCTTCCGATGCCAAGCAGGACGACGAGGCCTATTCCGTGACCATGCGTTATGTGGAAAAAAATCCGCCCAAGCTTCAGACGCAAACGCTTAAGGCGAAGGCCGGCAAGGATGGCTCTTGGAGCGTGAAATTTCCGCCGGCCAAGGCGAGCTTTCAGCCCACGTGGATCATTGCCGAGGC
>DJHS01000137.1:2820-3098 GCA_002433235.1 Verrucomicrobia bacterium UBA6614
TGGGGAAATTTCAATCGCAAGGGCCGCGAAGCTGCCTCGGCCGATTTCCCGGGCCTGCGCTACATTGCCTGGGAGGATTCCTGGTACAAGCCGTTGGCGGACGTCCGCAAAAATATTCGTTGGCAGGAGTGTTCGCCGCAAACCGCGCAGCGATTTTCCGCTGTCCCTTATTTGTACGGCACGTTTCTACATCGCTACCTCAAGGTGCCTGTCGGCATCATCAACGTCGCTCGCGGTGGCACGCTGGGCCAAACGTGGTGCATGCGGGAGGAGTTGGA
>DJHS01000150.1:0-5789 GCA_002433235.1 Verrucomicrobia bacterium UBA6614
GGCAGTCGCTGCGGCGCGCACACCTTTCCGTATATTGAAGTGAAGAATCCCTCAGCCAAGGTGGAGCACGAGGCGACCACTTCGAAGATCGGTGAGGATCAGATTTTTTACTGCAACGCCCGCGGCATTGAGATGCAGGATGCGGTGAACATGATTGTGAACGGCTTCTGCAAGGAAGTCTTTAGCGAGCTGCCGATGGAGTTTGCGATGGAAGCGCAGGCGCTCATGGACGTGAGCCTCGAGGGCAGTGTGGGATAATTTAGCATGTTGGAGATTCAAAATCTGAAAGCGGGCGTGGAGGGCAAAGCGATCCTCAAGGGCGTTAATTTATCGATCAACGCCGGCGAGGTGCATGCCATCATGGGCCCCAACGGCAGTGGCAAAAGCACGTTGGCGCAGTTGCTGGCCGGCCGCGAAGGCTACGACATCAGCGAGGGCTCGGTCCGGTACAGCGGCCAGGACCTGCTGGAGCTGTCACCGGAAGAGCGCGTGTGCAAAGGGTTCTTTCTCGCGTTTCAGTATCCAGTGGAGATCCCCGGCGTGAACACGACTTATTTCCTGCGCGCCGCCGTGAACGCCCTGCGCGAGCATCGTGGTGAGGCGGAATTGAGCGCGGTGGATTTTCTCAAATTGATGCGGGAGAAGATCCAGTTGCTTGAGCTGGACGAATCGCTCCTCAAGCGCTCGGTGAATGAAGGCTTTTCCGGCGGCGAGAAAAAGCGCGCGGAGATTTTGCAGATGGCTCTGCTTGATCCGAAATTTGCCGTGCTCGATGAGACCGACTCGGGCCTCGACATCGACGCGCTCAAGGTCGTGGCCGGCGGCGTGAATCATCTCAAGCGCGCCGACAACGCCCAGTTGGTCATCACCCACTATCAGCGTCTGCTTGATTATATCGTACCGGATTATGTGCACGTGCTGGTCGATGGCCGCATTGTAAAAACCGGCCCCAAGGAACTCGCCTTGGAGCTGGAGGAAAAGGGTTACGACTGGATCATCGAGGAACAAGCCGCTTAACTTATGGTTGCCCCCGCCCAAAACTGCGACGCCGTCGATCGCCTTCTGGCCGCCCTACCGGTGGAAGGCGAAGGGCGCGCGCGTGTTGCGGAACTGGGCTTTCCAACCTCGCGCGATGAGGACTGGCGATTCACGTCGGTCAAGCCGATCACTGAACTGAATTTTACTGCAGCAAAGGCGGACGCAACCACCACGCTGGACGGCTGCGTATTTGCCGCCATCGACGGGCCGCAGCTGGTGTTCGTCAACGGCCATTATTCCGAGAGCCTTTCGCAGATCGGTGACCTGCCGCCGGGCGTGGAAATGCGCCCAATTTCCGCCGGCGACTACCCCGCCCCGCCGGAAGTCGAGGATGCCTTTACTGCATTGAACGCGGCGGCTGCTACCGATGGGCCATTCATCCGCGTGGCGGACAATGTGATTTTTGAAACGCCCGTGCGCGTGTACTACCTCAGCACCGGCAGTGCCGGAGCCACGGCCAATGTTCGCGGTTGCATTTGCGCCGGGGCGAACAGCCGGTTGACCGTGCTGGAAAGCTGGAGCGGCACGGAGGCCGGTTATTTTAACAACGGCGTCACCGAACTGCGCGCATCCGACAATGCGCAGGTGGAGCACGTGAAGTTTCAGGACGAACACACCAGTGCATTTCACGTCGGTGCGCTGCACGCCACGATGGGTCGGGATGCCCGGGTGGCGCATCATTCGTTGGCGCTCGGCGGCCGTATCGCACGCAACAACCTACGCGCGCACCTCAACGGTACCGGTATTGAGGCGGTGCTGAACGGCCTGTACCTGCCGCGGGCTGGTCAGTTGATCGATCATCATATGGTCGTGAACCACGCCCAGCCGCACTGTGACAGCCACGAGTATTTTAACGGCATTCTAGATGACGATGCGCGGGCGGTGTTCCACGGGCGCATTCACGTGCACAAGGGCGCGGATAAAACGGACGCCAAGCAGACGAACAAAAACTTGCTGCTCTCCGACAACGCTACGGTGAACACCAAGCCGCAGCTGGAGATTTATGCCGACGACGTCAAGTGCACGCACGGCGCCACCATCGGCCAGATGAATGCCGAGCAGATTTTTTATCTGCGGGCGCGCGGACTCGACGAGGAAGCGGCGCGGCAATTGATCATGCACGCTTTTGCCGGGGAGATTGTGGAGCGAATCCAGTGCGAAGCCGCGCGTGAAGAGTTGGACCGGCTGGTGTGGGATCGGCTTGAGGAGGCCGTCGAGGCATGAGCACGGCCACCCACAGCATCGATGAGCTGGTTGAAAATTTCGATTTGCTCGGCGATTGGGAATCACGCTTTGGTTACCTCATCGATCTCGGCAAGGAATTGCCTCGGATGGATGCCGCCGACCAGTGCGAGGCCAACCGCGTGCACGGTTGTCAGGCACAAGTATGGCTGAAGTTTGTGCCCGAGACTGACGGACGCATTACTATCGCAGCTGATAGCGATGCCTTCATCGTCAAGGGTCTCATCAGCGTGCTGTTGGCCGTTTACTCTGGAAAAACGGCGGCCGCAATTCTTGCCATCGATGGCGAAGCGGAATTGGCCAAGCTGGATCTTGCCTCGCACCTCAGTCCCACCCGCAAGAACGGCCTGTTTGCCATGGTGCAACGGGTGCGTGAACTGGCCGCCGCGGCAACGGAGGATGCGCCATGATGGAAAGCGAAGTGGTCGCCATCGAGCGCGAGGTGGAAGCGTCGGTCGTGCCCTCCGGCACTCGCGTGACGCTGGAGAAAGGCGAGACCGCCACCATCACGCAATCGTTGGGCGGCACATTTACGGTGGTGGTGAACGGCAACATGTTTCGCATCGACGGCAAGGATGCTGATGCCCTCGGTAAGGAAGTTTCGCTGACGCCCGCCGAAAAAGTTGGCAAAGCCGAGAGTGCCGAGGATCTCGAGAAGCAGGTGTGGGATCAGATGAAAACCTGTTACGACCCGGAGATCCCAGTGAACATTGTGGATCTTGGTTTGATTTACGATTGTCACCTTGAAGAACTGGAAAAGGGCAGCCACAAGGCCAGTGTGAAGATGACGCTCACCGCGCCCGGCTGCGGCATGGGCCCGACGATTCAGGCCGACGTGGAAAATAAAATTCTCTGCGTGGAATCCGTGGACGACGTCGACGTGGAACTGGTTTGGGAACCGCAATGGACCCGTGAGATGATGACCGAGGCCGCGCGGCTGGAGCTGGGTATGATGTGATGAGCGACCCGGTTGCCATTGCGCGCGTGGACGAAATCGCCGAAGGCAAGGGTAAGGCGTTCGAGGTCGGCGAAAAGCGCATCGCGATTTTTCAGGTGGACGGCCAGTTCCGCGCCATCGACGACGCCTGTCCGCACGCCGGGGCGTCCCTTGCCGAAGGCTACATTGAAAACGACCACGTCGGTTGCCCTTGGCATTACGCCGAATTCGACCTCACCACTGGCGAACATCGCCACGCTCCGGCCACCTGCGGCGTGAGTGTGTATCCCGTCACCGTGGAAGACGGTCAGGTGAAAGTGGAGGTGGCATGAGCGGCATTGCTGATAGCATCCGTGATGATTTCCCTGCCTTGGCCCTGGAGATCAACGGGCACCCGTTGATATATTTCGACAACGCCGCCACAACGCAAAAGCCGCGGCCCGTGCTGGAGGCCATCCGGCGTTATTACGAGCAGGATAACGCCAATGTGCATCGCGGCATCCACGAGCTGAGCAACCGCGCCACTGCTGCGTATGAAGGCGCGCGCGAACGGGTGGCACAGTTCATCCATGCGCCCTCAGCCAAGGACATCATTTTCACACGGGGCACCACCGAGGCCATCAACCTCGTGGCCGCTACTTGGGGTGCAACCAATCTCCGCGAAGGCGATGTGATCCTGCTCACCGAGCTGGAGCACCATAGTAACCTCGTGCCATGGCAGCTGCTCGCCCAACGGACGGGTGCCGAGCTTCGGTTCATCCCCGTCACCGGCGATGAAGGCACGCTCGATCTGGCCGAACTCGATGCGTTGTTGTCGGACGTGAAGCTGCTGTCGTTCACGCACATTTCCAACGCGCTCGGCACTATCAATCCCGTGGCCGATCTCTGCGCCAAGGCTAAGGCGGTTGGCGCAGTGACTTTGGTAGATGCCGCCCAAAGTGCCGGGCACCTTGCCTTGGATGTTCAATCCATCGGTTGTGATTTCCTCGCTCTCTCCGGCCATAAACTTTGTGGGCCCACCGGCATTGGTGCGCTGTACGCGCGCGCCGAGTTGCAGGAGGCGATGCCGCCGTATCAAGGTGGAGGTGAGATGATCGCCAAGGTGGAGTTTCAGTCATCCGAATTTCACGTGCCGCCGCACAAGTTTGAGGCGGGCACACCCAACATTGCCGGGGCCGTTGCCCTGCATGCGGCGTTGGATTATCTGGATGACATCGGCCGCGAGGCCATCCACGCCCACGACAGCGATTTGGCCGGTTATGCCCGCGAGCAATTGGCTGCGTTTGAAGGCATACGCATTTTTGGCCCAAGCAGTGAGCGCGGCGGGTTGGTGAGTTTTGTGTTTCCCGATGTGCACGCGCTGGACCTCGCCACCATGGCGGATCAACAGGGCGTCGCCATCCGCATCGGCCATCACTGCACCCAGCCGTTGCACGACAAGCTCGGCGTGCCCGCCACGGCCCGCGCCAGTTTTTATTTTTACAACACGCGCGCGGAAGTGGATCGGTTCATTGAAGTGCTGAATCGTGTATTGAAGATGTTGAGTTAAATCCAGAAATGCGGCAAAGTGTGGGCATGAGTTATCACGTGGAAATTGAATGCGAGGACGACGGCCGTTGGCTGGGCGAGATCGCCGATTTGCCGGGCGTGATGGCCTACGGCGAATCACGCGAACAGGCCTTGGCCAAGACAAAGGCGCTGGCGCTGCGGGTGTTGGCTGATCGCTTGGAGCATGGCGAAGATGTGCCCGCCATGACGGAAGTTTTTGCCGAACCAGCATGAGCCGTTGGGGCGCCAGGAAGGCCCGTAAGGTTTTGGCAGCGCTGCAACGGATTGGATGGTCGGTCAAACGTCAGCGTGGCACCTCGCACCGGGTGATGCAGCGGAATGGCTGGCCGGATTATGTGTTTGCCTTCCATGATGGTGACGAGATTTGGCCTCGAATGCTGGCGCGCATCTCAAAGCATACAGGATTGAAACCAGAAGATTTGAAATGAGCACAACCACGGAAATCAACGGCGAATCGTCGATGGAACAGGTGCTGGTGGGGTATCCGGGCGCGCGGCGGGCGTTGTTTCGCAAGTATCACATCGGTGGCTGCTCGAGCTGCGGGTTTCAAATGGACGAAACGCTGGGGGGCGTGTGCGAACGGAATAATGGCTTGGACGTGGCCGAGGTGCTGCAGGAGATTCAGGCCAGCCATGAGGCGGATGAAAAAATTTACATCGATCCCAAGGCGCTGCAGGCCGAGCTGGAGGCGACGCCGGATTTAAAGCTGCTGGATGTGCGCACCAAGGAGGAGTTTGAGGCGGCGCGCATTGAGGGGGCCATCCACATGACGCGCGACCTGATGCAGGAAGTCATGGGCAAGTGGGATCCGGAGGAAATGTTTGTGATCATCGATCACCGGGGTCAACAGGGTCTGGACGCGGCGGCGTATTTTTTGGGGCACGGTTTGAACAAAGTGCGCTGTCTGCGCGGTGGCATTGATGCGTGGAGCTTGGAGGTGGATGAGTCCGTGCGCCGTTACGAATTTTCATAAAATGGACGAGTCACTGGAGAAAAAAATCAA
>DJHS01000128.1:0-2949 GCA_002433235.1 Verrucomicrobia bacterium UBA6614
GCCGGCCCCGCCGAAGGTGCGCAAACCGGTGGCCACGGAAGTGACCCCCATCCCCGAGCCGGAAGAAAAGAAATAACTTTAACAGGAGATTTAATATGAAACGGATGCTTATCGCCCTCGTGGCCGCGCCGATGCTGGTGGCGGCCGCCCCGAAAGACCTGGTGGACGTGCAGGTTTACCCGAAGGACGCGAATATTTTCACCAAGCGCGGCAAGCAGTCGCTTGTGGTGCAGGCGAAGTTTGCCGACAGCACCACGCGTGACGTGACCGCCGAGGCCAAGTACACCTTTGCCGACGCAAAGTTTGCCAAGCTCGACGGCGGCACATTGCTGCCCTTGAGCGACGGCAACACCACGCTGAAGATTGAGTTTGCCGGCCGCACGCTCACCGTGCCGGTGCAGGTGAAGGACTCAGCCAAGGAACGCCCGGTGGTGTTCAGTCTGGACGTGATGCCCGTTTTCACCAAGGGCGGTTGCAACGCCGGCAGCTGCCACGGCAGCACCCGCGGCAAGGACAAGTTCCGCCTATCGCTGTTCGGCTTTGATCCGCAGCGCGATTATTTCTGTCTCACGCGCGAGGAATTTGGCCGCCGCATTAACACCGCGCGCCCGGATGATTCCCTGCTTATTGAAAAGGCCGTGGGCCGTGTGACCCACACCGGCGGCAAGCTCTTTGAGGAAAAGAGCTGGCTCTACGACACGCTCGTCGAGTGGCTGGCCAATGGCGCCCCCAATGACCCCGCCAGCACGCCCAAGGTGGTGGACCTGCAGATTTACCCAAAGCAAGCCGTGCTGGAAGGCGACGGCAGCGCGCAGCAACTGACCGTGCGGGCCATTTACAGTGACGGAACCGACCGCGACGTGACTCGCGAGACCGTCTATCTGTCCAACAACAGCATCGCCGCCAAGGCGAGCCCGGATGGCATCATCACCAGTGGCAAGCCGGGTGAGGCGTTCATCATGGCGCGCTTTGACCAAATCACCACGGGCACGCAGATTCTCTCCATCCCGAAATTGCCGGACTACAAATTCCCCGACGAGCCGGCCGCCAACTACATCGACACCTTGGTGTACAACAAGCACAAGAAAGTGCGCATCACCCCCAGCGGCTTGTGCGATGACAATACATTTATCCGTCGTTTGTACCTCGATGTGATCGGGCAGCTGCCGACCGCGGCCGCCGTGGAGAAATTTGTGGCAGACAAAAGCCCGGACAAACGCGCCAAGCTCATCGACGAACTGCTCGGCCGGCCGGAGTTCGTAAAAATGTGGGTGATGAAATGGGCTGAACTGCTCCAGATCCGCACCAACAACAACCAGTTCCAATACAAGAATGCCATCCTCTATTTCGAGTGGTTGCGCTCGCAATTTGAGCAAAACAAGCCAATGAACGAGATCGTGCAGTCCCTGCTCGGCGCCAAGGGCGGCACCTTCAGTAATCCCGCCGGCAACTATTATCAGATCCAGCGCGACACCCTGAAGTTGATGGAAAACACCGCGCAGATTTTCATGGGCATGCGCATCCAGTGCGCCCAATGCCATAACCATCCGTTCGATCGCTGGACGATGGATGACTATTACAGCTTCGCGAACTTCTTCTCGCAGATCGGTCGCAAGGGCAGTGAGGACAACCGCGAGCAGATTATTTATAACCGCGGTAGCGGCGGCGTTCGGCATCCCGTGGGCAACCGCGACATGGCGCCGAAGTTCCTTGGCGGCATCGCCCCGGACACCGCCGGCAAGGATCGGCGCGAGGTGCTCGCCAAATGGCTGGCCAGTGACGAGAACCCGTTCTTTGCCAAGAACCTGGCCAACATCGTGTGGGGCCACTTCATGGGCGTGGGCATCGTGGAGCCAGTCGATGACGTGCGTATCAGCAACCCGCCCAGCAATCCCGAGTTGCTGGATGAACTCGGCAAACGGTTCTCAAAGAGCGGTTACGACTTCAAACAGCTCGTCCGCGACATCGCCAACTCCCGCACCTACCAGCGCAGCGTGCAGAGCAACGACAGCAACAAGGATGACACTCTAAACTTTGCCAAGGCCAGCATCCGCCGGGTGCGCGCCGAAGTGTTGCTGGACATTATCTCGCAGGTCACCGAGACACAGAATAAATTCCGCGGCCTGCCCAACGGCGCCAGCGCGGTGGAGATTGTGGATGGCCGCACCAGCACCTTCTTTCTGACCACCTTTGGCCGCGCCACCCGCGACACGGTTTGCAGTTGCGAGGTGGCCTTGGAACCCAACCTCAGCCAGGCCCTGCACCTGTTAAACGGCAGCACGGTAAATGCCAAATGTACCCAGGGCGGCGTTGTCACCAAGGCGTTGGCCGCCAAGAAAACGCCTTCGCAGGTGATTGATGAATTATACATGCGCTGTCTGGCGCGCAAGCCGTCCGCCACGGAGAAAGCCAAGCTCATGGCCTTCGTTGGCGAGGAAGGCCGATCGGATGCGGATGTGCTCAACGACCTGTTTTGGGCTATCCTGAATTCGAAGGAATTTATTTTTAACCATTAACCGGGCGCGGCCGGCCCGCGTCCATAGACAATCAAGGGGAGTTTAACCGATGAAACGGAATCTGAAGGCCATTGCCATAACCACCGTGCTGCTTACCGCCGCGTCCTTGACCGCCGCGGACAAGGTTACCTTTGAGGATGATATTCTGCCTATCTTCCGCAACAAGTGCCTTAACTGTCACAATCAGGAAAAGATGCGTGCGGACCTCGACCTCTCCACGTACGAGGCCACCATGCTCGGCAGCGGCAACGGCCCCGTTTTGGCCGGCGGCGACCCCGGTGAGAGCCTGCTTTATAAAGTGGTGGCGCACCTCGAGAAGCCCACCATGCCGCCCAAGGACAAGCTGCCCGACAGCGAAATTGAGACGATCAAGAAATGGGTCGAAGGAGGTTTGCTCCTCAACGCCGGTTCCAAGGCGGTGATGTCTGACAAG
>DJHS01000119.1:0-1636 GCA_002433235.1 Verrucomicrobia bacterium UBA6614
GACCAGCGTGCGGTTGGCGCCTTCGCGCATGTGCGGCAGGCCCAGCGCAGCCCACGAGGGGTTGAGGCCGTGGTCATTGTAATGCATCACGAATTTGTCGCGCGCAAAGCCTTTGCCACCGGGATAGGTGATGGTGCTGCGATTGTAAGCGGAATGACTGTCGTTGGAAGGACGATGGGTGTAGGTGATGACCGCCTCAGGATCGGGCATGTCGAAGGCAAAATAGAGCAGGTCGATCAGGTGACAACCCCAGTCGGCGAGCTGGCCGCCGCCGGTCTCCCAGTAGCTGCGCCAGCGGCGCGGGGCGATGTCATCGGTGTATGGCATTGGCTTCTGCAACGGGCCGTTCCAGAGCTTCCAGTTCATGTGCGCCGGAATGGGCTTGGCCGGCGGCAGTTCGCGCCACGGGGCGTCAAAGTAATGGCCACGCGACACCGTGCCGGTCCACACGTGCGCCTCGACCGGTTTGCCAAGCTGGCCGCTCTTGAGAATTTCCACCGCCTGCATGCGGCCTGGGAAACAGGCGCGTTGATTGCCCATCTGCGTGTACAGCTCGGGTCGCTTGGCGAGCACCTCGCGGATCATCCGCAGTTCGTCGAGCTGATGCACGAGTGGTTTCTGGCCATAGACATGTTTCCCGGCGGCCAGCGCGCGCGTCATCATCGGTGCGTGGTGATGATCTGGCGTGTCGACGATCACTGCGTCGAATTCATCCAAGTGCTTCTCAAACACCTCGCGGTAATCGGAAAACTGTTTCGCCTTTGGCAACTGCCGGCCAACGTTCTTGAGCACGTTACTGTCCACATCGCTCAGGAACGCAAACTCCACCTTCGGATGATTGCGCAGTTGCCCGCGCTGCATGCCACCAATGCCACCAACGCCAACGTGCAGAATGCGCACCTTGCTGTTGTTGTTCGCCACCGCGCGCATGGTCAACGATGGCAACGCCACCGCCGCGCCAAGCGCCGTGCTTTGCTTGAGAAAAGTACGCCGCGAAGCGGCCCGGGAATCCGAGGAACGAGTGTGGGAGCTCATGCGGAAAGCTTCGACCGGCAAACGGTGATTGAACAGGAAAAAATGGCCGTGACAATTTTCACCACAGAGGCACAGAGAGCACAGAGGGGAATGGAGCTCTGTGTCCTCTGTGTGCCTCTGTGGTGAATTAAAGCTGCACGTCCACCGCCTCCGCCGCCGCGCGGGCTTTGGCGCGGGCGTTGTCGATGGAGTCCCCGCGCGCAATGGCGACACCCATGCGGCGTTTGCCTTTGACGTGTGGTTTGCCGAAGAGGCGCAGTTGCGTGTCAGGCTCGGAAAGGGCGGCGTTGAGGTTGCCAAAGCGGACGTTGTCGCTCTCGCCTTTCACAAGGATCACCGCGCTGGCGCTTGGGCCGTGCTGGGTGATGTTCGGAATGGGCAGGCCAAGGATGGCGCGGGCGTGCAGGGAAAATTGCGGGAGATCCTGCGAGATCATCGTCACCATGCCGGTGTCGTGCGGGCGCGGGGAGACTTCGGAGAACCACACATCATCGCCCTTAATAAACAGCTCCACGCCAAAGATGCCGCGGCCGCCGAGTGCGTCGGTGATCTTCTTCGCGTAATCGCGCGCATTGGCCAGCGCGGTGTCGGTCATCGGCTG
>DJHS01000119.1:1739-3878 GCA_002433235.1 Verrucomicrobia bacterium UBA6614
ATCTCGTAATCGAAATCAACAAAGCCCTCCACGATCACCTTGCCGGCGCCCGCGCGGCCGCCTTCCTGCGCGTATTGCCACGCGGGCTCGATGTCCGCCTCGGTCTTGAGCGTGCTTTGCCCCTTGCCGCTGCTGGACATGATGGGCTTCACCACACACGGCAACCCAATGCGCTTGATGGCCCCGAGAAATTCCTCCTTCGTCGCCGCAAACTCAAACGGTGACGTGCGCAGGCCCAACTCCTCCGCGGCCAAGCGCCGAATGCCTTCGCGGTTCATCGTGAGCTGCGTCGCGCGCGCGGTGGGGATNNCAGCGCGGTGTCGGTCATCGGCTGTGGCTGCCAAGACTCGCGGTAATCGCCATCCACCTGCACGTGGCCGATGGGATCGCAAAAGCTGGTGCCGTCCACATGCCGCACGGTGAGCTGCGTGATCTCGTAATCGAAATCAACAAAGCCCTCCACAATCACCTTGCCGGCGCCCGCGCGACCGCCTTCCTGCGCGTACTGCCACGCGGGCTCAATGTCCGCCTCGGTCTTGAGCGTGCTCTGCCCCTTGCCACTGCTGGACATGATGGGCTTCACCACGCACGGCAACCCAATGCGCTCGATGGCTCCGAGAAATTCCTCCTTCGTCGCCGCAAACTCAAACGGCGAAGTGCGCAGGCCCAATTCCTCCGCGGCCAAACGCCGAATGCCTTCGCGGTTCATCGTGAGCTGCGTCGCGCGCGCGGTGGGGATGATCTCCACTTTGCCCTTCTGCCTCGATGGCCGCCAGCGTGTCCGTGGCAATCGCTTCCACCTCCGGCACGACGAGATGCGGCTTTTCTTTTTCGATGACCGCCCGCAACGCCTCCCCATCAAGCATCGAAACCACATGCGACCGATCGGCCACCTGCATCGCCGGCGCATTGGCGTACGCGTCCACCGCAATCACTTCCACACCGTAGCGTTGCAGCTCAACAACAACTTCCTTGCCCAGCTCGCCTGATCCGCGCACAGCAAAACCCGCCGTGCCTCATCCGTAAATGGTGTCCCAATGGAGGTACTCATGACTCGGGCGCATTAAGCGTTAAGCAGTGCCAACGAGCTACTTTGAGTTTTTCACAAACTTGAAATAATCGATATCACCGATGCTGCCGGAGGGGCCCTGCTCGTCCATCACCACGCGGATGACGTGACGGCCCTTGGCGAGCTTCACGCCAGCGCACTTGATGAGCTTCAGCTTGTCCCAGCCGCCGGTGTCCGGGATGCGGATGGCCTTGGTGATCGCCTTGCCGCCGATCTCGAGGTGAAACAACCCACCCATCTTGTTCGATGCTACCGGCATCTCAATCGTGTACGTGCCCGCTGCTTTGACTTCGACCGTGTAATGTAGCCATTCGCCCTTTCGCGTCCAGCCGATCCCGTGCCCGTTGGAGGCATCCGGCCGCTTCTCGATATCCACCTGCGTCGGCTCGCGATAATCCGCGCCGCGATTTTGCGGATCCACATCCGAATACGCCACGCCTGGTTTGCCCTCATCATAATGCTCGGCCTCAATCGTCCCGGGAATGGCATGCACCTTTCCCTTAAACGGCTTTGAATCGGCCAGCACAAAACCAGCAGTCCACAACATCGATATAAACATTAAACGTTTCATAAAATTTTTTAGGCCACAAAATTGGCAATCCTTACGGCCGGCTGCGACCGGCGTCGATGATATCCTGCAGCTCTTTTTTCATGCGCTCGAACACTTCGGGATGTTGTGCGGCGACGTTTTTCTTTTCCTGAATGTCTTTGCTCAGGTCAAACAACGCGAAGCGCGGGGCGGGTGTGTTAGCGAGCTTGGCGGTCACGACGACGTTGCGTTTGCGTTTGCTGTCGTGGCGTTGGAGTTTCCAGTTGCCAACGCGGTAGCCGTAGTTACCGCCGCGGCCGTTGTCCTGCTGGACTAGGTGCGGGCGGCCCTTGGCGCCTTTTTTGCCGAGCAGTGCATCAAGAACATTGAAGCTATCTGGCACTGCCGCCTTGGGCAGCTTCACGCCGGCGAGCGAAGCAAAGCTGGCAGCGAGGTCGATGGTGCAGACCATTTCGTCAGACACCAACGGTTTGATCTTGCCGGGCCAATAGGTGATGAACGGCGTGCGCGTGCCGCCCTC
>DJHS01000020.1:0-75042 GCA_002433235.1 Verrucomicrobia bacterium UBA6614
CATCCGCACACCGAGGCGCTGAGCATTACCGGCGGTTACGTGTACCACGGCCAACGGCACCCGCTGCTCGCCGGCAAGTATGTGTACGGCGATTATGTCACCGGCAAAATTTGGGGACTCGGTTACGACCGGCAAATCATCTGGCATCAGGAGCTGATGGACACGGCTTTGCGGATCATTTGTTTTGGCGTCGATGGCGACGGGGAACTTTATGTGGTGGATTACGACGGCGGCATTTACCGGCTGGAATCCAATGAAGCCGGCGGACGGCAGGCGAAGTTTCCGCAACGCCTCAGCGAAACCGGCCTCTTCGCCAACACCCAATCGCTCAAGCCCAATCCCGGCGTGCTGCCGTACCAAATCAACGCCCACGGCTGGGCCGATGGCACCACCAGCACTCGTGTGATGGCCGTGCCGGGCCGGGAGCAGATCGATCTCTTCGAGCGTAACGATCCCTACCGCGGTTACCTCAAGAACCATTTCCGGTTTCCTGACGGCAGCGTGATTGCCAAGACGGTGTCGCTCAAAATCAAAGGCAAACCTCAACGCCTTGAAACCCAGGTGCTCCATCGACACAACGACGAGTGGCACGCGTACAATTACATTTGGAATGACGCCCAGACCGATGCCCGGCTCGCGCCCAACGAAGGCCGCAACCGCGTGTTCAATCTCGGGCACCGCAAACTTACCTGGCGCCACGCCAGCCGCGCCGAGTGCATGCAGTGCCACAACAACCGCAGCGCCAACCTGCTCGCCTTCAACCCACCGCAACTCGACGGCGACGAACAGCTTGAAACTCTGGTCAAAGACGGCTGGTTCAAAAAGCCGTTGCCCAAGCACCCGCCCATTGCCGATCCGTACAACCCGAAGGCCGATCTCGATCAGCGCGCGCGCACTTACCTGCAGCTCAACTGCACCCATTGCCACCGGCGCGGCGGCGGCGGCACGGCGGTGTTTGAAACGCGCCTTGAATTGTCGTTGGACAAGACGCAGTTGGTTAATCACCCGCCCACTCAGGGCACACTGGGCATCAAGGACGCCATGGTCATCCGCAGCGGCGATCCGCACCGCTCCACGCTGTACCATCGCATGGCGCGCCTTGGCCCCGGCCGCATGCCGCGCATCGGCTCCAACGCGGTCGACACCCGCGCCCTCCAGCTCATGCGCGACTGGATCAGCGCCATGCCCGCCAGCGGCCTCGAGCCCGTCGCCTCCGCGCAGGCCGATACGTTAAAAGCCTTTCAAACCGGCAAGATCAGCGCCCTCAATACGCTCCTGGCCAAGCCGGAGAATGCCGCATTGCTCGCCGATGCACTGGAAGGGGAGGACCCCGAACAACTCAACATTCGCGCCGCTCGCACAGAGGCCGCCCAGATTCGTGATCCGAACATCAGCGATCTTTTCCTTCGTTATCAAACACATCTTATGATGTCTGATAAGATTGGGTTCACGCCCAATCCCTCGAAGATTTTGGTGGTGCAAGGTGATGCAGGGCGCGGTCGGCAACTGTTTTGGCGTGCGGATCTTTTGTGTCTCAACTGTCATCGGGCTGAGGGGAAAGGTCGCGACTTTGGGCCGGATCTAACGGGCCTTGGCCGGCGGCACAATCGCGGGCAAATCTTGGACCAGATTTTGCGCCCCTCGAAACACATTCATCCGGAGTACGTATTGCAACTTGTGGAATTGAAAAAGGGGGAGCCCGTCTCCGGCTTCGTTCGTCACCGGGATAAGGAGGGAATTTTCTTGCGCGATGCCGCCTTGAAGGAACATCAAATTCCTTTCACCAATATCAAGAGCATTCGGCCCAGTAAATTGTCCGCCATGCCGGTGGGCATTATTCAAAACCTGACGGCACAGGAAGCGGCGGATTTGGTGGAATATCTGCGATCGTTGCGGTGACCGGTTAGAGCTTTTTAACCCATTGCCAGAGGGGCATCAGGTCGTCGTCGCTCAGGGCTGTGGCGCGGGTTTTGTTGCCGTCGATGACCATGGCGCGGGAGAGGTTTGCCTTGGCGTCGGGAAGGTTTTCCATTTGGCAAAGGTAACAGGCAATGTTGTAGGGGATGATCCATTCCTGGGGAAACTCATCCTTGACGGACGACAACACTTCCAGTGCCTGATCCAAGCCGCCTTCCTCAACACGGCGGGTGGCGTAGGCCAAATGGAGCCAGAAGCCCGGCTCTTGGGGAAAATCGGTGGTCAAGGTCTGCGCCATGTCAATCGCCTTGCCCCACTCCTGACCGGTGATCCAGGCATCCAGCCACGCTGACTGCACGAGTGGGTGCACCTGCAGTTCGGGTCGGATTTTCTCCAGCTCCGCGTAGGCTTCCCGGGCATTCCGAAGGACGGTCCATCCTTGGGCTGATTCCCAATGATGGACATCCGGCGTGGGCAAGGGCTCGACAGGGTCCACGCGCGGATTATTTCCGTTTTCAATCCAATGCCAACTCCATAAAGTGCGCCGGTGATCGCGCCCATGCTGGCTCAAACGGAGGATGACACCATTTTCCTGATCGCCCTTGGGGTTGTGCTGTTGTTTGCCGTGTATCAACTTATCTTCAGCCCCGACGGGGTTCGCGTGGCTAAAGACGAGCAGCCACAAGCCGGGGAGACTGATTTTGAACGGCGCCTACTCCAAAAGCTGGACCATACCAACGACCTGCTCGTCTCTACCCGCAACAGCCTGTTGATCCTCATCATCCTGATCGTCATCCTCGCCAGCCTGTATCTCATTTTCCGTTGAACCAACAACCCATGCCTGTTGCCGCCACCCAGATTGCCCAGCAATTGGTGCGTCTTCCCAGCGTCAACCCCGCCTACGATGCCGACAGCCCCGGAGAGGCACCCGTGGTTGACTGGCTCGAAAACTGGGGACGCAAACACGACCTCGAGCCCATCCGCCAACCCTGCCTCGAGAACCGGGACAACATCAGCTTCACCATCCGCAACGGCGGCGGACCGCACCTGCTTTTCAACGGACACACCGACACCGTCAGCATCGCCGGCATGACCATCGACCCCACCGGCGGCGAAATCCGCGAGGACCGACTCTGGGGCCGCGGCGCCACGGACATGAAGGGGCCCCTTGCCGCGATGCTCGCCACGCTGTTGCGCCTGCGAGGGCAGGATGATTGGTCGGGCGCTTTAACCGTCGGCTGCGTTGTCGATGAAGAATACAAATATCGAGGAATTATGTTATTGATCGACGCCAACGACCCGTGGGACTTCGCCGTGGTCGGCGAACCCACCGCTCTAAAGGTCGTGCGCGGCTGCAAGGGCAGCTGCCGGTTCACCATCCACACCGAGGGCCGGGCCGCTCACAGCAGCGAGCCGCGCAACGGCGCCAACGCCATCGTGGGCATGGCCAAGGCGATTCCGGCGATGGCGGAGTTTTTTGACACGCGGCTGGGCGAATACACCGCCGAGGGCTTTGAGCCGAGCACCGGAAGCATCGGGCTGATTGACGGCGGCAGCGGCATCAACATCGTGCCCGAACGCTGCACCATCTCCATCGACATCCGCACCGTGCCGGGGCAGGACTGGCACGCCACGCTGTCGGAACTGGAGGAATTTACCCGCGCCCGCTGCGGCGACCTCGGCGATGTGCGGCTGGTGTTTGATGAGCCGACGCATTTTAGTCCGAGCTTCGAGACGGCGCCTGACCATCCACTCGTGCAGGCTGCGTGCGCGGTGGTGGGCGATGACGAAACGCAGGTGGTGCCCTTCGGCTGCGACGGCAGCAAGATTGCCGCGCGCGACATCCCCACCATTGTACTCGGGCCCGGTGACATCGCGCAGGCGCACACGAAAGATGAATTTATTTCGCTCGCCGACCTTGAGGCGGGCGAAGCTGCTTATCTCAACCTCGCCAAGAAATTGTTGCCCAAAAATGCTGACTGACGAAACCCGCCAACTAGATTTCCCCGCGCTGGCCGAGATGGCCTATCTGAACACTGCCGCCGAAAGCATCCCGCCGGTGAGCGTGCACGAGGCGCTGGCGCAGTACGCGCGCGACAAAGGCCTAGGCATGCGCGGGCGCGTGCCGCACAACGAGACGATGGAAGCCTGCCGCGAAGTCGCCGCGCGCATGGTGGGCTTGCAAACCGATGAGGTGTCGTTTTGCTCGTGCAGTTCGGAGGCGTACAACCTGCTCGCAAACGCGCTGCATCTTGGCGCGAATGATGAGGTGGTGATTACCGACCTTGACTTCCCCGCCGGTGCCACGCCGTGGCTCAACGCCGCCGAGCCGCCGCAAACCCGCCTGTGGACCGCCCGCGACGGATTGCTCGACGCCAACGACCTGCCGGCGCTGCTCAATGACCGCACTCGCCTCGTGCAGGTTTCGCTCGTCAGTTTTTTTAATGGGCATCGTATCGAGTGGACCCCGCTTATCGAGGCGGTACGCGAGCATGCGCCGCAGGCAATGGTAGCGGTGGATGTCACTCAGGCTCTTGGCCGCGTGGAACTGGATTGCACGGATTTCGACATCCTCATCTCCAGCACGCACAAATGGACCCTCGGCGTCCATGGCGGTTGCGTGGTCGGGGTGCCGGAAAATGGCCGCGACCTCACCACTCACGCTGGCGGGTGGTTTCATTTGCAAAACGCCTTTGAAGCCGACCGCTTCGAACGCACCGTGCGGAAACCAGGCGCGGCCAGCTTCTCGGTGGGCATGCCCAACTACGCCGCCATCTACGCGCTCAATGCCGCCTTGCGTTATCTGGAAAACGTCGGCATCGCCAACATCGCCGCCCATGCCGATCCGCTCGTCGCCCAAATGGAAACCGGCCTGCGTGAGCTCGGCCAAACGCCGATGGCCGCGCAGCGCGAAGGCAATTTTAGCGGCATTCTCGCCATCCGCCACGAACGCGCCGAAGCCATCCACGCTGCGTTGGAAGCCGCCGAAATCCACGTAATGAACCACGCCGGCCGCTTGCGCATGGCGGTGCATGGGTATAACACGTTGGAGGATGTGGAGAAATTTTTGGGGGAAGTAAAAGGGCAAATGTAAAAAGTAAAAGCCGCAGGTCAAAATTCAAAAGCGGCGCGAGTGCACGGCACTTTTGATGTTTGTGTTGTGCCTTTTACTTTCGACTTTACACTTTTTACCTTCCAAACCGGTTCTTCACTTTGCCATAGGTGCGCGATTCGCCGTTGGCATTGAACTGCTCCCAAGTGTGCAACTCGCCGTCACGATATTCCGAGCGGTAACTGGGCGTGCCATCTTGATGCCAACCTTGCCACACGCCCGCGCGCTGGTTCATTTGATAAAAGCCGGTCACCTCAACGTGGCCCTCGGGGTGATAATAGGTGACTTTGCCGTGCTTTTGGCCACGTGTGTATTCCACCTCTTCCCTTAACACGGCATTCTCATCCCAGCGCTGCACAACGCCTTCCCGATGGCCATCCACCAGCTTGTACTTGAGCTGTGGCATGCCGTTGGGAAACTCCACGATGACGGTCCGGTTTTCCAGCAGGTGCCGCTCCTTGACCTTTCGTTCTTCCTCTTCTTTCCATTTACGGCTCCTCGCCTCCTTTTCCCCGAACTTGCGCAAAAGACGCGCCTTGGTTTCACGCTCAATGCGATCCCGTTCCTCGAGCCAATCCCGTCCTTTTTTTTCTTCGGCCCACCTAAAATATTCCTTGGCCGCTACTCCTTTTGGCCAAGGATCCATTTCTGCGCTTTTGCCATTCCAATTATGCCCTCGCATCCAGTCGTCTAACCGGTGAAACCGTTTGTCCTCCAGTTCCGCCACACTCACTCTCCCCGGCCACCGTGCCGGGTCCATCCCATAAATCCGCTTCATCCAGTCATACAGTTGGGGACGCAAAAACTCGAGTAACAACGAAGTCTCGAGGAACGACTCGGTGGCACAGGTAAAAAATTCCGCTGGATCCGTTGTGGCATATTTACGGACCGCGTTGCACCCGCTGGACTTTTCCCATGCGTCGCAAATATCCTGATACTCCGACTTCAGGAACGCCTCATATTCCCGCCTCGCGGCGGAACAATCGAAATGAGGAACGCTTTCAAACGTGCGGTCGCGATAATCGATCATGTGCGCAAACTCATGAAGGGTCACACAGTAATTATCTTCCCCATCCTCCATGCCCTGGCGCGTGGAGGGCCAGCTTTGTTCGATTTTGCCCGATCGAGAGGCCCAGCCCGCCCATGTGCCGCTGTCGTCTTTCAGTGAAGAAGGGTGAAACACAAACGTGTGAAAGTGCGCGAGGTCTTTCTTGGAGCGGTTGACCACCATCACGCACGCCAGAAAGGACACGCAGACCTTGGCCATTTCCTCGTTGGGTTTGGGCCCAGCCCATGGGGCCCATTCCCAGTTCACCTTCTCGATGAACCACGGCACCAATTCCTCCACGCACAAGGTCAGATCCTCCGGCATGCGCCGGTAAAGCGCCACGTTTTTTTCCAGCATATCCCGCCACTCCGGCTTGAAGCCAGGCGGGAAGGGGGCCAAATGGGAGACGATTGCCATGGCGAGGAGCCATGACACAATGAAGGGGAATTCAATCCAAGCCCAATCTGGACCCGGCTACATGCCCATGATCTGGTAGCCGCAATCGACGTACAGCACTTGGCCGGTGATGGCCGCCGCGCCATCGCTGGCTAGGAACACGCCGGTGTCGCCCAGTTCCGAAGGCTCGACGTTGCGTTTCAAGGGCGCGTGCTCCGCGTGGTGCTTGAGCATCCCGGTGAATCCGCCAATGCCGCGCGCGGCCAGGGTGTTCATCGGGCCAGCGCTGATGCAGTTGACGCGGATTTTGCTGGGCCCCAAGTCATAGGCCAGATAGCGCGTGCTCGCCTCCAAGGCGGCCTTGGCCACGCCCATCACATTGTAATGGGGCACAACCTTCTCGGCGCCATAATAACTCATTCCGACAATGCTGCCGCCATCGGTCATCAACGGCGCCGCGCCCCGTGCCAGGGCAACCAGTGAGTAGGCGCTGACATCATGCGCCACCTGAAACGCTTCGCGGCTGGTGGAGACGAAGTCGCCCTCCAGCGCCGCTTTCGGTGCGAAGGCCACTGAGTGGAGAAGCAGATCCAGCTTGCCATCAAATTTTTCCCCCACCTCGCTGAACACACGGTCGATGTGCTCGTCCTGAGTCACGTCGCACTCGGTGATCAGGGTGTTTTCGCCGAACGTCGCGGCCAGTTGCTCCACGTTTTCCTTCAGGCGATCTCCCTGGTAGGTGAACGCCAGCTCGGCCCCTGCCTCATGCCAAGCTTGCGCGATGGCCCACGCGATGGATCGCTTGTTGGCGACGCCAAAGACCACGCCTTTTTTGCCGGATAAAAGTCCCATGCCGCGGGAGGTATGCGGGAAATTCACTGGCGGCGCAATGCGAAAGGCGGTTTTGCGTGGCCGCGCGGGAAGCGGTGCGGTAGGTTGCGCCGATGCGATTTATGTGGGCCATGCTGCTGGTGTTTTCGGCCGGGGCCGCGCCGAGTCCGGCGGGGGCTCCGGGCACGGGGGCGTTGGCGGTGGTGGCGCGGATGTTGGAGGGCCAGCCGGGCTTTACCGCCAAGGCGCAACTGGAACTGGCCGATGTCAACGGCACCGTGGCCGTGCGATCCGAGGTGGGCTTTGCTTATCGCGAGGGCATGATGCGCTTGGAGATGGATCTGGTCAGGGTCACCAGCGCGCAGTTGAAGCCGGCGACGCTCAAGGCGATGCAGGCACTGGGCTTGGCGCGGTCGCACTTCACTCTTTTGCCCGCGACCAACACCCTGCGTTTGGCCTATCCGGAGCTGCGTTGGTATTACGACATGCCCGTGCCCAAGAACGACGCCGCTATTTTCAAGGCCAAACCGAAGCTGGCCGCCAATGCCGACGGAGTGGAGAAGGTGCTGGGGCTCAACTGCGCCCGCAAGCGCGTGACATTGACGCCGGCTTCCGGGGCGCCCGTGCAGGCGCGGGTCTGGCAGGCGGCGGCGATGGACTGGTTTCCCGTGCAATTCGAGGTGCCCGAGGGCCACGGCACATTGCGGCTGCGCCTGATGAACCTGAAGCGCGCCGCGCCGGAGGCCAAGTTGTTTAAACCCCCGCTGGGTTATCGCAAGGCGGATTCCCTGAAAACCATTCTGGAACAGGCTCGTAAGCGGATTCCCAAGCCGCCTTCCAAGAAATAATAGGCGCGCATGCGCATCACCAATCTCAACCCGGGTGACGACATCGGCGCCAGCGCTTGGCTGGTGGAGATTGACGGCCACCGCATTCTGCTCGATGCCGGCACTCATCCGCGCCATGAGGGCCGCGCCGCGCTGCCGTTGTACGACCAGGTGGCCGGCTTGGAGGTCGACGCCATCGCGTTGTCCCATTGCCATCACGACCACTGCGGCTCGCTGCCGGTTGCGCTGCGCCATTTTCCCCGCGCGAGGGTGATGATGACCGAGGCGAGTTATTTCATCGTCGAGCGTGTCCTGCACAATTCCGTGAACGTGATGAAAAGCCAGCGTACCGAGCTGGGGATCGCCGAGTATCCTCTTTACCACCATCGCGAGGTCGATGAGTTGGCGCATCTTTTCCAAGGCTTCAAGTATCGACGCGAGGTGGAGTGGGCTGTGCCCATCGAGGTCGGCGAACGGTCGTTGCCGACCTTGGAATTTTTCGACGCCGGCCATGTGCTGGGCTCATCGGGCATCCTCGTTCGCGGCCGGAAGGAATCTCTTTTCTACACCGGCGACGTCTGTTTTGGGCCGCAGACGATTTTAAACGGCGCCCGGTTTGAGGATGTTCGTGCTGATGTGCTGTTGATGGAGACCACCCGTGGCAGCACCCCCACGCCTTCGGGTTGGACGCGCGAGGCGGAGATGGACCGACTCATTGCCGCCATCAACCGGGCCTTGGAGGGACATGGCAGCGTGTTGCTGCCTGTCTTTGCGCTGGGCCGGACGCAGGAAATGCTCGCCCTGCTCGCGCTGGCCATGCAGTCGGACAGGCTGCCACGCCGGCCGGTTTTCATTGGCGGCCTTGGGCGTGTCTTCACCGAGATTTATGACCTCGAGTCCCACCGCGTTGATCGACAACATCCCGACCTCTCCCTGCACGAGGCGCTGAACCTGACGGTGTTGCGTGACGGTGACGTGGACCGAATGAACCTCGGTGGGGGCAAGCTGTTCGTTTGCACCGCCGGCATGATGAGCGAGCACACTGCCGCGCATGACCTCGCCGTGCGCATGGCGGGCGATGCGCGTCAATCGGTCTTTTTCGTGGGCTACGCTGATCCCAATTCGCCCGGCGGCCGCTTCAAGGCTAGCCAGCCCGGGGTGCCCTTCCATTTCAGTGATAGCGCGGAGAAACTGACGCGCGAGTGTACCATGGAAACCTTCGACCTCACCGCCCATGCGCAACGGGATGAGCTGGCTGATTTCGCTGTTCGTTTGGATCCTCGCACTATTGTCTTGGGCCACGGTGACCCCGACTCGCGTGACTGGATGGAGGCCACCTTGCGGGAACGCGGCGCCGCCCACACTATTCATCAACCCCAGCCCGGCGCAGAGGTGCAGGCCTAGTCATTTCCCGTTTGACCCCGGCGCGGGCCCACGCTAGCCTCTCATCGTACGCAGACGTAATTTTCACGGAACCCGTGCGTTTAAGCCAAGCCCATTTCCGTTCCGCATTCTCGCTGGTCGAGGTGATGACGGCTGTTTCCCTGCTGGGCCTGCTGGTGGGTTCGCTCTACTCCAGTTGGACGGCCATTGCGCGATCCACCCATTCCGGCAAGGAAGCAGCTGCCAATGTGCAGCGCGAGCGGGTGGCTTTGCGCGAGGTGGCGGAATCCTTGGGCGCGGCGGTGCTCGTGGCCGATGGCGAGGATCGCTATCAGCTCATGGGCGGCTCGCTTCACGGCCAATCCAGACTGAGCCTGGTGCAGCATCTGCCAGGGGATCGACCGGGTAGGAACCGGCAGTTCTTTCGGCGCGTGACTTTTTCCGTTGAGCCCTCCGCGGATGGCAGCGAGTGGCAGTTGGTGCGACGGGAAACTCCTGTCATCCGTGCCTTGGAAAACCCGCCCCCGGCCCCGCGTGTCCTCGCCCGCCGTGTGCGCCACTTTAGCTTGGAATATTTAGCCGACACCGGGCGATGGCAAGCGGACTGGAAGACCCCCGATCTACTGCCCCGCCGCGCGCGCATTCGGATCGGCTTGGGAGCGGGCGCGGAGACGCGTGTGCGTGAGGTCACCCTGCGGGCTATCGGCTTCGCCCATGGCGGGACACCACCCAAGCGCGTGGTCAACGCCAAGCAATTCGAGGAAAGCGGCTTTCCCGCGGAGGAATTGAAGCGGCATGTCTTTGTCATCGACAAGTCTGGCAGCATGCGCCGGCGTGATGTGGGAGACCAGCGCATGACCGTGGCCAAGCAGGCGCTCCTGAACACTCTTGCCGGCATGGAGGAGGACCAGGAATTTTATATCCTGTTTTTTAACAACTCGACTGATGCCATGCCCGTGCCCCAGATGCTGAACGCCACGCCGGGCAACGTGGCCGCCATCAAGGCGTGGATCGAATCGCAGGAACCCCGTGGCGGCACCAGACCCTCCTCTGCCTTGGTGCAGGCCTTTGAGCAGGAGCCGGATGTCATCTGGTTGTTGAGCGATGGCGAATTCTCGAGCCGCGTGCACAATCTGGCGGCGGATTTAAACGCCAACCGGGCGGTGCGCATCAACACCCTCGGCTTCGGCAACAAGTGGTACTTTGGCAGCCGATCTCTCCGACAACTTGCCGAGGAGCATGGCGGTGCTTTTACGCTGGTGACACCCTGAAGCTCCTTGCGTCTGGTGTTGCTTCTCGATAAAAACCGCCCGTGAACAAACCAGCTTGGCTTCCCGCTGCACTTGCCTTGGTGCTCCCTGCCTGCACTCCGCCGTCCGACCCGCATTCACAGGGCACCAACTCGGCGGCACCCCCGCCCAAGCCGAGACCACCCGCACCGGCGTCGGCCAATGCAACACTACCGGATGTCAACGCGACAGCACCGGGGAATGGAACCTCGATCGAAGGATCAGGGGGTTAAAAAATGGTGCGCGGTACAAGACTTGAACTTGTGACCCCCACCGTGTCAAGGTGGTGCTCTAGCCAGCTGAGCTAACCGCGCCTTTTCCCCGAAAAAACAAACTCAAGGGAAGTTTGCCTTGTTGCCGCAATACAAATGCACTGCAACAATCGAGGAGCCGCGATAATGAGGAAAGACGGAGAGAATTCAATCCAAAATCCAATTATACTGAAGTCTCCTCCTGTGTTTCAGCAAGCGTAGGTGATACTCTGGATGCCTTTGGTGTGACGGTGAATGATGTTCCACTCGCTACTCACTCTGGAAGCGGAGTACCTTAACGCGCATCTTTTTCTTGATGACTGCGTATTCCGGATTGCCGCTTTCGTTGGTCCATTCGTGTGGGTCTTTTTGGTGATCGTACAATTCCTCAGAGCCGTCTTCGTAGCGTAAGTAACGATAGCGTTCGGATTGCGCAGCGGTATTCTCAGGGCCATAACTGAGGAAGGCCACATCGCGTGTTGCCTTCGGATCTTTCAAGAGAGGCAGAATCGAACGGCCTTCAAGGTGGCTTGGCTTGGGGATGCCCGCAAAGTCGCAGAGACTTGGATACACGTCGATGTGGGAGATGGGCTGATTGTTGCGGGTGCCGGGTTTGGTTACGCCGGGCAAGACAACCATAAACGGAACGCGCGTGGTGTTTCGCCACAGGGCCGCCTTGCACCAGTGCGTCTTCTCGCCAAGGTTCCAACCGTGATCACTGGTGAGCACGATGACTGTTTCACGCTTGCGAGGATTCTCCTTGAGCGCCTCCAATAAGCGGCCAATCTGGGTATCCACGTAATTGATGCATGCCAAGTACGACTGCACCATGTATTTCCACTCCCGTTTGCCGCCCAGATGTAAGATTTGTTCGTGCACGGTGCGTGGCTTAAACAAATCCTTATGCGCGTTTGAGCGCGCTAGTGCCTTGCCATAGGCCGGCAGATCATCCAAGTCGTCCTTCCGAACCAACGGCAGTTGAATGGATTCAAGCGGAAACTTTTTGAAATAGGCTTTGGGCGCATTGAACGGGCGGTGCGGACGGTAGAAGCCAATAGTCATCAGCAAGGGCTGGTCGCTAACTTTCTGCCATTCTTTGATTGCCCATTGCGCTACCTTATAGTCCCCCGTTTCTTCCTCAGCGTGATTGTGTGGGCCGCCTTCGCCCCAAAGGTTCGCTTTTTCATCGGTGAAATTTCCGCGGACATCTGGCGGGCGATTCAGATAGGCGTCGACGTCCCCCTTCTGTTTAATAGTGTTGCCATGAGCAACTTTTCCGCCGCTGACAACGCGATACCCGTGCTGCTTAAAGTGTCGTTGTAAGATGATCGGATCCTTCGGCGTGTTTTTCGAGGTGACCCCCTGCATTGGTTGATCGCCAAAAAACGCCGGCCGGCGAGTGCTGTTAAAATACCTCCCTGTGCTTTTGGGATAGAGCCCGTGCAAAAAACTGGTCCGGGAAGGGCCGCATTGTGGCGCATTACAGTGTGCATTGGTGAACAAAACGCCACGCGCTGCCAGTGCGTCCAGATTTGGGGTTCTACTCTGTGGATGCCCGCCCATCACGCCGATCCAGTCGTTCAGGTCGTCAACAACGATAAACACCACATCGGGCTTCTTTGCCGCAAATACTGAACCCACGACAACCAACAAGACAATCAACAATCTAATCATTCACCAACTCCAACTAGAGATTCGGTTTCTGCCCGACATCGCTCCCGGTTGTCAAAAAATTTATCGGTCTAAATTAAGTAAAAAATTAGCTGCTTGATTGCGCCATTTTCTGCATCACAAAAAATGATGCAAAGAAATTGAGGAATAGCCCCGTACCAAGGTGATGCTTTACCATTGAGCTAAAAACCGCGTGCGATGGGCGGGTGGCGGTAAAATGGGAATTCCTCGGGTCGGCAACGGGGCCCCGACATTCAGGCTGTGCCTCAGGCAATAGGCGGCATATTTCTCCGCCCTTTTGCGGCTCAATCGTTCGGGGTATCAATCACGCCGGAGGCACTGCCCTTGTAGCTGCCACCCAATTCGCTGTGATGGGCCTTGGTCTTCCAAGCCAAGTCTAAGTCGTTGGATAGGCCAGCGCTGCCGTCGGATTGACCGATCTGGCCGGCGTTGGAGTTCAGGCTCGCCATCACGCGTGGGTTGGTGGGCTGCTTGCCCGCTCCCAGCCAGTTGGCTTGGACACTAATCGTGGCAGCTGCACCGTTGCCGGTGGATCCGGACAGGTTTTCAGCACTGATGTTCCGGGTCATTATGAGCACGGTTGAGGGGCGGAGATCATCCGCGCCCTTGCCTCCAGCGTCGCCGCAGCCCACGCCGTAGCTGTGGCCGGCATTGTCAACCTTGGTTTTGACTTGGGCGAAGTCAATGGTGTCGTTTATCGCCTGTCGCTCAGGATCCAGCGGGGAGACAAGAATTTTTGCCGAGCCGAGGTCTGACTTGATGCCAGGATGGGCGAACAGGTTTTGCGTCTCATACACCCATGAGCCGTCGGCGAATCCAAAGCCCTTGCCATGAGCGATCTTGTCGGTATCGGACAGCAACCACGGATAGCGGCTGTCGTTATCATTCGCAAAGGACTTGAAGGCGCTGCCAACCTGTCTGAGGTTGCTCACGCACTTGATGCGGTTCGCACGGGCCTTGGCCTTGGACAGAGCGGGCAGGATGGAAGTGGCCAGAATGCCCGCCAAGCCAATGGGCGGCAGAGTTTCGACCAGGGTGGTGGCAAGGGTTTTTTTGCGTTTAAATTTCATGGTGTTGGTGTGTGGGGCCCCAGCCCTCGTTAAAGCATGGGCTCGCGGGAGCGGTTGCGCAACAATTATTAAAATATATTTTAATAATTCGTTTGCGTCTGCCTGGTGGCAATGTTAAATTCGGAGGCATGAAGTTCTGGCTTTTCCGCGATGGTGACACAGAGGGCCCCTTTACTATTGATGAACTGGAAAAACAGCTTGGGGACGGAGGGCTGACCTTGGAGGATCAGGTTTGTGCCATGGGCGAGAAGGAGTGGCAGCCGCTTTCCTCCATTCTTTCGCCACCTTTGCCGCCTGAGAGTGTTGAAGCAGCCCCGTCCGTGGACGATGCATCGCGGATAATTGAGGATCTTCCGGCCGCGCCTGCGGTTCGCCGCCAGAAGGTTGCGCTTCTGGCCATCGCGGCTGTCGTGGTAGTGACCGGCATTGCGGCAACTTTCATTTTCCTCTTTGACACGCCTTCCCGGCCCCTGCCCAAAACCGCCAGCTATGTGCCCGAGGAAAGTGCGTTGGTGGTGACCGCCCACGTGGGGGATTTGCTTGAGAAAAGCAAGATCAGCGATCTGATGAGCAAAGGTATCCTGCAGGAAATGTCCATGCCCCGGCCTGTCAGGAAGAAGATCGAGGATCTGTTCGAAAGCCCATCCGAGTATGGCCTGAACATGATGGAGCCGGTGTATTTTTTCATGATGCCTGATCCCCTTGGGGCCAGTTATCCGGCGTTTGTCTTCACTATCCCCATTGTCTCGCGGGAGAACTTTCTGGATGGCCTTGAGGATATCGTGACCATCGAGGGGCGGCCGGATAGGCTATTGATAAAGCTCATTGATGAGCTCAAGAAAATGGATACGGTTTCACCTGAGGATGAAGTGGCTTTCGGTATTAATGATGAGGTGTTCGTGGTGGTAATTCAGGACATCCCCTATAGCGAGCGCAGGTCGAGGGAAGAAGGCGTGCTGGCCGAGGTGGCTGAGGCCGTGCTTGAGGGTGGTGAAGGTTTGGCGGCGGCAGATGACAGTTTCCATGAGCACCAGACGACACTGTTTGACGTGGGTGCTTGGGTGAACCTTGGCGGTTTGATGGAGATGGTTCCCGCTGAGGAACTCGAGGATGAGTTTGGGCAACTGGGTGATCTGGAAAAACTCAAGAGTTTCCAACTGGCTGGCGGCATCCATTTTGGACAGGGTGAGATCACCGGAGATATGGCGATGTATTATGATGAAAAACTGCTGGGGGACTGGGGCGGCGGGGGTCTTGGCAGCGAATTGTTAAATGCCGTCCCCGAGGATTCCATCATGGCCTTCTCCCAATCCATGGACATGGAGGTGGTTCAGAAATGGTTTGATGACCGGCCGGGCATCAAGGGAGACATGGAGGAGGCCTTGCAGTCGGGGCTGGGCATGTCGCTCGAAGAGGTCTTGGGCGCGTTTGGGGGCGACTTGGTGTTTGCCCTCACCGGCATTGAAATGGTCGAGACTCGGTGGGGTGGGCGCACACCCCAACCGGCCATCCTTTTTGGAGCCACTATCAAGGACGAGGATCGAGTGAGAAAAATTTTGGCTGAGCCCGCGAGGGAACTGATGAAGGAATCAGGTGCTCCCATCCGTCTGGTTATGCGCGACAACGCATTTTTCTTTTGCTCCCCGGAGGATCGACGTGGTCTGGAAAAGAACGGTGCAGTGGGCGATCCTATCTCCGGCGAGAAATACAACCTGCTGGCCGACAACGACTCGGGTCTTTTCGTGGATTCTGAGGAACTGACAAAAAGCTTGGCCAGATTGGCCGGGGACGATGAGGAGATGGGGTTTGTTTTGGACTCAGCTGAGGATCTCGGGCTGGCAACGCTGACTTGGAACACTGAGGCGGGTGCCCAGAAGATTTGGGCCCGAATAAAAACGTCCAAGGCGGATAAGAACAGCCTCGAGCAGATCATAGACTCCGCCTTCAGTGCGGCAATAGCCGCCCAACGGCGAATACGTGAGTGGGAGGATAATTTTCCCATTGATGAGGCAGCAAGTGAGTGGGAAGGTAATTCTGATGAGGGAGAGATGCCAGAACCAGAGATAAAGGAACCAACGGCACCGAAAGAAGCCCATCCATTCAAGGGGAAGGGATTTTGAGAATGGAAAAGAGGACTGGGTGCTTTACAGAGTGACGGGCGGCGGTAAGTTTGGAATTTCTCAGGTCGGCAACGGGGCGCCGACATTCAGTTTGTGCTTCAGGCAATAGGCGGCGTTGTCGACGTACTTTTGCGCCCACATTTTGAGGCCGGCTATTTCCGTGTCCTTGAGTGGGCGGACGACCTTGGCCGGTGAGCCCAAGACCATGGAGCGAGGAGGTATTTGGGTGTGCTGAGTGACTAGGGCATTCGCGCCAATGATGGATTGTTCGCCAATCACAGCGCCATCGAGAATGACGGCTCCCATGCCGATGAGGCATTCATCGCCAACTTGGCAGGCATGGATGACGGCGGAGTGGCCGATGGTTACCCATGCGCCCAGAACGCAGGGGAAATCATCGGCAACATGGAGGACGGCATTGTCCTGCACGTTGGTTTGTGGGCCAATCTCAATTCGCTGAATGTCGCCCCGGGCCACGGCGCCATACCAGAGGCTGGACTGATCGCCCATGGTGACATCACCGACGACAACGGCGCTGCTGGCTAGATAGACTTCGCGGCCGAGCTTGGGGGCTTGCCGGAGGTGCCTTTTGAGTTGGGAGTCGAGTTCAGCCATGCAGCGGCAGGATAGTGGCGGGCCTGCAGGGTGCCACGAAAAAACCGGTTGAAACAAAAAAACCCGTCGCTTTCGCGAATCCGCTAAGCGACGGGCTACCCAACCTGTTCTATCCTCCTCTGAGAGGGACCTGTGGGGGTTCGCTCTCGTCAGTTAAGACTACAAACAGGCAAATTTATTCAACGGATTCAAATTTTTTGTATGTGTGCGTATCAGTTTGCGGGAAATGCTATGTTTTCAGGGGAATAATGGGAGCGGGGCGACTTGAATTATGGTTTTTTTAGCTTACGTCAAGGTGCAGTTCACAGGTAATTCACCGATTTCAACCGGTCTGTTTCCGGATTTTGAAGGGTGCGTTGGACCGAGGGACTTTCGATGACCGGCAGACTTGGTGAGACCAGAAGTGAACCTGTGGTGGGTAGGCAAAAAACGGGAAAAATAACCTGAAATTCTGCTTGCCTTATCCACATGAATTGCGCATAAACGCCGCGCAGCACCTTTTAGGGTGCCGGGGCCGTGCTTTGCAGCACAGGCTCCACACAGTAAAACTGCAGTATAATAGTTAACAACCAAATATCGCAGGAGGAAACAATACACATGAATAAGAATAAATGGACAGTTGGACTGGCCGCCGCTGGCGTGATCGGTCTCGCTTCTGTTGCTCAGGCTCAAGACGCCAATCAGGTGCAGACCAAGTTGGCCACCACGACTCTCAGTGGTTATGTGAGCACATCGTATCAGTGGACGCCCGGTGAAGATTCCGGCAACGCTTACACCCAAGGTGATGCCCGTGCGAATCGTTTCGCGCTGGACGTTGTGTCGTTGACCCTTGCTTCTCCCACCAGCTCTGGTGAGTGGGGCGCTGGCTACAACGTGCAACTGTGGGCTGGCACCGACGCCGATGACTTGGGCGTGGCCGGTGGCGCGGACGGTGATGAGGGCTTGGCGGTCAAGAACGCCTACCTCACGCTGAACCTGCCGGTTGGCAAGGGCATCGACCTGAATGTCGGTCGCTTTGACACCATCCTCGGCATGGAGTCCGTCGACTATATCAATAACCCGCATTTCTCCCACTCTTGGGGATACGCGATCGAGCCGACCATCCACGAAGGTATCAAGGGCAGCTACCAGCTGACTGACAATATCGGCGTGACCGGCTTGTTGGCCAACACCATCGAGGCTACGTCTGCTGGCGTTGCCAAAAACGCGGACCGCAAGACATGGGGCGTGGCCCTGAACCTCACTGCTCCGGACAGCCTCGGCTTTCTGGCAGGCTCGACCTTGGATATTGCCTACATCGATGGTGATACCGACACGGGCAATACGGACACAGTTGGGAACGTTTCGAACCTCTACGTTGGCGCTTCCGTGCCCGTGCCGGTTGATAAGCTGAGCGCTGGTGTTGCGTGGGATGTCCGCGAGGTGGAATCCACCCAAGCTGGTGGCTCTGACTCTGTGTTGGGCGTGTACCTCGAGTACGAGGCCAGCGAAAAGCTGACGCTCAATGTCCGTGGCGAGCGCGTCGAGGACGGTAACGCCCTGAACGTTGGCAGCAGCCAGGGTGATGCGTGGGATCTGACCGTGACCGCGAATTACGACCTGTGGGCCGGCGTTATCTCCCGCGTGGAGTATCGCTACACCACGTTGGATAACCCGACCACCAACATCGAGGACAGCCACTCGATCTTCTTGAACCTGATCTACGGATTCTAGATCAGCAAAGAAACCTATTTCACCCCTTCCGGTTTGCCGGGAGGGGCTTTTTTTGTGCTTGGTAAAAACTAGGTTGATGAACCTAGGACCGCTTCGACAGCGGGTGGAAAGTGGTCCTCGACGTTTCCGTGCAAACGCAAGGTGACTTCGGGGAATGTATCATGGTCGGTTTCGTCGCGGTTGAGGATGAGGTAAGGGGTGCCGCCCTCGGTGGCGGCCAAGGGGATGAGGTTTGCGGGACTGACGGAAAGGGTGGAGCCAAGGGCAATGACCAGATCGCAGGTCTGTGCCGCAGCGTGGGCGCGGGCCAGATCGGCTTCCCGCAGGCTTTGACCGAAGCTGATGGTCGCGGGCTTGAGCCATCCCCCGCATCCGCAGTGGGGCGGCTGGCGATCCTGCTTGAAGGACTCGAAGCTGGGCCCCGGTGGTTCGCGGTGGCCGCAGGTTTGGCACTCCACAAGACTGCCCGTGCCGTGAATCTCAACGAGCTTATCCTCGCTCGTCCCGGCGGAGCGGTGGAGGCCGTCGACATTTTGGGTGACCACCATCTCCACTTTGCCGGATTTTTCAAGCTGGGCAACGGCGTGGTGGATACTGTTGGGCTGGGCGTTCCCGTGTTTTTCCCACATTTCCAGCTTGTATTCCCAGTACTCCACGCGGGACGCCTCGTGGGCCATGAAATCCTGATAATAAACAGGCTGCCGGGTTGTCCATAAGCCGCCGGTCCCCCTGAAGGCGGGAATGCCGCTGGGCGTGGAAATGCCGGCCCCGGTGAAGATGAGCATTTGATTGGCGGTGTGGAGCCAGTCGGCAAGTGTCTTGGCCATGGCCGGAGGATAGCGTGATGGGACTCTTTTTGCAGTGGCGCATTTGCGGGAGAGGCGTAGAATTTTGCCGTGGACCGGGGCATGGGCCGGGTTTTCACGTCGAACAGGGACGGCCTGCTGGCGACCCGAGCATTCATTTTAATCAACAGACCATCATGAAAAACACGACCCGCATTCTTTCCCTCTCTTTAATGTTCTCGCTGGGCTTGGTGGCCCGAGCCGGGGACATTGGGTTCATTGAGAAATTCGCCTTGGCGAAGGATCGCAAGGAGGTGCTGAAGCTGCTGATCCCCGGTACGCGCGACTTTTATTATTACCACGCGCTGGATGCGCAGTTGCGCGGCGACGGCGCGGAGGTGCGCCGGGTGGTGGCGCTGTGGATCAAGAGGCATGGACGGACGGCGCGGGTGAGGGAGATTCAAGACCGGCAGGCACTGTTGGATTATGGGAACAATCCGGCGGCAACCATCGAGCACCTGAAGCGTGAGCTGGACTTGGGGTTCAACCACAGCCGGATTATCGAGGGCCAAAAGCCGAAGCATCCGACGGCGCTGGACCAGAAGTTGATCAGCTTCGAGGCGTTCTTGGCGAGGGCCTTTCGGTCGGGCGACTTGTCGGGCGTGGAGACGCGCGGGCTAGAAAGGCTGGATCATGACGGACTGAATGCCACGCGCCTGCGCCATTTGCTTTCGCGGCTCCAAAGGCCGGATGTGTCCGGGTTGCCCCGGTTGATCATCAAGGACCTGCGCAACAAGTACAGCCGCGGCTTTGGCCAGCATAACATTCACCGGCAACTGACGCATGATCAGATGGACGAACTGCTGCAACTGGAGCCCGGGCTGATCGACAATTCAAATTTCATCCATGCCTACCTGACCAAACTGGCTCCATCAAACGACATCGACACGCGATTCGATCTGGAGGAACGGGGCAAGCACCTGAACCGGATTCACCAGTTCACCCAGCGTTTGTCCGCCGCCCACAATTCGCTGAAGGCCAACGCCATGTTCAATCTTTTGCGATTCCAGCAAAGCCAAGGCAAACACGACCGCGCCCTGTTCATGCAATACCTTCGGCTTCCGCGACCGGTGGGTTATATCAACCCCAAGTACCGCGAGGCACTTTTAAAGCGGCCCGGCAATGCGGACGTGAACCTGAATGCGGATTATCGCCAAGTGACCGGTCTTCCGCCCATCGGCCCGGATGAGCGGCTGGTGCGCGATTTTTTCCTGCACTTCTTCAAGGGCGACGCGGACTTCAACCAGTACCTGCCGGTGGTGCGGGACACCTACCTGAAGGCGCTCTTTGCGGAGGCCAAGCTGGTGAATGGAGTGGGCGATGCGGAGCGCTGGTACTCCATGTTGTCCTCCAGTCAGGTGCAGGCACTGCGCGAACGCATTGACCTGGACTTCTCGGCGGTGAACAAGGTCTTTTATCCCGCGCAAGCCCCCGTGTCGCTACGGGTCAACGTGAAGAACGTCAAGCAGCTCATTGTGCGTGTGTTCGAGATCAACACCTTCAACTATTACACGCGCAACCTAAAGCTCATCGATACGGCCATCAATCTGGACGGCTTGGCGCCGACGCGTGAACAGGTTTTTAAGTACGACGAGGCTCCACTTCGACGCGTGGAGCGCAAGTTTGATTTTCCCGAGTTGAAGGAACGTGGTGTGTATGTGGTGGAGTTGATTGGCAATGGCCGCAGCAGCCGCGCGTTGATCACCAAGGGCAGCTTGCGGATGCTGCGCGCGGTGGGCCCGGCGGGGCACGAATTTCGGGTGCTGGATGAGGACAGCAAGCCTTGCCCGGCGGCCACGTTGTGGCTCGCCGGCCAAGAGTACAAGCCCGGGGAGGACGGTGCCATCATCGTGCCCTTCACCAATCGCCCGGGCAAACAGGCGGTGGTGCTGCGCCACGGAAGCTTCAGTGCCTTGTCCACCTTTCATCACAGGGGGGAAACCTACAAACTGGATGCCGGCCTGTACGTTGACCGCGAAGCCTTGGTGAAAGGCGCCCAAGCCCAAGTAGTTGTGCGCCCGGTGTTGCGGCTGAACGGACAACCAGTGTCGTTGAAAGTTCTTGAGGATGTGCGCTTGGTCATCTTGTCCACTGACCACAAGGGCGTTCCGACGATGCTGGAAGTGCCCGTGCCGGAGATCCCCGATGGCGAGGCGTTCGTTCATAATTTTACTGTGCCGAACAAGCTTTCACAGCTCCAGTTCCGGCTCAAGGCGCGCGTGGAAAATCTGGCGGCCGGCAGCAAGCAGGAGCTTTCTGATGCGGCTACGATTTCGCTGAACCAGATCGACAAGACCCTGAAGGTGGACAATGTGCATCTCGCGCGGGTCGATGGCGGCTATGTACTTGATGTCCTGGGTAAGAATGGCGAGGCCAAGCCGGATCGCGCCGTGGTGGTGCAGCTCAAGCATCGGGACTTCACCGGCGCACATTCCGTGAGGCTGAAGAGCGGTCCCTCCGGCCGTGTTCGTCTGGGAGCCTTGAAGGACATCCAGTGGATCAACGTGAGCCACTACGATGGCACCGCGTATCGCTGGGAGATTGCGCTGCCCCGCCACGGGCGCATTGCGCAGCCATCGGTGATCCATGCCGCGGCGGGCGATCGCGTGCAGGTGGCATTGCCGGGGATGTTGGACAACGCAGCCAAGGGTGCCACTTATTCATTGCTGGAAATGCGCGGCAACACAGTGACGGCTGACCACGTGAAGGCCGGCTCCTTCCGCGATGGCTTTCTGGAAATCAGTGACCTGCCAGCGGGCGACTATCGCCTGTACCTCAAGGAGACCGGCGAAGCCATCAGCCTGCGCGTGACTGATGGCGAGCGCCGCGACGGCCATGTGCTTTCATCCAACCGCATTCTGGAACGGCGTGTGTTGCGGCCGCTGCAAATCAGTGACCTGATGGTGGGCCGCCAAGGTGCCGTGGTGCGTCTGCGCAACGTAACCCCGTTCACGCGCCTGCATGTGATCGCCACCCGGTTTGAACCGCGTTATGAGGCTTACTCTGCGCTGGATATTGGTGGTGTGCCCGCGCCGGGCATGCAGGATGTTGCTCTTCCGCGATCGTTGTATGTCCAAGAGCGCGACATTGGCGAAGAGTACCGCTACATCTTGGATCGCAAGTATGCGAAGAAGTATCCGGGCAACATGCTCGAGCGGCCCGGCTTGCTGCTCAACCCTTGGGCGATTCGTGATACCAACACGGGCCGGCAGGATGCGGCCGCGGGCGAGGAATACAAGCGGTTGCAGGAGGCGTTGCGGAATCCAACGTCGGATCAATATTACCGTCCGGCATCCAATCCCGCGCCCGGCAGCTTGGGCGATTTTTCCTCTCTGGATTTTCTGGCGCACAGTTCGGTGTTGCTGGCCAACCTCAAGCCCAACAAGGAGGGCATGGTGGAGGTAGGTCTGGACAAGCTTAACGGACAGCAGCAGTTGCTGTTCGTGGCGGTGGACCCGCTCAACACGGTCACGCGGCCGGTGGTGTTGCAGGCTTCTGAATTGGCTCGGCGGGAGAACCGGATGATCCAGAGCCTGGATGTTGCCAAGGCGCATTCGGAGCAGAAGCTGTTCACCGTGGTGAAGAAAGGCGGGCGGCTGGATGTGCAGGACATCACCACCAGCGATGTGAAACTCTACGACTCGTTGCAGAAGGCCTACCTGCTCATGGTGACTCTGAGCAATAATCCCACGCTGACGGAGTTCAGTTTCGTGCTCGAATGGCCCGGACTGAAGCCGGAGGAAAAGCAGGAGAAGTATTCCAAGTACGCCTGCCACGAGTTGAATTTTTTCCTGTTCCACAAGGATCCGGAATTCTTCAACGAGGTCATCAAGCCATACCTTGCGAACAAGAATGACAAGACGTTCATGGACGAATGGCTGCTGGGCCACAAGCTGGACAAGTATCTGGAGCCGTTTGCATTTTCGCAGTTGAACGACGTGGAGAAAATCCTATTGGCCCGTAAAGGCTCGGCAGAGCTGGAGAAGATGCGCCGGTACATTCAGGACAAGGCAGACTTGATTGTCCCGAATCCCGAGCGATTCAACCGCTTGTTTGACACGGCGATCAAAAGTTCCGCGTTGGAGGAGAAGGATGAACTGGGTCTCAAGGACGGAAAGAGACAAGCGTTGAACCGTTTCAAGGATCGCTTGGAACGGGCCACGGTTAATCGCGCTGGAGGGAAGGACAAGCAGGACATGGCTCAGCAGCAAGGGCAGGGCCAAGGGCAGGGGGAAGGGGCTGGTCGAGGGCCGGGATTCGGAGCACCCGCCGATGCCAACCTGCGGCCCGCCGCCGCGCCAAAGCCCGCCCAGCCGGCGCGCCCCGGCGAGTTCTCCAACAACGCCAACAGCCTGAAAAAGGCGGCGGAGAAAGCGGAGGAGCTAGAGCAGATGTCCAAAGAGTTGCAGTTGCGAGGCCGGGCCCGCGATTTAAAGGAAGGCAACCAGCAGTTACGTTTGGCTGACCGGGAAGATGCTGATTACGCGAGGAACTTTGACTCCGAGGCGGGCTACTTTGGCCGGCGCCTAGAGGAACGGAAAGCCGTACGGCAATTTTTTCGCAAGCTGCCCCCCACCAAGGAATGGGCGGAGAACAATTACTACAAGCTGCCCATCGCCCAGCAGAATAGCGGGCTGATCCAGGTGAATGCGTTCTGGAACGATTATGCCGACGCGCCCGCGGATGAGCCGTTCTTCTCCGGAAACTTCATTTACACCACCGGCAATTTTGCCGAGATGATGCTGGCCTTGGCCGTGCTCGATCTTCCCTTTGAGGCCCCCAAGCACATGGCTCGGACGCGGGAGCGTTCCTTCCAGTTGACCGCGGGTGATCACTTGGTGGTTTGTCACCAGGAAATCCGGCCTACCGAGCCGCAGAAGAAGGGGCCGAAGATTTTGCTCAGCCAGAATTTTTACCGCGCCGATTCCCGCTATCGGCACGTCGGCAACGAGCGCCTCGATAATTTTGTGGACGATGAGTTCTTGAAGCAGATGGCTTACGGCTGCCAAGTGGTTATCACCAACCCCACCTCGTCACCGCAGAAGTTCCGGCTGCTTGTGCAGGTGCCGGAAGGCGCCATTCCGCTTCAGGGCGGGTTTTATTCCGAGGGCCGGCCCATCCGGTTGGAGCCCTATTCCACCACGACATTCGATTACTACTTCTACTTCCCCGAAGCCGGCAAATACGCCATTTACCCCGTGCAGGTGGCCAGCACCCGCGGGCATGTGGCTGCCGCGGAGGACTTCAGCTTCGATGTCGTCAATGAGCTCAGCCGGAAGGACAAGTCTTCCTGGGCTTGGATTTCCCAGAACGGCACCGAAGGAGACGTGATCAAGTATCTGCGCGATCACAACCTCAACCGGCTGGATCTCAACCTTATCGCCTTTCGGCTTCGGAATCCCAACGAAGGCGGCGGTGGGCGTGATTTTTACAACCGTCTCATGAAGCATTTGGACGATCGTTTCACCTACCATCACACGCTTTGGTCCTACTCCCTTTACCATCGGGACGGGGAGCGCATGGGTGAATACTTGGAGCGTTCCCCCATGGCGGGCCGCGTGGGGCTGTATCTGGTGAGTCCCCTGCTGACCATCAATCCCGTGGAGCGCAAGTGGCATCAGCACCTGGAGTACAAGCCGCTGGTCAATGCCCGCGCTCATCAGTTGGGCCAGACGCGCAAGATTCTCAACGACGCCTTCCACGCCCAGTACAACGATTTCTTGCAGGTGTTAAAATACCACAAGGCCATCAACCCGGGGGATCTTCTGGGCGTGACCTACTACCTGCTTCTGCAAGACCGCGTTGGGGAGGCGCTGGATGCCTTCGGCCGCGTTTCCGCCGACCAGATTCATGAGAAGCTGCAATACGACTACCTCAGCGCCTATCTGGCCCTCTATCAGGGCGACCTCAAGCGTGCGCGACAACTGGCCAAGGCGCACGCCCAGCACCCCGTTGACCGGTGGCGCAACTTGTTTGCCGTGGTCACCAGTCAGCTCGACGAGATTGAGGGCAAGGCCGGCGTCTTGGTCGACAAGGATAATCGGCAGCAAAAACAGGATCAGCTCGCCGCCACTCAGGCCAGCTACGAGTTCAAGGTTGAGGATCGGCAGGTGCAGATCAGCTATCAAAATGTTGAGAGCATCACGGTCAACTACTACCCCATGGACGTTGAGTTGCTTTTTAGCCGCAAGCCGTTCCTCAAGGACGACACCGAGCACTTTACTTACATCGTGCCCAATACCGTGGAGTCCATTGAACTACCTGCCAAGAAAACCGCCCATACATTCACCATTCCCAAGCAGTTCCACAGCAGCAACGTGATGGTTGAAATCGTCGCCAATGGCATTCGCAAGAGTCAGGCCTACTACGCCAACACCTTGGCCCTGCAGATGATTGAGAATTACGGTCAGGTTCGCGTTACCGACCAGGCCTCTGGCAAACCCCTGCCAAAGACCTACGTGAAGGTCTACGGCAAGCTCGCCAATGGCCAGGTTCGTTTTTACAAGGATGGCTACACGGATCTGCGTGGGCGGTTTGACTACGTCAGTTTGAACACCGGCGAACTCGACAATGTGCAGCAGTTTGCCATTCTCGTCCTCAACGAGAAACAGGGCGCATTGATCCGCGAAGCGCGGCCCCCAAAGCAGTAGGCAACAGTGTTAGGTTAACCCGCTTGAATCCCGACGGCATCGGCTACCGAGTCGATGCCGTTCTGGTCCATGAGTGTTCTCAAACCGCGGACGATGTCCTTGGCAATGCCGGGCCCTTCATAGACCAGCCCCGTGTAGACTTGGACCAATGCCGCACCAGCGGTGATCTTTTCCCAAGCGTCGACCGCGTTAAACACACCGCCCACGCCAATCACGGGCAAGGCACCCTTGGTCTGCCGGTGGATATGGCGGATGATCTCCGTGCTTCTTTCCCGCAGCGGTGCACCGCTGAGTCCTCCCACTTCACCGTAAATTTTGCGACACTTGGAATGGCTTGTTTCCGGCCGTGCAATCGTGGTGTTGGTGGCAACAATGCCGGCCAGCTTTCGTGAGATCGCCAGATCCAACACATCGTCAATTGCATTAAAGGACAGGTCGGGAGCCACCTTTACAAGCAGCGGTTTTTCCGAATCAACCTCGCGCAGTGCGGAGATGATTTCATCGAGTGCCGCCTTGTCCTGCAGTTGGCGCAGGTTGGGCGTGTTGGGTGAACTGACATTGATGACAAAAAAGCCTGCGTGCTTCCGGAGTACCCGGAAGGAGTGGGCGTAATCCTCGGGAGCTTCTTCCAAGGGCGTGACCTTGGATTTCCCGAGGTTGATGCCAACGGGATGGGAGGGCCAACGGCCGGCAGCCCGCCAGTCAGCCAGCGTTTTGGCCATGGCTTCCGCACCAGGATTGTTGAACCCCATTCGGTTGACCAACGCGCGATCGGCCACGGCGCGAAACATTCGGGGCATGTCATTGCCTGGCTGCGAGTAGCGCGTCACGCCGCCCAATTCAGCAAATCCAAATCCAAGCCGCTGCCAAAGTGGTGCCGCCGCCGCCGCCTTGTCCATTCCGGCGGCAAGCCCTACGGGATTGGGAAAGCGAAGTCCAAGGCATTCCACGGGCATGGGAGGCGCGCCATAAAAGTTTTCCGCGAGGTCCGCCATCATGGCGCCGCGGGATACCCAGGCCATGCCGCGCAACACGCGGTTGTGGGCCGCCTCGGAATCCTGTAGAAAAAGCAGCGGTCGCAACAGCCGCCGGTAACACCATCCCATGGGGCATGAGTCAACCAGTGCGGACAGGCCGCTGTCCAGCACTTTGGGCGACTGGCAAGGCAAAAGCGTGGCAGTGGCAAAATTTTTTTGTGTTAAAAAATCAATTCCAGGTTTACAGCCTGCCGTTGATTGCTAGGATGGCCCCGCAACCCAACCCGCTAATGAAGCGCATCGATGCCATCGTTAAACCGTTTAAACTCGACGACGTGAAGAACGCGCTGTCCGAGTTGGGCATCGAGGGACTGACAGTGACCGAGGTGAAAGGCTTTGGTCGCCAAAAGGGCCACACCGAGATTTATCGGGGGAGCGAGTACACCGTGGATTTCCTGCCAAAGCTGAAGCTGGAAATTGTGGTGGCCGATTCCCGCTGCGAGGAAGTGGTGACCGCCATCACGGCGGCCGCCCAGACCGGCAAGATTGGTGACGGCAAAATTTTCGTCAGTTCCATTGAAAGCGCGCTGCGCATTCGCACCGGTGAAACCGGTGAGGATGCAGTGTAACTTTTTAAAGTCAAATCATTGGCGGCCGGTTGTCATTGGACCGAAGACATGTTGACCGTGCCACACAACCTGCAGGATCATGCGGGCCGCGCCCTGTTACGTTGGGGGGCGGACGCTCGGCGGTCTTCGATGAATTTAAAGCCAGATCTTTCCAGCGCCGCCGGCTGTGTTTTAACAGCCCGCCGGGCGTGTGAAGAACTGGTGAACAACCCGGAATATGTTGAACTCGATGGAGCACATTTCATCCCCTACATATTCCCGCGCGTCCCGGAAGGCTTGTCGTTAAGACAGTGTTTCGGCGGTGCCCCAAGGCGGAGCGGAATTCTCCAAGGGTCTTCGGATCCTACCGTGGATGGATTTTGAGTGAAGCGGAGGGAGACGGTTTCGGCCGTCGCAAGAGGTCGCCACGGCAGGCTGTGGGCTGTCGGTGGCGAGCTGGAACAGGACGAAAATTTAAAAAAGAGAATATTGCCCAACATGCAGGCTTCAATGGACAAGGTTTGGACCCGGACGCAAAAACATCTCAAGAGTGTGCTCAACGAGGAAACCTACAAACTGTGGTTCACCTCCATCCAGCCGGTGACCATCAATCAGTCTTCCATCACCCTCGAAGTGCCCAATGACTTTTCCGAGGTCTGGCTGAAGGACAATTACCTGCAATTGCTTCAGGATTCCTTGGCCGCGACGACCGGCCGCAAGTTGAACGTCAAGTTTCAGGTCACGCCCGGCGCGTCCATGCCGGCCCCCAAGGCGATCAAGGGAGCATCCAAAAAGAAATCCGCTGCGCGCAAGACCAGCGAGGGCGACTTGGTCTTCAATCCTCGGAACACCTTTGAGACTTTTGTCGTGGGCAATAACAACAGCTTTGCCCATGCCGCGGCTCTGGCGGTGGCGCAGGCACCGGGCAAATCCTACAACCCGCTTTTCCTTTATGGCGGTACGGGACTGGGCAAGACGCACTTGCTGCACGCCATTGGCCAGCATGTGGCGGACAGCAAGAAGGGTGCGAAGGTGGCCTACGTTTCCTCCGAGAAATTCACCAACGAATACATCGCCGCCATTCAGGACAATCAACTGGTCAAGTTCCGCAAGAAGTACCGGCAGACGGACGTGTTGCTGATTGATGACATCCAGTTTCTCGCCGACAAGGTGCGTATTCAGGAGGAGTTCTTCCACACCTTCAACGCGTTGCACGAGGCCCACAAGCAGATCGTGCTCACCTGCGACCGGCCGGCGAGCGAGATACAAAACCTCGAGCATCGTCTGGTGAGCCGCTTTGAATGGGGCTTGGTTACCGACCTGCAGCCGCCCGATGTCGAAACCCGGTTGGCGATTCTGCGCAACAAGGCCAAGTCCATGGGCGTGGAGATTCCCGAGGAGGTCATGACCTTTCTGGCCAATCGGATTCGCACGAATATACGCCGGCTCGAGGGCGCGCTCATACGCGTGGCCTCCTATGCTCATCTGACAGGCAAGGAACTCACCAATGACGTGGTGGAGAATCTCCTGCGCGAAATCTTGCAGGAGGAAGGCCGGCACACCATCACCATTGAGTTCATCCAGAAAAAGGTCGCCGAGAAATATGACATCCGCTTGGCGGACATGACCAGCAAGCGTCGGCCCGAGAACATCGCTTTTCCCCGGCAGATCGCCATGTTCCTTTCGCGCCAATTGACGGACCACTCGCTCAGTGCCATTGGCGAGGCATTTGGTGGCCGCGATCATGGCACGGTTCTGCATGCCTGTCGCCTCGTGAAGGATCGTTGCGAAATCGATCCCAATGTTCGCCAGTCGGTGGCCTATCTCGAGAAACAGCTTTTACGGTAAGTCGAGAAAATAGGGGTTGTGGTGTAAGGATAAAGGGCTGGCCGCTGGTCAGCCCTTTATTTTTTGAACGCAGCGCGCCATGCGTTCCATGGCGGTCTCGACGGCGTCGAGCGCAGTGGCAAAGCAGCAGCGCAAATGCCCCTCGCCGCTCACGCCGAAGGCATCTCCAGGCACACAAGCCACCTTTTCCTCCTGCAACAGCCGGCGGGCAAATTCGTTGGAAGTCAGGCCCAGGTTTGCTATTGAGGGAAAGGTATAAAAGGAACCGCGGGGCAGATGGCAGGCCAGCCCCATGTCATTCAGGGCACTCACCATCAGGTTGCGTCTTTGCCGGTAGGCCTCGCGCATGTTTGCCATGGCTTCCCTGCCATTTCGGATGGCTTCCAGCGCGGCTTCCTGACTGATGATGCTCGCGCAAAGCATACTGTATTGGTGCACGCGGGTGAGCGCCCGGATGATTTCCGCGGGGCCGCAGGCGTAGCCCACCCGGAATCCTGTCATCGCATACGCCTTGGAGAAACCGTGCAGGAACACTGTGCGTTCCTTCATGCCCGGCAGGGCTGCGATGCTCGTGTGTTCGCCCTCGAAAGTCAGCTCGGCATAGATCTCATCGGCAATGATCGTTAGGTCATATCGTTGCGCCAGTTCGGCAATTCCCTGAAGGTTCTCCCGAGTCATGGTGCCACCGGTTGGGTTGGTCGGAAAGTTGAGGATTAGGACGCGGCTCTTGGGAGTGATGACCGCTTCGATGGCTGCCTTCGTGACGCTGAACCCTGTGTCCGCCGTGCAGGCCACCGGCACGGCCCGCCCGTGTGCCAGTGCGATCGAGGGGGAATAGCTGACGTAACAGGGTTCGTGGTAAATCACCTCGTCGCCCGGGTTGACCAAGGCCCGTAACGCGAGGTCAAGCGCCTCGCTTACTCCAACCGTGACCAGAATTTCCGAACCCGGATCATATTCCACGGCGAAATGATCGCGGACATATCCCGCGATGGCCTCACGCAGCTTGGCTAGGCCCAGATTTGAGGTGTAACCCGTGCGCCCCCGTTCCAGAGAGTAGATGGCGGCCTCACGCACATTCCATGGGGCTGCGAAATCCGGTTCGCCTACCCCCAGTGAAATCACATCCCGTTGCCCTTGAACGAGTTCAAAAAACTCTCGGATGCCCGAGGGCGGCAGCGCTTGGACATGCTCGGCAATAGGTGTGCGGTTTTCGCTCATGCGGAAAATGGGAATGCGGCCGGTTTGTGCCGGCCATCAAGCCGCGGCCTTCTTTGTGCGGCGGCGAATCACGGGCCGGCCCTTGCCCGTTACGGCTGGGCGCGTGATCTTAATGCTCTCGATTTCGTCGGTGCCGGGGATGTCGTACATCCAGTCCAGCATTACCTTTTCAAGCAGACCCCTCAGCGCGCGTGCGCCGGTGCCCTTGCTGATCGCCTGTCGCGACAGCTCCTGTAGCGCGTCCTTGGTAAATTCCAGCTCCACCCCTTCCAGTGCCATGAGTTTCTGGAACTGCTTGGTCAGCGCGCTCTTGGTCTCGGTCAGGATGGAAACCAACTGTTCTTCCGTCAGCTCGTCCAGCACCGTGACCATCGGCAGGCGGCCGATGAATTCTGGAATGAACCCGAAGCTCAAAAAATCCTCCGGCTCTACCCGGTTCAGGATTTCATTCTTTTCCAGCACTCCCTCACGGTGGGTCTGTTCCACGGCTCCGAACCCCAGCACATGGCTGCCCAGCCGTTTCTGGATCACCTTCTCAAGATCCACAAAGGCGCCGCCGCAAATGAAGAGGATGTTGCGTGTATCGACGCGGATGTATTCTTGCTGTGGATGCTTGCGCCCGCCTTGTGGCGGCACACTGCAAACGGTGCCTTCCAGGATTTTCAACAACGCCTGTTGCACGCCTTCGCCGGAGACGTCGCGGGTAATCGACACATTTTCGGTGCGCCTCGAAATCTTGTCAATTTCATCGATGTAGATGATGCCCATCTCGGCGCGCTTCACGTCGTAGTCCGAATTCTGGAGGAGACGCAGGATGATGTTCTCCACATCTTCGCCCACGTAGCCTGCCTCCGTGAGTGTGGTGGCATCAGCAATGGCAAACGGCACGTCCAAGACCCTGGCCAGCGTGCGGGCCAGCAATGTCTTGCCCGAGCCCGTGGCCCCGACGAGCATGATGTTAGTCTTTTCGATCTCCACTTCCGCATGGGGATCATCCGGGGCGGGCTCGCGTTGCTCGTGCAGCAGGCGCTTGTAGTGGTTGTGCACTGCCACCGCGAGGGTCTTCTTCGCGTTGTCCTGACCGATGCAATGCTCGTCCAACGCGGCCTTGATTTCCGACGGGCGCAGTACCTTTAGCTCGGGAGCGGCCTTGGTTCGTTCGGCTGCCAGTTCCTTGTCGAGTACCTTCTTGAAGGTATCCACGCAGCCGTCGCAAATATACACGCCGGGCCCGGACACCAGCTTTTTCACTTCCGCGTGCGTCTTGCCGCAGAAGCTGCATAGCGTCAGGTTTTTGGGGCGGGCCATTTTTAAAAGTTACTTGTCCTCCACGGAGGTCTTGTCCGGCAGCGAGGGCACATCCTTGCGTGACTCCACCACCTCGTCCACCAGGCCAAACTCCTTGGCTTCCTGGGCGGACATGAAGTTGTCACGGTCACAAGCCTTCTCAACCGCATCGTAGTCCTGCCCCGAATGCTTGGAGAGGATGTTGTTGAGCCGCTTTTTCAGGTCCAGCATGTGGCGCACGCGAATCTCCATGTCCGTCGCCTGTCCCTCGGCACCGCCCAAGACTTGATGGATCATGATGTTGGCGTTGGGCAGCGAGTAGCGTTTGCCCGCCGTTCCTCCCGCCAGCAGGACGGCCCCCATGCTGGCGGCTTGGCCAATGCAGTAGGTGTTCACGTCGCAGGTCAGGAACTGCATCGTGTCATAGACCGCCAACCCGGCAGTCACATGGCCGCCGGGTGAGTTGATGTAGAGATGAATGTCCTTCTTCGGGTCAGTCATCTGCAAAAACAACATTTGGGCGATGACGACGTTGGCAACTTGATCGTCAATGCCGGTGCCGAGAAAAATGATCCGGTCGACCAGCAGCCGCGAGTAAATGTCGTAGCCTCGTTCTCCGCGCCCGGTCTGTTCGACCACGTGCGGGACGAGATAGTTGTTTTGAATCTCCTTGCCCATAGAACAAAAAAAGCGGCTGGAACCTAACGGGAAATGCCCCTCCGCGTCAATTTCAATGACTTCCGGCACTGCGGGCGGCAGTCTTCTTGCGACTCCGCTTTTTACGCGCAGGCTTTTTCAAAACACAAATCGCTGCCGCGGCGGCATCCGCTTCCGCCAGCTTCTTGCTTTTGCCTTTGCCGCGCGCCAGTTCGCGGCCCTCGTGGTGAACTGCGCAGACAAACTCACGGTCGTGATCCGGCCCGGTGGCATCCAGAAGTTTGTAATCCGGCGACACGTGTGACTTGGACTGCATCATTTCCTGCAACTCCCCCTTGGGATTGCCCACAAACTGGCCCGCATCCACTCCATGCAGCACTTTTTCAAACTGCGCATGCACAAATTTCCGAACCTTGGTGAACCCTCCATCGAGATAGATCGCGCCTACCAACGCCTCAAAGGCGTCAGCCAGTGCCGAGTCGCGGTCGCGTCCGCCGCTCTTTTCCTCGCCGCGACTGAGGATTAGTTGTGTGCCCAAGCGAATGGCTCTGGCGCGGGCCGCCAATCCTTCGCGGTTGACCAGCCGCGCGCGCGCCTTGGACAGTGCTCCCTCATCGCGCCCGGGGAATTCCTTGTACAGGGCTGCACTGATGGTGAGTTGCAGGACGGCGTCTCCCAGAAATTCAAGCCGCTGGTTGTTCGCTACTGCTTCTCCCTTTTCGTGGCCCACCGAGGGATGCGTCAACGCCAGCGACAACAGCTCCGGCTTGCGGAAGGTGTATCCGATGCGTTTTTGAAATGGCCCCAGCCGTGGCATGGGTCAGGAAGCCGTCGTGGGCTCAGGCGTCGCTTGTTCTTCCTCCACCGCCTCCGGCGGCCAGGGCTCATCGCCTCGCGGCAGACCATGCTCCAAGAGCGCCGCCACCTCTATCTGCACCTGTTCCAGTTCCTCCAGTTTTAAATCCGGGTCCGGGATCGTGAACAGGTCGCCGCTTGCCGGGTGCTCATAGACAAACACTCGCCTACCCTCCTCGCGCAGTTGTTCCTTGACCTTCAGCAACCGCTTACGCTCCAGCATTACGGCCAGAATGTAGCTGGCCTCACGCCAGCGTTCCTCGTGTGTGGCCACGAGCTTGCGCAACAGGGATTCCGCCGTGTCCTTTTCAATCACATCCGGCGGCTCTTCCGGTGGGGCTTCATAAATCCCCTGCCAATGTGAGATGAACCCCTTACGGTGATTGGCGCCTTCGGCGTATTTTGCGGCCCAGCAGCCGTCACACAAGTCCAGACGGCGAAACTCGCGATCCTCGTCCACCAGCAGCGTGTGGCAAGCACTTCGGTCGGTGAATCGTGCCTCGCATTCCCCGCAGGCATGCCCGCGCGTCTGGATGTTCCAATCATTCATGAAAGCCCCATTGAAAAACTCGCCGGGCAGCCGCGCAACGCTTTGTTGTTCACGGCCTCACAGGTCGTAAAGACCGCTGTCACGCGTGTAGGACGCGCTGCTGCCGCCAGGGCCACCGGATTCATCTGGCCCCATGAACTGGTCGAATATCTCCCCCATATCCTCCTCTATCTTGTCAGGATCCTCGCCGGATTCCAGTCGCCGTATGGCGTCGTTCATTTCCTTGGGCATCATGTCGTCGGGCAAGGCTTTCTGCATCTTGCGCATCATGTGCGCCATGTGTTTGGGATTGTTTTCGTCGAGGTGCGCCATGTCCTTTTCCATCTCGCGCATGAAACGGTCCATGCGTGGGCCGTCAAAATCGGGAGAGTCATCCCCTCCGGTCTCGGTGGCGCCCTTGAGGGGCGCGAAACGGCTGACCTCCTTCTCCAGTTTTTTGTTGCCACACTGGGGGCAGGCCGGCTTGCGGGTGGGCTTCAGGCGACGCGCGAGGAAGGAAAAGATTTTACGGCACTCGGGGCAGGCATATTCGTAGATGGGCATGTCCAGTGAAAAACAGTTTCTGGCCGCTGAATATTCAAATTGGGTGCTGTTGCCAAGGCAGAAATCCCAGACCCGAGGTGGAGCTTACTGGTCGGCCCATTTTTCGTATTCCTCAAGGATGGCCTCACGCGAACAGTGGGGTCGGAGAATGGCCCGGGCCTGATACTTGTATTCGCGCATGACCTCGTACTTGGGGACAATGAACTGCCAGTCCCACGCGGGGTTGGAGGTGTTGTGTTCCTGATTGACACCGCCGCCACTGGGGGAATGAGTGAACCGAATGCCGGCGGCTGGCTTGAACATGAGGATGTATGTGAGGCCTTCAAACCGCCCATAATAAAGGGGCCGGGCAAAGCGCATGGGGGAGAAGTTTTTAAACAGAGCATCCCGGGTGCCTTCCTTCCACGTGAGTTTAAAGGTGTCGTCATGGGCAAGGACGGTGCTTTCGTCGTCATGGGCTTGGGTGCAAAATTGCATCCAAAGGTGTTCCTTGGGGCGCCAGCCGCCGGTAAAATAAAGGCTCTTGTCGGCTGGGGCATTGATGTAGCTGGCCCAGAAACAGCCGAACCAGCCGCGGCGATGGACATGTTGGTGCGGCGTGCAGCGGAATTCAATGTCGAGATACCACGGTGGGCGCAGGGTGAAAGTGGTGGTGCTTTCGACATGGAGATGGGGCGTGGGCGGCTGGTGAAGCTGGGCCTGCTGATCGTTGAGTTTGCGGAAGATCATGGGCGCGCGGCGGGGCTCAAAGAAGGTGTCGCGATCCTGAAACTCTGTTTCGCCATTGAAGATATGCTCAAGGTTGAGGCCGGCATAACGGGGAACGAAAATGCTGCGGGAGGATTGGCGGTGCCGGAAATCCCAGACTCCGTTGTATCCAGCACGATGGCCACCGGAGGGTTCGTGGGCGGAGTTGTCACCGATGAGGGCGGTGAGATCGCCAATCTTGAAGGTTGCGTGGGCCATGGGGAGATATTGCCACCGAGGTGGCTTAGGGCGAGCGAAAAGGGTTGCCTATTCGAGGCGAATAGCTAGGCTCCCACCCAAGTCCAATGAAACACTCCGCCGGCATGGACGTCTGTGGAGTGGACATCAACCAAAACCATATACACATAACCATGAAGAAACTCCTGGCATTTGCTGTAACCACCCTTTTCGCCGTCTCCCTGAGCGCGGGCGAATATCCGGACATCTCCATCAAGGAGCTGAAGGAGCAAATTGCGGCCAAGAAAGTGACCGTGATCGACGTCATGAGCGCCAAGTCCTTCGCCAAGGGGCACGTGCCCACGGCAATCAGCTACGCCAAAAGCGGCAAATCGCTGGCCAAGCTGCTGCCCAAGGACAAGGACGCCCTCATCGTGGCGTACTGCGGCGGCCCGAAGTGCAAGGCGTATAAGCGCGCCGCGGACCTCGCTGCCAAGCTCGGCTACACGAATGTGAAGCACATGAGCGCAGGCATCAGTGGCTGGAAGAGCGCTGGCGAGAAGGTCGAGAAGGCCAACTAATTACCTGTCACAGACCAAACACGGGCGTTCCTCGGGGGCGCCTTTTTCTTTTCGGTGGCCAGCGCACGTGTGCCGGCCTATAACCAGCGGCTCTCATGAAGGACTATCGACTGAAGCGTCTTTTTAATGCCACCTCCGGACACTGCTTTGACGTGGCCGTGGATCACGGGTTTTTTAATGAGCCGGGTTTTCTTCAGGGCATTGAAAATCAGGCGTCGGCTGTACGGACTTTGGTGGAAGCCGCGCCGGACGCCATCCAGTTGACAGTTGGCCAAGCCCCCCTGTTGCAGGAGGTGGCAGGCCGGGAAAAACCCTCGCTTGTGCTGCGCACCGACGTGGCCAATGTTTACGGAACGAATTTGCCGGAGGTCCTCTTCAGCCGGATGATCGAGCAGCCGGTGGAGCAGGCCCTGCGACTGGATGCGGCCTGTGTGGTTGTGAATCTGTTCCGCATTCCCGGCGCGGCGGAGGTGACCGGGCATTGTCTGGAAAATATCCTCAAGCTGAAGCCGGCGTGTGACCGCTTTGGCATGCCGCTGATGATTGAGCCGCTGGTATTTAAGCCCAACGCCGAGGCGGGCGGCTATCAGGTGGATGGCAATCTGGCCAAGATTAAGCCACTTGTGCGCCAAGCCGTGGAGTTGGGCGCGGACGTGATCAAGGCCGATCCCACGGATGACCCAGCGGATTACCACGAGGTCATTGAGGTGGCCGGGCGCGTGCCTGTGTTGGTGCGCGGGGGCGGTCGTGTGTCCGATGAGGAAATTTTCCGGCGCACACACGCGCTCATGGCCCAGGGTGCCAAGGGCATTGTTTACGGGCGGAATGTGATCCAGCACGCCAACCCCAGGGGCATGACCCAGGCGCTGATGGCCTTGGTACACGAGGCGGCCAGCCCGGAGGCTGCGACAAAGCACTTGGCGTGACCATGGAAAGGCTCGACGCGGTCGCTTCGGTTGCGTAGGGTCTGCCGTTCCATTTTACAGGCATGGCAGCAGTCACCAATATCAATCCCGTCATTTCGACCAACGCCGGGACCAATGCGGCGGCAACCAGTGCGGTTACCAAAGTCGCTCCGTCGCCACCACCGCCGCCTCGCCAGTCGACGGATAACACCGGCATGCTGCTGATTCTCGGGGGCATTATTCTGGCGATTGGGTTGTTTGTCTGGCTGGGAGGTTTTGGCTTCCTCCGGCGGATCTTTGGGACAAAGAACGACCGTGAAGTCCGGCGATTACGCAGGGATTTAGTGCCTCGCATCAATCAACTGGAGGAACAACTGCAGTCGTTGCCGGATGATGCGTTGCGTGAAAAGACGGTGGAGTGGAAGGAGAAGCTCTCGGGAATCGAAGACAACGCCGAGTTGGCGCGAGAGCTGGAAGCCATCATGCCCGAGGCGTTTGCGGTGGTTAAAAATGCCTGCCGTCGGCTTTGCGGCCAGACCATTCAGGTCCGCGGCCACGACTTGGAATGGAACATGATTCCGTTTGACGTCCAGTTGATCGGCGGATACGCGCTGCATTCCAATCGCATTGCGGAAATGGCGACCGGCGAAGGCAAGACGCTGGTGGCGACCCTGCCGGTTTACCTGAACGCGCTCTCTGGCCGGGGCGTACACGTGGTGACGGTGAACGATTACTTGGCTGCGCGCGACTCCGAGTGGATGGGCGCGGTTTACAAGTTTCTGGGGCTGACCGTGGGCTGCATCCAGAGCCAGATGAATTCAGGGGTCCGGCGCGAGCAGTACCAGTGCGATATTACTTACGGGACCAATTCTGAGTTCGGCTTTGATTACCTGCGCGACAACGGCATGGCCTCCAGCCGTGAGGAGCAGGTGCAGCGTGGTCATTATTTTGCGATCGTTGACGAGGTGGACTCCATCCTGATCGATGAGGCACGCACGCCGCTCATCATTTCCGGCCCCACCGTGGTGGACACGGACATTGAAATGTACAACCGCCTTAAACCACAGGTCAGCTCACTGGTCAGCCGCCAGAACAAGCTCTGTGATGGTCTCTTGAATGAGGCGCGCGACTTGATCGAGAAGAGCGGCGAGGGTGGCTTGGGCAACGGCGCTGATCATGAGATCGGAATCCTCCTTTACCGCGCTCGGTTGGGCAATCCCAAGAATGAGATGCTTTTGCGGATTCTTGAGAAACCCACCAACCGTCGTCGTCTGCAGGCTGCCGAGATGGAACTGCACAAGGACCAGACCAAGAAGGAACTCTACGCTCAAAAGGAGGAACTCTTTTTTGCCATCGAGGAAAAGAGCCACGACGCGGACCTCTCCGAAAAAGGCCGGTCATTTCTTGACCCGAATGATCCCGATGCGTTCATGCTGCCCGACCTCATCACCATGTACCATGAGATTGAGCAGGATACCTCGCTCGGCACACAGGGTCGGGCCGTGGCCAAGCAGAAGGCGCAGGAACAGTATGAGGACAAGGCCGAGCGTATCCATGTGATCTCGCAGTTGTTGAAGGCCTACAGCGTCTACAAGAAGGACGAGCAGTACATTGTGCAGGGTAACAAGGTGGTGATCGTGGACGAGCACACCGGCCGCGCCATGGAAGGCCGGCGCTGGTCTGACGGCCTTCATCAGGCCGTGGAGGCCAAGGAAGGGGTTCGCGTAGAGGAAGAAACTCAGACCTACGCGACCATCACCATCCAGAACTATTTTCGCCTTTATCACAAACTCGCGGGGATGACCGGCACGGCGGAGACGGAAGCGGGCGAGTTTTTCGACATCTACAAGCTAGGCGTGCTGGTGATCCCTACCAACCGCGAATGCCTGCGCGATGATAAGAATGACTCGGTGTACAAGACCGAACGGGAGAAGTTCAAGGCGGTGCTCAACGAAATTCGCGAAATCCATGGTCAGGGCCGCCCCATCCTCGTGGGTACCGTGGCGGTGGATACGAGCGAGCGCCTTGCGCAGATGCTCAAGCGCGAAAGCATTACTCACTCCGTGCTCAACGCAAAATTTCATGAGCAGGAGGCGGAGATTGTGGCACGTGCCGGGCAGCGGGGCTCGGTGACCATTGCCACCAATATGGCTGGTCGTGGCACGGATATTCGCCTAGGCGAGGGCATCCCCGGGGTGGGAGGTCTGCACGTGCTGGGCACGGAACGCCACGAGGCTCGGCGTATTGACCGCCAGTTGCGCGGCCGTTGCGCACGGCAAGGTGACCCCGGTTCGTCCCATTTCTTCCTCTCTCTTGAAGACAATGTCATGCGCCTGTACGGCTCCGAGAAGATGGTGGGCATCATGGAAAAGCTGGGGTTGGAGGAGGATCAGGAGCTGGAGCATCCCTGGCTGAATCGTTCCATCGAGTCAGCACAGAAACGCGTCGAGCAACATCACTTCCAGATCCGAAAGCGCACGCTGGAATACGATGATGTGATGAACAAGCAGCGTGAGATCCTCTATGGGTTCCGCAACCAGATCATCAACGGTGACGATGTTCGGGACGAGTTGATGGACACCATGGAGGCCATCGTCGTCGAGAAAATTGAGGAACATGTTCCGCAGGAAGGTGAGGGCGAGGAGTTCTGGACGCTTCGAGGCTTGGCCGATTGGGTGAATCTGAATTTTCCGCTTGGCGTGGAGGAGGACGATTTGGGTCGTACAGCGCGTGAGGCCACGGAAACACCTCCCGCCGATTCGTCGCTGGCCTACATGTCCGCCGCGCAGTATGCGCTCTTTGTCTCCATCACCGGGCAGGTGCGCGATGCTTATGGCGTTAAGGTACAGGTGGAACTCGACACCGCGGCTACTGACGAGGAACGGGAATTAAAATCCGCCACCGTCACCGCGATGGAACGCATGACCATGCTCACCGCCATTGACAAACTGTGGCGGGAGCACCTGTACACCATGGACAGCCTTCGCCATTCCATCGGCCTTCGCGCCTATGGCCAGAAGGATCCGCTCATTGAGTACAAGGTGGAGGCCAAGCAGATCTTTGACGAGATGATGGCCAACATCCGCACGGAAATCTGTCACAACATATTCCGCAGTGCCTCCAGCATCGAGGCCTTCAACACCTTCCTGCACGAGGTGAAGACCATGGCGCACCATGACACCTCCGGGGGATTTGATGGTGGAGGCACAGCCAGCGATGTGGTCAGTGAGGCCAACGAGGTGGTGGCCAAGGCCGAGCCGGTCCGCACGGGGCCGAAGGTGCGCCGCAATGATCCCTGCCCTTGCGGAAGCGGCAAGAAATACAAGAAGTGCTGTGGACAGTAAGGCGATGGACCCCGTTTCCATGATCCGGTCGCGCCGGGCCATTCGCGGCATTTCCGCAATTTTGTTGCCGTTCCAGATCGACGGTAATCCCGATTGGGTGGGATTTGCCGCCCATGTGCAGCGTACGGTGGCTGCTGGGTTGGTCCCGGCAGTGAACATGGACACTGGCTTTGGCAATCTCATTGACGATGCCACCCGGCGGCAGGCACTGGAGTTGACCCGGGCGGAGACTGACGATTTCGTGGCTGGCGCCTTCGTGGGTGATGAGCCCGGGGCGAGTTTCAATGCGCCGGAATATTTGCGCCAAATGGAGATGATCCAGTCGCATGGGGGCACACCTGTGATTTTCCAATCCTTTGGTCTTACTGGTCAGGCCGACGATGTTATCGTGGCCAGCTACGCGCACTTGGCAGACCAGGCCGATGCCTTGATTGGATTTGAACTGAGCGATGTGTTTGCACCGTTCGGGAAGATTTATTCGCTGGAGGTTTATCGCGGATTGCTGGGCATTGAGCGGCTGATTGGCGCAAAGCATTCCTCGCTGAACCGTGATCTGGAATGGCAGCGGCTCCGGATGCGGGATGCCGAGCGCCCGGACTTTCGCGTGTTTACCGGCAACGATCTGGCCATCGACATGGTTATGTACGGCAGCGACTACTTGCTTGGTCTCAGCACTTTTGCGCCCGACATATTTGCCAAGCGCGACGCGGCTTGGGTGGCTGGTGATCCAGCATTTTACGAATTGAACGATTGGCTGCAATACCTCGGCTTTCTGGCGTTCCGTCCGCCCGTGCCAGCCTACAAGCACTCGGCGGCCATGTTTCTGAAACTGCGCGGCCAGATCGAATGCGATGCCACGCATCCGAGTTCACCGGTGCGTCCCGAGTCGGACCGCGAACTCTTGAGGCAAATTGCGGAACAATTGCACGCTGCATGAGCGAGCCCTTCAAGCTGGTCCGGATTCCGTCGCTCAAGACGGTGGAGGATTTTCGGGCGCACGTTGCGTCACTTAGCGTGGAGATTCCGTGCGAGGATGAGATCGTCCAAACGGATTCGCCCCTTGGCCAGCCGTTGTCTGTTCCGGTGATCAACGGCAAGACACTGGGCAACCGCGTGGCTCTGCATCCCATGGAAGGTTGGGATGGGACCACCAGCGGCGGCGTTACTGATCCCATGCGGCGGCGCTGGCGGCGCTTTGGCGAAAGTGGTGCAAAGTTGATTTGTGGAGCCGAGGCCATGGCGGTGCGACCTGATGGCCGGGCCAACCCGAACCAGTTGGTCATCAATGAAGCCAATCGCGCCGGCTTGGCGGAATTGCGAAACCTGCTGCTGTCAGCCCATCGTGAACGCTACGGTGACACCAGCGATCTGGCACTAGGATTTCAGCTGACGCATTCGGGGCGGTTCTGTCGCCCCAACGAAAAATTTACCTACGAGCCGCGCGTTGCTTACCGACACCCGATTCTGGATGAGAAGTTCAAGGTGTGTGGGGACGAGGCGGTTTGGACGGACACCGAGGTGGAGGAGTTGATTATGGATTTCGTACGGGCCGCACACATTGCCCGTGAGGTGGGTGCGGATTTCGTGGATATCAAGCACTGCCATGGATACCTGTTACATGAATTTCTCGGGGCCTACACGCGGGAAGGCCGGTATGGCGGGAGTTTTGAAAACCGCACGCGCATCCTACGTGAAATTGTGGAGGGCATTCGCTCGGACGGAAACGACATCGACTTGGCCGTGCGGCTGAGTACGTTTGATATGGTGCCACACCGGCCGGATGAACGCTTGTCTAAGCCGGGCAAATTGGGGCCGGGTGTGCCGGAGCAACACGCCACGCCTTACCCATACCAGTTTGGAGTGGATCACGATGACCCGACGCGCATTGACTTGCGCGAGTCATTTGACTTTGTGGCTCTCTGTGGCCAGTTGGGGGTCAAGCTACTGAACACCACGGCGGGGTCGCCATACTACACCCCGCACTTGCAGCGCCCGGCGTCCTATCCTCCCAGCGATGGCTACCAGTCGGCGCATGATCCTCTGATCGACTTGGCGCGGCAGATAGATGCGGTTCGTCAAATCAAGGCGCGACTGCCTGAAGGCATGGCGGTCATCGCCTCAGGCCTCAGTTACTTGCAGGAATTTTTGCCGTATGTGAGCCAAGCCTTGATTCGCGAGGGATGGACGGATTATGTGGGATTGGGCCGTGTGGTGTTGAGCTATCCGGATGTGCTGATGGCCGCGATGGAGCAAGGGGATCTGGAAAAACGCCAGATTTGCCGCACGTTTAGTGACTGTACCACGGCCCCACGAAAAGGCCTGCCCAGTGGGTGTTTCCCCTTGGATGATTTCTATGCACAGGGAGAGGATGCTGCGCGGCTGAAGGAATTCAAGCGGAGGCAAACCGACTGACACAAAGCAAGGGTTCTACTCCTCAGGAAACGGCTCGTAGGGCATCGTGGCGACAACGGCATCAATCTGCCCGCCATTCGTCCTCACTTGCAGCTTTGTGCCTGGCTTACAGGACTCGCGTTGAATGATGGCCAAGGCGGCTCCGGCTTCCGTGGCAACACTGGACAATCGGCCCACCACCTTGTCATTCAGCACAACTTCGTCGGCGATGGAAGCCGCCCCGGTCAGCCGCAGGCCGCGCAGGAGTTTTCTCACCTGCCCGTAAGTGCGTATGCGGGCGATGATTTCCTGACCAATGTAGCACCCCTTCGAGTAACTGATGGCACGCGATTCTAAGCCCCCTTCCGGTGGCAGGTTTGCCACTGTTAAGTCGGCGCCGAAGCGCGGAATGGTTGCCAGAATACGCGCCTGCTCAAACGACGCTTCGCTGCAATGCAAGGCGATGACTGACAGCTTGTCCTGCCATTCGGCAACCTGTTCCGTGGCCAAGAACAGGTCGAAGCCCGCAGTGCCCAAGCGCGGCTGGTTAATGACGTATATGTCCTCATCTTCCAGGGCGACTGAATACGGGGATCTAGGACACGGCAAATCCAGTTTGTCTAGTGCCGCAGGGGACTCCGGGCCTTGGATGCTCAACAGTTTAAAATGAGGCGCGACATCGGCTATCTCCACGTCTTCCGTGATCACGTATTTCTCCAGCCGTTCGCGAACGGGCCCCGCGAGGTCGGGCTCGAAATCCAGCAGCAACTCCTCAGCCAGCCGGTAGACAAATAGGTCGGACTCCATTTTGCCCTTCGCGTTTACAAGCGCGGCGTAGCAGCCGGTATTCTCCGTCAGGGCCTCAATATCGTTGGTCACCTGTCCATGAAGGAACTTGACACGATCGTCTCCCAATACGCACAGCCGTGAGCGGCTGGAGAAATCCAGCCAACCTACGCTTTGCCTCAACGCTTCGAATTCATCCTGCACGCGCCGATGACAGCAGTTTTGGCTGTCTGCTCCAAGATGTTTTGCTGGGCCATGGTTTTTCACGGTGAGGCGGGTCTTTTGCGTGACAGGGCACGAGGCCGCCGTTACATTGCGCCGCCATGCACAAGTTGGTTTTACTTCGCCACGGCCAGAGTCAATGGAACTTGGAAAACCGGTTTACCGGTTGGCACGATGTGGACTTGACCGAGCAGGGCCGCGAGGAGGCTCGCGCCGCCGGCAGGGTTTTAAAGGAAAACGGTTTTGTGTTCGACAAGGCGCACACCAGCGTCCTCAAGCGTGCCATCCGCACGTTGTGGATTGCACTGGATGAACTGGACCAGATGTGGATTCCCGTGCGGCGCGACTGGCGCTTGAACGAGCGCCACTACGGCGCGTTGCAAGGGCTGAACAAGGCGGAGACAGCCGAGGAACACGGTGAGGAACAAGTGCTCATCTGGCGGCGTGCGTATGACATCCCGCCGCCCGCGCTGGAGGCCTCGGACGAACGCTACCCGGGGCACGACCTGCGCTATGCCAACCTCTCGAGTGAAGAGTTGCCGCTCACGGAGTGCCTGAAAGATACCGTGGACCGGTTTTTGGCCTACTGGCACGAGTCGATTGCGCCGGAGATTCGCGAGGGCAAGCGTGTTATCATCGCCGCCCATGGCAACAGCTTGCGGGCCTTGGTGCAGTATCTTGATGGTTTATCGGAGGAGGATGTTTTAAAGTTGAACATTCCTACCGGCATGCCGCTGGTGTATGAGTTGGATGCAGATTTGAAACCGATCAAGAATTATTACTTGGGTGACGAGGAGGCGGTGAAGGCAGCCATGGAAGCGGTGGCTAACCAAGGGAAGGCAAAGTAGCGGGGCCGATGTGCCCGGCTTGCAAGGCTAAGTCGCCGGCCGAAAAATCCAACCGATGAAAGCCGTCATCCTTGCCGCCGGAAAGGGCACGCGCATGGGGGCGCTGACGGAGGAATTGCCCAAGCCCATGCTCCGGGTGAATGGACGGCCTATCCTGGAGCATATCTTGAAGGGACTGCGAGATGCGGGGTTTTCTGAATTCTGCTTTATCACTGGCTGGAAGGCGGAGGTGATCGAGAATTTTTTTGGAGATGGCTCGGACTGGGGGGTGTCGGTTTCCTATGTGCGGCAGGTTGTACAGGACGGGACTGGAAAGGCACCCGAGCTGGCGCGTGAGTTCGTGGGGGAAGATTTTTTTCTGCTGACGTACGGGGACATTTTGGTGAAGCCGGAGACGTATCGGCGCATGCTGGAACGTTGGGAGGAAGGCGAGTTCAGTGGGTTGGTTACAGTGACCGGCAGCGAGGATGTGACGAAGGGGGGATTGTTTTTCTTTGATGAGGGCTTTTGCCTGACCCACTTGGTTGAGAAACCGTCTGCTGTCGCCTTGGAGGAACTTCGAGCCGAGGGATGGCTTCGGGAAGAAATGCCGGCCTGGTATAACGCCGGAATTTATTTATTTGAACCGGGATTGTTTGATTATACCGTCGGCTTAGAGAAATCACCAAGGGGAGAGTATGAGTTGACCGATGCCTTGGCGGGTTTGATTTCAGCGGGCGGGACGGTGGCCGGGTTGGAAATTGGGGGACGTTGGGTGGACGTGCGGGATCCCGAGGTGCTGCGAAAACTGGAGGAAGGCTGAAAAGGCCTAGCCGATTTTCTGGCCGGCTGTAGCAGGCCCGCGCGAGGAGAATTTGAAAAAACCGCCCGTGAGCCAAGGGGTGAACCGAGTCCCGCGGGCGGATGCCAATCCCAGCCGGCACTCCCGAAGGCATTCCGGCCAGGTCAATGCCTGATGGCCAAGGCATGGGCACGGATTGCGCCCGCGCAAAAACTAACGCGCTTTGCCCCCGGGGCAACCCATAAATGCGGGGTGTTTTCGACAAGTTGTCGACGATCTCGCCGGAGGCTCAACCGTGTGAGTGCGAGTGGGAATGGTCGTCCTCGGCGGGTGGTGTGGGATCAATCTCCTTCACCTCCGCTTTCTCCACAAGAAAGGCTGCCACCTTGTCATGCAGGATGCCGTTGACGATTTCCGGCACGCCATTGGTTTCCTGAACTTTCTTGAAAAATTCCTGTGGCTCCATGTTGTTGCGTTGTGCCAACTGGACGATATGGGCCGTGATTTCCTCCTGCTTGGCCTCGATTTCCTCCGCCTTGGCAATGGCTTGAATGATGTATGCCAGCTTGACCCGGTCTTGAGCCGCCATATTGGCGTTGGCGTAAATCTGTTCCTTGTTCCGTTCAATCTCCGCCTTGTCTATGCCGCGCTGTTGGTTTTGCTGCACAATATTATAGACTAGGCTCCGCGTTTCTTCCGCCAAGACCGATTCCGGCAAATCCTTTAGTTCCGTGCTGTCGATCACTGTTTCCAGCAGTTGCGCTCGTAAGTCACTTTCGGCTTTGTTGCGCCGGTCTGTCTCCAAGTCGTTGCGCACTCCTTCGCGCAGCTTGTCCAAACTCTCGGCACCCCAGCCCTTGGCAAACTCGTCATTCAATTCAGGCAACTGTTTTTCCTTCACCTCCACCAATTCCACCGCATATTCCCCTTTGCGACCCGAGAGATCCTTGGACACGAAGTCCTCGGGAAATTCCACCGAGACATCCCTTTTCTCCCCTGCTTTGGCTCCCACCAATTGCGCGGTGAAGCCTGGGATAAAATGATCGTGCTCCGCCTCCGCGTACACGTGCAGCCAGTATTTGTTTTGCTCCGTCAGGCCCCGCGCCGTGGGCGCAAAGTCCGTCAGCGGTTTGCCCTCCGAAGTGCCGGAGTAGTTCACCACCACGTAGTCGTTGTCCTGCACGCCGCGCTCCACGTTCTCGTATTGCGCCCGTTGGTCGCGCAGCGCATCCAGCGCCTTGTTCAGGTCTGTGTCCGTTACCTCCACGCGCTCTCGTTGCCCCTTCAGGCCCTTGTACTCCGGCAACTCAAAGACCGGCTTGACCTCCAGCGTGGCAGCGAACTGCAACGGTTCCCCTTTTGCAAACTGGATCTCCTCCACGTCCGGCTGAGTCACCGGCTCAATGTCTTTCTCCTTCAAGGCGCGTTGATAGGCGTCGGACATCAGCTGCTTCTTCACTTCCTCGCCGATCTGGTTGCTGAAGGCCGCCACCACCTTGTCTTTGGGTGCCTTGCCTTTGCGGAAGCCCGGCAGGTTGGCCTGCTTGCGAAACTGGCCCGCCACGCGCTCGAACGCCTCGTCCACCTTTTCCACGGGCACATCCACGCGCAATTGTTTCTTGCACGGCGAAAGATCAATCAATTCAACATTCACGACAATTCCTTTGCAAAAGCGGCTCAACCTAGAAGCGGTATCCGCCCTCGTCAAGTTTGGAGGTTGGTCCGTTCCGGTGGGATTTTCCTCGACGATGAATTTTCAAACGCTAGGTTCGTCCCTCCATTTCCAGATCAATGAAGACTCGCATCGTTTCCCTTCTTCTCATTTCCATCACAGCCATCGTCCAAGCCCAGGATGTACCGGCGTGGCGGCAAAAACTTTCGCGGCATTTGCAGGCCGATTTTCCCTATACCAAGGCGGCCATTCGGGCCAATTTCCCCGGCGGCAATGTGGCCAACAAGGGCATGGCCATCATCGTTGGGCGCGAGGCGTTCATGTGCTTCGACACAGACCTGCTCCGCTGGTCCGCCGGCTGGACGGGCAACTACATCACTGACGAGGGTGTGAGCTACCGCGGCAACCACGGTGCCAGCCCACGTGTTGCCGGCGACCAAAAATTCGGCGTCTCGAATATCGCCGGCTGGGCCGACCTCAAGGGATCCTTTGTTGATCCGCGCCCGGAGCCATTCGGTCCCATTCCTGCAGGCCAAGCTCAGTGGCGCGGTTGTTACGTGGCGGATGACAAGGTCGTGCTTAGTTACACCGTGCGTGGCATCAATTTTTTGGAGCAACCCGGCAGCATTGAAAAAGACGGCCAAACAGCTTTCGTTCGCAGCCTGCGACATGATGCCTTGACCGGTGGCGTGGCGGCGCTCGTTTGCGAGGTGGAAGGCGCCAAGGGCCGTGTGGACGGCCAAATGGCCACCCTCACCGCTGGCGGCCAAGTGACCAAGGTGTTCGCCTCCAAGGGCAAGCTGGAGATTCAGGAAAACAAGCGGGTGGTCCTGCATCTCATCAAGGGGACGAAGGCCGGCGACTTGATCCTAATCCTGTGGCGGGGCGCGGAGGCCGATGCCGGAAAATTTGCCGCCCTTGCCAAGACACCCGTCAAGGCCTCCTTTCCCAAAGCCGGCAAAAACCGCTGGCCTGAGCCCGTGGTCACCAAGGGGACCCTGAACACCAGCCAGACGCCTGATGGCGCCTATGTGACCGATACCATCACCTCGCCCGAGAAGAATCCGTGGAACCGCCGCGTGCGTTTTGGAGGCTTGGACTTTTTCAGTGATGGCGATCGGGCCGCGCTCTCCACTTGGGATGGGGATGTGTGGATTGTCTCCGGCTTGAAAAGCAAGGAACTCGCCGAGTTGAAATGGACCCGCTTTGCCAGCGGCGGCTTTGAAACCCTTGGCCTCAAGATCGTGGACGATGTCGTTTACACCTCCGGCCGGGACGAGATGACCCGTTACCACGACACCAACAAGGATGGTGCTGCCGATTATTACGAGAGCTTCAACAACCAAATCACTAGCTCTCAGGGCTTTCACGAGTTCGTATTCGATTTGCATACGGATGCTGAGGGTAATTTTTACACCATCAAGGCCGGCCCGGTGCGCGGTGGTGGTCGCGGATTTGGAGGTGGCGGCGGCAACGGCCACGTCTCCGCCCATGCCGGTGCCTTGCTGAAAATTGACAAGTATGGCCGGCAACTCACTGTGGTGGCCACGGGCTTTCGTGCGCCCAACGGCATGGGGGTCGGCCCCGAGGGCCAGCTCACCAGCGGTGACAACGAAGGCACTTGGATGCCCCGTTGCCCCATCAACTGGGTTCAGCCCGGCGGTTTTTATGGAGTGGAAGACTTGGCTCACAAGAAACCGCAGCCGCCACACCACAAGCCCTTATGCTGGCTCGACAAGGGCTGGGACAATTCCGGTGGCGGCCAGGAATGGGTCACCAGCAAGAGCTGGGGGCCCTTCGCTGGTGAACTGCTCCACACCAGCTACGGCCGGTCCTCGTTGTATTTGGTTTTAAAACAAAATCTGGGGGGAGGCAACTTGCAGGGGGGGGTGGTTAAGTTCCCGCTGCGCTTCACTAGTTCCGCCATGCGGCCGCGTTTCAGCCCGCATGACGGGCATCTCTATGTCGCCGGACTCAAGGGGTGGCAGAGCAACGCCGCGCGTATCACCGGTCTCGACCGGGTGCGCTACACGGGCAAGCCAGTCCAAATGCCCCGAGGTCTTTGGGTGGACAAAAATGGCGTGCACATTACGTTCACTCAGCCAGTGGATGCAAAGACTGCCGCGGATCCGGAAAACTATGCCATCACCCGTTGGAACTATCGGCGGACCAACGCCTATGGCTCCCCCACCTTCAAGGTCAGCGATCCCAATCAGCGCGGCAACGAGTCCGTGACCATCACCGCCGCCAAACTTTCGGCAGATAAGAAAACCGTCACCCTCACCGTGGAAGACCTGCAACCGTGCGACCAGCAGCTTATTCGCTTCAACATCGACACGGTCTCCGGTGCGAACATTCGCACCGAGATCATGCACACCATCCACGCGGTGAAGTAGGCCCCGGCAGTTGCCCTTGGGGCGCGGCGTTCGCGAACTCGACACGAGGACGGGCGTCGTTTACAAGAGACCCACCGCTGACATGCGCAAATGGATGGTCATTTTGACTTGTGCCGCCGGGCTGGCCTTGGGTCAGGATCCGGAGCCGCCCACGGGATTGCGGGTGACCTACAGGGCCGGCGGGGTAGTTGACACCATGGCTACGCCGCATGTGGCGTTGTACGTGCCGGCGGGCCGTCCGGCTACGCCCTTCCTTCCTCCGGGCCGGTTTGCCGCCACTTGGGAAGGCGTGGTGAAGATTGACCTGCGCGGCGATTATTCCTTCCAAGCCAGCGGCCGCGGCAGTCTCAAGCTGGAGGTCAACAACACCGTGCTGCTGGATTTACCCGGCCTATCGGCGCTAGGCAAGCCGGCCACCACAAAGCCCGTGCGCCTGAACAAGGGGGCTAACGCCATCAAAGTTACCTACACCAGCCCCAGTCGTGGCGATGCCCAGCTTCGCCTGTTCTGGAGTGATCGCCCCGACAAACCCATGCCGCACGAACCCATCCGTGCCGGCCAGTTGGCCCATGAGGCAAACCCCGCGCTGGAGCAGGCAGATTTGCGCCGGGCTGGGCGTGAGTTGTTCCTTGAGGCACGGTGCATTCGTTGCCACAAGGACGGCGGCGAGGGCGGGATCCCCGGACTCGCCATGAGCGGCCCGGGCTTTTCCACCATCGGGGACCGGCGCCATCCGGCTTGGATGGCCCAGTGGATTTTAAATCCAAAGGCCCACCGCGCCACGGCCCGCATGCCGCGCCTTTTGCACGGGGAAAACGCCGGGGCCGATGCCCAAGCGATAGCGGCGCACTTGGCCACCTTGAAGGCCGATCCGCCTCCGCCGGCGGTGGAGTACCCCGAGCCTGATTTGGAAGCGGGCATGGAATTGGTCGAGAAACTGAATTGCGCGGGTTGCCACAATTTGCCGGGCGCGGAAGAGCCGGCGAAGGACAAACTGAATCTGAGCCACATCAACCAGAAGTATCCCTTGGGTCAACTGCGGGATTTTCTGCGCGCTCCCAACGCGCATTATGTTTGGACACGCATGCCTAAGTTTGAAATGAGTAGCGAGGAGGCGTGGAACATTGCCAGTTGGCTGAGATCTCAAACGCCTTTGAGGCCGGAGCCGCTGGTGGTCGATGCTGCGGAGGCGAAGCGTGGTGAGGAATTGATGACCAAGGTGGGATGCCTCAACTGCCATAGCCATCCGGCGGAGAACCAATTCAAGGCGCCACCCTTGGCTGACTTGGCGAGCCCAAAGTGGATGGGTGGGTGCCTGACGGATGCGCCGGATGCGGACAGCCGCGCGCCGCGGTATGACTTTTCTGCTGCGGAACGTGCCGCTCTGCGAGCGTTCGCGGCAACGGACCGTCATTCCTTGAAGCGCCATGTGCCTGCCGAATTTGCCGAGCGCCAGTCGCGTTTGTTGAATTGCAATGCGTGCCACGGCGAGCTGGAAGGCTTTCCTGAGTTGGCGCCCTTGGGCGAGAAGCTGCGGCCGGAGTGGATGGAGCAGTTGTTCGCCGGCAAGTTGAAACAGCGTCCTCGGCCTTGGTTGGGGCATCGCATGCCCGCCTTCCCGGCGCGCGCGAAAGACTTGGCGCATGGCTTGGGCATGAGTCATGGCCTGCCGCCGGTGAGCCCCAAGCCACCGCCGGTCAAGCCCGAGCTGGCGGAGACGGGTCGCATGTTGGTGGGTGTGGATGGCGGATTTTCCTGCGTGGCTTGTCACGGTGTGAAGGACCGTGACCCGTTACAGGTATTTGAGGCACAGGGGGTTAATTTTGCACGGGTGGGGGACAGACTGCAGTCGGAGTTTTTCCTGCGTTGGATGTTGGATCCGTTGCGCGTCGATTCGCAGTCGCGGATGCCGGATTATTTCGATGAGGACGCGCGAAGCGTGCTGGTGGATGTGCTGGAGGGGGATGCAGCCAAGCAGATTGATGCCATTCGCCATTATCTTTTGCAGGGGAACAAGATGAAAATTCCCGTGATGCAATAGCTGTAACTCACCATGAAAAACACACCCCTTACACTAGCGTGCGCCGCGTTGCTGGCGATGAGTTTCACCGTCCAGGCGGAGGAAAAATGGACGGTCCTTTTTGACGGGAAAAAGGTGTCCGGCCTGCGCGGCTACGGCCAGAAAGAATTTCCAGAAACGGGCTGGAAGATTGTGGATGGCACATTGAAGACCATACCGCGCAACAAGGGAGGGAGGCCGCGTGACTTGGCCACGGAGGTGGTGTTCAAGGATTTCGAGTTTGAGTGTGAATGGAAAGTGTCGCCGGGTGGCAATAGTGGCATCATGTACCGGGTCAAGGAACAGGGACGCCCGGCTTATTTCACCGGGCCGGAGTTGCAGGTGCTGGATGACGAGCGGCATGCGGATGGCCGCATCCGGTTTCCCCTGCGGACGGCCGGTTCCTTGTATGAGTTGAAGGGCAAGGGGATGAAGGAGAAGCCGTACAACAAGGCGGGCGAGTGGAACAAGGTGCGCATCGTTTTCAAGGACAACCAAGTGGAGCACTGGCTTAATGGCGCGAAGATTGTTGAGTACACTTGGGGCAGCGACGAGATCAAGGCGTTGATCCAGAAGAGTAAGTTTCGCACGTGGAAAGGATTCATGGAGCAGCCCGAGGGCCGCATCGTCATCCAACACCACGGTGAGGAGGTGTGGTATCGTAACATTCGCGTGCGCAAGCTTTAGCGCCGGTCAGCGCCATTCCAATTCCACCACGCAATAGACGAGGAATTTCGGCAGGGTGAATTTCACCCGGCCGTTTGCGACTTGGGCGTTGAGTGGAGCTTGTTTCCCGGGTTTGGCCTCGGGGGTATGGAATCGAACGATGGCGCCGGTTTTGCCGTCGGGCAAGGGCAGGTCGCACCGGATAGTGCCCTCATCCACAGCGATGGGCTTTTCATCGTGAATGCCGCCGCCGGCGCTCTTTGGCTTTTTCGGCTCGGTGCGGTTGTAGTTCACAAAATGCAGATGCACCCGGCCGCCTTTTGCGGGCAGGCTGGACGACGCGCGGACGGTGGCGGGGGCCTTAATTTTCCAGTTGCAATCGGCGGGTTCATCCCCGGGGCGATAGACCGTTGAGTAACCAGTAAGTTTTTTTGGGGTGGCAACATCATCAGGCAGGATGTCGAACAGCACGTGTGCATCGAGCAGGGCCTTGCCGGTTTGGCGGAACGCATCGAGGGGGGCAAGATTACCGGCGTGCACAGCTTTGCGGGGGAAGAGGAGGACGGCTTCTGAGTTCGACTGGTTATGCCGGTAGATGGTGTCATGACGCCGGATGAACTGATAGTACTGTGTGATCACCTTGCGAGCCTCGGGGTTGGTGAAGCGGGTGTAGAACCCCATGGGCGCGCCGCCATTGGCGATCAGCTCGGCAATGGAGGCGCGGGTGCGGGTGCTTTCATATTTGCCGAGCGTGAAGGGCTTGTTTCCGGCCGCGCCACGGATGTAGCGGGCCTGTAATGTGCCTTCGCCCAGGAAACCATTCTTTAAATCCGTGTAAAAGGCGGAGCTGCCGGTGCTGTACCACAGGTAATCCTCGTCCTTGGCCCACAACTCGGCGGGTAGCAGGCATCGTTCGTCGCCACGGATTTGGCTGAAGTTTCCCAAGTGATTCCATTGCCCGACAATGAGGCCGGGCTTGAGGGTGCGGCCGTAGCGCACGAAGACTTCGTCAAAGCATTTCTTGGTGGCGATCTGAGAGAAGCGGAGCTGTTCGCGCTTGAAAGGAGTGCTCTCCTCGGGCTTGTGCCAGGCGACAATTTCCTTGAACTGGTGGCGGGCAAGGTCGTTGATGCCGAAGTCTGCCTTCAGTTGGTCTGCGTTGAAGCGTTTGCCAAGATAAGCGCGGAATGCATCCTGACAATGTTCACAGAGACAGTTGTGCCGGTAGAAATAGTTGATCATGAAACCATCGATGCCTTGGGCGATGCCGTGGCGGACCCAAGCCTTAAGCACCATGCGCCAGTGGGGGTTGTTGAGGCAGGCCCAGTATTCGCGCATGCCTCCAATGGAGTAGTTGGCGCTGGCGCGGGGAGAGCCATCGGCATTCTTCTCTAGTAGGGCGAGGGGGTCCTTGACGGGTTTGGGGCCGAGAAGTTTTTCATCCCAAAGGTCGTGGTAAAACTTGAAGAAGCCGCGTGGCCCGTTTTCGCCGGAGGGATCGCCCACGAGGAACTCAATGTTGAAGTGGCCGATGACTAGCGTGTCGAGCGCGTGCAGGGCACGGTTGCGGGCGTGGAACCAAGCGCGGTTTTCCGCGAGTCCCACCTTGGGAAAGTGGGCGGGATAACCGCCACCATGCTTGGTGTGGGCAAGGCTCCAGTAGTGCGCGCCGTAAAATCCAATCTGGGCCAGTTCGGGCTGCGCTTCCTTCACGAAGGACAGATAGTCCTCGTGGTCATATTTCGCCCAGTGGGCGATCATGGTGGTGAATTCCAAGGGGCGCTGGGGGGCGGCGGTACAGGCGACCAGAAGAAGCGGGAGGAGCAGGATTTTTTTCATGCGGGTTCGCGTGGAGTCTGGCACAATCCGAGCGAATCGCCAGTCCTGTTTGGCGTCCAACAATCATGAGCCGGCCATTGCTTCTTCTCCTGCTGGGAGTCGTCATGGCTTGGGGGCAACCCGCCAAGCCACGCTTTCACCAGCCGCCGCACAATTATTGGCAGCGTGTGCCCCGCGACGCCTTCACTCAGTTTGCCGCGCGCATCAAGGCCGGGCAGGTGCGGCTGGATCACTCCAACGAGAAGGCGTTCATGAACAGTTTGTTGCGTGCGCTGGATATCTCGCCCGCCTCGCAGATTCTTGTTTTTTCCACCACCAGCCTGCAACTGAGCCGTATCTCCGTGCGTAACCCCCGCGCGCTTTATTTCAACGACCATACCTATGTGGGCTATGTGCCCGGCGGGCAGATTGAGGTGATCTCGATCGACCCGGACATGGGCGGCGTGTTTCACATTTTTGACATCCCGCGCACGGCCGCGCCCATCAACATCCAGCGATCCACGCGCTGCATGAACTGCCATGCCGGACAGGAACTGGGTCGGGTGCCTGGGTTGTTGATCAAGTCCGTTGTATCCGGCCCCAATGGCGGCAGCTTGGATGCCTTTCGCACCAAGGACACGGGGCATAACGTGCCCTACAAGGAGCGGTTTGGCGGCTGGCATGTTACGGGTGAGCACGCCATCAAGGAACACTGGGGCAATCTTCACGGCCAGCTTGTGGCGGGAGATTTGAAGAAGATTCCCGCACCACCAGGCCGTTACTTTGACTGGGCCAAGTATCCTGTCCCCACTAGTGACATCCTGCCGCACCTGATTCATGAGCATCAGGCTGGCTTCGTAAACCGGGCCGTGAAGGCGACGTACGACACCCGCTATTTTCTCGCTGCAGGCAAGGGGCGCTTGTCAGCGGAACATGCCGCGGAGGTGAACCGGCTGGCGGAATTGTTGACGCGATACATCCTGTTCGCCGATGAGCCACCTTTGCCTCCCGGCGGGATGGTGGGGGATCCCGCCTTCAAGCAGCAGTTTCGCCGGCGGGCCCGGCTGGGACCGGGCGGGCAATCACTGCGGGACTGGGACCTGCGCACACGCCTTTTTAAACACCGGTGCAGCTACATGATTCACGCGCCCAGTTTTGCGGGGTTACCGCCGGTGTTAAAGGCGGCCGTCTTGGCCCGCATGCGGCGCGCCTTGGACACCACCCGGCTGGATCCCGTCTTCGCCCATCGGCCGGTCGCCGAGAAGCAGGCCATTCAGGCCATTCTTAAAGCCACGCTGCCGGGCTGGAGTGGCGGGTGATTTTTTTATCGTTTTTGATAAGTGGGACTTGCGGAAGGGAGAGGTGGGTCTATGATTGACCCACCCATCGGGTTTTAATATGGAGGCATGGTTATGGCGGAATCGAAAAAGACCACAAAAAAAGAGGCGGCCACGGAGGATGCGCGGCAGCGCAATCTGGACTCGGCCTTGGCGCAAATCACGAAAACGTTTGGCGAGGGCAGCATCATGCGTCTGGGCGACGCGCAGGGGCATTCGCAAATTGAATCCATCTCCACCAGCGCGTTGTCGCTGGACTTGGCACTGGGGGTGGGAGGCGTGCCGAAGGGGCGGATCGTAGAAATTTACGGGCCGGAATCTTCGGGCAAAACGACAGTGATGCTGCATGTGGTGGCCAATTGCCAGAAGGCGGGTGGCATTGCGGCATTTATCGACGCGGAGCATGCGCTGGACCCGGCGTATGCCAAGCGGCTGGGAGTGAACCTAGATGACCTGTTGGTTTCACAGCCGGACAGTGGCGAGGAGGCGCTGACGATTTGTGAGACGCTGGCACGCTCGAATTCGATTGATGTGATCGTGGTGGACTCGGTGGCGGCGCTGGTGCCCAAGGCGGAGCTGGAGGGCGACATGGGCATGGCGACGATGGGCATGCAGGCGCGCCTGATGAGCCAAGCGTTGCGCAAGCTTACGGCGATCATGGGTAAGACGAAGACCACCTGCATTTTCACAAACCAGTTGCGCGAGAAGGTGGGGGTGATGTTCGGCAACCCGGAGACAACGCCGGGCGGCAAGGCGCTGAAGTTTTACTCCAGCGTGCGGATTGACATCCGGCGCAAGGAGGCATTGAAGGATGCGACAGGCCAGATTATTGGCAACCATGTGAAGACGAAGATCGTCAAGAACAAGGTGGCGCCACCCTTCGCGGAGGCGGAGTTTGACATCATGTACAACCAAGGGATCAATCGGCAGGGGAGCATTATCGATGCGGGCCTGCGGTTTGAGGTGTTGTCGAAGAAGGGGGCTTGGATTCAGCATGACGGCGAATTGATCGGCCAAGGCGCGGCCGCGGCGCAAAAGACGCTGGTGGACAAGCCGGAACTGGCGGACCAGATTGTTCGCGAGATCATGGCCAAGCGCAACGGCGAGGAGCCGGAGGAGGCTTCCGCGGACAAGGAAGAGGAACCCGAGGCGGCGGAAAAGGCTGCCTGACGCTTCGCTTGCCTCCGGGCGCGCGTCGTTTCACAATCCGCGCGTGCCTGACCCCCACCCCCATTCAGTGGCCGCTCATTATGGCGGTGATTTCGATGACGATGCGGTGTCGGCGTGGGCGGGAGAATTACGCGCGCGGCTTGAGGCACCCGAGGTTACCTTGGGTCTGGTTTTCATGGCCCCCCGGTTGTTCGAGCAGGCGGCGGAAATTCTGGAAATCATTCGGGTGCATGCGCGAGTGCCGCTCTTGGCCGGATGCTCCAGCCAGGGGTTGATTGCGGAGGACCGCGAAATTGAAGAGGACGCTGGGATTTCGCTGGCGCTGTATCATCTGCCGGGAGCGCGGCTGGAGTCGGTTCACTTTGGCCAAGCTCAGGTGGAGGCATGTGAAACGGAGTTGGACTGGCACGAGGCAACGGGCGTGAGCGCGGAGGAGGTGAACAGTTGGCTGGTGTTTGTGGATCCGTTTCATCTGGATGGCGAGCGTTGGCTGGATCAATGGAACGCTGCTTGGCCGGGCATCGCGGTGATGGGCGGGCTGGCCAGTGCCGGCAAGCGTAAGGGGACGCAGGTTTATCTGAACGGTGATGTGTTGGAGGAAGGCGGTGTGGCGGTGGCGGTGTGTGGCGACGTGCGGTTGCGTGGGGTGGTTAGCCAGGGCTGCACGCCCATTGGGGATACTTGGACAATCACGGGGACTCAGGATCATTTCATCCATGAGATTGCCAACCGGCCGGCGTATGAGGTGTTGGTGGAAACGTTTGATGGGCTGAACCCGGAGGAGCAGGAGAAAACCAAGGGAAACATTTTCGTCGGGCTGGTGGTGAATGAGTACCTTGAGGACTATCACCGGGGCGACTTTCTCATTCGCAACCTATTGGGCGCGGACCCAAACGTGGGGGCGTTGGCGGTGGGGGCACTGCCGCGCGTGGGGCAGACGATGCAGTTCCAGCGCCGCGATGCCCGCGCGGCCTCGGAGGACTTTGACGCGCTGCTGGAGCACTCACAGGCGGAAGAAGTTCCTGTGTACGGCGGTGTGTTGTGTTGCTGCAATGGCCGCGGGCGGCACCTGTTCGGTGCGCCGGGGCATGACGCGGGCTTGGTGCAGCAGCGACTGGGGCCATTGGGGCTGGCGGGCTTCTTTTGCAATGGTGAAATTGGCCCGGTGGGCGAACGCAATTTCCTGCATGGCTACACGGCGTCGCTGGCATTGTTCGTGGGCGATACCCCTGGCGCATGAGCACGGACACGTTACTGCACACCTTCACCTCCGTGATCGAGCCCTTGCGGCTGGAGGAATTGTTTGCCCGCCAGCAACCTACGGAACTGGAGATTGGCTGTGGGGATGGGGCGTTTCTGCTGGGTCATGCCCAAGCCCATCCCAAGCGCAACTTCGTGGGCGTGGAGCGGTTGCTCGGCCGGATTCGCAAGCTCGACAAGCGGGGGCTTCGCGCCGGGCTGGAGAATCTGCGATTGTTGCGCTTTGAGGCGCGTTATCTCGTCGAATACCTGTTGCCGACGGGCCGGTTTGAGGCCGTTCATATCTACTTCCCGGATCCATGGCCGAAGGACAGGCACGCGCGGAACCGGCTAGTTAACGAGACGTTCCCGGACCATGCGGCGCGGTTGTTGCGGCCGGGGGGAGTGGTTCACCTTCGCACGGACAGTGTACCGTATTCCACCCAAATGCAGGAGGTTTTTCAGGCGCATGGCGGGTTTAAACTGGAAGATACGCCGGTGGACTTGAAGAAGCGGATTACGGAATTTGAAGCAGTGTTCAACACAAATGGTGTTCCCATCCGGCACGATTCCTGGCGTTTGCCGGGAGCCGCTGAGTGAGCTAGATTGGTGGAGATGAAAAAGGATTCCGCCGCCCCGACAACTGAATCAACAGACCGCGAGTTTTACTTGGCCGCAGCCAATGCCCTTGGCCGCGCGGCCATCTTGGGGATGGGACTCCAATTGGCGTGGGTGGCTATTCTGGCTTCATTCGATTCGGATTGGGTCATCTCTCTGCACAGTCGCGTGATGGGCATTGAGATCTCCGAAGCCCTGTTTGCGCAGGCCATGTATCTGGGCCTGCTGGGCCTGAAACTGTTCGTGCTAGTGGCGTTCGTGATTCCTTGGCTGGCCATCCGATGGATGCTTTGGCGGCGGAATTGACAGGCGATCTAAACATCGATGATTGGCCCATTGTCATCATCCTTATCCACCCGGTGTCGTTGTGAGGCTTGCCGGGGGCGGGCATGTCGGCTTCCCCGCAGCGTGATGGCGGGACCACCGCCGAGGAAGAGATTGGAAAGAATGGAGACAACACTGATGACGGCCGCGCCGGCCATGGCCCACCAGAATCCGTTCACCACGAAATGTTCCCCGGCTAGGCTGCTGGTGAAAAGCAACAGGAGGGCGTTGATAACCCAGAGAAAAATTCCGAGCGTAAGGATGAGAAGGGGCAGCGAAAGTAGCAACAAGAGAGGCCGCAGGAATGCATTCAGGACTCCAAGCACTAGAGGGGCCACGATGGCGCCGGTGAGGTCGCGGATGACGATGCCCTGACAGAAGGCATCGGCGGCCATGACCCCCAACGCGGTGACGGCCCAGCGTTGTAGGAACGAACCGAAGGAACCGGAATTTTCGGGCTGAGTTTCCATCAGGCAGGCTCGGCGAGGATCAGCGTGGTTTGGGTGGTTGCGTGCAGGACAGCTTCCCGAACGCAGGCAGGCACCAGGGCAAATTCGCCGGCAGCCAGCGGAAGGTCGTCCAGCCGGGCCGCGCCTTTTGCGATGCCAATGATCACGAGGCCGTGGCAAGCTCGGGATTCCCCCGGGGTGAGAACCCGCGATTCCATGCGAAACTCGCCGGGGGTGTCCGCGATGAGGCCGGGGGGTGAAAGGGCGGGCACGTGGTCATCAAAGTCAATGGAGGTCAGGGCTTGCTCGATGTGCAATTCACGTGGTTGGCCGTCGAGCCCCATGCGGTTCCAGTCAAACACCCGGTAGGTGGTGTCGGAGTTTTGCTGGACTTCAATTAGGACAATGCCACCGCCCAAGGCATGCAGGCGGCCGCTGGGTAGATGGAGCGCATCGCCGGCCCGCGGTCGCACGCTGTGCACGCATTCGGCGATATTGCCGCTCTTTAAACAGGCTTCGAATTTTTCGCGTGTGGCCTTCTCCTTTAACCCCACGTGGATACGCGCATCAGATTCCGCATGGATGATGTGCCAAGCCTCGGCCTTGGGTTCGCCGCCAAGGTGGGCGGCCACCTCAGCGGGAGGATGGACTTGGATGGAGAGGTCTTCATGTGCATCGATGAGTTTCACGAGCAGCGGAAAACGGCCATTGGAGGGTGGTGCAACGCCCAGCAAATCTTCGGCGTGATTTTCCATCAGCCAACGCAGATCGCGCCCGGCGAGCGGACCATTGGTGATTTCGCTGACCGCGCCGGGGCGGTCGCTGATCTCCCATGTTTCGCCAATCGGGCGGCCAGAAGGGAGATTCTTGTTGAACAGCTCGGCCAGCCTGCGTCCGCCCCAGACGCGTTCCCTACAGATGGGCCGAAAGGTGAAGGGATAGAGCATGGCCGTCAGGCCGCGGCGGGGTTCTCGATGTATTCGCCGATGTTGCGGAATTTCTCGTAGCGCAGCCGCAGGCGTTCGTCAGGGTCGATTTGTTGTAGCTCTTCCAGATGACGGATGAGCGTGTTCTGCACGGTTTTCGCCGCTGCCTCATGGTCGTGGTGTGCGCCGCCGAGTGGCTCGGGCAACACCTCGTCCACCAGACCGAGTTCATGCAGGTCACGGGCGGTGATTTTCAGAGCTTCGGCGGCTTGGGGAGCTGCGGCACGATCTTTCCAAAGGATGGAGGCGCAGCCCTCGGGGCTGATGACGGAGTAGTAGGAATTTTCCAGAATCAAAACCCGGTCGCACACGCCAATGCCCAAGGCCCCGCCGCTGCCACCCTCGCCAATGACCAAGGCAATCATGGGCACGCTGAACAGCGACATCTCGCGGAGATTGATGGCGATGGCCTTGGCGATGTGGCGCTCCTCGGCGGCCACGCCGGGGTAGGCACCGGCGGTGTCGATCAGCGTGATGATGGGCAGGCCGAAGCGGTTGGCCAGACCCATCAGCCGGATGGCCTTGCGGTAGCCCTCGGGGTGCGCGCAGCCGAAGTTGCGCATGATGTTCTCCTTGGTGTCGCGCCCCTTCTGTGTGCCGATGACCATCACCTTGTGGCTGCCCAGTCGGGCAAAGCCCGCGACGATCGCGCGGTCGTCATCAAACAAGCGGTCCCCGTGCAACTCGGAAAATCCGCTGAAGCTGCGCGTGATGTAGTCCAGCGCGTACGGCCGTTTGGGGTGGCGGGCCAGTTGCACGCGCTGCCAGGCAGTGAGGTTGGCGTAGATCTCCGCGCGTTTCTTGTCGATCTCCTGCTCCATGCGGCGAATCTCATCATCGAAATCCACGGGAAACTCTGCGCCCTCGGTATGCGTGCGCAGTTCCGTGAGCTTGTGTTGCAGGTCGGAAATCGGTTTCTCGAAATCGAGCAGATGCTTCATCCGCGGGCAGCGTACCGCGCCGTTGCCGGGCGCGCAAGGTTCATCCCAGCCACCGGATCAGACATGCCTGTGCTGCCACGAACGCGCCCAGAGCCAGCCAGCAAAACACCTCCAGTGCTCCCAGCCGCTTTTGCCGGACGTTGCCCAGTCGGAACTGCACTCGTTTCGAACCCACCACGATCACGTCCCCATTCGCCAGCCGACGTGTTCCCTTCAAGGGTTCGTCGTTCACCAGCGTGGATGCCTCCGAGATGGGCCGCAGTACGAATTCTTCCCCCTTCAGTGCCACCTCAACATGGTTATCCCATACCCCTTTCGCCTCCAGTTGCAGCCGGCAATTCTTGGCCCGCCCGATGGAGGCCGGTAGATGGGAACGATTCAGACACATCGGCTCGCGGTTATCCTCCAGCACCGCCAACTGCGCGAGGCAGGGTTTTTCCGCGGCCGAGTTCATCCGCGGTGCGCCTTCCACAACAAGATCGCCCCCACGCCCTGAAACAGGAATGCCGGTGCCCAAACCATCCATTCCGGGTGCCATTCTGGCTTGTCCACAAACGCCCGGCCCAGCAGCAGGAAGCTGTAAAACACAAGCACCAACAAAACCGCGAAGGCGATTCCCACCGTGGTTTCCCGGCGGCTCGTGCGCAACCCCAGTGGAATGCCCACCATCACAAACCCCAGACAGGCACACGAGAAGGCGAACTGTCCGTGCAGGTGCACTTGTTTGCCGACGTCGCGCACCTCGTCGCCCGGCTGAATTTCCCCCTCGGTTACCTCCGCGTTCACGTATCCCTCCGCACGCTGATCCGACACCCGCACCTCGCCCACCATGCGGCCGTCCCGCATAACCTGCAGCCGCGATTCCGGCGCAGGGAAAACGGGTTCCTCCCCTACGTATTGCAGCACCGCTACGCCAAACTTGGCATCCGCGGTCACCACCCGGCCGCGCGATTGCCAGTGCCGCCACAATTCGTTGAACGTCAATTCATTGTCCTTCAGCCGCCGCAGCCCCCTTTCCACCGGTGCGAACGAAACCACCTGATTCGTATGCTCCTCCATGGACAACGTGTACCATCGTCCGCTGCCCCGTTCGCGCCCTTCCCCCGGCGCTGCGTTCGGATCCGGTAAATCACGGCTTTGCAATTCCACCTTGTATAGGTCAAACACGTACCGGCTCTGCTTTGCGTCCACCCGCACCCGGCCTGTTTGCGCCTTGATCCGCTGTTGTAGCTTTGTTCCCTGCCGGAAATGGATCAACACATCCTCCAGTTCCAGTTCCCCTTCCACCGCCGCCGGCTTGCGATCGCCAATGCGAATGTAATATCCCGGCAGCTCGATCGGTTCATCCCGCTGCAACACTCGGCCCGGTTGTTCCGTCAGGAACTGCATCACCATCTCATGTACCAGATCTTTGGAAAGCCGCTTGCACCGGGGCGCCACCTCCAGGTTGACATAGGCCGCCAAGCCGCTCATCACCACCCCCAGCCCCAGGAGCGGCGCGACCATGGCCATCAAGCTCACCCCGCCCGCTCGCGCCGCCGTGTATTCTTGATCCGCGCTGAATCGGCCGAACACCAGCAGCACCGAGGCCAGCAATCCCATGGGCAGGGAAAACGTCACAACATACGGCGCCAACAACCCGAACGCTTTCACCACCACCGCCAGCGGCACCTGCCCCGTGACCAGTTGCCGGAGCAAATCCTTCATCCCGCTGGCCAGCATGAGGACTGCCGTGAACACCAGCACACTCAGTGCCAGCGCCCCGCACACCCGCCGAAGCAGATACCCATGAAGCGTCCTCATCGCGCCGCAAGCTAGTCCAAACCCTTCCCCCTGTCACGCCATCACGGGTGGTGCCGAGTTATGGATATAGAGGTTTTGAAGCGAATGTTTTATTTGCTGATTGCTGGTCACGATCTGTTTCGCAATTGCATTTGGAGGGGGATGAATTTAAATTTTGATTCTTGCCGTGAAAAAGTACATTTGCACTTGGTATCGCCGTGATGGGTTTGTCTGGAAGCGGACAAAGGTAATGGCATTTAGCCCGGAAGAGGCCCTGGAATTGGTTTTGCACTCCGAAAAGAACCCGCACTGTAAGTCCTTAGAAATCAATAGGGCTTGGATTCCGTTTTTCTCAATCTATTCGGACAATCCGCACTATGATGAAAATGTACCGATACCAAAGTCAGATGAGGAAGAAGTGAAAACCAAAGTTCAGGTGGAATCTGGTGCTCAATCCGGGGGGCAATCAAGCGTGACCAAATATAAGGAGATTGCTGGTTATGTTATGGATTCAGCGGGCAACCGGATCGGGCAGGTTGCTGGCGGGATTCAAAGTCAAATCGCTCCGCCGGAGAGTTCCAAGTGGGCAGTGGGGCACCGTGTTGTCGGTGTTTGTTTTATTGTGGTGGCTATTATCGGTCTCATTACTAGTTTCAATGGGTCCTCCTCAAGTGACAGGAGGGAAGGGGAATTGATTTTTTTCGGGGGGCTTGCTTCGGCTTCGGCGCTTTTTTTCATGGCGTTCTTGATCGATGTGTTGACGGATATTCGGCATTACCAACGGGAGACGGCGAAACACTTGAGTCGGCTGGCCTCGGAGAAGGAATCGCCGCCGCCGATGGGATAAGGATGAAAAAATGGTGGCTGGAGCCAGAATCGAACTGGCGACACAGGGATTTTCAGTCCCCTGCTCTACCAACTGAGCTATCCAGCCACGGCCGCCCGGGTGGGCGGGCCGGTCAACATACCGCATCGCGGGGGTGCGGCAAGCCATTTTCGCATGCTTGACCGGTCACGGCGGACCACGTTTCAATCCCCCGAACCCAAAACCAGATATGCCAACTTACGTTTACGAAACCATCCCGCAGAAGAAGGGTCAACGGCCGCGCCAGTTTGAGGTTGTGCAGAAGATGAAAGATCCGCCGCTCAAGAAGGATCCGGAGACGGGCCTGCCCTGCAAGCGTGTTATCACGGGTGGTTGCGGTGTTGTTTTTCATGGGCCGAGCATCATGTCAATGAATGTGCCGCGTGGCAAAAAATAGTGAGCCATGAAGTTTGCGCGTTTTTTGCCCGCTTTTCTTGCGGCGGTCACGGCGCTGGCGGCGCCGCCGGATTTCCGGATTGGGCCGGTGCCGGGCGGGCGGCTAAAGGTATTCCAGAAACAGTTTGCCCAGCATTTGGAGGTGTTCGGGGTGCATGTGTTTGGGACGGCGGAGACGCCACCGGACAAGTTGCGGCATGTGGCGGTGGTTCTGGCGGAGTATCTGGACAACAATGAGGATGGCAGACCGGATAACCCTCTGGTTCTCGCTGAGCTGGTGAAGCGCGATGCGTTCATGGCCGTGACGAGGAATGAGCGCGCGCTGGAGCGGCTGGACCATGAGGTGTTTCAGGGGGCGGGCTTTCATGCGGGGCAAGGCCAGTTTGCCACCGAGACCAATCCGGGTGGAGATCGGTTTGATGCCACCTTGGAGGAAGTGCTGCATCTCATCACGCATGTGGGCTATGCGAATGCGTACCCGAAGGTCTTTGGTGAGCGGCCGGGCACGGAGTTGGCGAAGTGCTTGGATCGTGCCCGTGGCGGACATTTCCGGCGGGTGCCGCGGCGTTATCCGGAAGGAGCGTGGTTTACCTACGATGATCGTAGTTGCGATTATGGCTGCCAGTGCACGGAGTATCTTTATTGGACCATTACCTCCGTGCTGGGCGCGCAGGAGGCACGGCATCGGCGGGAGGATATCGCGCACGAGTGGCGACTTTACAACCGGGAGCTGGTTCGGAAGCGCGATCCACACATTTTTCGGCTCATTACGGATCCAAAGTACCGCTTGCCTACGCGGTTGCCGGATGGGCGTTACCGCGTGCCTTGATCGCACTCCAGTGCGAATAGTTGCAGCGCGGCGACGATGATGGAATGACGTATTTTGCCGTTGCGAAGGAGGCCGGGGATGTCGGCGGCAGGCACGAGGTGGAGGGCGATGTCCTCGCCTTCATCCCATTCAAGCTCGTGTTGTGGGGTGCAGTTTTTCGCAATCACGGTGTGGACCTGATTGTCCATGATGGCGGGGTTGGCCAGAAGTGAACCGAGGAGGCGAGCGTTTTTACCCTCGTACCCGGTTTCTTCGCGCAGTTCGCGCAGGCCGGCCTGCAGGGGTGTCTCACCGGGATCCACCATGCCGCCGGGAATCTCCAGTTCGATGGTCTCGGAGCCTTGCCGGTATTGCTCGACCATCACCAACTCGTCGTCGGGTGTGAGTGCGACGATGTTGACCCACTCGGGGTTTTCCAGCACCACCATCTCATGTTCGGCATTGGTGCGGGGATTGACCACCCGGTCGTGTCGGACCTTGAAGATGCGATGGTCGCTGTGGATGGTCCGGCTGAGCTTTTTCCAGGGACGAATCATTTCTGGCGGGCGGCCCAGCCTTCGCGCATGAGATTCAATAAATGGGCCAGCGCCTCGGCATAGGGGCGATTTTGCTCGGTGGCCAGTTGTTGGGCGCGCTTGTCGAGTTGCGCGGCCATGGCCTTGGCCTTGTTCGCGGGGCAGCCGGATTGTTCCAAGGCTTGAGCGAGGGCGGTTTGTTCTTCGGGGGTCATTCCACTCCGGCCTCGGCGCGGGGGACGATGCTGATGCTATTGACGCCCTGACGCTCGACGGGGCGGCTCTTTTCCCCGCCGCCACCGTGGTTGGTCTCACAGTCGCCGATTTTGCCGAGGGTGTCGTCGCCGTCGATGAGCTGGCCAAAGCCGGTGTATTGGCCGTCCAGAAAACCGGCCACATCCAGGCAAATGAAAAACTGGCTGCCGGCGGAGTCTGGATCACTGGCGCGGGCCATGGAGAGGACGCCGCGCACGTGTTCGCGGTCATTGAACTCGGCGTCAATCTTGTAGCCGGGATCGCCGGTGCCCCACCGATGCTCCTCCTCCGGATCCTTGGTCAGGGGGTCGCCGCCCTGGATCATGAAGTTCTTCACCACACGATGGAAGGCCGTGCCGTCATAAAACCCTTCGCCGGCCAGTTTCTTGAAATTCTCCACTGTCTTGGGGGCCACGTCGGGCCAGAACTCAGCCACCATCCGGCCGGCGTCGGTCTCAAAAACGGCCACCTCGTCATTTGCATCGCTCATCGGCGGCAGCGTCGGCACTCGGGCCGGGCTTGTCACGCCAAAAGAAAAAACTCGCCAGCGGCGTTCAATGTGCTTTGGTGGTGGGGTATGCGTACCACATTTTTTGCACTGGCCGCGTTGGTGGCTTTTACGGCGTCGGCACAGGATGGTTTGACCGATGGTCTTTACGCCCAGTTCCAGACGACAAAGGGAAAAATCATGGTCAAACTGGAGTTTGAAAAGACGCCGATGACGGTGGCGAATTTCGTGGGCTTGGCCGAGGGCACAAAGCATTACTCGAAGAAGGGGAGTGACCCGGCAGATGCGAAAGGCGCGCCCTATTATGACGGCTTGTCATTTCACCGGGTGATCCCGAATTTTATGATCCAAGGCGGCTGCCCACAAGGCACTGGCACCGGCGGCCCGGGTTACAAATTCGCGGACGAGATTGACGCGACTTTAAAGCATTCTGGCCCGGGCATCCTGTCCATGGCCAACGCCGGTGCGGGCACGAACGGCAGCCAGTTTTTTATCACCCACAAGGCGACACCTTGGCTGGACGGCAAGCACACGGTGTTTGGCAAGGTGGTGGGTCCGGCGGACCAGAAAGTGGTGGACGCGATTGTGAAGGGGGACAAGATCACCAGCTTGAAGATCCTGCGCGTGGGGACGAAGGCCAAGGCGTTCAAGGCGGATCAAGCAGCGTTCGTGGCCTTGGAGAAGGGACTTGAGGAGCGTGCACAAGCCAAATTCAAGGCGCAGATTGCCAAGGACAAGGCGGCCGCGGCTGCCAAGGTGGCCGAGTTGGCCAAGGCGAATCCTGGCGCAGGGGAAACGAGGAGCAAGACCGGGCTACGCTATCTCACGCTCAAGGCGGGCGCTGGTCCGGGCGCGGCGAAGGGACAGCAGGCTGAGGTACATATTGTTTTGAGTCTGCCGAATGGGAAGGTGTTGGATGACACGCGCAAAACGAATAAACCGGCAACCATTCCCGTGGGCGCGCCGTTGCGTTTGGCCGGGATGGCCGAGGGACTGAACGGGATCAAGAAGGGGGAGCGCCGCTTCCTGATTATTCCGCACGATCTGGCCTTCGGCAAGGCAGGTTCGGGCGGGGTCATTCCGCCATATTCCACGATTTTTATGGACATTGAGTGCCTGAATTTGAAATGAAGAAAGCCATGAAGACCATCAATCTGGTTGCCAGTGGGGCGTTGTTTCTGGCCGTGTGCGCGTGCCAAGGAGAAGCCCGGCCACCGGCTCCAACCCAAGCGCCAACTGAAACCCAAGCCAAAGCCAAGACCGTGGATGAATTGATTGCGGAACTGAAAAAGAAACACCCGGACGCAAAGCTGGAAAAGAGCAAGACGGGCCTGCAATGGTTTGCGCTCAAGCCGGGCGAAGGCGAGAAAGTGGGCAAGGGCAAACCCATCAAGGCGCATTACACGGGCACTTTTCTGGATGGGAAAAAGTTCGATAGCTCGCGTGACCGCGGGCAGCCACTGGCCTTTACGGTGGGAGTGGGGCAGGTCATCAAGGGTTGGGACGAGGCGCTTTCGGATATGAAAAAGGGTGAGCAGCGCATCCTGATCATCCCGCCCAATCTGGCGTACGGCGAGCGCGGCGCGGGGGGCGTGATCCCCCCGAATGCGACGCTGGTGTTTGACGTGGAGTTGGTGGACTTTTAGGCGAGGCCTACCACCACTTGAAGCCGGGGTCGATGTATTTGAATTTCCCCCCGAACTCGGCCTTGAACCGGGCGTCGTCGAGGACGTATTCGCCGCGAGAGTCTTTCTTGTAGTTGCCACTCTCTTGGATTCGGTAGGGCTCGGAGGACATCCACTTCATCATCGTTTCGGTGGGGGGAAAGACGTAATAGGCGGCATGGCCATCGGCATAGAGCATCACGTGGCCGGGCTCGCCCTTTTCGGCATGCCAAGTGTCGCCGCGGTCGTAGGGCCAGTTCCAGTCGCCTTGGATTATCTTGCTGACGGGGTTGGTGATGTCCGAAAGGTGCAGGCTTTTCCACTCATAGGTATCAGGGGTTTCCTTTAAATCCCCAAGCACGCGCTTGACGCGGAACATGTCGTCAGCCACCTGAGGCTGGTAGCTGTTGCCAAAGGATTCGTAGCAACTGTCGACGTTCAGGGAAGTACCGCCAATGTCCATGGGATCGTGGAATATTTCGTGGCGGTTACTCAGGTATTCGTTGAGGGGCCGGGCCTCGGGCGGGGTGGTGGCGCCATAGAAACTGGCGACATGATGCACGTTGAAATTTTTGGGGGCGTCATCGGGGACAACGAAAGTGTTGGTGAAACTGCCCAGTTTGCCACCGACCGCAGCGAAACCCCAGACCTGCGGGTAGTTGTCGTTGTGGTCGTGGATGTAGGCGTTGTAGGCCGTGCCAATCTGTTTTTGGTTGTGGATGGATTTGGCTCGCATACTGGTCATCTTGGCCTTGGACAGGGTGGGCAGGGCGAAGCCCAGCAGGATGCCGATGATGGCAATAGCAATCAGCAGTTCAATGAGCGTAAAGGCTTGCTTGGCGGCGTTTGTTTTCACGGCGGTTTACCACCATTTAAAACCGGGATCGATATACTTGGCGGGCCGGTTGTTTTGACCGATGGTCGCGTATTGCGCGGGGTTGATGGCTTTCCATTGTGAGTCGGGCACCCAGCGGTTTCCTTTGCCGGGCGGGCGGCGGGGGTTTTCCAGAACCTTGGGAGGGTTGGACTGGAGAGCGTTCAACTTTTTCCGGAAACTCTCGTCGTTAGGAATGGGATCCCCCTTGGCATCCAAGCGAGTGCGGCCGAGTTGGTCGCGCTGGTAATCGGGATAAAACCATCGAATAAGAAGCTTGCTGGGCGGAAAGACATAATACTCCACATGCCCATCGCCATAGAGCATTACATGTCCGCCTTCTCCGCGGGCGGCATGCCAGGCGTCGATTTGGTCGAAGGGCCAGTTCCAGTCGCCCTGGATGATCTTGTTTGAGGGATTGGTCATATCGGTCTCGCGCATGGACCGGCCATGGTAGGTGTTCACCGGCTCTGAGGCCTCGCCGAGCACGCGCTTGACGCGAAACATGTCGTCCGCGACCTGTGGTTGGTAGCTGTTGCCAAAGGCGTCGTAGCAGCTTTCTACGTTGAATGCCGTGCCTCCTATATCTGAGGGGTCGCGAAAAATCTCGTAGTTGTTGCTGACGTATTCATTGAGCGGGCGCTTTTCCGCTGGCGTGGTGGCGCCATAGATATCGGCCACCATCCGCGGCCCCTGGGCCATGGCTTTCTTGAGGTTCTTGATGTATTCTTGGTTGTAGATATTGTACTCGTTGCTGATCTTGTCCGTGCTCATATTGCTCGGCTTGACCACCTCGAGAAAATTCCCCGGCTTTCCACCAACGGCGGCGAATCCATAAACGCGGGGATAATAGTCGTTGTTGTCATGTACGAATTTCGCGTAGGCTTGGCCGATTTGCCGCTGATTGCTGATGCTCTTGACGCGGTTGGCCTTGCGCTTGGCGGCTGCCAAGGTGGGCAGAAGAATTGCGGCCAAGATGCCAATGATGGCAATCACCACCAATAATTCGATCAAGGTAAATGCTTCAGCGGGTCGTACGCGTCTCATCCTGCTCCTTCGCGCAAAGGCGATATTGTGCCTGCAAGCACTGAAAACCTACCATAATAGACGGCAAATCGCCAGATTATATCCGCCAAGGCCCTAATTTCCGGTTTGACAGCCCCTCCCCACGCCTCTATAAACGCCGCTCCGCTAACCCCTGAGGCGTAATAATGGCTATTGCAATTGGCTCCAAAGCACCTGATTTCACCCTGAAATCCATCAACGGTTCCGGCGAAAAGAATGATTTCGGCCTAAGTGACGTGACCTTGAGTGCCAACTTTGGCAGCAAGAACACGGTGGTTCTTTTTGTGCCACTCGCCTTCACCGGCGTTTGCACACAGGAATTGTGCGACCTCTCCGCCGGTCTTGGGGCTTACAGCGACTTGAACGCCGATGTCATCGCCATCAGCGTGGACAGTCCCTTCGCCCAGGGCCAATGGGCCGAGAAAGAGAGCATCAGCGTCACCCTCGCTAGTGATCTCAACAAGCAGACCGCCGCCGATTACGGCGTGCTGCTTGAAGATTTGATTGGCTTGGGCAGTGTCAGCGCCCGCGCTGCTTTCGTGGTGGACAAGGAGGGCACGGTGCAGTACGCCGAGCAAACCCCTACTCCGAAGGATTTGCCCAACTTTGACGCCATTAAGGAGACCTTGGCCAAGCTGAATTAAAGAGTTTTCACCCCAAAACCACCCCTAACCGGCCGCGCCACCCCCCCATCCCCAGGCGCGGCCGGTTTCTTTTTGCCCAACGGCGCCAGATGCGCTAGATTGGCTGCATGAAGAACCCACTTCGCTTCATGCCATTTTTGGCGTTTCTGGCCGCTTCGCTCTTGGCCGCCCCCGCCAAGAAAGCCGAGGGACTGGCCAACTGGCTTCGGTTTAAGGAGGCCCCTCGCGTCGACGAACTGCAGGTCGCCATAGGCCATTTTAAGCACCCAAAAACCGGTGTCACCGTCGATCTCGTCGGCGCCATTCACATCGGCGATCGCACCTACTACCGCGATCTCAACAAGCGCTTCAAGGAATACGACTCCGTTCTCTTTGAGCTCGTTGCCGATCCCAAGCGTGCCCATAAACCACGCGGCCCCAGCAACAGCCCGGTCACCATGATCCAGCGGGCCATGCAGCGCTTTCTCGACCTAGATTTCCAGCTCGATGCCATCAAGTACAACCGCCCCAACTTCATCCATGCCGACATGGATCCCAAAACCTTCGCCAAGCGCCAGCGCGCCCGCGGGGAGACCATGCTGAATCTCATGCTCAAAACGATGCGCGAGGAGATGGCTCGCAAGCGCGCCGGCGAGGAAATTGAGGAAATCACTCCCGCCGAGTTGCTCATTGCCCTGCTCAGCCCCAACCGCGCACGTGAAATGAAAAGGCTACTTGCCGCCAATATGGGTACAGTCGAGGACGCTCTTTCATCGCTCGAAGGCGAGGAAGGCACGGTGATCCTGACGGAGCGCAACCAAGTTGCCCTCAAGGTGTTGCGCCGGACGCTGCAGGAAGGCGAACACAAGAAGATTGCCATTTTCTATGGAGCCGCCCACATGCCCGACATGGAGCGCCGCCTGAAAAAGGAATTCGGCATGGAACGCCAGGGTCTTACTTGGGTGTCCGCTTGGCGCATGCCTAAGTGACTTCGTTGCAAAAGTGCCGATCTGGGTTAAGTTTTAGCATGGCCAAGGGGAAACACATTGCCGTTCTATTTGGCGCATTGCTGTGTCTGGCCCAAGCCGCGCCGGAAAATCCGGGGCGTCTCACCCGCATCTATTCAAACCTCGGTCTTTATGAAATCAACCTCGGCTCTGGCGCCACTCAGGCCGGCGCGCGCCACGCCATTCGGCGCGATGGCAAACTCATTGGCCACCTTGTTGTAGTGCGCCTGAGAGGCGGTCAGGCCGTTTGTAAACTCGACAAAACCACGAGCACCGGCGAGCCCAAGGTGGGTGACCTCATTGGCAAGGCTCTTCCTCCCAAGGCGGCACCGCCCAAAAGCTCGCCACCGTCCAAACCCAAGCCCCCGCCAGTCTCCACACCCCCAAAGGCCAAGCCACAGCCCAAGCCTAACCCGAAATCCACCCCTGCCTCACCCAAGCCCAAGGTTAACGGCCCCGAATTGTTTGCCCTGACGGTTGAGCCGTTATTGTCCGATCGCTGTTACAAATGTCACGGGCCCGGAAAGCAGAAGGGAAAACTGAACTTGCTAGAGCAGTTTGGCGCTGGTCCCATCCGTGGTATCCTACAGGTGGTCAACCTCGATACTCCCGGCGACAGCGTGCTCATTGATCGTTTGACTGACCCTGATGACCCCATGCCGCCGGAGGGGCCGATGCTTAAGCCCGCAGAGGTGTCCGCCATCCGGCAGTGGATCGCCGCTGGAGCACCGCCACCGCCCACGGTCCTCACCGTTCCAAAGGGGCAGCCTGGCCCCAACTACACCGGTACCGTGCACCAATTTTACCCCGGCGGGCCACGCAGGTCCTTGGCCCAGTTCAACAAGGGCGCACGCAACGGACGGGTCATGGAGTGGTACGCCAATGGGTTTAAAAAGAATGAGTTTAATTATCTCAACGGCCAGCTCCATGGCCTGGGGCGTTATTGGTATGAGAACGGAAACCTCCAGTATCAGGCCAGTTACAGCCAGGGCCGATTGAACGGGCGGTTTGCCGATTGGTGGCCCAATGGCCAGCTCAGTAGTGAGGAGTTTTACCAAATGGGGCAGAAATCTGGCCGCTGGCGTGCTTGGTGGCCCAACGGCAAACCTTCCGAGGAGAAAATCTGGAGGAATGGAGTGCTGTCCGGGGTGGTGAAATGGGACAAGGACGGTGGGGTGCGTTTGCCCGACCTTGGTCCGGTGAACAACGATCTTGCCCTGCTCACGCCCAAGCCGGCCTCTTTTGCCCAAAACGTGCCGTGGACCGTCAGCGGTCCGCGCAATGCCATTGACAAGATTTACCCGGGCAAGCCGGTGAGTCTGATCCGCGCCGTTTTTGGTGCCCCGGACGCGTCCACGCCAGAGGCATGGACCTACAGAAAGCTGAAGATAACGAATCCTAAGACGAATCGAGAATTTACTCGTGTTCGGTTCGAGTTCAAGAATGGCGCCGTCAGTCGCGTGATCGTATTTAACAACCAGAACGAGCGTCGTCGGTGACCTTGACACGGGGTTGTTTTCTCCCCCATTTTGCGTGCACCGAATGAGTGCACATAATTCGTTTGATTCGTTGAGAGCCTTCGACCTCGGCAATGGAACCGAGGGGCAGTTTTATTCGTTGCCGTCGCTGGAGGCAGCCGGGCTGGGGAAGATTTCGCGCCTGCCGGCGTGTTTACGCATCGTGCTCGAAGCCGTGCTGCGCAATGTGGATGGCAAAAAGGTGACGGAGGAAAATGTCCGCGAACTGGCCGCGTGGCAGCCTAACGCTGAGCGGACGGCGGAGATTCCCTTTCTCGTTTCGCGCATTGTGCTGCAGGATTTCACCGGCGTGCCGCTGCTGGTGGACCTTGCCGCGATGCGTAGCGCGGTCTCTCGTTTGGGCAAAGATCCCAAGCTCGTCGAGCCGCTGGTGCCGGTGGACCTCGTGGTCGATCACTCCGTGCAGGTGGACTTCGCCGGCAGCGACGATGCGATGGACAAAAACCTCGAGCTGGAATTCACCCGCAATCGCGAGCGCTATCAATTTCTCAAATGGGGCATGCAAGCGTTCGACACGTTCAAGGTCGTCCCCCCCGGCATCGGCATTGTGCATCAGGTAAATCTCGAATACCTCGCGCAGGGCATTCTCGAAAAGGGCGGCGTGCATTATCCCGATACCCTTGTCGGCACCGATTCCCACACCACGATGATCAACGGCTTGGGCGTCGTCGGTTGGGGCGTGGGCGGCATTGAGGCGGAGGCGGGCATGCTCGGCCAGCCGGTTTATTTTCTCACGCCGGATGTCGTCGGCGTGCAGCTCACGGGCGAACTCTCCGAGGGCGTCACCGCCACTGACCTTGCGCTCACCGTCACCGAGATGCTGCGCGAGGCGAAGGTGGTCGGCAAGTTCGTGGAGTTTTACGGGCCCGGTGCGGTGAAGCTGCCGTTGACCGACCGTGCCACCATCGCCAACATGGCGCCCGAGTACGGCGCGACAATGGGCTTTTTCCCGATTGATGAGGAGACGGTCAATTACCTTCGCGCCACCGGACGCACCGAGGAGCATTGCACCGCGTACGAAAATTACTACCGCGCGCAGGGTCTCTTCGGCATCCCGCAAGCGGGCGAGGTCGATTACTCCGTGGATCTCTCGCTTGACCTTAGCACCGTCACCGCCAGCGTCGCCGGCCCCAAGCGTCCGCAGGACCGCATTGAGCTGCTCGGCATGAAGGATGCCTTTAACGAAATGTACACGCGGCCCGTCGCCGATGGCGGATTTGGTCGCGAGGCCGGCACGCTTGAAGCATCCGATTCAACCGTCAGCCTCAATGGCAGTGGCGAAGCCGAGGTCGGCCACGGCAGCGTGCTCATCGCCGCCATCACCAGTTGCACGAACACTTCCAACCCCGGCGTCATGCTTGCTGCCGGTTTGCTCGCCAAGAAAGCCGTCGAGCGCGGGTTGCAGGTGAATCCCGCCGTCAAAACCTCCCTTGGCCCGGGCTCGCGGGTGGTCAGCGATTACCTCGAGAGCACCGGTTTGCAGCATTTCCTCGATGAGCTTGGTTTCCACACCGTCGGTTACGGCTGCACCACGTGCATCGGCAACAGCGGACCGCTCGCCGCGCCCATCGAGTCGGCGATTTTGGAAAACGACCTCGTCGCCGCCAGTGTGCTCAGTGGCAACCGCAACTTCGAGGCCCGCGTGCACCAAAACATCAAGGCCAACTTTTTGATGAGCCCGCCGCTGGTTGTCGCCTTCGCGCTGGCCGGGCGCGTGGACATCGATCTCGCCAACGAACCGCTCGGCACCGACACCGACGGCAATGGCGTCCTTCTCAAGGACCTTTGGCCGAGCCTCGACGAAGTGCGCGAGGTGTTTCAAGCGGCGCTCAAGCCCGAGGTGTTCCAAAAACTCTACAGCGATTTCGCTGATCAAAATCCCAAGTGGAACGAAATCCCCGCCAACACCGGCGATGTGTACGAATGGGACGCCGCCAGCACTTACATTCAGGAACCGCCGTTCTTCACCGACTTCAGCCTCGAACCCGGCACCATCGGCAGCATCGAGGGCGCGCGCGTACTCGGGCTGTTCGGCGACAGCGTCACCACCGACCACATCTCGCCCGCCGGCGCCATCAAAGCCGATTCGCCCGCCGGGAAATTTTTGCAGGACAACGGCGTCGAAAAGGTCGACTTCAACAGCTTCGGCAGCCGCCGCGGTAATGACCGCATCATGACCCGCGGCACCTTCGGCAATGTCCGCATCAAAAACCAAATGGTCCCCGGCACCGAAGGCGGCGTCACCAAATACAACGGCGAAACCACCAGCATCTTCGAAGCCGCCGCTGCCCATCGCGAAAACGGCACCCCGCTCATCGTGCTCGCCGGCACCGAGTACGGCACCGGCTCCAGCCGCGAC
>DJHS01000063.1:0-7100 GCA_002433235.1 Verrucomicrobia bacterium UBA6614
ACGTTGCGCAATCGCTGTGGTGAGCCGTGCAGTTACGAGTTGCTGACGGATAACACTCGCATCTCGCCGCAGGCGGTGCGCTCAAACGTGAACCGCATCGTACTGAAGCCGCATGAGGAGAAGTCATTTCAGGTCACTTTTCGCACGCCGGTGGCGATGAAAGGAGTGTCGGGTTGGGCGAACATTTACCTGTGGAACGATGACGTGGCGCTACGGCAAAAATATCGGCTGTGGAATCTGATTCCAACGGCGGTGCCGAATCATCCGGTTCTGGTGCCCGCGCCGGATGAGACGCGACGGGCGGAGTTGCGTGCGTGGATGAAGGCGCGCGATCCGGAAAAGCTTACGCCGGCGCTGAAGGAATGGACGCGCGGGCGGAACATCCAGCTCAGCACGTACGGGCCGGTGAAGGGTTTGCCGTCGTCGTTCTCGGGCGAACGGCTGGCGGCACTTGATGCGTGGATGAAAATGAGTGCCAAGGAGATTGAGCAGTATTTGCCGGACGGTCCTTCTGAGCACAACGGCTACGGCAGCGGCTGGGAACGCGCGGGGCTGGAGTACTCGGGCGTGTGGCACAAGCAGCCAAAGGTTGTTCGGCTGCGGCCGGCGGGGGACGTGGACCTCGTAACCGCGATGGATTTCGAGGGACCGCCGCAAAAGGGCAAAACGGAGACTTATCGCAAGACGTACGTGGCCGGCAAGGATACTGACATGATTGGCAGCATGCGCGATACGCGCTGGAAGAGCATGATGGGCCACGGGCTTTCCGGCGCCGCGCCGTATGGCGACACCCCGCTGGGCCGCAGCGCCCACACGGGCATTACGCTGCTGGCCGAGGCGTATTATTTAACGGGCGACAAAAAATATGCGAAGAAGGCTGTGGAGATGGCGCGCATCTTTGCCCGCAAATACACCGGGCTCACGAAGCATTTCAACTACAACCTCCATCGCGAGGACCGCGACTGGTGGGGCGGGCGAATCGGCGGGCGTTACCTGATGAAGTTCGGCCCGCGCTATTATCACGCGATGGGCATCTACGTGCTCGACCTGCTGTGGGACGCCCTCACACCCGCCGAGCGCACCATGCTTGAGCACAACATCGTGCGTTGGGGCATGTACGAGGGCATGGCCGGGCCGCTCTTTGAGGAGCCGGCGTATTTTGCGGCGGTCAACAAGGAGGACATGCCGTACCTGCCGATGGGCCGCGTGCTGGGCGATCCCGCGCCGAAGCAGGGTCTGCAGTTTTTTTACGACATCTTCCGCGGCGTCGTGCTCGAAGACGGCATCCACCAATGCTCCCTCGGCAGCTACGGCGGCGTGGGTGGCTATGTGAGCTTCATGCAAAAACTGCACGGGCACGGTCTCGATGTATCCGCCAACAAGGCCCTGCGCAACAGCTTCCTCGCGCACCCGAGTTTTATTTTCTCCGGCGGCGGTTTGCCGAACATCGATGACGGCGGCGGCGTTAACCTCAACGGCCTCGGCGCCGGCTTTGGCAGTCCGAGCGCCACGCAGTATGAATGGGCGCGTAAACTGTACATCGACCCGCGCCTCGAGCAATGGCCCAAGCTCATCGACGCCGCCAAGCGCATCAACAGCACGCCGCAGGAAACGAAGGCCACCGTGATGGCTGCCGAGTACGCGGCCGGCAAGCAGCCGCTCGATGCGTTGTGGCCGCCGGTGTACATCGCGCCCGTCAAGGGCCTCGCCATTTTGCGCAACCGCACGGCGCCCGAGCCCATCGACTGGACGGAGGTCATTTTCGATTACGGCCTGCACGGCGGGCGCAGTCACGGCCATGCCGCGAAGCTCGCGACCATCCCGTCATTTCACGGCCAGATTGTCTCGATGGAATACGGCTACGGCAAACTCGGCGAGTTGATGAGCCTTTACACCAGCAGCTACGCGCACAACGTCGTCATCGCCGACGGCAAAAGTCAGGCAGGCGGCAGCGGGCCGGTGCCGATCGGGCAGTTGCGCGGCCAACACAGCGAGCCGAGCCTGCAGTGGATTGATGCCGAGTCCGATCGCATTTACAAGGGCATCCACATGCGGCGCACGGTGTTCAACACCGACTTTGGCCTTGTCGATATTTACCTGTGCCGCAGCGACGCCGAGCATCAGTACGACTGGATGTTTCATTCCTTCGGTGAGGCCAAGCCCGAGGCGCTGACGCTCAAGCCAATCGCCAAGCTCGGCGACGGCGTCCTGCGTTTCGCCCGCAATCCGCGCAGTGCGCCCAGTGCCAGCACGGTCGCCATTCGGTGGGACAACGCCCCGCGCACCAAACCGCCCAAGAAATCCGCCACCGCGATTTTGCACGAGAACGCCCACGTGCGCGTGTGGGCTGCGCCGCAGAAGGGCACGACGGTGACTCTCTTCGCCATTCCGATGAACGAAAATGTCGGCAGCGAAATCGATTATCTTATGCTTCGGCGCCGCGCGAAAAACACCGTCTTTGCCACCGTGCAGGAACCGTGGCGCGCCAGCACCAAGGAAAAGGTTCGCGAGATCACCCGCCTCCACGTCCGCAACGCCGCCGGCCAGGCCGTGCCTGACCACGAAGCCACCGCCCTCGAGGTGAAGCTCATCGACGGCACCCGCCGGGTGTTCTTCGTGAACCACACCCCTGGCGAAAAGCGTATCGGCCACGCTCGAACTGATGCTTCCGTCGCGACGTGGCACCTTGACCAAGGCGGTGTGGTGAAGCAGGAGAATTTTTCGAAAGGGGCGGTGTTTCGGAAATAGCCTCACGCAGAGGCGCGGAGAAACCAAAAATGGGGCAAGGTGGAACTTGCCCCTCCCGGGAGGGACGAGTTCCACCTCGTCCCTTACATAATACGACTGGATTCATGAAGGCGTTCGCCTCACACTCGGTGCGTTGTGAAAATTTTCTTTGTTTTCATCATGAGCATGGTGGTCGCTATGGCGGCGGATTTGGGACCGGTGTTTCGGGCGATTTCGGCGGATCAGGCGCAGGCGGGGAATCCGGCGATTCATGTGCTGGATGCCAACGCCAACACGCGCTGGGCGGCGCAGGGGCGCGGGCGGTGGATTCAGGTGGAGTTCAAGGCGGCGCGCGAATTGACGGCGCTCGGCCTCGGGTTTTCGCGTGGCGAACGTGATTATGCGTTTGAGATTCAGTTGTCCGCCGATGGCAAGAGCTGGGATGCGGCGCGCAAGTTTCAGAGCGGCGGCAAGGGCGAGGGAGTAGGCGAATTCAAATTTCCGAAAACCACCGCGCGGTTTGTGCGCGTGACGGTGCGCGGCAGCAACGCCAATGACTGGGCGAACATTCACACGCTGCGCGTGCCGGGCGTGCAGCCGGTGAAGGTGGCCGGGCCGGGCGGGGTGGTGGTGACCACGTGGTCCAAAGCGCCGGAGACGAAGGGCGGCGTGGGCATCTCGGTGGATGATCACGGGCGCGTGTATGTGGTGCGGACGACGCGGCGCAAGGTGAGCAGTCTCGATATCCGCGGGCATCAGGATTGGGTGAAGGATGATCTGTCCTTCGAGCACATAGAGGATCGGCGTCGGTTTTACAAGGCGGGCTTCAAGGGCCTGTTTGCGCGCGGCTGGCAGCCGGCGGATCGCAATGACGACGGCACGCGCGATTGGCGTGATCTCATGGTGCAAAAGGATGCAGCGTTTCAATTCACCGACACCGACGGTGATGGCAAGGCCGATCGCGTGAAAACGCTCGGCGAATATCACACGGAGGTGACCGGTATCGCCGCGGGCGTGCTGGCGGTGGGCGACGATGTGTACGTGGCGGTGGAGCCGGATGTGATCCGCTACCGCGATGCGGACGGCGATGGTTTTCCCGAGAAGCCGCAAGTAATCAGCACGGGCTACTCGCTGCACATCGGGCAGGGCGGCCACAACCTGAGCGGACTCGCGGTGGGGCCGGACGGGCGCGTGTACTGGTCGCTGGCCGACAAGGGGCATTCGTTGACCACGGCGGAGGGCGTGAAAATTCACGGGCCGAATCGCGGCGGTATTTTTCGCAGTGAACTGGACGGCTCCAACGTGGAACGCTTTTCCAGCGGCGAACGCAACGCGCAGGAGCTGGCTTTTGACGCGCACGGCAATCTGTTCAGCATGGATAACGACGGCGATTATCCCGGCGAAAAGGAACGCGCGCTGTACATCACCGAGGGCAGCGAACACGGCTGGCGGCTCAACTGGCAGTGGCTGCGCAAGCAGGACTTCACGCGCATCAGCGGCCTGCCTGCGTACAACCCGTGGATGGCCGAGCGCATGTTCCTGCCGCATCACGAAAGTTTCCCCGCTTACCTCACGCCCACCATCGGCAACTTCGGCCCCGGACCGTGCGGCTTCACGGCCAATCCCGGCACGGCGCTGGGCAAGGCGTATGTCGGCCGGTTTTTCATGACCAACAACCAGAATCAGGTGCGCGTGTTTCAGTTCTTACCAGCGGGCGCGTCGTTTCGGTTTGAGGAGGAAACCCCGATGAAAGGCGGCCTCGCCAACACCGGCTTGGCCATCGGCCCGGACGGCGCGCTGTATGCCTCCTCGTACGCGAACGGCGTGTATCGGTTTGATTTGCCGAAGGAAGAACAGCATCCGTTGCGCGTTGAAACCCAAACGTTTCTTGCCAGCAACTCAGCCAAACAACCGATCGCCACGCTCGTCAAGTGGCTGAACCACGCCGATCAGCGCGTGCGCATGAAGGGCCAGTTTGAACTGACACGGCGCGGGGCGGACGGCATGGAGGCGTTGGTGGGCCAACTGCAACAGGGCATGGCACTAGGTAAACTGCACGCGGTGTGGGGCATTGGCATGATGGCGCGGCGCGAACCGGCGCGGTTGATCGGTCTGTCCGCCGCCTGGCAGGAGGCTGATCCCGAAGTGCGCGCGCAGGCCGCCAAAGTGACGGGCGAATTGGGCACGCGTTCCAAATTGTTTGAGCCTGAATTGCTCGACGGCCTCACGCATGAATCGCCGCGGGTTCGGTTCTTTTCCGCGATCGCTTTAGGCAATCGCAAGGCCTCGGCGGCCGGAATGGCATTGGTGAAATTCATCGAGCGCGACGGGAGCGCTCCTTACCAACGCCACGCCGGCATCATGGGTTTGGCCGGGGCGATGACGCCAAAGCAATTGGCGGCGCTCCACACCCACACCGATCGCAATGTGCGCTTGGCGGCTATCGTGGCCTTGCGCCGGTTGGAGGCACCCGAGGTGCGGGCGTTTCTGGCGGACAAAGATGAACTGGTGGTGCTCGAGGCCGCACGGGCGATTCACGATGACCTGTCCATTCCGGCTGCCTTGCCCGATCTCGCCGATGTGCTGCGCCGCGGTGAACTGAAAAACGAAGCTCTCATGCGCCGCGCCGTCAACGCCGCCTTTCGCGTGGGCACAAGCGAGGCATTGCAGTTGCTGATCGGCTACCTCGAGCAGCAACCCGCCAGTGCCGCGCTGCGACGCACCGCGCTGGCATCCATCCTCTGGTGGGCCAAACCGCCGGTGCTTTGTGCGGTGGAAGGACGTTTTCGCAAATTGGCCCCGCGCGATATCGCGCCGGTGCATGCGGCCGTGAAACAATTGCGTCCGATCATCGCGCGCGATCCGGAACTGCTCGAGGTGCTGCTCAATGGCACGGGGCAACTGGGCCATGCGGCGTGGCTGGAAGGATTGGAGGGCGGTTTTGCCGATTGGCCGGCCAAGGTGCAGAGCCGATTTTTGGATGCACTCGGGCGCACGCAGCATCCGCAGTTGCGGGTGTACGTGGTGCACGGGCTGGCCTCCGCGGATGCCAAGGTGCGGGCGGCGGCTCGGGCTCATGCAGCCAAGGCGGGCGTGCCGGTGGTGGGTCTGTTGATGGCGTTGATTGAGGATGCCAAGGCGCCGGGGCGCGGCGCGGCGGTTCGGCAAATGGCGGTCTCCAAGGAACCGGGGGCGGCGGCGGAATTCGGCCGGTTGGTCACGGCTTATTGTGCCGGCAAGCTGGATCCGGCACTGCGGCTGGACGTGTGGGAGGCGGCGAAGGGATTGGGTGAGACATTGCCGGAAACAGCCGACCGCTATGCGCACGGCGGCGATGTGACTCGCGGCCGGGCAGTGGTGATGAATCATGCTGCGGCGCAATGCATCCGGTGTCATCAGCTTGGCAAGGTGGGCAGCAATCTTGGGCCGCCGCTGGATCTGATCGGCAAAAAAGACGCTGCGTACTTGGTGCGGTCGATGCTCGAGCCGGCCAAGGAAATTGCCGAGGGCTACGGCACGGTGGCGTTGGTGACCAAGGGTGGCAAACAACACACGGGATTTCTCGCCAAGAAAACGGCGGACACATGGACTCTGCGGTTGCCTGATGGCAAGCAAGTGGCGGTGCCGGTGGCGGAAATTAAAACGCACACGCTGACGACCACGATGCCGCCCATGGGGGCGATCTTGAAGCCGACGGAAATCCGCGATGTGGTGGCGTACCTGAAATCTTTGAAATGAAACGACTGATCCTCTCTCTCCTGTGCCTGCCGTGGCTTGCCATGGCGGCGGCCAAGCCCAACGTGATTTACATCCTAGCGGACGACCTTGGCTACGGCGATCTGTCCTGTTACGGGCAGAAGAAATTAAAGACACCACATATTGACCGGCTGGCGTCGGAGGGCCTGAAGTTTACGGCGCATTATTCGGGTAACACAGTGTGCACGCCGAGCCGGGCGGTGTTGATGACCGGCATGCACTCGGGCCGCTGTTATGTGCGCGGCAACCTGCGCGGTGAGGCGGGCGCGGCGTTGGACGAAAAAATGACGGTGCTGCCAGAGGTGTTCAAGGCGGCCGGCTATCGCACGGGAGCATTTGGCAAATGGGGTTTGGGCAACACGCACTTGAAAGGCGCGCCAAATCCGTTGGCGCACGGATTCGATGAATTCTACGGCTGGAAAAGCCAGACCATCGCGCACACCTATTATCCCACCACCTATGTTCACAACGGCCGCGAGTTGCCCTTGAAAAAAGGCACGTACCTGCACACGCCGATGATGGAACACGCGCGCGCGTTCATTCGCGGCAGTGTGAAGGCGAAGCAGCCGTTTTTCTGTTACATTCCCACGGCAATTCCGCACGCGGCGATGCATGCG
>DJHS01000120.1:0-2247 GCA_002433235.1 Verrucomicrobia bacterium UBA6614
ATTCATCGGCCCAGCACGCACCGCAGCGTTTACCTCTGCCTCCTGCGCCATGCGCCGCCGCCCGAGTTGACCGCTTTTGACCTGCCCGACGGCACCAAGCCCATGGGGCATCGTCCAACCAATGCCACACCGCCAGCGGCGCTATACCTGATGAACAACCGCATGGTCGTCGAGCAATCCCGCCACTTCGCCGAGAAGCTGCTGAAGGAGGCGCCCGCCGATGACGCAGGCCGCATCCGCTGGGCCTTTCGCCGCGCCCTCCAGCGCAATCCCACCCCGCAGGAAACCGCCCGCGTCATTGAGCTTGTGAAGCAACTCGAAAATGGGCAAAATTCTTCAGGTGAGAAAACCGTCTGGGCCACCATCGCCCAGGCGCTGCTGAACACGAACGAATTCAGTTATTTGGATTGATGATGAATGCGAAAGAATCCACCAAGGACCCCACAACCAGAATTTAGGAATAAAATTGTTGATTCTGTAATAAAAACACATGATTGCCGGCTCATGAAATACATCGGACTTTTAATGTTAATAGTTTCTCTCTCCGCTCAAGGATTTTCAGCCGACTGGAAAGTTTTTGAAAAAACTAGCCTCAAAGGTACAATTTCAGGCTTGGTCAATAAGGGCAAAGTCCTTCAGACAACATCTGGAAGGATTTATGAAGTGACCGGCATTACCATTCAAGTGGTAGTAGAAGTCATGCCCGAATGCATCGTCCTATCTGATGGGGTGCAATACAAACTGATAGTAAAAGGATTTGACGAACCATTGATCTGCAAATTGCTAAACCCAAATCCGATTGCGGGACAAGCTGCGAACAAAGTAATTGTAAGTAGAATCAAAGGAGAATTCGAAGGATGGGACGGAGATACAATTTTCGTTTTGGATAATGGTCAAGTCTGGAAACAAGCTGCTTATGCCTATTTTTACAAATACGCCTACAGGCCCAAAGTCACTATCATCCCAAATAAAACTGGCCACCTGCTCCAAGTAGAAGGAGTCTCAAAATTACTCCCAATAAAGCAAGTAGGTGGAGTCATCGTTAAGGGTTCCAGCTCCGGTCACATCCTCCATCTTGAAAATTGACAAAGATAAATTCCAAGTTCATCTCACAAGCGGGGGCGTATGGTCTGTGATCAAACAACATCAGAAAAAATTAAAAAAATGGAAACCCGGAGACAAGGTAAAGCTGTCCATGGTAAACGGAATCACAGTGATTACAAAACTCAAGAATTATCAGTTTGTATTCGTTTCCCCGCAAAAACCACCTAAGAAGTAAAGCGTTACCACCGCAGCTTGATATTTTGTGATAAAAATGAATCAGAACTCTGTTGTCACCCGCCGCGACATGCTGCAGAAAGCTTCCTGCGGCTTTGGCTATTTGGCGATGTCAGCGCTGCTGGCCAATTCAACTCGCGCGGCCGCCGGCCCTTTGACACCCAAGACGCCGCCTTTGCCGGCCCGGGCAAAGCGCGTGATTTTCCTCTGCATGGCCGGTGGCCCGGCGCATTTGGACACGTTCGATTACAAACCGCAGATCACGCAAGCACCGCATCCGGGTTCGGTGTTTGATTTCCAGCGGCACGGCGACAGCGGCCTGTGGATTTCCGAGCTGTTGCCGGAGACTGCCAAGCACGCCGACAAGCTCTGCGTCATCAACGGCATGCACGCGGACACCGGCAATCACGCGCAATCCTATCTGCAACTGCACACCGGCGAACGCCTGCGTCAGCGTCCCAGCATGGGCTCGTGGATCACTTACGGTCTCGGCACGGAGAATCAGGACCTGCCCGGCTTGATCAGCCTGAACACCTCCAAGCCGTCGATTTATTCGTCCGCATTTTTGCCGCCGGCCTACATGGGCACGCCTATCGGCATCAACGGCGAAGATTTCTCCAAGGCCACCATTCCGAACATCGGCAGCAAGCACCTTTCGCCAGTGAACAAGCGCCGCCAACTGGACCTAGTCCAGGCGCTCAATCGCGAGCATGCCGACGCCCGACCATACGACGACCAACTCGAGGGTGTCATCCGCAACATGGAGCTCAGCTACCGCATGCAATCCATCGCGCCGAAGCTGCTCGATGTGAGCACCGAGTCCAAGGCCACCCTCGAGCGCTATCGCGTAGGCGCCAACCACACCGTTGGCACCTGTCGCGCGTCCGACTTTGGCCGCCAATGCCTGCTCGCCCGGCGCTTTGCCGAGGCCGGCGTGCGTTTCATCGGCGTGAATCACGGCAGCTGGGA
>DJHS01000120.1:2591-5462 GCA_002433235.1 Verrucomicrobia bacterium UBA6614
GTGGCACCGGCGCGACCTCCGCGCAAACTGCGAAACCACCGACGCCCCCATCGCCGCCTTGCTCGGCGACCTTGAGGCGCGTGGGATGCTCGACGATACGCTTGTCGTCTGGGGCGGGGAATTCGGCCGGCCCGGCCTCGTGCCCGGCAACGGCAAGGACGAGACCGGCCACAACGCACGCGGGTTCACCTTCTGGCTGGCCGGCGGCGGCGTCAAACGCGGCTACGTCCACGGCGCCACCAATGACACCGGCTCCGCCGCTGTCGATGGCAAGGTCCACTTCCGCGACCTCCACGCCACCATCCTGCACCTGCTCGGATTGGATCACGAAAAACTCACCTACCACCACGGCGGGCGAGACCATCGTTTGACCGGCCCGCAGGGCGGCAAGGTTGCCACCGGCCTGATCGCCTAATTTCCGCTCCCTGTGCAACTCGCCGACCTCACATGGCCCGACGTTAAGGCCCTGTCGCCGGACACGCCGGTCGTCTTTCCCGTGGCCGCCCATGAACAGCACGGGCACCACATGCCGCTGCATACCGATAGCCTGTTGCTCGGTGAGATCGTCCGGCGCGCCGAGGAGCGCGTGGGCGGCGACATCCTTTTCGCGCCCCTGCAATGGCTGGGCAATTCCCATCATCACATGGATTTCCCCGGCACTATGTCCGCCGAACCGCGCACCTACCTCGATCTGCTCACCAGCAACCTCGAGAATTTCATCCAGCACGGCTTCAAACGCTTGGTCTTGTTGAATGGCCACGGTGGCAACATGGTGCCCGGCTCGCAGGTCATCTTTGAGCTGCGCCAAAAACTCCGTGACCGCCGCGATCTACTCCTGCTTTCCACCACCTATTGGGATAACGGCCAACCCGCCGAATTGCGCGATGATTTTGTGCAAACCCAAATGGGCCATGCCGGCGAATGGGAAACCTCGATGATGCTCGTCATCCGCCCCGAGCTGGTCGGCGATCACACCGCCGCGCCCGAGGTGTCCTTTGGCGATGCCTTCCCCACAGCTACCCGCGGATGGACCATGCCCGACCGCAGCGAGCCCGGCCACATCGGCACCCCCGCCGCTGCCACCGCCGAAAAAGGCGAGGTCCTGCTGAGCTGCTTTACCGATGGCGTGTGCGATTTCCTGAACCGCGTCCGCGATTGGGACGGCCAAAGCTGGGATGGCTGAGCCCGGCCAACCGGCGGCACGTTCCGCCAAGTGGAAATGGTGATTTTGCGGCTTGCTGCTGCTGGCTTCCATGTTCCTTTACCCTCGGCAACGTCTCCGCGCGCCTACTGTGGGAATTCGATCTCACCAACGAGCAATACGGCAACCTCGCCTTCGCGTTGATCGTCTTTTGCTGGTCCAAGTATAACAACACCGCCACCAGCGTAGTGGTGCCGACGATGTGGTAGCGGACGCGCGTGGGGGATTCCATGATTCCCAAAAGCTGTCCGCAGCCTGACGGTCAATAGTCCATTGGCAATGCAAACTTGTTTGCCACGGATAGCCCCTTACAATTGCCGCATGAATTTGCTGCGACAAAGCCTTGCCTTCACCTTGGCGCTGTTGCCTTCACCGCTCTTCGCCATTGATCCCGAGGAACTGCCGCCACCGGCGAAGCATGAGGTGGATTTTGAGAAGGAGATTTGGCCGATCTTCAAAAAGCATTGCGTGAAGTGTCATGGGCCGGAGAAGCAAAAAAGCGGCTACCGCATCGACGTACACGAGCTGGCGTTAGAGGGTGGCGACATGGGCCAAAATATCGTGCCCGGCAAAGGCGCGGAGAGTCCGTTGGTGCATTTTATGTCGGGCCTCGATGACGAGACGGTGATGCCGCCGGAGGGGGATTTGCTGGGTGACAAGACCGTCGGCCTCATTCGCGCGTGGATCGATCAGGGCGCGGACTGGCCGGATGGCGTCGGAGGCAAGGTGGTCGACCGAATGGACCACTGGGCGTTCAAGAAAATCACTTGGCCGGGTTCGCCGAGGTTCATGAATCCGATTGATGCCTTTGTTAAAGTACGGCTGGAGGGGAAAAAGCTCGGGTTTAATCCACGCGCAGACAAGCGCACGTTGATTCGGCGGCTATATCTGGTGATGCACGGGCTGCCGCCGACGCCGGCGCAGGTGGAGACTTATGTGAAGGATGACCAGCCGGGCGCATACACGCGTTTGGTGAATCGCGTGCTGGCCAGCCCGCGTTATGGCGAGCGGTGGGCGACGCATTGGCTGGATCTCGTGCGCTTTGGCGAGACGGCCGGTTTTGAAACCAACCGCGAGCGCATTCATGCGTGGCCCTATCGCGACTGGGTGATTCGTTCGCTGAACGAGGACAAGCCGTACAATCAATTCGTGCGCGAGCAAATTGCCGGCGATGCACTGGGCGAACCGCTGGGCACGGGCTTTCTCGTCGCCGGCCCGAACGACATTGTGAAAGGTCAGGACGGCAAGCTCAACCGCATGCAGCGCGCCAATGAGCTGGACGACATGATTAACACCACCGGCACCGTGTTCCTCGGCCTCACCACCGGCTGCGCGCGTTGTCACGATCACAAGTTCGATCCCATTTCGCAAAATGATTACTACGCGCTCAAGGGCGTCTTCGAGGGTGTGAAATTTGCCGACCGCAACCTGCCGCTCACCGCCGCCGCCCAATCAAGGGTGGCCGCAATGAAAAAACTTGTCGGCGAACTGAAAGCGCAACTGGCCAAATACGTTGCAAAGGCTGGCAAACGCGCGGCGGTGACGGCCAAGCACAACATCGAAACCTTCCCCGCCGTCGAGGCGCGGTTCGTGCGATTCACCATCACCCGCAGCAGCTCCAGCCAACCGTGCATTGATGAGCTGGAGATTTTTGCCGGCACGGAAAACCT
>DJHS01000120.1:5822-32601 GCA_002433235.1 Verrucomicrobia bacterium UBA6614
GCCAAGGCCAGTTCGAATGGCGATTTCAAACATCCGCTGCACAAGCTCGCGCACATCAACGACGGCCAATACGGCAACGCAAAGAGCTGGATCGCCGCGCAGTCCACCGGCTGGGTGCAGATCGAGCTGCCGAAGACCGCGCGCATCGACCGCATTGAGTGGGCGCGTGATCGGCCCGGCCAATACGGCGACCGCATCCCCATCGGCTATCGCATCGAGGCGGGCCTGAGAGTCGGCGATTGGAAGACGATTGCCAGCTCCGAGGATCGCCAGCCATTTAAGGGCGGCCAACCAGCTAAGCCGGTTTATGCGTTCGACAAGCTGCCGAAGGCCGAGGCTGAGCGCGGGCGCAAACTGCTGGCCGAGTTGGAACAAACCGAACAGCAACTCAAGATTCTGCAAAACTCCACCAAGGCCTTCGTCGGCAGCTTTTCGCAGCCGGGCCCGACGCGGTTGTTTTATCGCGGCGATCCGGAAGCGCCGCGCGATGAGGTAACGCCCGGTGCTTTGGCCAAGTTTGTGTCACTGAAGATCGATGCCAAAACGCCCGAGCAAAAGCGGCGGCTGGCCTTGGCCGATTGGATCGTGAGCGACACCAATCCGCTCGCGCGGCGCGTCATCGTCAACCGCATCTGGCAACATCACTTTGGCGCCGGATTGGTCGACACGCCCAACGACTTCGGCCGCAACGGAGTCGCGCCAACCCATCCGCAGCTGCTCGATTGGCTCGCTTCCTCGTTTGTTTCCGATGGCTGGTCGCTCAAGAAACTGCACCGCCGCATTCTCCTCACACAAACCTGGCAGCAAAGCAGCCGCCCACGCGCAGAGGCGCTCAACAAGGTCGATGCCGCCAGTCGGCTGCTCTGGCGTTTCCCCACCCGCCGCCTTGAGGCGGAGGCCATTCGCGATGCGATGCTGCAAACCAGTGGCGTGCTCGATTTGAAAATGGGCGGCCCGGGCTTCAGCGGGTTTGAGGTGCAGATGGAAAATGTGCGCCACTTTTTTCCAAAGAAAAACTATGGCCCCGCCGATTGGCGCCGGATGATTTACATGACGAAGGTGCGGCAGGAACAGGAAAGTGTGTTCGGCGCCTTTGACTGCCCTGACGCCAGCCAAGGCGTCCCCAAGCGCAGCCGCTCCACCACTCCGCTGCAAGCGCTCAACCTCCTCAACAGCGCCTTCGTCATGCAACAAGCCGACTTGTTGGCCAAGCGACTGAAAACCGACGCCGGCAAAACGCCTGCCGCCCAAGTCGCCCGCGCCTTCGAACTGTGCTTCAACCGCACCGCCACCGCCGATGAAACCCAAGATGCCGCCGCGTTTATTGAAGCCGAAGGCTTGGTCCAATTCGCGCGCGCGATGCTGAATTCGAACGAATTTGTCTTTGTGCCATGAACCCACTCTTAAACCGCCGCCATTTTTTGCAACACACCGGCCAAGGACTGGGCGGCATCGCCCTCACCAGTCTGCTGGCGCAAGAAGGATTGTTGGCGAACGATACTCCTATCCGGCCGAAGATAGACTCGGCCAAGCCCTTTGCCGCACGGCAGGCGCATTTCCCGGCGAAGGCGAAGCGGGTGCTGGTGATTTTCTGCTCGGGCGCCTGCAGTCAGCTGGACACGTTCGATTACAAACCGGAACTCATCAAGCGCCATGGCCAGCCGATGCCCGGTGCGGAGGGACTGAAAACTTTTCAGGGCGATCAGGGCAATCTCACCAAGAGCCCGTGGGAATTCAAGGCGCGCGGGCAGTCGGGCAAGATGGTGTCTGAACTCGTGCCGCAGCTCGGCGAGTTGGCTGATGAGATGTGCTTTATCCATTCGCTCACCGGCAAGACGAACACGCACGGGCCGGGCGAAAATTTCATGTCCACCGGCTACACGCTCGACGGCTTCCCCAGTATGGGCGCTTGGGTGACGTGGGCGCTGGGCTCGGCCAATGACGAGCTGCCCGCCTACGTGGCCATCCCCGACCCGCGCGGCACGCCGCAAAGCAGCGTCAACAACTGGGGCCCCGGCTTCCTCCCCGCGGCGTTTCAGGGCACGGATTTCAACGCCAGCAAACCGCTCCGAAACCTCGCGCGGCCGGCCGGCATCAGCGCCAAGACCGATCGCGCCACGCGCAGTTTTCTCCAGCGCCTCAACGAGCGGCACTTGGAAAAATTCCCCGGCGACACCGAACTCGCCGCGCGCATCTCCAGCTACGAACTCGCCGCACGCATGCAGCTCAGCGTGCCGGAGGTCAGCGATCTCTCCACCGAGAAAGCATCGACGCTCAAGGCTTACGGCGCCGATGACGCCACCAACCCCATCAAGGCCGGCTTCGCCAAGAACTGCATCCTCGCTCGGCGCCTTCTCGAGAAAGGCGTGCGCTTTGTGCAACTTTTCAACGGCGCCTACCAAACCGGCGGCGAAGGTGTCAGTAATTGGGACGGACACAAGGTTTTGCACCAACAATACGCCAAGCACGGCCCCGTGCTCGACCAGCCCGCTGCCGCCCTGCTGAGCGACCTCAAACAACGTGGCCTACTGAAGGACACGCTCGTTGTGTGGTGCACCGAATTCGGCCGCATGCCGACCTTCCAGAAAGGCGCCAGCGGTCGCGATCACAATCCCGAGGGCTTCACCGCCTGGCTCGCCGGCGCCGGCGTCAAACGCGGCCACACCCATGGCGCCACCGATGCCTTTGGTTGGAAAGCGGAAAAAGACGTCGCCACCGTCTACGATTTCCACGCCACCATCCTCCACCTCCTCGGCCTCAACCACAAACGCCTCACCTACTACCACAACGGCTTTGAACGCCGCCTCACCGACGTCCACGGGCACGTGATCGAGGATGTGCTGGCTTAACCCAACTGCCGGTTGACATTTCGCTAAAATCACGGGATTTTAAATTCATGAAGCCCGTGATTCTTCTGGTTGCGTTTTTCTTTTCCCAAACCTTGCTCGCCGATGCACCGAAGTTGTTGCTGGCCAAGACTTGGGATGAGTCGATTGACCCCACCGGCTGGTGGATCAGTGAAAAGTACGATGGCGTGCGTGGGTATTGGGACGGGGACACGATGCGGACGCGGGGTGGGAAAGTGGTTTATTTACCGGATTATTTTTATCGCGAACTTCCGCGCGGTGTGGTGCTGGATGGGGAGTTGTGGCTGGGTCGCGGAAAGTTTGAGGAGACATTGAGCATCGTGCGAACGGAACGGCCCGATGAACGATGGAAGGAAATGCACTACATGGTTTTCGATGCGCCGAAAGTGAAGGGCACATTTGAAAAGCGGCTGGCGTTTTTGAAGGCCAAGCTGCCGAAGGTGGCGCAGCACGTGTGGATCGTTCCGATGTGGCAATGCAAGGGGAAGGCGCACTTGATTTCGGAGCGAGATCGGGTCGTGAAGGCGGGCGGCGAGGGTTTGATGATTCGTGAGCCAGAATCGGTGTATGAGGGGAAGCGGTCAGGGACGTTACTGAAGGTGAAAACGCACGACGATGCGGAGGCAGCCGTCATTGGCCACAATCCGGGCAAAGGCAAGTTTACTGGGATGCTCGGCTCGTTGCGCGTGCGCACGAAGGATGGGAAGGAGTTTTCGATTGGAACGGGGTTTACCAATGCGCAGCGGAAGAGTCCTCCGCCCATCGGGACAGTGGTGACGTTTCGCTATCGCGGGCTCACGAAAAATGGCCTGCCACGGTTCGCGTCGTTTTGGCGGGTGCGGGAGAAGTAGCGGCTAGTCGCCTTTGGTGGTTTCACCCTCGGTCTTGTGGAACCACCGCCAGGCAGCGCCCAGCGGGTCGTAGTGTTTATCGACGACGCGTTCCTTGAGGGGGATGATGGCGTTGTCGGTGATGGTGATGTGCTCGGGGCAGACGTTGGTGCAGCACTTGGTGATGTTACAATAGCCGATGCCGTGGGCGTCCTTCAACTCGGTGGTGCGGTCCTCGGTGTCGAGCGGGTGCATCTCGAGCGCGGCGGCGTAAACGAGGAATCGCGGGCCGATAAACTCGTCGTGCAGGCTGTGCTCACGCAACACGTGGCAGACGTCTTGGCAGAGATAACACTCGATGCACTTGCGGAATTCTTGCACGCGGTCGACATCCTCCTGCGCCATGCGCCAGGTGCCGTCCTCGGCATCGGGCTCGCGCGGCTTGAAGGGCTTGATGCGTTTCTTCACCTCGAAATTCCACGACACATCGGTCACGAGATCTTTCACCACGGGAAATGCCTTGATGGGCTGGATGGTCACCGGCTGACCCTCGGGCGTCTCGGCGAGCACCTCGTCCATGCGCATCATGCACATCAACCGCGGGTGACCGTTCACCTCGGCGCTGCACGAGCCGCACTTGCCGGCTTTGCAGTTCCAGCGGCAGGCGAGGTCGTTGGCGCTCTCGGCCTGGATTTGGTGCACGCTGTCCAGCACCACCATGCCTTCGGTGACGTCCGTGGAAAAATCCTCGTACGCCCCGCCGTCCGCATCGCCGCGCCAAATCTTGAAATCGACTTTCGCCATTACTGGTTTGCTTCGATGATTTTTTGCTGCTGCTCGTTCGTCGCCACCACCGGCACCTTCTCCACTTCCATCGACCCATCCGCCGCCTTGCGCAACAGCAGGTTGTGTTTGCCCCAATCGTCCGGATCCTTGTCCGGGAAATCATTGCGCGTCTGCGCCCCGCGACTCTCCTGCCGCATCAACGCCGCCCGCGCTGACGCCTCGCTGACGGTCAACAAACATTTCAAGTCCAGCGCCGTGTGCCAGCCCGGATTGTACTCGCGATTCCCCGGCGCCGCGGCCTTGGGGGCTCGCTCGGCGAGGGCGGCGAGGTCGTCAATCGCCTCTTTCATCAGGCCTTCCTCGCGGATGATGCCGACTTTGTCCTGCATCATCACCTGCAGCTCGTGCTGGATTTGATACGGGCTTTCGCCGTCGCCGTCGCGTTCCAGCGGCTCCAGCGCCGCCTTCGCGCAGGCGTCCACCTCGGCGTCGTCAATCTTGCCGGTGCCATTTTCCTCCGCAAACTTCGCCGCGTATTCGCCGGCGCGTTTGCCGAAGACGAGCAGGTCGCTCAGCGAATTGCCGCCGAGCCGGTTCGCGCCGTGCAATCCCGCCGCCACTTCGCCTGCGGCAAACAGTCCCGGCACCGTGCTCATTTGCGTTTCCGCATCCACGCGCACGCCGCCCATCACGTAATGCGTCGTCGGGCCGACCTCCATCGGCTCCTTCGTGATGTCGAGATTCGCCAGCTGCTTGAACTGATGATACATACTCGGCAGCTTCTTTTTGATGTGCTCCTCGCTGTTGGCGATCTTCTCCTTGATCCACGCGATGTCGAGGAACGCGCCGCCATGCGGGCTGCCGCGTCCTTCGCGCACTTCCTTGAGAATGCACCGCGCCACGTGATCGCGCGTGAGCAGCTCCGGCGGGCGGCGGGCTTCCTTGTCGCCCGTCACGTAGCGCCAGCCTTCCTCCGGCGAATCGGCGGTCGAGCCCTTGTACAGCTCCGGGATGTCATCAAACATGAACCGCTTGCCTTCGCTGTTGGTCAAAATGCCGCCCTCACCACGCACGCCTTCCGTCACCAAAATGCCCCGCACACTTGGCGGCCACACCATGCCGGTGGGATGAAACTGGATGAATTCCATATCGAGCAAGTCCGCCCCCGCGTGGTACGCCAGCGAATGCCCGTCGCCGGTGTATTCCCAGCTGTTGCTCGTCACTTTGTACGCCCGCCCGATGCCGCCGGTCGCCAGCACAATCGCCTTCGCCTTGAACAGCCGGAACCGCCCGCGCTCGCGATCGTAACCAAACGCGCCGACCACGCGGTCGCCATCCTTCAGCAGCTCGATCACCGTGCACTCCATGTACACCTCGATGCCCTGGTGAATGCCGTGATCCTGCAGCGTGCGAATCATCTCCAGTCCCGTGCGATCGCCCACGTGTGCCAGCCGCGGATACGCGTGCCCGCCAAAGTTGCGCTGCAAAATTCGCCCGTCCTTCGTCCGGTCAAACAACGCCCCCCACGCCTCCAGCTCGTGTACCCGCGCCGGCGCTTCCTTCGCGTGCAGCTCGGCCATCGTCGGGTTGTTCAAATACTGGCCGCCTCGCATCGTGTCCGCAAAATGCGTCTCCCACCCGTCGCGCTCGTCCACATTCGCCATCGCCGCCGCCATGCCGCCCTCGGCCATGACGGTGTGCGCCTTGCCGAGCAGGCTTTTGCAAACCAAGCCCACCGAGCAGCCCTCGAATGACGCCGATTCAATCGCCGCGCGCAAGCCCGCTCCGCCGGCGCCGATCACCAGCACGTCATGTTCGTGTGTTTGAAAATCTCCCATTAAAATATCCGGTAATCCACCCAGGTGCCCCGGGCGCACATCCATACATAGAGGTCGGTGAAGCCCACCCAGAACAGGCTGCACCACGCCCAGGCCATGTGGCTGGCGTTCAGGCAACCGACGCACTCGTAGCACTTGGCGCGCACGGGGGTCTTGGAGAGCTTGTTGATGCCGCCGCCGATGAGGTGCCGGAACGAGTGGCAGCCGAAGGTGTAGCCGCCGAGGAAGATCACGTTGCCCCACAACACGATGCTGCCGACGCCCAGGCCGAACTGCGTTTGCCCGCCCGGCAGCGGCTTGCCCGAGGCGTCGGTGTAAAACTGCATCCCGAGAATGGAGTCGTAAGTGAGGATGCAGATGAAGCCGGCGGCGACGTAAAAGAAATAGCGGTGGATGTTCTGGAAGATGAGCGGGAAGCGGTGCTCGCCGCGGTAGTTGTCGCGCGGCTCGCCGACCGAGCAGTTGGGCGGGTCGCCCCAGAAGGCCTTGTAATAAGCGCCGCGATAATAATAGCAGGTGAAGCGAAACCCGGCCGGTGCCCAGAGAATCAGGAATGCTGGGGAAACCCATTTTGGAATTCCCTCGGGCATTACGCCCAGCCAAGCATGGGCGGCGACCGCTTCCTTTGCGGTGGTGGTCATCCAACTCAAATCGGCATGATAGTAGAGGATGGGTGAGAAAAACGGCGACAGGTAGTTCGTCCCGCCCTCAACAGCCAGAAAATACTGGCCATGAAATGCGCGCCAAGTGGAGTAGACAATGAACGCGGACAGGCCCAGGAACGTGAGCAGCGGCTGCAGCCACCATGCGTCGCGCCGCATGGTTTCGCCGAAGCCGTCCCGGGGAATTGAAGTGTGTCCGTTCGCCATGGTTGTCCGCCCACTGGCGGAAAGCGCCTTGTTTACCGAGGCAGCGGACGAGAATCAAGGAACTTCGGCGGTTGCTTCCGGCTTGTCGCGGAGTCGGATGAGTGTTATAGGATGCGCATGCGTTTATTCGCCAAGGGAACACTGGTGGGGGTATTGCTGTTAGCTGCGGGATGTCAGGGATTGAATCCGCTGGCGGAGAACAATTATTTCTCGCGCGCCTGCAGGGAGATGAACCCGTTCAAGCAGGGAACCGCCATTCATAGGGTCTGGGGGTTGCCCCCCAAGGCGCTGGCCCGTGCGTTGAATATTTCCGAGACGGAGCGATTGCGGGTGGAGCATTTTCAGGAAGGCATTCGCGACCGTTGAGGTGTTATTCGTTTCTTATTCACAACCGCTCATTCCTGCTGGCCAAGGGCTTGGTCGCGCGTTTGAATCGCCGACATGGGGCGATCTTCCCGCAGTCAATTTCCACCGCCACCGGACAAGCCGTGGTGGCGTCATCTGTTCTGGGTGGCCCCGCTGGGTGTTGCCGTTGGGCTGGGATTGGCCTACTGGAAACCTGCTGAAGCCCCCCCGGCTCCCGGCCCGTCACGGGCCAAGGGCAGTCCGATGCCACAGAACGACTTCACCAACCGGCCGCCGGTCCAATCTACGAACAATGCAGCCGTCCCTCCTCCGCCGACGGGTCAGCAGTTGGCCCGCACAAACGATGGTCCTATTTTTCGTGAAATAGGCCGGAGCCAAACGAACCACCTGAATCCCGGCGGTACAACCGCCCGCCGGATCCAGCTGCCCGGCCAAACAAACCGGGCGGCCATTTCACAAACACCAGTTCAGGCCATCATGCCTGTGCGGACGGATTTTGATCTGCAGCTTGCCCTCGATCGCCTCGGTTTTTCACCCGGCAACATAGATGGCCTCAGCGGCCCGCAAACCCGCGCCGCGTTACGGGCTTTTCAAACCCAGCAAGGCTTGGCCGTCAACGGGCAGCTCGACGAAAATACCCGGCAACGGTTGGCCACGCGTGGTGCCGCGTGGACCACATATGTTGTCACCACCAACGACCTCGTTTCTCTTCAACCCCTTGGCGGCACATGGACTGAGAAGTCGCAGCAGAATCGTCTTGGCTTTGAATCACTGCTTGAACTGGTGGCCGAGAAGCATCATTGCTCCGAGCGTTTGTTGCAGCGTGAGAACCCCAGCGTGCAGTGGGCGCAAATACCCCCCGGTTCCACCGTGAGGGTGCCCGCCGTGATAAAGCCACAATTTCAGGGCCGCGCAGCCCTGATTCGCATTCGCTTGGCTGAACGCATTCTGCAGGTCTTGGACGACACGGGCCGAGTGCTGATGCACTGTCCCTGTAGCATTGCCGCACAGGTGGGTAATCGGCCCTTGGGTGAGCTGAAGATTTCAACCATTGCCCCCAACCCAAATTACACATTTGATCCCGCCAAGTTTCCAACCTCTCCGGAGGCCCAATCCGGGAGCGGGCGGCTCATCATCAATCCCGGCCCCAACAACCCCGTTGGCACCGTCTGGATTGGTTTGGATCGGCCGGGCTACGGCATACACGGAACCCCCAGCCCGGACAAGATTGGGCGCACCGAATCCCTTGGTTGTTTTCGTCTGGCTAACTGGAACGCCAATCGGCTCCTCTCCATGGTTGCCATCGGCACCCGGGTTCTCGTGGAGCCCTAGTCCCGCAGCCAGTAGCGCAGCGGCGAATTGCGCACCAAATCCGCCACAAACTCATCCATCCGGGCCGCCTTTTCTTCCTCCAACCTTTGTACCAGGAACACGGCGCCCAATAGCACTCCAATCAAACCCGCAAAATAGATGCTGAACTGATTCCACTCCAGCCCCAGCCACTCTTTTTGCACAGGTCTCAAGATATCAATCAGGAGCCCCCATACGATTGGAAACAGTCCCGCCGTCAAGCTACCCACAACGGAGAACAACGCGAAAAAATGGCTTCGCCCCAGTTTTGGCACCGTCGCCATGGCCAGCTTCGAGAGCGCCATTCCGAACATTGAGAACCCAAAACCCATGGCCAAGTGCAGGCCCAGCACCACGCCGAAGCCCATTTCCAAGGCGCCACCTGCCATGGCCGTCCAGCCCGCCAAGATCACGGCCCAGAGGCCAATCGCCATGTGCATCACCGGACGGCTTCCCATCCGGTCCAGCCGGGATGACAAGAACCACAGGGTCAACAGTCCGCCAACGAACTTTGAGGATGATGCAAGCATCACTTGGTTGTCCGCCATTCCTGTTCCGTCAGCTTTTAAAAATTTAACCAAGAATGCCATCAGTCCGCCCATGGCCATTGCCCATGCGAAAGCCACCCACAACAACTTGCGGAATGGCGGGTGCCTTACAATCTCACCCCACGGCACCGCCTGTGCCACTTCCGCTTCTTCCTGTGGTGCGGGAACTTCCGGCACCTTGAAAATGAAAATCAGACTCACCAGCCCGAACCCCAGGCTCATCAGGAACAACATTCCGAACTGTCGCCCTTCGGGTTCTGAGCCCAAATAGAAGGCCACTAACAGAAAAGCCAGCAGGCTGCCCACGTTGTTGCAGGCATTCTCGATGGTCAGATAGCGGCCCCGCACCTTCTCGGGAATCAACCCCGTGATCCAAGGGTACCATCCGCAACTGGAAATGCCCCGCACGAGGTTGAACAGGAACAACATCGCCAGCACCATCGCCAGCTTGTTTCGGTCATCAAAGGCTGCTCCGCCCAGGAACGGCACAATCGCCAGCCCTGCGATGAACAGTAGTCGCACCGTCCACCCCGTGGTGATGAAGCGCTTGTAGCCGACGCGGTTCACATGATCCGCGGCCGGCAATTGGAACACCACCATCAACGGCGTCAAACCCGCGATTACCCCCATCACCGTTGCGCTCGCGCCCAAGCTTTCCACATAGAGAAAGATGGGGCTGTCCATCACGATCATGACCGACAGGAAGTTGAAAACAAAAAAGGTGAACAGATGGTTCACCCCTGCCGGCCATTTTGCTGGCTCTGCCCCGCTCAAGCCGCCGAGTCCGTTTTGCCTGTCAATTGCTTGCCGCTGGCCCAGTACTGAAACGGCAGACAGCCCGCGGCCACGATGACCAGTTGGCTGATGGCAAACCACTTCAGTGCGTTAAAAGCCGCGCCCATGAATCCATAGGAATGCAGCCCGATGCCGAGCATATTGACCCCAAACCAAGACCAAGCCGTGACAATGTTGCCGACAATCGCCAGCGCCGCCAACCCGCGGTCCTTCACGAAACCGCCCCAGCGGCAGTGCAGGATGATGGCGTTCCAGATGACAATCAGCAGGGCACCATTTTCCTTGGCATCCCATCCCCAGAAACGTCCCCAAGATTGATCCGCCCAAATGCCGCCGAGGACCGTGCCCACAAAGCTAAACAAAGTGGCAAAACAAACGGTTCCGTAAACCAGTTTGCCCAAGGACTGGCCCATTTCCCGGGTCATCGACTTGGTCAGCGTGCCGCGCAGGACATACACAATGGCCAGGAAACCCGCCAGAAAAGTGGCAGCGTATCCGAGCGAAATACAGACCACATGGGTTGCCAGCCAGAAGTTGGTGTCCAGCACGGCGCGCATCATTTCCATCGTATCCTTTTCCATGGCCAACTGGTCAGCGATCAACAGTGTGCAAAAGCCAATGATGCTGGCCACAAAACTGCCAATGCCGTTTCGGTACATGCGCTCGAGCAACCAGCCCAGAATCACGGCACCCCAGCCCACGAAGATGGCTGATGAATATAGGTTGGTGACCGGTGGGCGTCCTTCCAGCCACATTCGGAAAATGATGCCCGTCGTGTGAATCACAAAGGCGAGGCCCACCAGGTAAAATGCCGCGCTTCCGGCGCCATTTCCCTTCTTGATGCTTAGCCAGGAGAGGCACGCCAAGACCAGCGCAATCACGTAAAGACGCTTGCTTTTGCCGAAGGGCCCAAAGTGGTTGAAGTAGTGTTCCTTGTCGACCTTGGCCAGTTCAGGACCCAGATGATTTTCATGCAGCCACTCCTTGTAATCTGCCACCGCGGCATTAAAGGACTTGGCGTTATTGGAAGTGAACGCGGCGCCCATGCGGCCGTAAAATTCCAAGGCCGGATGAAAGGTCAGGGCTCGGGTTGAATTGTCTTCCGTCTCCGCTTGCATGTTGGAGCGAACGCTGTTTAACACGCTTTCCCCCACCTTGTGCCAGTCGTCTGGATTTTTGTTTGCCTCCATGGGAGGCACGATCATGATTTTGTCGGATTTTTCCCTAGGCGAGGAATCATCCGCCATCGCTGCGTATGGTCGCATGACGGACTCAATTCGCTTGAGTTGATCCTGATTATGTTCCTCCCCAGCGGATGCCTTGCGGGATTCTTCCGCAGCGTTGGGTACGACTTCTTTCAGCGCGTCCAGATGATCCTTCAATCCCCCTTCAATATTCGGAAAATTCGCCTGCAGGGAGATACGCATTTTCATGTAGGTATGCAACGCTTCGGCGAGCTTGTAGGTGGCATTCTCGTGGGGATCCCTCTGCATGGGATTTTTTTGGCTTATCTTGCCTGATTTTTCGCTGAGCAAACCTAGGGCCGGCTGCAATTGCCGGAAGGAAAAAAACTGGATTCCAGACAGGTCTATGCCTTTGCGGTTCAGGTTGAGTTCGCTGGCAAGATCCGGGTGATCCACACGGAAGATAAACCGTTGGTCCGCAATCTCCGGCTGGTAAAACAACTCCAGCAACCATTGCGTGGCTTGGAGCTTTTTTGGATGTTTGCCGAATTGATACCAGCGGCGGTAGTACAATCCCTCGGGATGTTTCTCTTTTAACTCGATCAGGTTTCCCCATTCACCATTGGGCGCGTTGCCTTCAAGGGGCACCACTTCGCGGTGGGATATTTTGCGGAGAGTGTTGCGCGCCAAGGAGTCCATCGGCTTGGTTCGGCCACCTTTCAAAACGGGGAATTTGCCCCATTCCACATGGTCCAGCTCCACGTGCGATTTAGGGGGCATCAAGCCGCCAATCACATACAGCAGGGCCAGTGCAAAGAAGGCCCAAGGCCAATGCCGGAGCACATTGCGCTGGGGGCTGTCCTCGGGGCTCTCACGCTTTTCAGCCGGCGCGTTGTCCGGTTTCCGGGATTGTTTTTTCTTTTTTTGGCTCATGCCGCTTTCCGTTTTTTAACAAACCCGACCAAGTGGGCCATGAACTGATAGATCAAGCCAAACGCTACGATCAGGCAGCCCAGATAAGGCGTGAGCCAGTTCGGGTTTTCTACCACTTGAAAAGCCGAGGATCGTGATGCTTGACGCATCTGGTCCGAGTCCATTTGGTACTGGTAAAAGGTATCTCCCTCATATCGCAACGGATGGTTCATGTAAATATCAACCACGCGTGGGGCACCGCTGTTACTGGGCTCAACGAGAGTACGGCTCTCAAAATTCTTGGGGATATCGGTTCCCCTGTATTTTTCGAACTGCAATTTGATCAAGGTCATGTACAGGTTGTGGTAATGCCGCTTGGGTCGGAGAGATACCTTTGTGTCTTTGCCGCCGATTTCGATTTCTTGGGATATCATTCGGGCTGAAAACAGATAGGTTCCGAGTGATTTCCCATTATCCACCAGTTCAACTGAAGCCACAGGCAAATTTCGACTATCCATGCTCAATGACTCCGGGCTTTCCTCCACCCAAGGATAACGCTTCGCTATCAAACCGGAATCCGCGCCTGAGGGTTGTAGTTTCTTGTCTTCCACAAACGCTGAAAAATCGCGCACAAAACGCGTCATGTCCCTTTGCTGACAAAACGCGGCTACGTCATTGATCAGGGAAGTCAAATTCCGCAAAACGTTTTCATCAGGCGGGTTTTCCCGATGTTTCAGGGCTTCAACAAAACGCCGGCATTCATTGGCCATTTCACGCGGGGTCAACGGACCTTCCTTTCCTCGAGTGGCGATGAACTCGGCGATTTGCCCCGTGATCATTCTGATGACAAAATCTCCACCTTGTCCTCTTTGGTTTTGGTAAATGCCCAGCCATTCTGCGGCGGTTAATCTCCGGTCAACCCGGCCAAAATCGTCGATCAGGGCCTTCAGGTCTTTGACTGTTCGGGGAGGAGGATCCTGATCCCTTGCAAATGCCTTGAACTCATCCACCGCCATGGCCACTGGGCTATCTTCCCCGTGGTGTGAAGGCTGTCGCAGCTTGAATGCATCCGCCAGTGATCGTGGTCCTTGAGGCACCCCGTTGACCCAATATTGGTTAACCTTTAATTCCAGATTGCCTAGCGTGGGGTCCGCAATTTTCTTGTTCTGCCGCAATTTCCATCCCGGCACGGACATGACCTGATTGGACTTGCTGTTTAGGCTCGAAACAAACGCCAGTTCAGTATAGTCGAAGGATTCCGAGTAATTTTTTCGATCCCCCACGCGCAGGGACAAAAAACTTTCCACCGACAACAGGTCGGTCAGCAACTGTCCCACCAGCAGCATGACGATGCCCACGTGCGTGGCCAGAATCCCCAGCTTGCTCCAGGTCCATTTGAACCGTGCGTAATAGGCAGACAGGAGGTTGACCAGCAGTACTGTGCCCAGCAAGTAGCCGCCGGGAAACACCGGCCATCGCTTGGCATGCCGCAACTCCTCCGGGGTCAATGGGTCCGGCGTGGAGCCGAAGAGTTGTGTGGTTTTGTTCCATGCTGCTTCAATGGCGATGTGGTCGATGAAAAACGATTTAAAGTAGCGGTCGACCGCCATTTTCAGGCCCATGTTTTCCTGGGCCATGGTGCCGAGAAACACCACTACCATGGACAGGCTCAGGGTTGTGACCGTGAGCTTCAGCGAGGTGAGTGCTTTAAATAGCTTTGTGTTCCTCATTGCCAGTGCTGAATGAAATCAAGAAAATCTGCCTTGTGAGCCTCCAAATTGTCTGGCGGGCCGGAAAATTTGTAGAACCAAGTCAGCTCCGTACGGGGCACGATGACGCCAACTGTTCTGGATTCCCGAAACGACCTTACACTCGTTCCATTGACATCCACCATGCGTGCGTCTTTGCCGAGGCTCGGCACCTTCCCCAAGGTGGCGTTCAGGTCTGCCCCTTCAATTTTTTCCAAGCCAAGCTGGCCGCGCCAACGGTTGATGTTTGGCTCCAAGCCGCCACCATCTCCTTCCAGCACGGTCACGGTGGCGGTGATACCAGTATAATCGTCCCCTTCAAACACACCGTACCGTATTTTCTCCGGGCCGATGGTCTGCATTTCAACCCAACCCTCGGGCGGGGGGGGCTCCGCAGGAATTCCATACGCCTCGATCTGCGGCTTGTTGCAGGCGGTGAAAAAGCCAAAACAACAACCCAGCAAAATCACGTTGAAGAATTTGTAATGTCGACGGTGCATGTTTAGGGAACGCCGCCAATTCGGACGTGCCGGATGGAAAAGCGATTCATCTACTTCATATCCATCGACATGAGGAAGGCAATGTTGTTTGGATTTTGCTTCAACTTGGACAGCAGCAGTTCCATCGCCTCCACCGGAGGCACCTCGGTGAGTGCGCGGCGCAGGACGGCCACCTTTTCGTATTCTTCCGGGTGGTACAATAGTTCCTCCTTGCGCGTACCACTGATGGGAATGTTGATGCTCGGGAAAATGCGGCGGTCCACCAGTGATCGGTCCAAGTGTACCTCCATGTTGCCGGTGCCCTTGAACTCCTCGAAGATCACCTCGTCCATCCGGCTGCCGGTGTCCACCAAGGCAGTGGACATAATGGTCAGCGAGCCGCCCTCCTCGATGTTGCGCGCCGCACCAAAGAAGCGCTTGGGCTTGTGCAGCGCGTTGGCGTCCACGCCGCCGGAGAGAATCTTGCCGCTGTGCGGCTGCACGGTGTTATACGCGCGCGCCAGACGGGTGATGGAGTCGAGCAGGATGACCACGTCCTTCTTGTGTTCGACCATCCGGCGCGCCTTCTCGATGACCATCTCGGCCACCTGCACATGGCGCTCGGGCGGCTCGTCGAAGGTGCTGCTGATTACTTCCGCGCCCACGCAGGTGCGCTCCATGTCGGTGACTTCCTCCGGTCGCTCATCAATCAGGAGGATAATGAGGTAGGTGTCCTTGGCCGTGGCGAGAATGGCGTTGGCCAGTTTTTGCATGAGGACCGTTTTGCCCGTGCGGGGCGGCGCCACAATGATCCCGCGTGTGCCTTTGCCGATGGGGCAGACGAGGTCCACCACCCGTGTGCACATTTCTTCCGGATCATTTTCAAGAAGGAACCGCTCTTCCGGGAACAACGGGGTAAGGTTGTCAAAATGGATTTTGTCCTTCGCGACATCGGGATCTTCTCCGCCCACGGTTTCCACTTTCAGGAGGGCAAAGAATTTTTCCTTCTCCTTTGGCGGCCTAATGCGGCCGGTAATCATGTCGCCCGACTGCAGGTCGAACCGGCGGATTTGCGAGGGTGAAACGTAAACGTCCTCCGGGCTGGAAAGGTAATTGTAGCTGGCTGAACGAAGGAACCCGAAGCCTTCTCCCAGAATTTCCAGCACGCCATCGGCGAGAAGTACCCCGCCCTCGGCCGCGTGCCGGCGCAGGATGTTGAAGATAACATCCTGCTTGCGCATCGTGCCGAAGTTCTCGATGCCCGCCTCGCGGGCCATGTCGTTCAGCTCGGCGATCTCCTTCTTTTGCAGCTCGCTGATGTTCACCACCTCGCCGGTGGCCTCGAGTTCATCAATGCCGATGTCCTCCTCCTCCAGCGCCGCTTCCTCCGCCGCCAGCTCGGCGTCGTTGGGCAGGCCGGTCTCCTTCTTCGCGCCCGGCCGCTTGCGGCGAAAGTTCTTCTTTGCGGGTTTCTTGGCTACTCTTGGCATTGTCTGTCCCTTGTTAAATTTGCGCAGGGAAAATCATGTGCCGGCCACGCCCAAGGCATTCAGGGGGAATCGTGATGGGAACCCAATTCAGGCCCACGCGTCGTCAGTACGGGAGTGGAAACCTCGTGGTCAGTTCCCGGACACGGTCGCGGACTTTGTGTGCGGCGTCAACATTTTTCACGTCCAGCAAAACCTCGGAAATCATGTCCGCGATTGCCAGCATTTCCTCCTCGCGCATGCCGCGCGTGGTCACCGCCGGCGTCCCCAGCCGCACGCCGCTGGCCTTGAAGGGCGAGAGCGTTTCGCCGGGGATCGTGTTCTTGTTCACCGTGATGCCCGCCTCGTCCAGCGCCTCCTGGCACTCCTTCCCCGTCAGCCCCTTGGACTGCACGTCCACCAGCAGCAAATGGTTGTCCGTGCCGCCACTGACCAGCCGGAAGCCGTTGCGCTCCAGTCCCTCCGCCAGCGCCTTGGCGTTCATGATGACCTGCTGCTGGTACTCGCGGAACGCCGGCGACAGCGCCTCCTTTAAACACACCGCCTTCGCCGCGATCACATGCATCAGCGGCCCGCCCTGGATGCCCGGGAACACCATGCTGTTCAACGCCTTCGCATGCTGCTCGCGCGCCATGATCAACCCACCGCGCGGGCCGCGCAACGTCTTGTGCGTCGTCGTCGTGACAAAGTCCGCGTGCGGCACCGGGCTGGGATGGCACCCCGCCGCCACCAGTCCCGCGATGTGCGCGATGTCCGCCAGCAACAGCGCGCCGCTCGTCCGTGCAATCTCGGCCATGCGCTCGAAGTCAATCAGGCGCGGGTACGCGCTGGCGCCCACCGTGATCATCGCCGGCTGGTGCTCCGCCGCCATCGCCGCCAGCTGGTCGTAGTCGATCCGCTCGTCCTGCTCGCCCACGCCGTAGTGCACGATGTCAAAAAACTTGCCGGAAAAATTCGCCGCGTTGCCGTGCGTCAAGTGGCCGCCGTGGCTGAGGTCCATCGTCAGCATCTTGTCGCCCGGCTTCAGCACCGCGAAGTACACGCCCATGTTCGCACCGCTGCCCGAGTGGGGCTGCACGTTCACGTACTCGCAGCCGAACAGCTCCTTCGCGCGGTCCATCGCCAGTTGCTCCGCCACGTCCACGTGCTCGCAGCCGCCGTACCAGCGCTTGCCGGGATAGCCCTCCGCGTACTTGTTGGTCAGCGGCGAGCCCATCGCCTCCATCACCGCCGGGCTCGTGAAATTCTCGCTGGCAATCAGCTCAATGTTCTCCTGCTGCCGCTTCGTCTCCAGTTGCAGCACGCGCGCCACCTGCGGATCCACCGCTGCCACGCCGCGCCCCGGCTCCATCTTGCCCACGCGCCGCTCGTGCCGCCCACCCTCGAACTTCGCCTCCAGGAACGCGTTCACGATCTTCTTCGCCGCATCCGCCGAGGTGTTTAAACCGGCGAGGCAAAGCACGTTCGCATCGTTGTGCTGCCGCGCAAGCGTCGCCGCTGCCTCGTTGCCCACCAACGCCGCGCGCGCGCCGGGCACCTTGTTCGCCGCCATCGTCATCCCCACGCCCGACTTGCACACCAGCACGCCAAACCCGCACTCGCCCGCCGCCACCGCCCGCGCCACGCCGCGCGCGAAGTCCGGGTAGTCGCACGAGTCGTCGCTCGACGGCCCGAAGTCAGCCACCTCCAGCCCGCGCTCGGCCAGGTGCGCCTTCAGTGCCTCCTTCAGTTCAAAGCCGCCGTGGTCCGCGCCGAGCGCCAGCGCATTGCTCCGCGCCGCTGCCGCGCCGCCCACCGTGGTTGTCTCCACAAACTCCATCAATGAATCAATTCCCTGTTTGATCTGGTCCCGGCACGCCTGGTACACGCCCAGGTCGCCGCCGATCGGGTCGGCAATGTCCTTGTGCCCCGGCGGCAGGTCGTCCACAAACTCGCGCACGAGAAACGTCTTGTCCGCCGCCTGCGGGAAGAACAGCAGCACGCCTTCGATGTGCCCGCGCGTCATCCCGAAAATGAAGTCCGCCTCCGACACCATCTCCGCCGTCAACTGGCAGCTGCGCTGCGCGGTAATGTCGATGCGCTCCTCCGCCAGCGCCGCCACCGCGTGCGCGCTCGGTGGCTGGCCGTTCATCGCGCCGATGCCCGCCGACAGCGCCTCGAAGCCGCCGCGCGCCTTGGTCAACTCGCGGAAGTACCCCTCGGCCATCGGGCTGCGGCACACGTTGCCCGTGCAGACAAACAGGACTTTCTTCATGCCCGGTTGGACGGCGCCGCTGGCTCAATCCCGCAACGCCTTGGCGGCAATATCCCCGCGAACGTGCGCGCCATCAAACCTTATTTTATCCACCGCCGCATACGTTTGGTCGCGGGCTGCCGCCAGCCCGTTGCCCAGCGCCGTCACCCCCAGCACGCGCCCGCCGCTGGTCACGATCTCCCCGCCCTCCAGCTTCGTCCCAGCGTGGAAAACCTTCACCCCCTCCATTGCGTCCGCCTCCGCCAGCCCGGATATTATTTTCCCCTTTTCATAACTACCCGGGTAGCCCCCCGACGCCATCACCACGCACACCGCCGCCTGCTCGCTCCACTGCAGATCCATCTCCGCCAGCCGCCGGTCGATGCACGCCTCGAACAGGTCCACCAAGTCCGTCTCCAGCCGCGCCAGGTACACCTGCGTCTCCGGGTCACCCCAGCGCGCGTTGAACTCCAGCACGCGCGGCCCGTCGTCCGTCAGCATCAGCCCCGGGTAAAGCATCCCGCGAAAGTCGATCCCCTCCGCCTGGCACCCAGCCAGCCACGGGTCCACCACCGTCCTCGCCGTGCTCGCCAGCTCGTCCTCGTCCAGGAACGGTGCTGGCGAGAACGTCCCCATGCCGCCCGTGTTCAGCCCCTCGTCGCCGTCCAGCGCCCGCTTGTGGTCCTGCGACGTCGGGAACAGGATCGTCGACCGCCCGTCGCACATCACGTGCAGCGACACCTCCAGTCCCTCCAGGAATTCCTGGATCACCACCTGCTCGCCCGCGTCGCCAAAGCTGCGGTCCACCATCACCGAGTCAATCGCCGCTTCCGCCTCCTCGACCGACTCGCAAATCAGCACCCCCTTGCCCAGCGCCAACCCGTCCGCCTTCACCACGCAGCGCCCGCCCAGCTCCGCCGCGAACGCCTTCGCCGCCGTCGGGAAATCGAACGTCCCCGCCCGCGCCGTCGGGATGCCGTGACGCGCCATGAAATCCTGCGAGAACACCTTCGACGACTCGAACCGTGCCGCCGACTGGTTCGGCCCCCAGATGCGCAGCCCGTGCTCCTCGAACAAGTCCACTACCCCCAGCGCCAGCGGGTTGTCCGGCCCCACCACCGTCAAGTCCGGCCGCTGCTCCCGCGCGAACTCCAGCAGCCCCGGCAAATCCTCCGCGCCGACCGCCACGCACTCCACCGGCTCCCCGTTGCCCGTGTGCTCCCCCGCGATACCCCCGTTCCCCGGCGCCACCCAAAGCTTCTCCACCCTCGCCGACCCCGCCAACCGCCAAGCCAACGCATGCTCACGCCCGCCACCGCCAATCAGGAGAACTTTCATCGGCGCGGATTCAACCAAATGCAAGGCGCATCGGGAAAACTATTTTGTTCACGATCATGTTTAATCCATTCGGCCCGCCCAGTAAAACGGCCGGCGGCTGGCGTGCATCACCGCGATCAGCACGATTTCATCGGCGTGCACGTGGTAGATCAGACCGTATGGAAACCGGCGGATCCAAAGCCGCCGCACCGTGGATCCCGGCACCAACGGCCAAGTCTCCGGCTGCTCCCGAATGCGCTCCAATCCCGTCTCCACTTCCGTGAGAAAATCCGCGCTCAGCCCCGGCTCGGCCGTCTCGTAAAACTCGAACGCCTCCGTCAGTTCCTCATCCGCCTCGTGATGCGACCGGAAATTCATGCGAGGCGCTGGCGCAGCCGTTCCAGCACCTCCTCCACCGGCCGGCATTCCGCCTCGCCGGATTCCACCTCGCGCACCCGCCGCTCGATGACCTCCAGCCACGCCGCCTCCACGCCCTCGTCCACCTCCTCATCGAGGCTCGCGATCAGCTTGTGCGCCAGCGACGCCCGCTGCCCCGGCTCCAGCGCCAGCGCCGCATCCGCGACCATTTCCAAGTTGTCTGACATAAAACCACCCTACTCCGAGCGCCGTGCTAAGCAAGCCTCACCTTCCCCCGCCCCTTCGTCACCTCTCCAATCGTCCACGCGCCAAAGCCGCGGCGGCGGATGCCGCGCAGGACGCTGTCCGCCCGCACGCCGCTTACGATGGCCGTCATGCCGATGCCCATGTTGAACACCTGGTGCATCTCGGCGTCGTCTACCCTGCCGTGTTTCTGGATCAGCCTGAACACTGGCAGCACCGGCCACGAGCCGCGGCGGATGACCACACCGCAGTCCTTGGGCAGCACGCGCGGGATGTTGTCGATGAACCCGCCGCCAGTGATGTGCGCCAGGCCCTTGATGACGCGCGCACGCCGTGGTTTGTTGTACGTTTTTAAAAGCGACTGCATCAACGGACCGTAGCTCACGTGCACCTTCAGCAACTCCTCGCCCACCGTGCAGCCCAGCTCGGCCACGCGGCTGCGCGGGCGCAGCTTCATCGTCTCAAAGAAGACCTTGCGCGCCAGCGAGTAGCCGTTGGTGTGCAGCCCGCTTGAGGCGATGCCGATCACCGCGTCGCCCGGCCGGATGCCGCGCCCGTCGAGCATTGCCGCCTTCTCCACCACGCCCACGATCGTGCCGCTGACGTCGTACTCGCCCTTCTGGTAAAACCCCGGCATCTGCGCCGTCTCGCCGCCGATAAGCGCGCAATTATTTTCCGCGCAACCCTTCGCGAAGCCCGCGATGATTTCCTTGAACACGTGCGGCTTTAAAACCCCCGTGCCGAGGTAATCCAGAAAGAACAGCGGCTCAGCGCCCAGCACCGCGATGTCGTCCACGCAATGGTTCACGAGGTCCTGCCCGATGGTGTCGTGCCGGTCCATCGCGAACGCCACCTTCAGCTTCGTCCCCACGCCATCGACGCTGGACACCAGCACCGGGTTTTTATACTTGCCCGCCTTGAGCGCGAACAGCCCCCCGAAGCCGCCCACCTTCCCCAGCACTTCCGGCCGCGAGGCGGACTTGAGCAGTGCCGAGAGCCCCGCCTTCACCTGGTTGCCCAGGGTAAGGTCGACTCCGGCTTTGGCGTAGGCGGGTTTGCTCAAGGATCAATTATCAATGGTCAATTTTCATTTGCTCAACTTGATCATTGACCATTGAGAGTTGAACATTAAAGCAGCTTCGGCTGCCGCTCCTCCTTTTCCATCGCCTCGCCCAGGCTTTCCACGCGCGAGCGGCGGCGCTCCATGATGTGCTTGTCGACGGCCGGGTCGTACTCCACGGGGTACTTGCCGTCGTAGCACGCCATGCAGAAGGAGTCGTAGGGCTGGCCGGTGGCCTTCACCATGCCGGCCTGCGAGAGGTAGTACAAGGAGTCGGCATTTAAATACTTGCAGATGTCGTCGTGATCGTAGTTGGCGGCCATCAGCTTGCTGCGGTCGGGGAAGTCGATGCCGTACACGCAGGGGTTCTTGTGCGGGGGGCAGCTCACCAGCACGTGCACCTCCTTGGCACCGGCTTCCTTGATGCTGTTGACGCGCTTCTTGCACGTCGTGCCGCGCACGATGGAGTCGTCGACAATGATCACGCGCTTGTCCTTCACGAGGTCGGTGATGAGGTTGAGCTTCACGCGCACGTTGAAGTCGCGGATGAGCTGGCTGGGCTGCAGGAAGCTGCGGCCGACGTAGTGATTGCGCACAAACGCCATCTCGAACGGGATACCGCTCTCCAGCGCGTAGCCCAGTGCAGCGCAGTTGCCGCTGTCGGGAATGGGCACAACGATGTCCGCGTCCAGCGGCTTCTCTCTCGCCAGCTCGCGGCCCATCTCCACGCGCACCTTGTAGACGTTCTGGTTGCGGATATTGCTGTCCGGGCGCGAAAAGTAAACGTACTCAAAAATGCACAGCGCGCGCTCCTCGTGGTCGGGGAAGGCGGGGATGCTGCGTAGGCCGTTGTCGTCGATGATGACAATCTCGCCCGGCTCCACGTCGCGCACGAACTCGGCCTGGATAAGGTCCAGCGCGCAGGTCTCGCTGCTTAAAACATACGCCCCGTCCACCTTGCCGATGCACAGCGGCCGGAAGCCGTGCGGGTCACGCACGCCGATCAGCTCGTTTTCCGTCATGATCACCAGCGAGTACGCGCCCTCCACCTTGCGGATGGTGGAGATGAGGTTGTGCTCGCCGTTGTTCGCCGGCTGCGCGAGCCAGTGCAGGATGATCTCGCTGTCGACGGTGGTCTGGAAAATCGAGCCGCGCTCCTCCAGCTCCTCGCGCAGCGCTCCGGCGTTGGTCAGGTTGCCGTTGTGCGCAATGGCGATCTGCCCCTTGGCGCAGTCGACGGTCAGCGGCTGGGCGTTGCCAATGTTCGACGAGCCCGTGGTGGAATAGCGCGTGTGACCCACCGCCATCTTGCCCACCAACTCGTGCAGCACCTCGCCTTTAAAAACCTGCGGCACCAGCCCCATGCCCTTGTGCATGCGGAACTTGTGGCCGTCGCACGCCACGATGCCCGCGCTCTCCTGGCCGCGATGCTGCAGCGCGTAGAGGCCGTAGTAGGTCAGCTCCGCCGCGTTCGGGTGTCCGTGGATGCCGAACACGCCGCAGTAATGTTTGGGATGTCCCGGTTCCATCAGCCCATTGCGTTGGCGATCGAATTCCACCAGAGGTCATGCAAGCCCGACAAGCCCCAAGTGTAACTGCCGGCCGCTGACGTGATTTTTAATGCGTCACCGCCCACCGTCCCAATGCGCGCCGCCGGCACGCCCATCAGCAGCGCGCGCTCCACCGCCTTCACCGCGTCCAGCTCCGAGGTGGAGATAATGACGCGCCCGTTGGCCTCACCGAACAGCAGCGCATCGAGGCGAGGGTCGCTGTAGCCAGGGCCGGTGGCCCCGGCCGGACCGTCGGCATCCCCCCCGGGGCCATCGGCCCCGGTTACAGCTTCCGCCAAATCCACCTCCGCGCCGATGAGCGTGGCGGTGTTGCGGCCTGTGTAGTTGGAAATGCAGCCCTCGGCCAGCGCGACCGCCAAGCCGCCCTCGGCGCAGTCATGCGCGCTCTTCACCAGGCCGCTCTGGATGAGCCCCACCAGCGTGGTGTCCAGCGTGCGCTCAGCCTCCAAGTCGCAGCGCGGCGGCAGGCCGTTCTTCGCACCGTGCATCACCTGCAGGAACGCCGAGCCGCCCAGCCCCTGCAGCGCGTCCTTCGCTACCGGCGCGCCGAGCAGGATAATCGCATCGCCCTCGTCCTTGAACCACTGCGTGGTCACATGCGCCGCGGCCTCGACCAGCCCCACCATCGCCACCGTCGGCGTTGGGTCAATCGCGCCCTCGGGATTCTGGTTGTACAGGCTCACGTTGCCGCCGGTGACCGGCGCGTTAAACGCCTCGCATCCCTCCGCCAGCCCGCGCACCGCCTCCTTGAGCTGCCAGAACAATTCCGGGTTGTGGGGGTTGCCGAAGTTTAAATTGTCCGTCGTGCCCAGCGGAACCGCACCGCTGCACGCCAGATTGCGCGCGCACTCAGCCACCGCCGCCTTCGCGCCCTCGAACGGGTCGAGGTAAACCTGCGCCGCGTTGCAGTCCACGCTGATAGCCAGAATCTTCTCGGGAAAATCGCCATTGCGGTCATCGCCGCCCGGCAGGCTGTCGCCCTTCACGCGGATCACCGCCGCGTCGCTGCCGGGGTTGACCATCGTGTTGTTGCGCACCATGTGGTCGTACTGGCGGTACACCCAGTTTTTCGACGCAATGCTCGGCCACGCCAACAGCTTCTCAAGCGCGGTCGTGGGATCGCCCAAGTCATCGATGCCGTCCAGGTTAAAAGCGCGCGCATCCGCGAGGTATGCCGGTTCCTTCGCCTCGCGATGATAAATCGGCGCGTCATCCGCCAACTGGCTCGCCGGCAAGTCCGCCACCACCGCGCCGCTGTTTTTAACGACCATCCGCCCCGTGTCCGTCACGTGGCCTATCTCCGCCCACGGCAGGTCCCACTTGTCGAAAATCCGCTTCACCTCCTCCTCGCGCCCCTGCTTCACGATGATGAGCATGCGCTCCTGCGACTCGCTCAGCAGGATTTCGTACGGCGTCATGCCCGGGCTGCGCTGCGGCACGCGGGCCAAGTCGATCTCGATGCCCGTGCCGCCTCGCGCCGCCGTTTCGCAGGTGGAACACGTCAGGCCCGCCGCGCCCATGTCCTGGATGCCCGCCACTGCGCCCGTGGCCAGCAGTTCCAGGCACGCCTCCACGCACAGCTTTTCCATGAACGGATCGCCCACCTGCACCGCGCCGCGTTGCTGCTCGGCCGATTCCTCCGTGAGATCCTGCGACGCAAACGCCGCGCCCGCCAGCCCGTCGCGGCCCGTCGCCGGCCCCACGTAAAACACCGGGTTGCCCGCGCCCGTCGCCGCCCCGCGCGCAATCTGGTCATGCCGCAGCACGCCCAGTGCGAAGGCGTTTACCAGCGGGTTGCCCTCGTAGCTCGGGTCGAAATACACCTCGCCCGCCACCGTCGGGATGCCGAAGCAGTTGCCGTAATGCGCGATGCCGCTGACCACGCCCGCGAACAGCCGACGCACATCCGGGTTGTCCAGCCCGCCGAAGCGCAGCGAGTTCACCGCGCATACCGGCCGCGCGCCCATCGTGAAGATGTCGCGGATGATCCCGCCCACCCCCGTCGCCGCCCCTTGGAACGGCTCCACCGCGCTCGGGTGATTGTGGCTCTCGATTTTAAAAGACACCGCCAGCCCGTCGCCGATGTCGAGGATCCCCGCATTCTCCTCCCCCGCCCCCACAAGCACCCGCGGCGATTCCGTGGGAAATCCCTTCAACAAGGGCCGCGTGTTTTTATACGAGCAATGCTCGCTCCACATCACGCTGAAGATCCCCAGCTCCGTGTAATTCGGTTCCCGTCCGAGAATGTCCCGGATGCGCCCAAACTCCCCCGGCGAAATCCCGTGCTCCTCAACCAGCTCCGGCGTGATGGCGGGATCCGAAGTCAAACGCTTACTTCCACTTCGCGCATGGCGCTGGGCTCGGGAATGGGTTCACCACGGCTGCGCAGATCCTCGATGTGCAGGGCCAAGGCCTCCTCCATCAGGTAAACCGTTTCCTCCTCGGTATCGCCCGCCGCCACACAGCCTGGAAAATCTGGCGCATAAGCGCTGAAATTTCCTGAGCCGCTCTCGATGATGATGGTGTAGCGCATGCTAATCCTTCAAACCTGCTTGCCGCAAAATACTGTTAAGGGTCTTGGGATGCAAGTCCTTCCCCGGCCGGCCGGCCACCGTGACAGTTCCCTTTTTGTCGGCATGGTGATACTGCCGATGGCTGCCTGTTGTCCGCACCTGAAACCACCCGTCATTTTCGATTCTCTTGATCACTTCACGAATTTTCATTCAGGCGACCAATTCGCTTGGCACTTTCTTTAACACGTCGATGAGGCTCTCGAAGATGAGGCGGCCGTCGGCGCTGGTGAGGGTGGGCTCGGAGGCGCGCTCGGGGTGGGGCATCATGCCGGCTACATTGCGCGACGCGCTGCAGATGGCGGCGATGTTTTTCAGGGAGCCGTTGGGGTTGGCGTCGTCAGTGAGGTTGCCGTCGGCATTGGTGTACTGGAAGAGGATCTGGTCATTGGCCTCGAGGTCGGCGAGAGTTTCCGCGTCGCAGAAATAGTTGCCCTCGCCGTGGGCGATGGGGATTCGCAGGAGCCGTCCCTCGGGGATGCCGCCGGTGAAGGGACTGTTGCGGGTGGCGGGCTTGAGCCAGACGTGTTCGCAGCGGAATTGCAGGGAGCGGTTGCGGATGAGCGCGCCGGGAAGCAGGCCGGCCTCGCAGAGAATCTGGAAGCCATTGCAAATGCCGAGCACGTGGCCACCGTTTTCCGCAAACTCCTTCACCGCCGCCATCACTGGGCTGTAGCGGGCGATGGCGCCGGTGCGGAGGTAGTCGCCGTAGCTGAAGCCGCCGGGGATGAACACGGCATCGACGTCGCCGAGGCTCGTCTCCTTGTGCCACAGCAGGCGCGTGTCGTGGCCGAGGACATTCCTCAAGACGTGGACGCAATCCTGGTCGCAGTTGGAGCCGGGGAACTGGAGAACAGCGAATTTCATTTCATATTCACCACAGAGGCACAGAGGACACAGAGTCTTTTTCTCTGGAATCTCTCTGTGTCCTCTGTGCCTCTGTGGTAAAAAATCATCCCTCAAACTCCAGCCTGTAATCCTCGATGTTGGGGTTGGCCAGCACCTTGTCGGCGTATTCGTCGAGGCTCTTTTCCACCGCGGCGCGCTCGCCGTCCATCTCGATCTCGATGTACTTGCCGATGCGCACGTCGCGCACGCCGGCGCAGCCCATCTGCTCCAGCGCGCCCGCCACGGTCTGGCCTTGCGGATCCAACACCTCGGCCTTGGGGGTGATGATGACTTTGGCTTTCATTCGAGGAAAGGCAGCCCTTGTGTGCCGGTTGGAGTGCTCCTTGGTCAAGTGGCACTTGTCCACAAAAAAGGCGCCCCGCAGGGCGCCTTTTTTTGAAAAACTTGCCTCTACTCACTTATTCATATTGTTCATACCCCCGTGGGCTCCATGACCCCC
>DJHS01000120.1:32959-48308 GCA_002433235.1 Verrucomicrobia bacterium UBA6614
ATGACCCCCGTGGGCTCCATGACCTCCGTGGGCTCCATGACCTCCGTGGGCGGGGTCTGCCGTTGATGGGCGGGCCACGTTTTCGTTGACTTCCTTGGTTAGGCCGCCTGTGGCGGAGCCGTGGGTTTTTACGGCTGCCTTGAGGTCGGCATTGTTTGTTTGCCGGGCACTTCCGTCTGAGAAGGCGATGTGTCCTTCATTTTGGTTTAAGCCGGACATGACGCAGCCGTTCATCCAATGGTGTGCGTCGTACTTGTCCGCGCCCGCGAATTCGCAGTGCATCAGCATGTTGCTACGATAAGCTACGCCATACTCCGGGGTATGCTTGTGGGGGGCTACAGCAGGGTAGGCAAAGCCGTAGGCGTCGGCGCCGTGGTTGTTGCGGCTTAAGGCCAGGATGGTATTGGCACTCTTCAATTCATCGGCACCAAGGTGAATGGAATAGCTTTGCGCATTGGCGGGAGTGTCATGAACCAATTTTGTTCCCAGCATGTCGTTGTGGGCCTGGATTTCGGGGTCACAGGGTGAAAGCAGCGTTTTCGGATTGATGTCATCCCTGAGCCCGGGCGCGTGCCAGAGATGGCGGATGTCTGTGGATTCACTCCAGTCGCCGTGGTAGTAGCTGTCTCCAATGGGCTTGGTGAGCAGCCATGGCATGCGGCTGTTGTTGTCGGTGGCAAAGCCCTTGAAGGCGGTGGCGATCTGCTTGAGGTTGTTCACGCACTTGGCCCGATGAGCCTTGCGCTTGGCTTTCGCGAGCGCGGGTAGGAGCATGCTGGCCAGAATGCCGATAATGGCAATAACGACGAGCAGCTCAATGAGGGTGAATCCGTTTTGTTTGTTCTTTAAATTGTTCATTTGATTTTAAGTTGTTGTGGTTGTTGCCGGAAGGGCGCGCGCAATGCCGGCGCGGTTCATCCGTATGCTTGGTCTGAAATTGGCTTGGATTATCCCGATAGGGATCAGCCGAGAATTGAGGGAGGTGGAGTGGGAGGCGCGTGGGCGCGATTTGAAAGTGCCGGTGATCCACCCCGTGAAAGTGATCGGGTGTCGGGCCGTGAAATGACGATAAATCCGCCAGCGGCAACGCCTTCCAGTTCAAAGGGAACCAAATTGGCCGGGGTGTCTTTCTCCGCTTTTTTGCCTGCTGACACCACTCGGCAGAGGCCGCAGGAGGTTCTGGTGTCTATGGCTTTCTTCACGGCGGCAATGAAAGAGCCTTCGGTGGAATAGCCAACAGCCATATTAACCCACGCGACTGACTGTAGGAGCACCCAGTGCAGGCCCAGCGTGAAGGCCAGCACGGTAACGGCGATTCCTGCAGCTATGCGGTTGCGCACCATAGTTGTTGGCGGGTTCCTAACAGGCCAGACGGCGGACGTCAATGCGCCATTCAGTCAGATTAGTCCACGATGCGCAGCCGGAAGGGGCCCTTGATGAGGCTGTTGGCGCGGGGAATGGGGACGGTATTGTATTTCCAGTTGACCTTGATGGAGTAGAAAAGGTTGGTCTCATCGGGCTTGAGCGGGCCGATGAGGGTTTCCCAGCGGTTGGAAAGCAGGGGGGTGCGTTTCATAGGGTAGGCGTTGGTATGGCCGGTGACGCGCACCTCGGGTGCGATGGTCTCGGGCCGCAGCGCCTTCTGGTTGCTTTCCCAAATCATTTCCACACGATAAAGGCCAGTGGTGTTCCGGGGATAGAGGGTGGGGGTGATGTTGGTGATTTTGGTGGTCACACCGGACTCGGAGGTGAGGCAACCGACGGTCACCGCGAGCAGGAGACAGGCGGCAAAAGCGTGGGGGACTCCGAATCGTTTGGCCATCGGTGGCCAAGCTGCCACCGGGCCCATGCGGCGGCAAGCGGTTTTCATTCACATCTTTTCAACGGGAAATTCCATTGACCGTCGTGGCGGGTGGTGGTTACCTTCCGCCCCCATTTATCCGCAATGTTTGGCACTATTCGAAAACACTCGCAGGGTCTGTGGATCGTCATCATCGTGCTGGTGAGCATCAGCATGGTTTGGTTTTTCACCAATGCCGATCCCTCGCAGTTTCTCAGCAGCGGCCGTGGCGGTGGCCTGTCCGTGGCCCAGCAGCAGGAAGTCATCCATCAGGCCGTTGGTTATTGGCAGAAAACTGGCCGGTTGCCGCAGAGGGCGTCGGATTTGTTCGGCAGTGTTGATCTTGATGGGGATGAGCAGGGGGATGTGGATGGGCTGATTTTGCAGGGCGCGGTGCGTGAAGATTTGCTGAATCAGGTGGATGCTCTGGGCATCGGGTTTGATGATGATGCCATTAACGCGATCATTCGGCAGCGGTTGCCCCTGTTGGCGGCCGGGGATCAGCAATTGGAGGCGCACCAAAGAGTGTTCCAAATGTTGAGCCGGTTTGGTCCCCAGTTGGGTATGGATGTTCGGAACATGTCGCAAGATGAATATGTTGAAGCGGCTAGGAGATTTTCAGCCGTGGGAGGTGCCAATCCTGATCCCGCAACCTACAGTCAGGATGTTTATGATCAGTTGATCGGTATTTATGGCGAGACGGTTATCCGCCAGTATTTCCATGATGAACTGGCCATTCGGCACTTGAACCAAGTCATGGGCCAAAGTGGTGGGTTGGTGAGTAGTCGTGCGGTGCGGCCGGTTCATGCGGAGTCGTTAATGCAATTCGATACGGAGGTGGCGGTGTTCCGTGCGGATGACTACACCAACAAGATCACCAATGTGGCGGAGCAACTGCCGCAGTTTTATACCAATAACCAGTCCGTTTTCCGGGGGCAGTTTGGAGTGTCGGATAGGCTGAAGTTTGTCTGGATCATGTTTCCCGGGGATATGGATGCGACAGTTCGGGAAAGCCAGCAAAGGGCGGTTGAGAAAAAGCTCTTGGAACAGGGTGCCACCGTGACGGCATTGCGCTTGGCGGCGGCTGAACTGCCTTCTGTGTCTGTCAGCGAGGTGGAACTGGCCGAGGATGAAATTTCCAGTCATGACTTGGGTAACTCCGTTCTCAGCCGGGTACAAAATTCACCCACAAACACTGTTCAAACCACCGATATTGCCGGCCCTGGCGGCCTTTTCTACGCGGGGCTGGCCGACCGCATCAAGGTGCCTCTTCCGCAATTTGGAGACCTGAATTCAACCCGCGTGGATGAAGTTCGGGAAATGTTCATGGAACAGCAGCCGCGAACACTCGCTGTCGAGGCAGGCCGGGCATTTTATGACACTCTCTCGGAGTCTCTTCTGGACAAGAACCAGACCTTTGCCAGCCTCTGTCAGACAAACAGCGTGAAATACTTGGCCGTTCCCGCGTTTTCCCTGTCCACTGTTGCGGACACCAACTATGCCCTGTTGTCCACGAATGACATCAGCTTGGATGCCCTGAAGCGAGCTGCTGCGGCCAAGGATCCGGGCAAAATGACCATCGCGCTGGATCGCATTACGGAGTTCAAAGAAGACACGAACGGCGGCTGGATCATGAACCTGAAGAAGCACATCCGCCCCGAGCCGGAGGCAGTGGAGCAGGGCTTGGTTGGGGAGGTGAACCGCAGGCGCGCGGTGGGATTGATGAGGGATCGTTCCTGGAACTATAGCCGCGTCATGCGCATTCAGTTGGAGTTGTATGTCGAGGCCAAGAAAGATCGCCTAGGAGAGCTGGAGGCTGAGTTGGAAAAAATCGAATCCCGGTTGGCCGAAATCACGGCCAAGCTGGATGATCCGGATTTGCCGCCAAATGAGACGGTTTCCCTAAGCCAAGAGTTGGACAAGCTGAACGCTAGCCGGCCCGAACTTGATGCAGAAAAGGCCCGCATTGAATCCATGACCAAGCGTTTGGCGGAATTGCAGAAGGAATAGGAACCGCGGCCTCAGTGGCGGGCTTCCGCCAGATCCTCCTCTATGCCCCGGCGCATGCGGCGCGACATGAAGGGGCGTACGAAACCATACACGAGGTAGGTAATGAAAATCGCCGGCATCACCACTGGCAGATAGTGACGGCCCACCGTGAACAGGAAGCCCACCGCCATGGCCGCGAACACCATCTTCATGAATGACCGTGGTGCCCGCCAATCAATGCGCTTGAAAGTCGGGTAAGGCACGCGGCTGACCATCATGGCGGACAGGAAAACCAGAAGAACGGGCAGCGCGTATTGCCAGTTGCCCTTGTCCACGATCTGCTTCCCTTCCAGCCAGATCAAAAACAACGTCACCGACGCCACCAGACCCGCCGCTGCGGGGATGGGGAATCCCACGAATTCCTTGGAATGTACCCCGCTCGCTTCTTCCGAGGCCGAGATGCAGTTGTAACGCGCCAGCCGCAAGGCCCCGCAGATCACGTAAACCGACGCGATAAACCAGCCAATTTCCGCGTGGGCCCCGAACACATCCTTTAACACCACGCGATGTACCAGGAACGCCGGCGCCACGCCAAAGGAGACAATGTCCGCAATCGAGTCGAACTCCCGCCCAAACGGGCTCTCGTAGCCACCCATCCGCGCCACCCGCCCGTCCAGCGCGTCGAAGATGCATGCCAGCAAGATCAGCAGCAGCGCCTCCTGGATTGGCCCGTAACCTTGGGCAAGGTCTGCCTCCACGATCTTGGTCAGCGCCAAGAACCCGCAAAACAGGTTTCCCGCCGTGAAGAGGTTTGGCAAAAAATAAATCCGTGGCTCGTGCCCGTTGCCCGATGACTGCGCCTCGCTCATGTGACGCTGGCACCCTGCCACAAGTCCCGCCTTATTAAAAGGGGGAAATTGTGGGCCACATGACACACTGTTAATTTCCTTCGAATAGCTTTTCGTTTGTGGCCTCGAACGCGATTGCTACCGTCCCGGCGTGAGCGAACCCCACGACTTGGCCATCATCGGCGGCGGCCCTGGCGGCTATGTCACCGCCCTGCGCGCCGCGCATGCCGGCCTGCGTGTGGCCCTCATCGAGCAGGCCGCCCCGGGCGGCGTTTGCCTGCACACCGGCTGCATCCCCACCAAAACCATGGCCGCCGGAGTGGACATCCTGCGGCATGCCCGCGATGCGGGCGCCATCGGCATCACCGTGAACCAGGCCGCCAACCAGCTTGCCGGCATTCACCAGCGGCGGCAGGAGGTTGTGGCCCAGCTTGCCAAGGGGGTCCGGACGCTGCTCGACAAGAACAAGGTTGAAGTAATGCATGGACGCGGCCGCCTGCGTTCTGCCAGTGAAATTGAAATCGCTGGCGGGGAGCCAGTTGCTCTCGCCAATCCCCGCGCCATTGTACTCGCCACCGGTTCGCGCCCCACGGAAATCCCCGCCGCTCCGCGCGATGGAACGCACATATTAAACAGCGACGACATCCTCAACCTCAAGCAGGCTCCAGCGCGACTGATCATTCTCGGCGGCGGCTACATCGGGTGCGAGTTTGCCAGCATCTTTGCCCAACTGGGCAGCGAAGTGACCCTCATTGAGCTGGAGCCACGCCTGTTGCCGGGGATGGACCGCGACTTGGCTCAAGTACTCCAGCGCCATTTCAAGCAAGCCGGGATTATCCTTCACCTTTCCAAGCGGCTGGAACAGGCCGTTGCCGGGGACGGAGTGGTGGTCACACTCGATGACGGCACGGAAATCCAAGGCGACCAACTTCTCGTCGCCGTGGGCCGCACCCCCAATACTGGCGACCTCGGCCTGGAACAGGCCGGTGTGGAGCTTGAGGGCCACTCGATCCGTGTCAACGATTACATGGAGACAACTGCTACGGGCATTTTCGCCATTGGCGATGTCACCGGGAAGATGCAACTCGCACACGTGGCCACTGCCCAAGGCCGCGTTGTCGTGGACAATCTCCTTAATCCGAGTGCCGGCGTCTCTATAGATTATGCCCAAGTCCCCGCCGCCGTCTTCACACATCCGGAAATCGCTACCATAGGCCTTTCGACGGCGGCGGCGGAGGCCCAAGGGCTGCCTGTGCAAACCGGCCGGTTTCCCTTTGCCGCCATTGGCAAGGCACTTGCCGCGGGTGAGACGGACGGTTTCGTCAAGCTCATCGCCCATGCCGAGACAGGCCAGTTGCTGGGCGGACACATTATTGGCGGTCATGCTGCCGAGTTGATCGGCCAGATCACCTTGGCCATCAAGCTGGGGGCCACCGCGCGACAACTTGCGGAAACCATCTTCGCCCACCCGACTCTCAGTGAGGCTGTCCTTGAGGCGGCCGAGGGCACTTTTGGCCCTGCCACCCACACTGTGCGCCGATGAAAAATATCGTCTACTTCGACCTGGAAACCCAGAAATCAGCCCACGAGGTCGGCGGGTGGAATCATATCGATCGCATGGGCATGAGCGTCGGCGTGACCTACAGCACCACGCGCGGCGACTATGCCATCTACGGCGAGCCGCAGGTCGACGACCTGATCAATGAACTTCAACGCGCAGACTTGGTGGTCGGTTTCAATCATATCCGCTTCGACTATCAGGTCCTCCACGGCTATACCCCCCTTGACCTCCGGCAAATCCCTTCCTGCGACATGCTCATTGAACTACAGAACACTCTCAACCACCGGCTTTCCCTTGATTCCATTGCGCACGCCACCTTTGGCATCGAGAAAATCGCCGATGGTCTGCAGGCTCTGGACTGGTACAAGGAAGGTCGCTTGATGGAAATAGCCGAATACTGTTGCTTCGACGTGAAAATCACCAAGATGGTTCATGAATACGGGGCCGCCCACAAGAAACTCCACTACACCAACAAGTTTGGCAGCAAGCTGTCCGTCGAGGTGGATTGGGAAGCCTGATGGAAAGTAAAAACCACAACTTAAAAATCAAAAACGGGTCCTTCGCTGCCATTGGCACTTCGGCGCCCTGGCTTTTTACTTTTCAAGGCAGCGCATTGGCAACGCCTTGGGCGAGCTTTTGGCGGTAGGCTGCGTCGGCCACCTTTTTTGCTTCGGTGGGATTGGAGAGGTAACCGCCTTCAACGAGGATCGCCGGTCGTTTCTGGCCTTTTAAAACTGTCATGAATCGGATTCTCCGCACGCCGCGGTCGGGCATGCCACAGGTGGCGAGCATGCTGCTGTGTACGCGGCAGGCCAGTTGCAGGTTGCGTGTGTCGTAGGTGTTGTTGGGCAGGGCGGTGTTGATGCGGTCCGGGCTGCCGCGCGTGAAGTGTGAGGGCATTCCCACCGGCGCGATGCAGTAAGTCTCCAGCCCACTGACCGCGCGTGAGGCGGAGTTGAAATGCAGGCTGATGAACAGTGCGGCGTTGACTCGGTCCGCAAACTTCACGCGGTCGGTCAGGCTCAGGGCCTTGTCGGTCGTGCGGGTTAGGTAAACCTTCCAGCCCTTGGCTTCGAGCAGTCGCTTCAGCCGCAACGCCCAGTCGAGCGTGTAGGTTTTCTCTCGCGTCTTGTTGTAGATGCTTTGCGTGCCCAGATTGGTTTTGCCGTGGCCGGGGTCAATTACCACCACGCGTCCCAGGGCCGGGAACCCCATGGATATGGGTTCGATTTGTTTCTTGATGTCTAGGTGATGCAGGTAGAGGTGGCCCTTCACCAGCTTGGGCGCGAACCCCAGCCACAACTGCATGCCTTGACAATGGGCCAAGCGATTGCCCGGCATCAGGTCAAAGCGCAGCCCCGAGAGTACGAGGCGATGCAGCACTTCGCGGCCCTGCTTGTAACGGGCAAACAGCCGGCTGCCTTTTCGGCGACCCCATGCTTCCAGCGATACCCATTCCGTGCCGCTGAGTTTCATGCTATACGCGGGCGCGGGCAAATTGACATGGACCATGTTGGCCGGCGGGAATTGCCCGGGCGCAACGGGTTGGGGCCGGGTGATTTCGCGGGGCGGCGGCGCAGGCGCAGGCGTGGGTGTGGGTGGTTGAGGGAGGTGTGGTGCGGGACGTGAAATGGTAGTGGCGGGAGGTGGTGTGGGCGTCGGCTGGGGCTGGACAGGACGCGTTGCGGGCCTGGGCGGGATCGGCCGAGGAGGTGTCGTGGACGGAGGGATGGGCTTGGGGGGCTGGGGCGTGGGGCGCGGGTTGACAATTGTCACATGCGGCACCGGCGCGGGATTTGCTCCCGGCGCGCGATACACGATGGGTTTGCTGGTGCGCGGGGCTCCCTGGCAACCTGCCAACAGGGCCAATACAAGCCACACTCCACGCCACTGGCCTTGGATTCGTTTCACCTCCTTTGACGGTTTGAACCGCAAAAACGGCCGTATTCTAGTCAAAACGATTCCGGGGTCGAGCCTTTTCCTGTCAACGCACTTGCCGTCGCCTTCGCTCCGCCCCCATACTCGCCGCACCGATGCGTATTCTTATCGCCATCACCGGCGCCAGCGGCGCCATCTATACACAGCGTTTGCTCGACCGGTTGGACGGCTTGGGACACGAGGTTCATGTGATCCTGAGCAGTTACGCGCAGACAGTCCTTGGGGAGGAATTGCCGGATGGCTTGCACTTGCCCGGGGGCGCGAAACAGCATTCTGCCAAAAGCATGCATGTGCCGTTTGCGAGTGGCTCCAGTGCGGCGGATGTCATGGTGGTCATTCCCTGCAGCATGGGGACGCTGGGGCGCATTGCCCACGGCACGAGTGAGGATGCGCTCCTGCGTGCGGCGGATGTTGTTTTAAAGGAGGGGAAAAAGCTCATTTTGGTGCCGCGCGAGACGCCTTTAAATCTCGTGCAGATCAGGAACATGGAACTGTTGTTGCAGGCGGGCGCGGTCATGCTGCCCGCCAATCCTTTCTTTTACAGTGGTGCATCGACCATCGAGGAACTGGCCGACACGGTGGTTGCGCGAGTTCTGGATCAAATGGGCGTGCCTCACGACATTGGCCCGCGCTGGACGGAGGAACTGGATTAGGCGCGGGGTTGACTTTTCGGTTTTGGCAAGTGGGTGCGCAACAGGTCGAGTGCCTGCTGGGTGGCCACGAACTTGAAGGTTGCGCGGTCAACGGGATTATGCCGCTGGATGGCGTGGGTCTCGGTGGGGGTGGTCAGGGCAATGTGAACGGTGCCCACCGGTTTGTCTTTCGTGCCTCCTCCGGGGCCGGCGATGCCGGTGGTGGCGAGGGCGTAGGTTGTACCGTGGAGGCCACGAGCGCCTTCGGCCATGGCGCGCGCGGTGGGCTGGCTCACGGCGCCGTGTTCAGAGAGGGTGTCTCCTTCAACTCCCAGGATGGTTTGCTTGGCGGTGTTGCTGTAGGTGACGTGGCCGGCGTGAAGAACGGCGGAGGCGCCGGGGATATTGGTCAGGCGGTTGGCGAGATGGCCGCCGGTGCAGGATTCGGCCAAAGCCAGAGTTTCGCCTCGCTGAGTGAGGCGTTCAATGATGTGTTGCTCAAGGGTGTCATCATCGACCCCGAATATGAAGGGGCCAATGGTTTTGCGGACGAGAGTCTCGGCTTGATCGATCAGGGTTGGATCGGATGCGCGAAGCCGGAGATCCACCTCGCCGTTGCGAGCGCAGTAGCCGATGTCGAGGCCGGCCAACTCGGAGAGTGGCGGGCTTACTTTTTCCTCCACGAGTGATTCGCCCATGCCGGCGATTTTCAGAATGCGGGTTGTGGCCGGGCTCGCGGGGGGACAGTGTTCCCTTAACAGAGGCAAGGCTTGGCTGGTGAACATGGGGCGGAGTTCGCGGGGTGGACCGGGAAGCATGAGGAGATGCGTGTTCTGGTATTTTAGGAAAAGGCCGGGAGCGGTGCCGCGGGCGTTTTGGAGGATCGTGGCGCCTTGGGGGACTTGGGCTTGGGCAAAGACACTTTCGGGCATGGGCCGGCGAATCCGCTGGAAGATGGTGGTGATGTGTTCGCGGACGGAGGGATCTTCGCGTAGGGGGAGTCCGAGCAGGGCGGCAATGCGGCCCCGGGTGATGTCGTCCGCGGTGGGGCCGAGGCCGCCGGTGGTGATGATGAGGGTGGCGCGTTCAAGCGCCTCGCGAACGGCGCCCTCGATGGCGGGGGCGGTGTCGGGGATGGTGACTTGCCGGGTGAGGGTCCAGCCGTGGGCGTCCAGCTGGGTGCCAAGCCATTGCTGGTGGGTGTTGAGAACCCGGCCCAGAAGCAGTTCGCTGCCGGTGGTGATCAACTCAATGTCCACGCCGGACGTTGGCAGGTTTGGCAAAAGGGGACAACCGCGCGTTGACTTGGCGATGGGCTTTTTTCATAATGCTCCTCATGCTGGAGGCGGGCACAGACTTACGCGCGAATGCCAAGGCGCGTTTCTTTGAATTTCTGGAGGAGAAGAACCTGCGCTTGACGGGCCAGCGCCGGGCGATTGTGGATGCCGTATTCAGCACGGATGAACATTTCACCGCGGAGCAACTGCTTGAGATGGCGCGAGCGCGGGATGAAAGTGTGTCCCGCGCGACGGTGTATCGCACACTGCCGTTGTTGACGGAGAGCGGACTGGTGCATGAGATGGATTTCGGCAAGGACTACAAGATTTATGATCCCAATTACGCGGATCATCCCAACCACAATCATTTGATTTGTGAGGACTGTGACAAGATCGTGGAGTTCGAAAGTGATCAACTGGAGCGGCTGGAAAGCGAAATCAGCCATGACTTGGGGTTTGAGGTGAAGACGCAGCAATTGCGAATCACCGGCAGTTGCGAGGAATTGAAGAAACTCGGCGCCTGCAAAAACAAGGCCATTTGACCCATGGGCACTTCTTCCCGGGCGGCAAAGCGGCCCACACAACTCTCCCCCTTGGCCAAAGGGGTCGTGTGTTTCGCGGTTGCGATTTCCTTCATTACCGGGTTCATGACGAGCGAGATGCTGGAAGATCAGGAGCCTTCCGAGGGGCAGGGCATGCTGCAGGGGCAGGTGCAGACATTGGATCCGGAATTGTTTGGTGACGGCGAGAGTCAGCCTGCTCCTCCCGCGGAAAAGGCTTTTAATTGGCGTGGTCTGCATGGGCTAACCAGCCCTTTTATGGCTATTGTTTTTGGTTGGCTGTTGTTTCAGCATTTTGGCGGCGGTTTGCGAATGAGAAAGAATTTGTGGTCCGGGCTACCGTTAGCTGTAGTATTCGGCGGACTAATATTGACCGGTGGGTTAATCCTATATCCAGAGTTTCTTTTTGGACTTGTGGATTCTCATTCTCGCGAAAACTGGCTAAAAGAGACACATGACTTCCTAGGTTGGCTACTTTTGGTTCTTTTTGTCGTACATTTGATTGGAGCAAAAAAAGTGAGGAAATTTTTTGAGAAATCTATTGACACTGAGACTCGCTCTCATTAGATTGAGCCGGAACACGAGATCGGGACTCGATCTCATTTAAGGGTTATTTGAGATTGAGTCCCTGTTTCATCTATAAGTAAATATGAAATCAATGTTAAGAAGTAAGCTCGGGCTCTACGCCGCGGCTTTTTGTTTATCTGTTCCGATTGTTCACGCTCAAAATGCTAATGAAGATCGCATTAAGGCGCTTGAAGATCGGATTAAACTAATGCAGGAAGACCTCCAGAAAATTCGGGCTAACGGTGAAGTGGATGACCCGTTTGATGGTGCTCTTCTCACCAAGAAATCTGGCATGAAACTTCATTTCTACGGTGAAGCGAAGTACAACTGGACCAAGGGTTCCAATGGAAATTATTTCGATCCGCATCGGTTTGTAATGATGCCGTCTTACCAGATCAACGATTGGATCTACTTCAACTCCGAGTTGGAAATAGAACACGGCGGTGTTGACGATAAAGACAACAGTCGTTGGCGTGGTGCCGTGGAGCTGGAGCAGATGTATGCCGATGTTAAAGTAAACGACTGGTTGAACTGGCGTTCGCTTGGTGTATCGCTGATTCCCGTGGGTACCATCAATCTATACCACGAGCCAGACCTCTTTTACTCCGTGCATCGTCCGATTATGTACAAGTACGTCATCCCATCGACATGGATGGAAGGTTCCACTGGCTTGTTTGGCGATGTGCCCGGTGTCGAGGGCCTGAGCTACATGTATCTGATATCGCAGGGTCTTAGCTCGGCGGATGCCCAGATCGACGACAGTAAAGGCACGCGTAATGCTCGCCCGAACATGTACGCCAAGGGTGATAACCGCCAATTGGCCCATTCGTTCCGCCTCGCCTACGATGGCTCCGGGGCGGAGACGGAATGGCTCAAGGGCTTTGCGGGCAGTGTATCCACTTACCTTGGCAACTATCAGGAGAACACCACCTCTGATACATCCGCCATCCTGTGGGATGTGGAAGCCAGCTACCGTTTCCAGAAAGGCGCGCTCAAGAATCTTGAGCTGATTGCTGATTACGCCCAGTGGCACTTTGGCGACCCCAGCGCGATTGCCGACGTAAACGTGGGTGAAAACCAGTATGGTTACCGCCTAGAGGCCGCGTATCACTACGGCTTCGGCTCCGGTGGCCGGAAATTGGTGCCGTTCTTCCGCTACGAGGGATATGACCTCTCGGACGATGGCGCCGGCAAGGCTGGCTTCGTCGAGTCTGGTTCCAAGAATTACCTCACCTATGGTGCAGCGTTGTTCCTCGACCCGGCCTTTGTAGTCAAGGCCGCTGTGAGGCAGTCTTTGGACGCCGCCTCCAGTTCGGAGTTCTCTCTGGGTGTCGGTTACCATTTTTAAATGCGATCGACTTCAGTTAACTCCTGCGAAATCGCCGGTGCCCGTCTCAGCGGGTGCCGGCCTTTCGCATGTTTGGCCGCGCTTTTGTTCGCCCTGCTTTCGGGGCAACTGGAAGCCAAGGTCTATCTGACCCGCGCCCAGGCCCAGAAGGTTTGTTTTCCCGAGGCCACCCGGTTTGAGCAGAAGCTGGTTCGCTTTACTGGCGCGCAGATGGCCAACATCAGAAAGGCCAGTGGTGTGGAGGTGAAAATCCCCGGCGTGCGCTGTATGCTCGCGTGGCGGGGGGAAACGCTTGCGGGCGCGGTCATCTTCGATTACGTGCTTGGCAAATCCGAGGTCATCGACTACTGCGTCGCTCTGACACCCAAGGGAGACGTAAAGCAGATTGAGGTTTTGCAGTATCGTGAAAGCCACGGTTATGAAATCCGCCGTGACGGATGGCGGCGGCAATTTGTCGGTAAAACCACCGGCTCCAAGCTGCGTCTCCATGACGACATTGCTAACATCACCGGTGCAACCATCAGCTGCCGCAACATCACCTCGGGCGTCAAGCGCGTGCTCCACACTTGGCGTTTGGTGTTGCGCCCTGCTCTGGTTACTGCCAGTCGGCTGCCAGACAACTCCAAGTAGCTCTGGACGCGATGCCGGGACAACCCGGATCCAGCCCCATCTCGGCACGTTCGTTGCCATAACTGTCCATCACCCGGACACCGATGCCGCCCATCGCGCCATCAACGCCGCTTTCGCGGAAATTCGTGCCGTGGATAAACTCCTCAGTATCCATCGGCCAGATAGCGAGCTGGCGAGACTCAACCAACTCGCCACCAAACAGCCCGTCCAAGCTAGCCCTGAGTTGTTCGCCATCCTAACCCGGGTGCTCACCTTGGCCCGCGAATCTAAAGGGGCCTTTGACCCCACCATTCGTCCGCTCGCAGATCTATGGGGCTTTATCAAAAAGGAAGGCTACCGGCTCCCCACGCCCACCGAACGCCGAGCCATCCTGCCCAACATAGGCTGGAACAAGATCACTCTGGATCCCCCGCGCCGGCTGGTCCGATTTGCCAATCCCGGCCTCTCCATAGACCCCGGCGGCTTCGGAAAAGGCTATGCCGTCGATCGAGCCATCCATCGCCTTCAAAAGCTCGGCATCAAGAACGCAAAGGTCGAGGCCGGTGGCGATTTGCGGGTTATGGGGCTTCCGCCCGGCCGCGGCCACTGGACAATTCGTCTGGAAGATCCGCAAAAAAAAGGCAACCGCATCTCCATCCCCCTGCGCAGCGGCGCAATCAGTACATCCGGCAATTACGAGAATTTTTTCATGTCCGGCGGCAAGCGCTACAGCCACCTGCTGGATCCCAGAACAGGCTTGCCCGTTCAAGGCATAGCCAGCTGCACGGTTGTCGCTCCCACCTGCCTTGAGACGGATGCACTAGCCACGGCCTGTTTCATCCTTGGTCCCGAGTCAGGGTTGCGCCTATTCAAGAACCGGATTGGGATTCTGTGGTTCACGGAGGAACGGGGAAAATTATCAGCCATTAAGTCCCTCAATTTTCCCGAGTGACATTGGCCAAACCATTGAGAACAAGTTAACACTGTCCAGTGGCTTCCCTTCGCCGTACGCTCGCGGCGATTCATGAGTGACGAGGTCCAACGCATTAAGGTCATCGATTCCCATACCGCCGGTGAACCGACTCGGGTGGTGGTGGAAGGCCTGCCGGAATTTACCGGCAATCCCGAAGCGTGGCGCGATTTCCTGCGCGACAATCACGACGGTCTGCGCACGGCCGTAGCCTGCGAACCGCGCGGGCACGAGGCGATGGTGGGCGCGTATCTGCTGCCACCCACGCAGCCGGATTGCGTGGCGGGCGTGGTGTTCTTTAACAACGTTGGCTATCTGCACGGTTGTTTGCACGGGTCGATAGGGGTGACCGTCACGCTGGCGCACCTCGGCCGACTGAGCGAAGGCAAAAACAGAATTGAAACGCCGACTGGCATTGTGACCGTGCGCCCGCCCGAGGATGGCTGGGTGACAGTGCAGAACGTCCGCAGCTGGCGCCATGCCGCAGCGGTGCCGGTGGAAGTGCCCGGCTGGGGCACGGTGCAGGGCGATGTGGCTTGGGGTGGTAATTGGTTTTTTCTCATTGAGGCTGAGGATGCGATCGAAGTGGATTTCAAAAACCTCGATCAACTCACCGACTTCACGTGTGCCGTGCGCACGGCTCTTGAGGCAAACGGCATCACCGGTGCGGACGGTGGCGAGGTTGACCACATCGAAGTGTTCGGCCCGCCCGCCGATGATTCCGCCGGCAGCAAAAATTTCGTACTCTGTCCCGGGCGCGAATACGACCGCTCCCCCTGTGGCACAGGCACTAGCGCTAAGCTCGCCTGCCTGCACGCCGCCGGCAAACTGCAGCCCGGCCAAACCTGGCGGCAGGCCGGCATTTTGGATTCCGTTTTCGAAGGCTCCGTGCAGGAAGCGCCCGAGGGCGGTGTGATCCCCACTGTCAAAGGCCGCGCTTTTGTCACCGGCGAGAATGAACTGCTCGTGCATCCGGACGACCCCTTTGGTGAAGGCATCGTTTACTCCCGTGTCTGACCGTGATCACGACATCCTGATTGTCGGCGGCGGCGTCATCGGTCTGTGCTGCGGCTGGTACCTGTCTCAAGCGGGCCGCACGGTTACCATCCTCGACCGCGATCCTCTGCGGCGTGAATCGTGCTCCGATAAAAATGCCGGCATGGTGGTGCCCAGCCATTTCATTCCACTCGCCGCGCCGGGCGTCATTTCG
>DJHS01000120.1:48496-49319 GCA_002433235.1 Verrucomicrobia bacterium UBA6614
CGGCGGCGGCGTCATCGGCCTGTGTTGCGGATGGTATCTGTCTCAAGCGGGCCGCACGGTTACCATCCTCGACCGCGATCCTCTGCGGCGTGAATCGTGCTCCGATAAAAACGCCGGCATGGTTGTGCCCAGCCATTTTATCCCGCTCGCCGCGCCGGGCGTCATTTCGCAGGGGCTCAAGTGGATGCTCAATCCCAAGAGCCCGTTTTATTTGCGGCCGCGTTTTGATCCCGCATTGTGGAGCTGGTGCTGGAAATTCTTTCGCCACGCCAACGCGCAGCATGTCAACGACACCAAGCAACTGCTGGCCGACTTCAGCCTCGAAAGCCGTCGGTTATTTCTGGAGTTGGCCGATGAACTAAAGTTCGACCTCGCCACGCGCGGCCTGATGATGCTGTGCCGTACTGAGGCCGGGCTGGAGGATGAGGCAAAGGTCGCTACGATGGCCAAGGAGGTGGGCGTGGAGGCGGAGGTGTGCGATGCCGCCCGCGTGCGCGAGCTTGATCCGAATGTGCAGATGGATGTCGCCGGCGCCGTGTGGTTTGCGCAGGATTGCCACCTCGATCCGCTCGATTTTCTTAACGCGCTCCGCGATGGCATCCGCGCCAAGGGGGGGCGATTTATCGATGACGAATGCACCGGCTTTGAGAGGCAGGGCAATCATCTCACTGGCATTCACACTACCGATGGCGAAACGCACACCGCTGAGCACCTCATCGTTGCGGTTGGTGCCTGGACGCCTGAGCTTGCCCGCGAGCTCGACCTGCGCATTCCCATGCAGGGCGGCAAAGGCTACTCACTCACCCTGCGCAATCCCGCCGAG
>DJHS01000084.1:0-3174 GCA_002433235.1 Verrucomicrobia bacterium UBA6614
TTGGCCGGCGGGCAGCGTGTTCTTTTCCAGTGCATCCAGCAACGCAGTGGTGGCAGTGTCATTGCTGAGCAGGGCATCGATGACCGTCGCTCGCATGGCGGGGCTGTAGCTGCGCCAGCCGGTGAGGAGTTGTGTGGACAGGTCGGGGGCATTCAACGCGCGCAACGATCGCAGCGCCGACTGCTGGATGGCCGGCGGTTGTGTGGCGCCGAGCAGCGTGTGCAGGGTCGCGCGATCAGCGGCTTGAGCCTTGAGGCCGCGGCCGAGGAGGGCGATGGATTCGGCCCGGGCAGGATTGGCGCGGGCGTGCGCGAAGAGCTTGTCGGTCTTGTCGAGGGCGGTCTTGAGCGCGGGCACGGCCTTGGCGCGGAAGGCGGTGAGGGTTTGACCGCGCGCGGCGAGGGAATCAAGCAGGCCGGCGAGGATGGTGAGTTCGCCGGGGGTGATTTGCACGTCGCTGGTGAGGTCGTTGAGCACGGCGGCGAGGGCTTCCTGTTGGCCGCCGGTGGTGGCGAGTTGCAGCAGGTGATTGGACAGGTCGGCGGGCGGGCGGCCTTTCTGCGAGAAGATTTGCTGAAGCATCGCGGCGGCGTGCGGCGCGGCGGAGCTTTTCACGGCGAGCTGCAGGTCGGCATTGTTGGGATGCTGCACGGCGAGGTACACGAGGCCCTCGCTGATGGCCGGGCCTTTGCCGCCGCCGAGGGTGAAGGCGAGCTGACGCAGCACGCGCGGGTCCTTGTCGGCAAGGCATTGGATGGCGAGATTTTCGCGGCCGCCTTCGCAAAGTCGGATGGCGTGTTCGCGCACGGCGGGATGGTCATCGCGCAGGGCGGACTTGAGGGTTTCGTCTTTCAACGCGCCCAGACCGGCGAGCGTGTGCAGGGCGTGGATGCGCGTTTGCGGCCGAATCTTCGCGCGCAATAAATTGGCGGCCATGGAGGCGAGCGGTTGATGGCTCTTGGGATCCTTGCGGTCGAGCAGCAGCCGCTGGGCCTGGTCGCGTTGCCAGCCGTTCGGTGAATCCAGCGCGAAAGCCAACTCGTCACCGGTCAATTTCTCCAGCTGCGGGAAGGGCCGCAGCTTGGCGCCCTTGGGCACGACCTTCCAGATGCGGCCGCGATCGTCGCCGGCGCGAAGGTTCACGCGGCTTTGCATGGCGGCGGGAATCCACTGCGGATGCTCGATAACCAGCCGGTACATGTCGGCGATGTACAACGCGCCGTCCGGGCCGGTCTGCAGTTGGGTGGGGCGAAACCAGTTGTCGGTGCTGGCGAGAAATTCGCGGTCCGCCTCGCCCTCTGCGCGTTGACCTCGGAAGCTGATGCCGTCGGGCACGAGCACTTCCTGATGCACGAGGTTGTGCACCGGTTCACTGATGAACACGCTGCGGGCGAAGTCCTTGCCGAACAGCTCGCCACGATACGGGTGCGCGCTGCAGGCGCTGGTGACGTGGCCGTAGGCGCCGGGCATATTCGGGCGTTCCATGCGCGGGCTGATGGGAAAGAGGCGGTTGCTGGAAAACACATTGCGACGCATGCCCGGCGTGGGGAGGTGAGGGTTGCGCGTGAAGTAACGGATGGGCACATGATAATGCCACACCCAGTTCGGGTTGTTGTTGCCGAACCAGTTACCCCAATCATCTCGCCAACGGCCGAACTGTGTCTGGCCCGCGACGGCTTCGAATTCGCCGGTCATCTTAAAGCGAAAATCGAGCCCGTTGATGTTCGTCTTTTTGCCCGTCGCCTTGCTGGTGATGGTGCCGCCACTGTCGCCGTTGGCGGCGTGAATCCAGTTATCCAGCCCGAGCGCAAAGCCGTTCATGCGATGCTGCTGGTTGCCCTGATTGAAACCGGTAAACAACACTTTGCGCACATCCGCGCGGCCGTCGCCGGTGGTGTCTTCAGCGTAGATGATGTCCGGCGTGGTGCTGATGAGGACGCCCTTGCCCCACGCGAGCACGCCGTTTGGAAAGTTGAGGCCCTCGAGAAACACCGTGGATTTCTCGTAATGCCCGTTGCCGTCGGCATCCACCAGCCAACGCACCACGCCGCCGGGTTTCCCATTGATGCCGGAAGGATAATCGCCCATCTCCGCCACCCACAACTTGCCGTCCGTGCCCCACGCGAACGCCACCGGATCCTTCACCTGCGGCTCACTCGCCACCAGCCGCACCTCAAACCCTTCGCGCACGCGAAAAGCTTTCTGGCTGTCCGCCGCCGACTTCGGCTTGGGCCCGCCGAAATCCAGCAGCTGCTTGAATGATCGCCGATCGACCACGTCCGGCAGATTGGCCGTGTACTCGTTCTGCCACCAGATGTGGTTGCTGTGAATCCACGCGCCGTTGTTGGGATGTTCGCCGCCGCGGGAGATCATCGGCAACGCGCCCGGATCCTCGCGCAATCCCTCCGCCACCACATAGCTCCAGCCCGGACGCCAGCCGAGCCCGGCGTTCACGCGCTGTTCCCAAAGATAAATGCCCCAGCGCGTCTTGTCGGAAAACAAAATGTCATCGAAGCCGTCCTCGTTGAGGTCCACGAACCGGATGGCCGGATCATTCAGATGCACCGCGCCGGGCACCACATTCGGCGTGGTGATCCAGCGGCGATTGGCGGGATCCCACTTGTGAATGCGCTTGCCGAGCCACTCGGCGATGCCGTCGTTGTCCACGTCGCGCAAACGCCCCGTGCGATCGCTCGCCGGCGTGACCGCCGTCTTCAACCAAACCTTGTCGCGATAGGTCCACACCGTGCCGGCCGGATCATGAAAACTCGCGGCGTTGCTTTTATCGAGCACACCCGCGGACAATCCGCGCGGATCAAACGGCAGCGGTGACTCAATCCACTGGCCGGCTTTCGCGTCCCAAACGCGTGTCAGCTTTTTCGCGGGGATCACCACGTCCATGAAACCGTCGGCGTTCAAGTCCAGTACGCGCACGCCGGCATCGCCGCCCTTCGCATCGCGCAACGCGCCGCCTTGCAGCAGATGTTTCTCCAGCCGCTCGGCGCACTCGCGGAAGTTCAGAAATTTCACCTTCTTGCCGTACGTCTTATCCGCGTAATCCACCAGATCCACCAGCTGCTGCGTGCTGGCCCAGCCGTGCGGGTGAAACACCAGATTCATCGTGCCCTTTTTCTTCACCGTCACGTCCAGCGCGCGCTTCCAGTCCTCGAGCAT
>DJHS01000140.1:0-2704 GCA_002433235.1 Verrucomicrobia bacterium UBA6614
AATGGCAAAACGCAGATGGTCGTGGCCGGCAGTCATTCCATCGTGAGCTACGATCCCAAGGACGGCTCAAGGCATTGGTTCACCGTGGGCCCAAAGGGGCGGGCCGTGGCGTCACCGGTATTCGCGGGTGGCTTGTTCTTTGTCAGCACGGCCTACCCGAGCAAGGAGATGCTGGCGCTGAAACCGGATGGACGCGGTGATGTGACAGAAACACACATCGCGTGGCGCACGCGGCAGTCAGCGCCCTATGTGCCTTCGCCGATTGCGGTGGGCGATTATTTTCTGGCCGTATCCGATGGCGGCATCGCCATTTGTCTCGAGGCCAAGACCGGTAAGCGGCAATGGCAACAGCGCCTCGGCAAGGGCCACAGCGCCGCGCCGGTGACGGCTGGCGGGCTGGTGTATTTTGTGTCTGACTTGGGTGTGACTCGCGTCGCACGACCCGGGCCCAAGTTCGAACTGGTGGCAGAAAACCCACTCGGCGAACGCACCTACGCCTCCCCCGCAATCAGCCACGGCCAGATTTTTATCCGGGGCGAAAAGCATTTGTTTTGTATTGGGAAAATGGCTGTCCAATAGCAGCCAGTCCGATGTTAAAGCATTGAAAGAATGTCGTTTTTGCTGATGCCCTTGGCTCGGGCGACAGCTCGCAGGATGGCATTAAGAGTGCCGAGGCGGAGTGGGGTGTGGTCGGGAATGGGAATTCGATGATGACTGGGCGAATCGGTTTCCAGCACGATGTGACTGCCGACCTGGTGAACCTTTTGATAGCCGAAATCCCGGCACAACACCTGAACCAACGCACGCCCCGCCAAGTTGCGAGGCAGTTTCATGACGCGGACATGACCTCGTTCCTAACCATGTGCAGACGAATGGATTCTGGTTTGGCTTGGTCAAAGAAAAAGGCGTTGACCGCTTCACGAACATTGGCGCGCATTGCCTCCCAGTCGTCTCCCTGCGTGAAAATATCGTGCGACAGGCATTCGGCAACGTAGCCGCCATCGGCTTCCTGAGTCACGGTGAAGACCAATTCCATGTGGCAAATCTGCCCCAAAATCGCACTCAACTCAACTCGCAATTCGTCATCGAAACTCATTCACCGAAAGCCCGCTGCCTTCAATGATGCTTTTTAAAGTGCCGATTGGAATGGGCTTAGAGCCGTGTTGAGGGACGATGACTTGTCGGCCGTTCTCGTGCCGCCATTTTTGGTGACTGCCGGTTTGGGAGATGGATTGAAATCCGTGAGACCGCAGCACTTTGGCCACTTGTCGGCCATTGAGCACTGGATACTTTTGGCTCACGGGAGGGCGAGTTCCACCACCTTGCTGCCTTCGGAAAGGTCCAGCGGCGCCGGCTCGAACCACAATTGAAGGGCTTCCTTGGCGTTGGCGATAGCCTCGGCCTCCGTATCGCCGGCGCTGGTGCAACCGGGAATCTCGGGGAACACGGCGGACCAGCGTTGGGTTTCCGAACATTGTTCAACCACGAGACGAAATTTCATGGGCTTACGATGCCACACTTTTCGGATTTGCTCAAGTGGTTGAGCGTGGTTCGGTTCATTGACGGGGGTAATCGGGAGGGGTACGATTTGGGCATGAACTTTCGTGGGTTGGTTGCGAGCTTGATGTTGATGGGCGGGGTGGCTTGGGCGCAGGAGGTTTCGTTTAGCCGGGATGTGTTTCCGATTTTGGCGGATCGGTGTTTTGCTTGTCATGGGCCGGATGCGGGGGATCGGAAGGGGAAGTTGCGGTTGGATCGAGCGGAGGGTGTGGATGGGGCTTATCGGGTGCGCAAGGAGGTGGCGGCGATTAAGCCGGGGGATTTGGCGGCGAGTGAGCTTTGGGCGCGGGTGAGCGCGACTGATGAGGAGGAGCGGATGCCGCCGGCGGATGCGCATCAGAAACCGCTGACGGAACGGGAGCTGAACATCATCAAGCGCTGGATTCAATCGGGCGCGAAGTACGAGGTGTTTTGGGCGTTTGCGGCACCGAAGAAGCCGGCGCTGCCGAAGGTAAAGGACGCGGCTTGGGGCCAGCTGGCAATCGACCGGTTTGTTCTGGCACGCATGGAGGCAGCGGGCTTGCAGCCGGCGGAAGCAGCGGATAAGCGAACGTTGATTCGGCGGGTGACGTTTGACCTCACGGGGCTGCCGCCCACGCGCGAGGCGGTGCGGGCGTTTGTGGCGGACAAGCGCCCGGAGGCGTACGAGGCGCTGGTGGATCGGTTGTTGGCCGAGCCGGCGTACGGCGAGCACATGGCGCGTTACTGGATGGACCTCGTGCGCTTCGCGGACACGAATGGGATGCATAAGGATTTTTACCGGAACTTCATCGCTTATCGCGATTGGCTGATTCGGTCATTCAACGACAACCTCGGGTACGACGATTTTGTGCGTTATCAGTTGGCTGGAGATTTGTACCCGAAACCGACGGGTGACCAGCTGGTGGCGTCGGGCTTCAACCGGATGCACCTGATCATCGACCGCGGCACGGCGTTGCCGGAGGAAAGTTTTTTCAAAAACGTGGTGGATCGCGTGACGGCGGTAGGCACTGCGTTCATGGGCATGACGGTGCAGTGCGCCACGTGCCACGACCACAAGTACGATCCGTTTACGCAGAAGGATTTCTATTCGCTGTTCGCATTCTTCAACAACATCGACGCCGCGCCGGAGACCAGCGGCCGGCCACGCGATGGTTTGCAGCCG
>DJHS01000007.1:0-444 GCA_002433235.1 Verrucomicrobia bacterium UBA6614
GCGTTTTCTCCAACCATGATTAATTGGTTAAAAAAGAAACATGGCGGTTTGAGTTATACCTTTGAAAAAGGAGGAGTTGCTTTCATCGGCTTATGGTCAAAGTTTGACCCGAAGGGCAAGCCGGCCCAGCCTTTAACCAAGGAGGCTCTGAGTTATTTGAAGATCCAATTGGCTAAACTGCCAAAAGACATGCCCGTGGTGATTTTTACTCATCTCTGCCATGATGCAATGACCAACAAGGATGAATTAGTGGAAGTGATTGGGGAATCCAATGTAATCCTCGTGCTGGGAGGCCATTACCATTACTCGAGTGTAAACCAGTATCGGGGAGTTAACTTTGTTCAGTTGCCCTCGCCAAAATCTAAGTTTACGGAGATTACAGTTTTTCATATCACTCAAGATCAGTTGTTTGCAATTCCTTACGATTTCACTAAAAAGGAATGG
>DJHS01000007.1:858-34293 GCA_002433235.1 Verrucomicrobia bacterium UBA6614
ATCCATCAATCGATCACGATTGAAACCCGGCGGATCATTTTCAAGCAGCCAGCGAACGTCTTCCTTGGCCTTTGCGTTCTGCTTCAGGCGCATGTACATCAGCGCGCGATTGAGATGTTCCTGCGGTGAGTCGGGCTGCAGCAGCAGGAGCGTGTTCAGGTAGCGCAACACGACTTCCGGGGGCTGGTTTTCGTTGCTGATGCCGATCAGGTTGCGCAGCATACGAACAATGATGGCGCGATTGTCCACCGGCGCGAGATGCTCGTCACGCAACGGCACACCGGCAAAATTACGCACGATGGTTCCGGCATCTTTGTGGGAGATTAGCTTGCCGTTTTCAAACACATCAATGAGTTGCGGCTCTTTGCCTTCCGTCAGCTGCGCCACCACGAAATGCCCCGGCAAGCCGATGCCAGCCATCTTCAGGTCCAGCCGCCGAGCCAGTTCCATATACAATACCGAAAGCGTAATCGGAATGCCTTCACGATCATCGATGACCTCATTGAGGTAGCTATTTGCGCGATTGTAATAATCACCACGGCTTCCGTGGTAGCCGTTCTCTTCGAACATGTACTTGCTAAGTGCCGCCAGCCGTTTAGCCGCATCGGCGTCTTTCGGCAGCTTGGCGCGAATCTCCGTCGCCATTTCGCCCACCTCCTTTTCATAATGCGCCAGATCAATGTCCGCATTATCCAGCTTGCCGACAAGCAGCGCCGCACGCAGCAAATTCACCTTCGCATCATCCTTTTTGAATTCCGCCCGCAACGCATCCTGCACCGCGCGTTCGTGCACAAGATTGGCCAGTCGCCGCAGTTGCCCAGCCTGCGCCTCTAGGAGGTCGGCGCGCTTGCGGAGCAACTCATTGTTCAGATTCGCATTGGGTTTCAGCTCATTAACGGTCTTGGCGTCAAACTCATCCACTGGTTTCAGGGCCGCCACGGCTTGCTCGAGCTTGGCCAACAGCGCCGGCGCGGGCGCAAGGCTGGTGAGCTTTTTGCCCACTCGAAAATCGCGAAACTCTGCCTCCGTATCCCGAAACTTTGCCAGCCCAATGCGACCGTTAGCCAGCCCGTCATCCTTCATATCAAATGCGAGCTGATCATTCACGAAGCACTTGATGAGCCCTTTTTCATGACGCACCTTGATGGTGTTCCAGTCGCCGGGACGGTACGCGGGCACGTCCATGTCCTGCAAAATTTTCCACGTGAAAACCGTCTCGCCATCAAACCGCGTCAGCCGGAGTTTGCCGGCGGTAGGGTAAAACCCGTAATGACGCTGGCCGCCATCCGCCGCAAAAGCCAATCCGGCCGCGCCGCGCTCGTCGTCCAGCTTCACGGTCACTTCCAGCTCGTAGGGCAGCTTGGGCTTGGGCAGTTTCGAAAGGCATAACGACCGCCCACCAAATCCGCTGCCCGCCTCGCGCACACGAATGCGACCCGCGCGCTGTGTCCATCGCGCGCCCATCATCGGCTCCCACTCGCGCGGATTGAGCGCACCAATTGTCAGCCAGCGCGCGATCGGCACCGGATTGGGTTTCGCCAGCAGCGGCTTGAGCGCATTCACCGGCATCGCAAAGCCGAGATTCGCCGTCACGCGGCTCTTCAGAGTCATGATGCCGTGCACACGCCCCTCGCGGTCCAGCACCGGTCCGCCGCTGTTGCCCGGCTCCACGGGGATGGCCAGCTGCAACATTTCGCCCAGTTCCATCTCGCGCCGCGCTGAGAGCACGCCCTGCACAACGCTGCCCTCCAGCCCCATCGGATTGCCAATCGCCACCACCGGCGCGCCTTGGATGAGTTTGCTGGAATCCCCCAAAGCCAGCGCCTTCATCGCCTCGCCGCCTTTCACTTTCAGCACTGCCAAATCCAATTTCCGATCCCAAGCGTGCACCGCCAGCACTTCCAGTTTCGTGCCGTCTCCCAAACGCACGTGCACCGGCCGCGCCTCGCCGACCACGTGCAGGCAGGTAGCGATGAGGTTTTTGCCAACCACGAAACCGGTGCCCGTGCCTTCCCGCGCCGCGCCACGGCCCTCGTGAATGACGGTGACCACTGACGGCTTGGCGCTCTTCAGCAATTCGGCCACGGGCCGCGGAGCGGCGAATGACCAATGACCAATGACCAATGACCAAACAATGACCAATAACCAAACACGGGGTTGGGGTTTGGGCATTGGAGCCTCCTTGGTCATTGATACTTGGTCCTTGGTCATTTGAATTCTCCTCGTTGAAATCGTCGTCGGATGATAAGGTCGTTCGCATTGATGGCGAGGGTAAAAGCCATTTTCATTTTGTTGCTGGGCGCGATGGCGCTTCCGGCAGCACCGGCCGTTCCCTCATTCCGCAATGACGTGATGGCGGTGCTGGCGAAGGCCGGTTGCAATGCCGGCACGTGTCACGGCAATGCCAATGGCAAGGGCGGCTTCAAGCTGTCGTTGCGAGGGGAAGATTTGGCAACAGATTTTTTGACGCTCACGCGCGGACAGTTTGGGCGACGAGTGGATGCCATTGAGCCGGATCACAGCCTCTTGCTCCGCAAAGCCACTGGAACGGTGGCGCACAAGGGCGGGCAACGCTTCAAGCCCGGCTCACGCGACTTTCAAATCCTCCGCGATTGGATAGCCACCGGCATGCTCAACGACACCGCCATAGCCCCGGCGGTGGTTCGGTTGCAGGTGCAAGCCACGCGGCGGATTGTGCGGGCGCCGGGAAAGGAGATTGCCATCACGGTGCGGGCTTTTTTTGCCAACAACACTTCGCGCGATGTGACGGCGATGGCGGTTTATGAGCCCTCAAATCAGAATGTGGAGGTGAATGCTGGAGGGATTGTGCGGCGCAAGGAGTTCGGCGAGAGCACGGTGCTGGTGCGATTCCTCGAGAAGCAGGTGCCGGTGCCGGTGGCGTTCATTCCGGCACGGGCGGATTTCAAGTGGAGCCAGCCAACGGAGATGAATTACATCGACCGGCACGTGTTCACGAAGCTGCAGTCAATGCGGCTGAACCCGTCCGGCTTGTGCGATGACAACGCCTTCATCCGGCGCGCGTATCTCGATTTGCTGGGATTCATCCCGCGGGGCGAAACGGTGCAGGCGTTCGTGGCTGACAGTTCGCGCGGCAAGCGGCAGCGGCTCGTGGAGCAGTTGATGAAGCGGCCGGAGTTTGCGGAGTTTTGGGCGCTGAAATGGAGCGACCTATTGCGCAACGAGGAGAAGCAGCTCGACCGCAAAGGCGTTCATGTCTTTTACCAGTGGCTGCGACGCAGCTTTGCGGAAAACAAACCGCTCAACGTGATGGCGCGGGAAATCATCGCCTCTCGCGGGAGCACGTACAAGAATCCGCCGGCGAATTTTTATCGAGCTCATCGCACACCGGTCATTCGCGCGGAGAACACCGCACAGGTTTTCCTCGGCGTACGGCTCAAGTGCGCCCAGTGCCACAATCACCCCTTCGACCGTTGGACGCAGGATGACTATTACGACTGGACCGCGCTTTTTGCCGGCGTGGACTACAAGGTGCTCAGCAACAACCGCGCTGACCGGCTGGACCAGCACGAGTTCAAAGGCGAGCAAATCGTCTTTTTAAAGCCTGACGAAACCATCACCAACGCTCGCACCGGCAAGCCTGCCGTGCACCGGCTGCTGGGGCAGGGCGGGGCCATTGCGTCCGCCGACAAGCTTGGCGCGCTGGCAGACTGGGTGGCCGCGCCGGACAATCCGTTCTTCGCCCGCGTGCAGGCCAATCGCATTTGGTATCAGCTCATGGGGCGCGGGTTGGTGAATCCCATTGACGATTTTCGCCCGACAAATCCCGCCAGTCATCCGGCGCTGCTTCAGGCGTTGTCGGAGGATTTTCGGAAAAACGAGTTCGATGTGCGCCATCTCATTCGCACGATCATGGCTTCGCGTGCGTACCAACTCTCGCACGAAATATCCGGCGACAACGGTGATGACACGGAGAACTACGCGCGCGCCGTGCCGCGGCGACTGGAGGCGGAGCAACTCCTCGATTCGTTGTCGGCTGCCACGGGCGTTTGGCCCAAGTACGCCAATCATCCGCTCGGCACCCGCGCCGGGCAACTCGCCGGAGGCTACGTGCCGCGCCGGCGCAAAGGCGAGCCGCCGACGGATGCGGACCATTTCCTCGGTATGTTCGGCAAGCCCGAGCGCCTCATCGCCTGCGACTGCGAGCGCAGCGACGACATCACCCTTCGTCAGTCGTTCCGCACCTGGTGCGGCCCCACGATGAACAACCTCATCATGGATAAAAACAATTACCTGAAGCCACTCCTCGCCAGCAAACAAACCGATAATCAACGGGTCGACACCCTGTTTTGGCGAGCCATCGCCCGTCCGCCAAACCGCAAGGAGCTGGCCCAAATTGACAAGCACTTCGCCACCGCCCCCGAACACCGCCAGGCGTGGGAGGATTTGTTGTGGTCGTTGTTGAACACGAAAGAGTTTTTGTTTCGATGGTGAGTCACAATTCAATTTCGCGCAGAACCATGCTCAAGGTCGGCGGCCTCGGCATGTTGGGGCTAACGATGCCTAAATTGCTGGGCGCAGCAACTTCCGGCAAAGGGCCGAAGATTCGGGCCAAGTCGGTCGTTTTCCTTTTTCAATTTGGCGGGCCGTCGCATGTGGACATGTTTGACATGAAGCCCGGTGCGCCCAGCGGGATTCGTGGGCCGTACAAGCCCATCGCGAGCAGTGCGGATGGCATTGGCATTTGTGAAAAAATGCCGCTCACGGCGAAGGTGATGGATAAGGTGACGCTTGTGCGGTCGGTGCATCACACGATGAAGAACCACAACTCAGCGGCGTATTACGCGCTGACCGGGCACGCGCCGCCGAGTGACGACCAGCGGTTGCGCGATTCGCTGGCGTTGTATCCGGCGTACGGCTCGGTGGTGGACAAGTTTGCGCCGACGCAGAACGACATGCCTTCGTTTGTGAGTTACCCTTACACGATTGCCGATGGATCCAAATCGCCCGGCCAGCACGCGAGCTTTCTCGGCAAGCAACACGATCCGTTCTTTTTCCAAAGCGATCCCAACGCGAAAGACTTTTCACTGCCGGAATTGAGCCTGCCCGGCAACCTTTCACTCGACCGCCTCACTGCCCGACGCGGGCTTCAGTCGCTGATCGACAAACAAGCCGGCTTGCTCGAGGTCTCGGCGGAGGCGCGGGGCGTGGACGCGCTTTACCAAAAATCGCTCGCGATGCTTTCGTCTACCAAACTGCGGAGGGCATTCGACCTCAGTCAGGAGAAGGCAAAAACTCGCGAGGCTTATGGGCGCACGACGTATGGCCAAGGCTGTCTATTGGCGCGGCGATTGGTGGAGCATGGCGCAAAATTTGTGACGGTTTATTTCTCAAAGAGCATCGGCGGCCAGAGCACCACCGAGGGCGGCTGGGACACGCACGGCTTCAATGACACCCGCATGTTTCCCATCATCGAGAAATATCACCTGCCGATCACCGAGCACACACTGCCGGTCTTCCTCAACGACATGGACGAACGCGGACTGCTCGATGAAACGCTGGTCATCTGGATGGGCGAATTTGGCCGCACGCCGAAGATCAATGCCAACAAAAGCCGCGATCACTGGCCGCAATGCTACACCGTGCTACTCGCCGGCGGCGGCATCAAGCGCGGTCATGTTTACGGCGCATCCGACAAACACGGAATGTATCCCGACGAAAACCCCGTGAAACCCGACGACCTCGCGGCGACGATGTATCACCTGCTGGGCATCCCGCATGGGACGGAGATTCACAACACGCAAGATCAGCCTCTGGCGATTGCGAAAGGGGAGCCGATTGCGGACATTATTGGGAAATGACTAATGACGAATGCGTAATGACTAATTTTTGGGTTTGGGCATTGGTCATTCATTAGACATTCGTCATTAGAAATTAGTCATTGCCACCCCCGCTGGCTTCGCTACGATTTCCCCATGAAGACCACTCCTTCCCCCGAAATCCCCGATTGCTGCGAACAGTCGCGGCGTGAATTCCTGAAGGCTGCCGGCACCGGTTTGGCGGTGGCTGCGGCGGCGCCGATGGCTGGTGAAGCATTGGCGGCGAAGAAAAAGGCGGCGCAGCCGGAGACGCTCGTCACGCAGCTTTACAAGAGCCTCAACGACAAACAGCGCAAGGCCATTTGCTTTCCGTGGGAGCATCCGCTGCGCAACAAGGTGGACAACAACTGGTTCATTACCAAGTCCGCCGTGGGCGACATGGAGGACGACCAGGCCGACCTCGTGAAGCAGATTTTCAATGGACTGCACAGCGACGAGTATCGCAAGACGGTTTTCGACCAAGTGGACAGCGACGCGAGCGGCGGCTTTGGCGACTGTGCCATCGCGCTCTTCGGCAAGCCCGGTTCCGGCAAGTTTGAGTTCGTGCTCAGCGGGCGCCACGTCACGCGGCGCTGCGACGGTGACTCGCTTGAAGGTGCAGCCTTTGGTGGCCCGATTTTCTACGGCCACTCGCCCAAGGAATTCAATGAGAAGCCCGACCATCCCGGCAACGCCTACTGGTTCCAAGCCAAGCGGCCAAACGAGCTCTTCCAGGCGCTCGACGGCAAGCAACGCAAGGCCGCCCTCTTGGGCACCTCGCGCGGCGAACACGGCACCCGCACCGTGAAGCTCACCGGCAAAAAGGAAGGTTTGCCCGGACTGCGCACTGCGGACATGAGCAAGGACCAAAAGGGCCTCATGCGCTCGGTGATGAAAGACATGCTCGCGCCTTTCCGCAAAAAGGACGCCGACGAGTCTATGAAGCTCATCGAGAAAAACGGCTTCGACAACCTGCATATCGCCTTTTACAAAAACGAAGACATCGGCAAGGACGGCACATGGGACGTCTGGCAGGTCGAGGGCCCGGCGATGCTCTGGTACTTCCGCGGCCGGCCGCATGTGCATACTTGGCTGCACGTGCGAGACAAGGCGTAGTCAACTTTTTCCACCAAGCCCGGTGCAAGCCGGGCTTGTTTTTTTGATATAGTCGGCGAGAATGAAGGCCGCATGAATTGGGCGAAACGCATCTCGGTTTTATTTGCACTTTGGCCAATAATGCTGTGGGCGGACGCTTATTCCGACAAGGTGCTCGCTGACAAGCCGGTGGCGTATTGGCGTTTTTCGGCGGCGAAAAGTCCGACAGTGAAATCGGTGGTCGGCGACTTGAGCGGTCAATTGATTCAATCCCTCCCGCCGGGGCCTCGGCCGCTTTATTATCCGGAATTTTCGGCGGACAACAAATCCATGGCCTTTGATGCCACCGGGAATTTTCTCGGAGTAGCCGACCCCGGCAAAAAGAGCGTGCTGGATTTTGCGAAGGGTGATTCCATCACCATCGAGGCTTGGGTGGCTCCGAAGCAGATCGTGCCGGCGGGACGGTTCATGTACATCGCGGGCAAGGGGCGGACATACCGGAAAGGCGTTCCGCAAAATAATCAAAATTACGCGCTGCGGCTGGTGGGCGTAAAGGGCGGTTCGGGGTTGTCGTTTTTGTTTCGCAATGCGGCCAACACGACGTGGCATCGATGGACGTCCAATGGTTTACTGGGTGCGGGCGAGTGGCATCACGTGGCGCTCACGTACACCTTCGGCAAGGGTTCGAGCGTGCTCGGCTACATTGATGGCCAACCCACCGATGGCGCGTGGGACATGGGCGGGCAAACGGATTCCGCGCCGTGGACTGACGATGACGAGCTGCGCATTGGCGCCTCGCAGGGCGGGGCATCGGGTATTCCGTTCGATGGACGCATTGATGAAGTCGCCATTTACCGAAAGGTACTTTCCGCTGAACGCCTCGCGGGCCGGTTCAAAAGTGCGCGACGGGAATTTACCTTGGACGTGGACGCGTTGCCCGCCGGCAAGGTGCGCGCCACACTGCACGAGGGCATTGGCGAAAATTGGAACTACGTGGCCACTGATGCCGCCGCGCAGTTTGACTCGGCCGTGTTCGCCTTCCCATTCCTCCCCAAAAAATACAACGCCAAGGGGCTCATCGTTGACCGCTCCAGCTCGTTCCTGTTGCGCGCGGCGGCCAAGGTGAACCTACCCAAGGGCGAGCATCGCATCCTATTGCGCGCACGCACCTCGGCGCGGTTATGGATGGATGGCAAAGTCGTCGCCAGCACCAAGCCCGCTTCGCGCAACTCCAACGGCCATCAGCCCGTACCCGTGTTGCCTGAAAGTTTGGGCGAATTCACCCGGATGCTTCGCCCGGGCATGCAGGAGCAGCTGGTCAAATTCACCTCCACCGGCGGCGAGCAGCTCGTGTTGCTGGAAGCCTTTGTCGGCGGCAAAAGCCTCCGGCCGGAGACGGGGGAGCTTTCGGTGGCTATTTCTTCGGACGGTAAATCATTTCAGTTGCTCTCACCCAAGACCCGCGTGGCATTGACCGATGATGGTTGGGATGCTTTTGCGCGCGCAGAACGGTTGCGGATGTTTGCCGTCGACCGAGCCACTCGCGCAAATGTCAGTCAGGCGGAAGCGGCTAAGTGGAAACAGCGACACTCCATCGTGCGTGCGACGGTTGAAGGGCAGCCCAAAGTGGTGGCCACTAACATCACCAACCTGCCTTCGCAAAATGCCATCGACGATTTCATCAACCTCAAGCTTTCCAAAGCCCGTCGCGAGCCGTTGGCGTTGACCGATGACTGGGCGTTCCTGCGGCGCGTGGCGCTGGACACCGTCGGCGTGGTGCCGACGCCCGAACAGATCGCAGCCTTTCAAAATGACAAGAAGCCCGGCCGTCGAGCGCGAGCCATCGACCGGTTTCTGAAGGACAACCTTGGCTGGGCGGATCACTGGACCAGCTACTGGCAGGATGTGCTCGCGGAGAATCCAAATATCCTCAAGCCGATGCTCAACAACACGGGGCCGTTTCGTTTTTGGATCCACGAGAGTCTGCAGGACAACAAACCGATGGACCGGTTCCTGACCGAGCTGGTGATGATGGAGGGCAGTAAATATTATGGCGGTCCGGCGGGCTTTGCGATGGCCACGCAAAACGACGTGCCGATGGCTGCCAAGGCGCAAGTGCTGGCGCAGGCATTCCTCGGCCGCCAAATGAAGTGCGCCCGCTGCCACGACGCGCCGTTTCATGATTTCGATCAAAAGGACCTCTTTGGAATCGCAGCCATGTTGCAGCAGTCGCCCTTGGCAGTACCAAAGACCAGCAGTGTGCCGCCTTTGCCCGATGGGCGAAAACCGCGCGTGGAGGTGAGCCTCAAGCCCGGCAGCAAGGTCCCGCCCGCTTGGCCGTTTGCCAAACCTCTCAGCGAGCCAATCCACGCCAACACTCGCGCTCAGCTTGCCGCGCAAATCACGGATCCGGCAAATGACCGTTTCGCCAAGGTCATGGTCAACCGCGTGTGGAAACGCTACCTCGGCTGGGGCATCGTGGAGCCGGTGGACGACTGGTCCGAGGCCGAGCCGTCACATCCGCTCTTACTGGATTGGCTCGCACGGCAGTTCGTTGAAAGCGGCTACGACCTCAAACATGTGGCGAGACTCATCCTCAATTCGCACACATATCAACGCCAAATCGACACTGCAGCTGTCAAACCTGGAGAAGCGGCCACACGATTTTTTGCCGGTCCTGCTCGGCGGCGCCTGACCGCCGAACAAATTGTCGATTCACTGTTTGCCGTCTCCGGCAAAGCGATGGGCGTGGAGCTGCTCACCCTCGATGTCGACGGCCGACGGCCGGTGACCACGTTTCTGAACCTCGGCAGCCCGCGCCGCGCGTGGGAATTTACCTCGCTTTCCAATGAACGCGACCGACCGGCATTGGCTATTCCCAAGGCTCAAAGCGTGGTGGATACGCTCAAGAATTTCGGTTGGCGCGATGCCCGGCAGGACGCCATCACCGCCCGTGATGACGTGCCCAACGTCCTGCAGCCAGCCATTTTGCTAAATGGCATCATCGGCAAACGCGCAACGCAGCTCTCAGAAGACAGTGCTTTCACTGCGCTCGCGCTCAAGAACATCGATACCAAGGCGATGATTGAAAAATTGTATCTGCGAATTTTATCGCGGCCGCCCACGGACAAGGAGGCAGCGCTTTTTTTCGATCACATTTGCCAGACATTCGCTTTTCGCGTGTTGAAGGATGCGAAACCGGCAACGCGGCACGTAAAGGTGCATGCCGTATCGTGGTCCAACCACCTTCACGCCGATGCCACGCGCATCAAGCTGGAGCTGGAACGATTGGCCCGCGAAGGCGATCCGCCGACGGCCCGGCTGAGGGCGCCTTGGCGCGAGAGTTTTGAGGATGTGGTGTTTGCGCTGATTAACTCACCGGAATTCATTTTTGTGCCGTGATGGATACTTTGGATCGCAGAAAATTCCTGGCCACCTCAGCGATGGGGGCGGCGGCGCTGCCGAGCACATTCGCGGCCGAGAAAACTTTTCCCAAGGGCAAAGCGGAGCATTGTATTTTTATTTGGCTGGGCGGTGGGGCCTGCCAGATTGATACGTGGGACCCCAAGCGTGTGGGTGACCCAAAGCTGAAAAAGGCCGGCTCGGCGTATCCCGCCATTGACACTGCCGTGCCCGGGGTGCAGGTGTGCGAACATTTAAAGGGTTGTGCCAAGTTGCTCGACCGGTTTGTGCTGATGCGCACGGTGAACCATAACGTGGTGGACGAGCACGCGGCAGCGACCAACCGCATGCACACGGGGCGCCCAACGAGCGGCACGATTGTGTATCCTTCCATCGGCTCGGTGGTCGCGCACGAACGCGGCAAGGCGAACGCCGGCATGCCTGCGTATGTGGTGATGGGTTACCCCAACCTCACGCGCGGTCCGGGCTTTCTGGGTGCGAAGTACGGGTACATTTACCTGACCGACACGAAGGCGGGGCCCGAGGGATTGGCGCGGCCGAAGGAGATCACGAGTGCGCGGATGTCTGATCGCGAGCGGCTGCTGGAAAAGGTGCGCGGCGAATTTTTAAGGCGCAATCCGCGTGATAAAAAAATTGCGGGCTACGATGCCGCGATTGACGAGGCGCTGACGTTGGGGCGGGGAGAATTCAAAAGTGCGTTTAACCTGAAGTCAGAGCCGGATGCGTTGCGCAATGCTTATGGCGATGAATTTGGCCAGCGCTGCCTGTTGGCGCGGCGGTTGGTGCAGCGGGGCGTCCGGTTCATTGAGGTTTCATTCAACCTGAATTTTATTAACGGCACTGGTTGGGACACGCACAATCAGGGTCAGGAAAAACAGCACGTGCTCATTCAGCAGTTGGACGCTGCCTTGGCGACATTGGTGACCGACCTCGAGAATCGCAAGCTGCTCGACAAGACGTTAATCGTGGTGTCCACCGAGTTTGGCCGACCGGCGCAGTTTGATGGCGGCGGCGGGCGCGGACATCATCCCGGTTCATTCACCGTCGCCATGGCGGGCGGCGGGCTGAAGACCGGCCAAGCGATTGGTGTGACCAATGATTTGGGGATGAAAATTGCGGAGCGGCCGGTTTCCGTTCCGGAATTGTTTGCCACGATTCATTGTGCGCTCGGCATTAATCCGCACAAAAACCTGTATGCTGGAGACCGCCCCGTGCCGATCACGGATCATGGCAAGCCGGTGCGCGAGGTTTTTGCGTGAGGAAATTTGAATCCACCCGGACGTTTCACTCGTCTGTTGGGCGGAACTAGCGTGAGGATTTTTACTTACATTTTGTTTGGCACAATCTGCGGTTTGACTGCATTCGCGGCGGATCCGGCGAAGGCCAAGTTCGAAAAAGACATTTTGCCGCTGATCGAGGATCACTGCTTTGCCTGCCACGGCGACGGCCAGGAAAAGGGCGGCATTAAGTTTGACGATTTCAAAAAGGCGGGCGATGTGCATCGCGGTTACAAGCTTTGGGAGCAGGTGTTCCGCAAGGTCCGCGCCGGTGAGATGCCGCCGGAAGGGCGTAAAAAACGGCCCAACAAGGAGGAGCAAACGCTGATTGCGGGCTGGATTCGACATTCGCTCGATGATTTTTATGTGAACTCACCGCCGGATCCCGGCCGCGTGACGGTGCGCCGGCTCAATCGCACGGAATACAACAACGTCATCCGGGACTTGATGATGGTTGATTTCCAGCCGGCCAAGGATTTTCCCGCGGACGATTCCGGGCACGGCTTTGACAACATCGGCGATGTTCTCTCAATGTCGCCATTGCTGCTCGAGAAATATCTCGCCGCCGCGGAGAAGATCGCCGAGCAAGCCGTGGCCGTGCCCGAACAAGGCAAGCCCATGGACCCGAAAAAGATAACTGACTTTCAGCGGCATTATTTTCGCTACCCCATCCCCCAGGGCGAACGACGTGAGGCGGCGGTGGAGTTTGTGCGGAAATTTTTGCGACGGGCGTATCGCCGTGACATCGAACAGGACGAGGCCAAGCGCATCATGGTCCTCGCCGGCCAAGCCATGGTGGATGGTGGCAGCTTCGAGGAGGCGGTGCGGCTGGCGGTGATGGCGACCTTGGTTTCGCCGCACTTTATTTTCCGCTGGGAACTGGATGGCGCGCCGGACAATCCCAAGGCCATCCGGTCGCTCAATGAATTTGAGCTTGCCTCGCGGCTTTCGTTTTTTATCTGGAGCAGTTTGCCCGATGAAAAACTCTTGCAGCTTGCCAGGCAAGGTGAGCTGCGGAAAAACCTCAGCGCTGAAGTGTCGCGCATGCTCAAGGACGACCGCGCCAAATCGCTTGTCGAGAATTTCGCCGGCCAGTGGCTTGAGTTGCGCAACCTCAATGTGTATCGGCCTGACCGCAAGCTGTTCCCCACCTACACGCCCGAGCTGCGTGATGACATGCGACGCGAGACCGAATTGCTCTTCGGCCATGTGATGCGCGAAAACCGAAGCGTGCTGGAGTTGCTGTCGGCCGACTATAGTTTTTTAAATGCCCGACTCGCGAAGCATTATGGCGTGAAAAATATTGCGGGAAATCAATTCCGCCAAGTGTCGCTTAAGGGCACGGGACGCGGCGGCATTCTTGGCCACGCGAGCATCCTCACGGTCACCAGTGATCCCAACCGCACCTCGCCGGTGAAACGCGGCAAGTACGTGTTGGAAAATATTTTGGGAACACCGCCGCCACCACCACCACCGGACGTCCCCGAGCTGGAGGTGGTCGGGGCTGACAAGGGCACTTTGCGCGAGCAAATGGTGAAGCATCGCACCAATGCCGTTTGTGCTTCGTGCCATGAAAAGATGGATCCGATTGGGTTTGCTTTTGAGCATTTCGACGCCATCGGGCGTTATCGAGCAAAGGACAACGGTCAACCCATCGACGCTGCCGGCAAGCTCGACAGCGGGGAGGCATTTAAGAATGCAGCGGAGTTGCGCCAGATTTTGACCAATAAAAAGAGCGATCTTTTCGCGCGTTGTCTCACAGAAAAAATGCTCACTTACGCCCTAGGGCGTGGGTTGGAGTATTACGACAAACGCACGGTGGACACCATCGTCAAGCGGCTGCAGTCCAAGGGATATCGGTTCAATGAGCTGATCGGCGGCATTGTGACGAGCCTGCCATTTGACATGAAGCGCGGCGAAGCCGGGAAATAGATTCCGCCGCTTGTTTTTTGAACCAATTTCGGGTATATTTCGTCCAACGAGGAGATGAGTAATATGCAATTACCACGGCGAACTTTTCTGCGCGGGCTCGGCACAGCCATCGCGCTGCCCACTTTGGAGGCGATGATTCCCGCGCGTGCACTCGCGGCGGGCAATGCCAAATTCCCCACGCGCATGGCGTTCATCTACATTCCCAACGGTGTCATCCAGGAAAAATGGAACGTGAAGGGGGAGGGGAAGGACTATCAATTTTCGCACATCCTCGAGCCGCTTGCCAAACACCGCGACGATATGCTCGTCTTCAGCGGCTTGGCCCATGACAAGGCACGGGCGAATGGCGACGGTGCCGGCGATCATGCCCGGGCGAATGCCACCTTCCTCACGGGTGCTCAAGCACGCAAGACCAGCGGCGCGGACATCAAGCTCGGTGTATCCGTTGATCAAATCGCCGCGCAAAAAATCGGCGACCAAACACGGCTGTCCTCACTGGAGCTCAGCAGTGACGGCGTGCGCCTCAGCGGCCGGTGCGACTCGGGGTACAGCTGCGCATATCAATTTAACCTCGCTTGGAAGAACGCATCCTCGCCGATGCCGCCGGAATCCAACCCGAAGGCCGTCTTTGATCGGCTGTTTGCCGGAGGCAGCAAAAAAGAGCGGGACGAAAACAAGGTTCGCCGCGAACGCTATCGCAAAAGCATTCTCGACTTCGCGCTGGAGGACGCCAAGCGCTTGGAGAAAAAGCTCGGCTATACCGACAAACGCAAACTCGACGAGTATCTCGACTCCATCCGCGAATTGGAGAAGCGCATTGAAGCGATGGCCAAGGCAAATGTTGAACTTCCCGACGGCTTCAGCGTGCCCGCCGGCAAACCGCGTGACTTTGGCGCGCACGTGCGCCTGATGAGTGACATGATGGCGCTCGCGTTCCAAACCGATAGCACACGCATCGCCTCCTATCTACTCGCCCATGATGGCGACAACCGCAGCTACCCGCACCTCGGCGTGCGTCAAGGTCATCACAGCATCAGCCATCACCGCAATGCCAAGGACAAGGTGGAGGATCTCACGAAGATCAACCGCTACCATTGCATACTTTTCGCGCATTTCCTCGATCGCCTCAAGAGCATCAAGGAAGGCGACGGCACATTGCTCGACCACAGCATGATTGTTTACGGCGGCGCGATCGGCGATGGCAACCGCCACACCCACCACGACCTGCCTGTGCTCCTCGCCGGCAACGCCAACGGCGCCATTGAAACCGGTCGTCACGTGCGTTACCCGACGAATACCCCGATGGCCAACTTGTTCCTGAACATGCTGGACATCATGGGAACGCCCACCGATCGGCTCGGTGACAGCACGGGGCGCTTGAAGAACCTGAGCTAAACCGGCTTCATGCCGGTGGCTAGTACCGTTTGAAAATGCGGCGGTTCGTCTTCGCGGGCCACTGCGGTGACTTCGATCTCACTAAAACCTGCAGTGTCCAGCCAAGCGTGTAATTGCGTTTCGCTAAATCCCAGCCATTGGTCGCCCAGGTGAGAGGCGACGTCGGATTGGTTGTGCTCGAGCAAATCGAGAATCATCATTTGACCGCCGGGCCGAAGGATTTTGTGCGCGGCGGCGATGGCTGCCTCGGGATGTTCGGCATGATGGAGCGCCTGACTGAATAGCGCGAGGTCAATCGTGTTCGCTCGAATGGGCGGGGACTCAATGTCGCCCTGACGAAACTCAACATTCTTTAACCCATTCTTCTTGGCCTTACGCGTGCCGAAATCAACAATGCGTTTGGAGTTGTCGACACAAATGACCTTGCGCGCGCGGCGGGCAAGCAACTCAGCCAGCAAGCCTTCGCCGGAGCCAAGATCGGCAATGTCGAGTGGAGGCAAAACGCGCAAAAGGAATTGGCCAAAAGCCTGCCACGATCGCCCCGGTCCATATTGGCGATCGAAGCGGCCGGCGATTTGATTGAAATAGACTTGTTGCGCGTTGTTGCGTTGTTCAAGAATGCGGCGCAAGCCCGCTTGGTCGCTTTCGGTCTCTTCTGATTCTGCGGCGGCTTGTTGCACGAGCGAAAGGCATTCCCGATTGGCGGGGGACTGCTCAAGCTGATAAAGCGATCGCTTGCCGTCGCGTCGGCTGGTTACCAGGCCGGTTTCCTGCAACAATCCCAAGTGTGTGGAAATCCGCGATTGCCCAAGGCCCGTGATGGATTGCAGCTCGTTGACGGACAACTCCTCCCTCTCCAGCAACGCGAGCAGGCGCAGGCGCGTGGGATCGCCGAGGGCGCGGAGGATTTTCAATGTTTGGCTCATGCGTGGATAAAATTCCGTTGACGCACAGTGGAAATTAAATATCATCCCATCTTGATGCGTCAATATGTAAATTGGCCGTCGCATGAAGCAACCGGGATTTTACCATGGCGAACAGCTACATTTTTTCCTCCGAATCAGTCGGCGAGGGGCATCCGGACAAGGTGTCGGATACGATCAGCGATGCGATTCTCGATGCCTGCCTGGCGGGTGACAAGAGCAGCCGTGTGGCGTGCGAGACGTTTGTGAAGAGTAACGTGGTGTGTGTGGGCGGCGAGATTACGACCAAGTCGAAGTTTGACTACGAGCAGGTCATCCGCGCCGCCATCCGGAACATCGGTTATGTGAATGACGACGATGTGTTTCACGCGGACAAAGTTTTCATCAACAATTATCTGACGGCCCAAAGCCCGGACATCGCGCAAGGCGTCGATGCCAAAAAGGCGGTGGGCAAAGCGACGGCAGAGCAGGGAGCCGGTGATCAGGGATTGATGTTCGGCTATGCGTGCAACGAGACGCGCGAATTGATGCCGGCGCCGATCATGTTTTCGCATCGGCTCGGGAGGCAGCTCACGAAGTTGCGCAAAGCCGGTGCCGCTGCATGGCTTCGGCCGGATGCGAAGAGTCAGGTTTCGGTGAAGTATGTGGATGACAAGCCGGTGAAAATTACGAGTGTGGTGGTTTCGACCCAGCATGCTGCCTCGGCCACGAACAAGACGATTCGGGATTTTATCACGAAGGAAGTCATCACCAAGGTGTTGCCGAAGAAGATGCTGGCACGCGACACGCAGATTCTCATCAATCCCACTGGGCGATTTGTGACGGGTGGTCCGGAGGGTGACAGTGGATTAACTGGTCGCAAAATCATCGTCGACACCTACGGCGGAATGGGGCGGCATGGTGGAGGTGCGTTCAGTGGAAAGGATTCGAGCAAAGTGGACCGCAGCGCGGCGTACATGGGGCGGTATGTCGCGAAGAACATTGTGGCGGCGGGCTTGGCGACGCGTTGTGAAATTCAGTTTGCCTATGCGATTGGATATCCGAAGCCGGTTTCGGTGCATGTGGATACGTTTGGCACGAACACGGTTTCCGATGCAAAGATTTTGCGTGCGGTGAACAAGGTGTTCAGCTTTAAGCCGGCGGATATTGTCAATTCGCTCAAACTGCTGCGGCCAATTTATTTGCTGACGACCAACTACGGTCATTTTGGCAAAAATCAAAAGGATATCACCTGGGAGAAAACCGACAAAGTGGCAGCCCTGCAAAAGGCTGCGAAGTAAGGAGCAACATGACAGCGACACTCGAGGAAACGAAAGCGGACTACAAGGTGCGCGACATCGGGCTGGCTGAGTTTGGCCGGAAGGAAATCGACATTGCCGAAAAGGAAATGCCCGGGCTGATGGCCACGCGCGAAAAGTATGGCCCCGACAAGCCGCTCGCGGGCGTGAAAGTAATGGGCTCACTGCACATGACCATCCAAACGGCGGTGTTGATCGAAACGCTGGTTGAGCTTGGCGCGGATGTGCGCTGGTGTTCGTGCAATATTTTTTCCACCCAAGACCATGCTGCAGCAGCGATCGCGGCGACAGGTGTGCCGGTGTTCGCATGGAAGGGCGAGACGCTGGAGGAATACTGGGAGTGCACGTGGAACGCACTCACCTGGCCGGACGGCTCAGGGCCGGATCAGATTGTGGATGACGGGGGTGATGCGACGTTGCTCATTCACAAGGGTGTGGAGCTGGAGAATGGAAGTGACTGGGTAGATTCGCCCTCGGACAGCAAAGAGGAGCAGGTGATCAAGGATTTGCTCAAGCGCGTGCAGGTGGATAAGCCGGGGCATTGGGCTCCAGTTGCCGAGGCGGTGAAGGGTGTTTCCGAGGAAACCACCACGGGCGTGCATCGACTTCAGCAAATGGAAGAGCGCGGCGAACTGCTCTTTCAAGCCATCAACGTGAACGACTCCGTGACGAAATCGAAATTCGACAACGTGTACGGCTGTCGGCATTCACTGGTGGACGGCATCAAGCGTGCGCTCGACGTGCTTGTATCCGGCAAGGTGGCCATGGTGTGTGGCTATGGCGATGTCGGCAAGGGCTCGGCTGCCGCGCTGGCCAATGAACATGCGCGTGTGCTCGTGTCCGAGGTGGATCCCATTTGCGCGCTGCAGGCGTGCATGGAGGGCTATCAAGTGACCACTGTTGAGGATGCGCTGCCGGTGGCGGACATTTATGTGACGACAACCGGAAACAAGGACATCATCACCGCCGATCACATGGCGCGCATGAAGGATCAGGCGGTGGTCTGCAACATCGGCCATTTCGACAACGAAATTCAAGTGGCAGCGCTGATGGAAATGGACGGAGTCACCCGCGAGGAGATTAAGGACGACTCCATCCCTGGCGGCCCGGTGACGCGCTTTACGTTTCCGGACGGCCATTCCATTTATCTGCTGGCCGAGGGGCGGCTCATCAACCTCGGCTGCGCCACCGGCCACCCGAGTTTCGTGATGTCCAATAGCTTCACCAACCAAACTATCGCGCAGATCGATATCCGAAACAATCCGGACCGCGCGGTGGGAGTGTATCTGCTCGACAAGAAGCTCGACGAAGAAGTCGCCCGGCTGCATCTCGACAAACTCGGAGCCAAGCTCACTGAACTTTCGCAAGAACAGGCCGACTACATCGGCGTACCCGTCGATGGCCCATACAAGCCAGCGCATTACCGCTACTAGGAGGCGGCTTTCATGTCGCCTGAAAATTTCAGACGGGGCATCGGGGCCTGATGGCTAACATGGCTGACATCTGCGCGCGAGATTATCGGACAGGCGAGGGGAGACGTGTTTTTTTTCGGGATGGGCGCGTGGAATCCATCGAGCCAACGGATGCGCTTGGCGATGTCTGGCTTGCGCCAGGGATATTCGATCTTCAAGTCAACGGTTACGCGGGGATTGACTTTCAGAGAGATGGATTGGTGGGGGACGATCTTCAGAAGGCAGCTGCAGGATTGCGTGATGATGGTTGCGGCCGATGGTTGTTGACGTTGATTTCGGATGAGTTTGATGTGCTTTTGAAGCGGCTGCGGTTGTTAAAGAAACTCCGGGATGGCGATGATGAATTGCGCCGGTCCATTCAGGGCTGGCATGTAGAAGGACCGTTTCTCTCGGCAGAACTGGGGTATCGAGGAGCCCACGATGGTGGTGTGATGCGGGATGCGACTGTGGCGGATATTGAGCGGTTGCATGAAGTAGTTGAGGATGACTTGGTGTTGTTGACGGTTGCGCCGGAGAGGGGAGGAATGGTTTCGGCGGTTCGGCGGGCGGTGGAGTTGGGAATGAAGGTCAGCTTGGGGCATTGCAATCCGAGTGTTGGTGACCTCGCGGCGGCAAAGGAAGCGGGCGCGGTGGCTTTTACGCATTTAGGAAATGGGTGTCCGCAGGAGTTGGACAGGCATGACAATGTGTTGTGGCGGGTCTTTGATGAGGGTGGCTTGGTGGCGGGAATGATTCCCGATGGAATTCATGTTTCGCCCCTACTGTTTCGCTTGATGCATAAAGCGTTGGAGCCGGATATGATTTATTACACCACCGATTCTATTTCGGCGGCTGGCGCTTCCCCGGGCTGCTATACTGTGGGGAGATTGGAGCTGGAGGTTGGGGGCGACCAAGTGGTTCGGCATCCCGGGCAAACAAATTTCGCAGGGTCGGCGTTGAGACCATGGCAAGGAGTAAAGCGGGCGGCAGCCATGCTGGGTGTATCTTGGCGCGAGGTCTGGGACGGATTTTCTACGCGGCCCACGGAATTAATGGGATTGAAGGCGGGGATAACGGCTGGTGACAAGGGCAGCCTTTGTCTGGTTCGGGAAGATGGCGAAGGGGACCTAGTTTCCGTGGAGGTGTTGGTATGATAAACGTGCTGATGGTTAACCAGTGTTGGCAGACTAAGGTTTGGAACTTTCCGCTTGCATCGACCGTGCGGGCCTCTAGTTTCACGCGCTCATGAATATCCTGAAGCATAATGACAAGGATTTTGTGGGTCGCCTTTTCACAATGGCGGAGGCGCAGCCTTTGTTTGATGAAGCGATTGATCGCAAGGTGAAGGGGATTCTTAAGGCGGTCAAAAAGGAGGGGGACAAGGCTCTGGTGAGATTTGCGAAAAAATTTGACGGGGTGAATTTTACTGAGCGGGATTTGTTTGTTTCGATCCCCAACCTGCACAACGCATCGTGGCGGACAACCGAAGATGTGCACGAAGCCTTGGATTTTGCGCATCGAAACATTGAGGCGTTTCACAGGGCCGGCTTAAGAAAGCCTTGGCAGGGACGAAATGAACAGGGTGCCAAGGTGGGGGAGAAATACGATCCTTACCGACGGGTGGGCGTTTACATTCCTGGTGGAACGGCCTCGCTAGTGTCGACGGCATTAATGACCATCACCTTGGCGAAGGTGGCGGGCTGCCGGCAGATTTGTGTCTGTACACCACCGGGGAAGGATGGCCGCATCAATGATCATCTGATTCATGCGTGCAGGATGGCAGGTGCCAGGGAGATTTACAAAGTGGGAGGGGCACAGGCAATTGCGGCGATGGCTTATGGGACGAGGATTATCAAGCCGGTGCAAAAGATTTTTGGTCCCGGGAACGCCTATGTGGTCGCGGCCAAGCGACTTTTGTTTGGCCGGGTCTCGATCGACCTGCTGCCGGGGCCGAGTGAATTGCTCGTGTTGGCGGATGAGACGGCGAATGCAAAATTTGTGGCAGCAGACATGCTGGCTCAAGCGGAACATGGGTCGGGACATGAGCGCTGCTGGTTGGTGACATCTTCTGGACGATTGTTGCGGGCTGTGGAACGGGAGCTTCAGAAGCAGTTGCCAAAACTGTCGCGGAGACGTTTTATCGACAAGGCCCTGAAGAATGCCTGGCTGATCCAGGTGGCTAATATTAACGATGCGGTTGGGCTTACCAATGACTTGGCGCCTGAGCATTGTGAAGTGATGGTGCAGCGGCCGAAAAGCGTGGTCAGGGATATTGTGACCGCGGGGGCCATTTTCGTCGGGTCGTGGTCGCCGACAGTATTGGGCGATTATGTTGCCGGGCCAAGCCATACATTGCCCACTGGCGGGGCGGGGCGTTCTTTTGCGGGCCTGACGGTGGATCAATTCCAGCGCAGGACAAGCGTTGTGGAATATTCCAAGGCGGCCCTCAAAAAATCTCTGGCGGCGGTGGAAAAGATTGCGGGGATGGAAGGCCTTGACGCACACGGCCGGTCAGCTTCCATTCGGTTGGACTAATGAACTTGATTCGCCGACATGTTCGGAAATTGGCGCCCTACGTGCCGGGGGAGCAACCGAAGGGGCGGGGGTTGGTGAAACTAAACACGAACGAGAATCCGTATTCTCCATCGCCAAAGGTTTTAAAGGCAGTTCGCGCAGCCGTGGATGGGCGTCTTCGGCTTTACCCAAATCCAGCGGCGAGTGAATTACGTGCGCGTTTGGCTGATTTGCACGGTTGTGGTGTCGAGAATGTGATTGTCGGGAATGGGTCTGACGAACTGCTGGCATTGGCGACAAGGGCCTTTGTTGAGCCGGGGAAGGGGGTGATCCAGTACTTTACGCCCAGCTACTCGTTGTATCCTGTTTTAGCGGAGATTCACAATGGGGTGCGGAACGAGGTGCCCTTGGAGGATGATTTTTCATTGCCGGTTGCTTTGAAAAAGAGCGGGTGGAAAACGCGCGCATGCCTTTCTTTTGTTACGACACCGAATGCACCGAGCGGGTGTGGCTACGCAACTGAGCGACTGGAAAATTTGTGCAAATCCCAAAAGGGAGTAGTGGTTCTGGATGAGGCGTATGCGGATTTTGCGGAAGAGGACGCGTTGGAGCTGGGGCTAAGGTTCTCCAATATCCTGGTGTCCCGGACGTTTTCCAAGGGGTATTCGCTGTGTTTTCAGCGAGTGGGGTATTTAGTGGGGAGCCCAGGGTTGATTGCGGCACTGGATCGAATTCGGGATAGTTATAATGTGAACGGATTGGGGCAGGTGGCAGCGCTGGCGACGCTGCGAGACTTGGCTTATTACCGGAAAAATTTTCGGCTGATCAAACAAATCCGGTCGGTTGTGGCGGTGGAGTTGGAAGGGCTCGGATTTGAGGTGCTACCCAGTTCCACCAATTTCCTGTTCGTGAAGCCACCCCGGTTTGCGGCCAAGACCTGGCTGAACAAACTCCGGGAGCGAAAAGTATTGGTGAGGTGGTTCTCGGATCCGCGGGTGAAGAGCTACCTGCGGATCACGATAGGGAGTGAGCAGGAAATGAAGGCATTGCTGCGCGCTGCCTGCCAGATTATTGAGGCCTCCTGAAGCGGAGGTTTTCTTTTCGCTTGTGACGTGCGATATCCCGGGATTGTTGGGCGAGGGTGTCCTCGACAATCTTGATGAATTCTTCGCAGCTTTGAGCGAGACCGCCCATGGCAATGACAGTATCGCGTTCGGCATAATCGTTGGTGATGGCTAGGGCTTCGCCGAAGGGTTTCAGCCTGTAGGCGGTGCGTTCGATGAGGTCGTCGGCGGTCTGGCCTTTCTTGGAATAGAGTACTTCGATGCCCTCAGAAAAAATGGGATCGGGTGTCGAGGGCGGGGCACCGCTGCCATCAAAGAAGATGGTGAGGGGTGTGTTGATGGCGTCGCGGTACTGGGTCAGGATGCGCACGAGGGCATCTCTGGCGGTAGATGAGTGGCGCGGCTTGCCCGGAGCGAGTCCGGACCAAGCATGTAAAAGACTGTAGCCGTCAACCAGAATGCGGACAACTGCCATCGGCCCATTGTAGAGTCCCGGCTGAAGGGTGACAAGTGGAGCGGTGTTGGTGTAGATTGCCGCCGGACGATGCCAATTTACGAGTACGAGATTTGTGATGGGGACTGCAGGGTGTGCGGCGGGAGATTTGAGATTCATCGGCCGTTGAAGGCGAAGGAGCTCAAGAAATGCCCAGCGTGCAAGAAGCCAGTCAGGAAGGTTTTTGGTGGGCGGATTTACATGCCCAAGCATTTTAAGAAGCCGAACATCCGGCAGGCAAAGGAGGCTGGTTTCACCGTGTTAAAGCGCTCGGGGAAGGGCGAATATGAGGTGCATAAGCCGGACCGTGGGATGTGATGGAGCGGGAGCGGCTGCATGTCTATTATGAAGGCAGGGTGCAAGGGGTGGGGTTTCGCTGGACTGTGAGGGAGGTGGCGACGGGGTTTGATGTAACCGGCTGGGTTAGAAATCTGTCTGATGGTCGCGTGGAATTGGTTGCGGAGGGCGCGCGGGAGGAATTAGAGGCTTTTCAAGCTGCAATTCCGGATGCAGGATTGCGCCGCTTTATACGCTTGGAATTGCCGAGCTGGAGCAAGGGGACTGGTGAATTTCGCGGATTTGCGATCGCCGGGTAAGAATTTGCGGATCAACGGGAGTTAATGAAGTACGCGATTATATCGGACATCCATGGCAACTTGGAGGCCTTGGAGACAGTGCTGACCCACGCCAAGGAACACGGCTGTGAGAAATATGTCTGTGGCGGCGACGTGGTGGGCTACAACGCCAACCCAAGCGAGTGTATGGCAATTGTGCGAGAGATGAACATGCCGTGCGTGATGGGCAACCATGACGAGTATGTGGGGAACGACATCGACCTTTCCTCCTTCAACCCAGTTGCGGCTGAGGCCGTGTTGTGGACACGTTCGCAATTGAGCGAGGAGGAGCGCAAATGGCTGCGGGACCTGAGATATATCCGGCTGGTGGACAGTTTCTCAGTGGTTCACGCAACGATGGATGGGCCAAAATACTGGGGCTATGTCCAGAGTAAGATGGATGCGGCGGCAAGTTTTACCTACCAAACCACGCCGGTGTGTTTCCACGGGCACACGCATGTGCCGCTGGCGTTTACTGAGGATCTGGATATTTCCGGTGGTGCGTATGAATCGGTTAAGGTGGAGCGCAACAAGCGGTACTTCATCAACGTGGGCAGCGTGGGGCAGCCCCGGGATGGGGATCCGCGGGCGGCGTATGTGATTTACGATACCGACGCGCAGACCATCCAGTTGTTCCGCTTAAACTACGACCTCGAGAAGGCGCAGGAGAAAATTCGAGCGGCGGGCCTGCCTGATCGCCTGGCCGACCGTCTGGGCTTGGGCAAATGAACCGCAGCCATCAGGCCGCTACAGGCGCTTGAAGGTCTTAATTCTCAAGCCAAGTTCACTCGGCGACGTGGTCCACGCGTTGCCGGTTCTCCGTGTGTTAAAACAAGCGCATCCGGGTGCGCGCGTTCACTGGTGGATTGAAGAGCGCTTGGCACCGCTGCTTGAGGGGGATTCGGAATTGGAGGCCATTCACCTTTTCAAGCGCCGTGATTGGCGCACGCCGGGCGGAGTATTGCGCGGATTGGAGACGGCATGGCGGCTGCGCCGGGAACGGTTCGACTGGGTGGTTGACCTGCAGGGACTGGCTCGAAGCGCGTGGTTTGGATGGCTGACGCGAGGGGCCATGACGGCGGGTGTGGACTCCGGTCGTGAAGGCGCGCGCGGGCTTTATGATGTTGCCGTGCGCCGCCCCTCGGAGAATACCCATGCCGTGGATTGGAATCTGGCCGTGCTGAAGGCCATGAGAGTGGAGGCGCGGGGAGATTTTGAGTGGATCCAGAAACGGACGGGGGAAACAGTCGTACCTGAGTCAGATGGCCGTTGGGTGGTTTTCTGCCCCGGTGCGCGATGGCCCAACAAGCGGTGGCCGGTTGAGCATTTTGCAAAACTTGGAGCGGACTTGTTGGCGGGCGATGATTCGTTGCAGGTGGCTGTGTTGGGGGATGGAGAGGATGCCGAGGCAGGAGAGATCATAGCCAAGTCTGCGCGAGGGCGGTGCAAAAATTTGGCGGGTAAAACAACAATCCCGGAAATGGTGGATTGGTTGCGTTGTGCGCAGGTGGTTGTCGCCAATGATTCCGGACCGTTGCATGTGGCTGTGGCATTGGAGCGGCCGGTGGTGGCGTTATATGGACCAACGCATGCTGGCCGCACGGGGCCGTACCACAGGGAGGAGGATGTGATGCGGGCAGAGTTGCCGTGTGCGCCCTGTATGATGGCGGGTTGTGCTCACGAAGTTGAGCGTGAATGTCTGCGGGTGATTACACCCGCCGCGGTGGCCGCCCAAGTGCGTCTGCGCATGTGAACAACTCACGAGGGATCGGTCTTGCGCACGCACTGTGCCGGTGTATTTTGAAGGCATGAGGAGGTGCTTGGTTTTGTTCGCGGCGGTTTGGTTTGCCGTTGGTTTGCGGGCAACCGGCTTGGAGATTCGTCTGCAAACGCTGGGGCCGGAGTTTCTTCCCAATGAGCCCTTGGCGGTCGGGGTTTCCATCAAGAATTTTTCCGGGCGGCCGGTTATTCTTGGGCAGCATCGTGAATGGATTCGTTTTTTAATCATGGATGTTCAGGGGCGGCCGGTGGTGAAGGGCAAGGATCCGCCAGCTGGTGAGATATTTATCGTTCCCAACGGGAAGACGGTTGTGAAATGGATCGACTTGGCACCGTTCTTTAATGTTCGACAGCCGGGGACTTACTCGATTACAGCCCGTGTCAATGTCCGGCAGTGGCGTCAGGACGTTGACGCCCTGCCGTGCCAGATCAAGGTGACCGCGGGAATGGTGCTTGCCGCCCATAAATTTGGTGTGCCGGATAAGAACAATATCGCCAAGCCGCCCGAGATTCGCGTCTTCAAGCTGTTGCGCAAACGGGCGGACGGGCGCCTGTTGCTGTACCTGCGGGTGGCAGAGGAAAATGATTATGCCGTCTATACCGTGCGCCAACTTGGGCCGATGGTCCAGTTGTCGCCCCCTGAATTTCAGTTGGACCAATCCGGGCGTATTCATGTTTTTTTTCGAAGCGGCGCGTCTCGTTACACCTATTGCGTGGCTGACGCGGATGGGGTTCTGGAGAAGAAGCAGTCTTATGAGACCTACCTGCGCAAGCGGCCCATGATGCGCATGAGCGACAAGGGTGTTTTGGAGATTCGTGGAGGCCGACGGGTTTTCAGTTATACGGACTTTCCCGCAGCGCCTCCTCCGCCCCGGCGCGAACTACCGCCCTTGCGGGACTAGCGGAAAAGTCTCGCACGCGATTGGATGCGCTTGCCCAGTTCGATGGCCACTGCCGACGCCCGTGCGCGGTTGCGGGCTTGAGTGGTGAGTTTGCCGGAGCTTAAAATCATTCTCGCGGCGGCGATGATGTCTCCCTCCACATCCCGCACAGGCATGATGATTTCCACTTCATCGTCATCCTCGCTGTAGACCACGGCGCCTTTCTCCAAGGTGGGCCGGCAGGATTCCGGGCCAGCTTTGCCAGTCAGGGCGGCGTTGGTGGCGGCGGCGATTTCAAGGCCGTCAGCACCTCGGCGTTGACCAATGAGTTCCATGCGCTTCAGGTGTTCATTGGCACGGGTGATGTCGTTGACCGCGCCCTGGGCCAGTGTGAGGGGCAGCGTGAGGCTGGACATGGCAAACAGGCATTCGGTATCGCCTCGAGTCCAGAAGCCCACGCGGCCGGCCGGCATGTCGTTTAATTTAATGGAGTCAAACGATTCACCATTCAGGCGGCCGTTGATGACGTTGTTTCGACAGGAAATTTCGAGGTGATACCAGCCGTCCTTGGGTATCTTAATCCTGCTTTCCGGCCCGCCAACGGGCACTCCTTTCTCACAGAATTTCAGGTACATGTTCTCTTTCTCGGGGATGATGGCAAAAAGGATGGCAGAGTTGTCCTTTTGGGTTCGGAAAACAACACCCGCCGCTTTCACGCCGCTGCCGCCGGTGATCTGAAACGAGGTTTTTAAGATCAGGTCATCGTAGTCCCTGTGGTCAAGGAGCAGGGCGGGGTAGCGCTTGGTGTCAGGGGTGCCGCCCCTGTGCTTCAGGCAGTGTCGATCGACCAGTTGGGTAGGGTCTAGGGTGCTTGGCACCTTGGCTTTGATCACCGTCCACTCAGTGGCTTCACTATTGACGGGAACGAAGCCCGCTGGCGCCTTGCCGAGCTGTTGCCGGCTGAAATTCAACGGGTTCAACGCGGCGGCGGCGGACAGTCCGCTCCACAACATCGCCAGAATCGCCAGCTTTTTCATGGGGAAAGTCTAGTGCGCGGCCTGTGGTCGGCAAGCGTAAGTCATTCACCAGATCATATCCGCAACGGTGTGGCCAGCGGGAATGAACGGCAGCACATGTTCGGTGTAGGGCACGATGACATCGAGCACATAAGGTTCGTCGGCATCGAGCATGCGTTTCAATGCGCCGGGGAGATCCTTTTTCCGGATCACTCGCTCACACTTGACGTTGAAGCCGGCACAGATATCTGGGTAATCCGGGTAAATCTGCCGCCGATTGTCCGGATCGCCGAGGTATGTGTGACCGCGGTTGCCAGCGTAAAACCGGTCCTCCCATTGCACCACCATGCCCAAGTGTTGGTTGTTCAAAATAATGGCCTTGGCGGCAATGTTTTCAATGTGTGCGGTGGCAAGCTCCTGCACGTTCATGAGAAAGGAGCCGTCCCCGTCAATGTCGATGACCTGCTTGTTTGGTTGTGCCACCTTGGCCCCCAAGGCAGCGGGATAACCAAAACCCATCGCTCCCAGCCCAGCACTGGTGAGCAAAGTGCGCGGCTTGGTCCATTGATAATACTGCCCGCTCCACATCTGGTGCTGGCCGACACCAGTCGTGATAATGGCGTCGCCCTTGGTCTGCTTGTAAAGCTCCTGCAAGACCTGCTGGGGCATGATGATCTCTTCGCGTTTGTCGAGGTCATCGCGGAGATGCTCGACTTCCAGAGAGCGGTCGTCGGCGCTGTAGTGAAAGGGTGCCTTCGCTTTCCATGCAGCAACCTGCTCGTGCCACGCGGTAAACTTGCGGCGAATGGGGCGCTTTTTCACCATTGCGGCGAGCTTGCCCAAGGCATACTTGACGTCGCTGTGAATGGGCAGCTGGACGAGCCGGTTCTTGTTGTGTTCCGAGCGGTCGATATCCACGTGGACAATCGTTCCGTGTTCGCAGAATTTCTCCACCTTACCGGTCACCCGGTCGTCGAAGCGCACCCCGAAAGCGAGCAGCAAGTCGGCGCCTTCAGCAATTTTTTTGGCTTTGCCGTTTGAATCCTTCTTAAATTCACCGCTCACCGCCCAGTTGGCGTAGGCCGCGCCGTGCATGCCCAGCCAGCGCAGTGAAAGCGCGTGGGTTTCCGGGAAACATCCGGCGCCCATGATGGTGGTGGTGACCGGGATACCAGCAGCCATGGCAAAGGCACGCAGTTCGCGGCTGGCTTCACCCGTAATCACACCGCCACCACAATAAAGCACGGGCCGCTCGGATTTCTCAATCAAACCAATGATCTCGTTCAGTTCCAGATCATCAGCACGGGGCGGCTCCGGATAGCCGGGCAAGTCCAGCTTGTCCGGCCAAACAGGCTGCGCTTTTTGCTGCTGGATATTTTTTGGGAAATCAATGAGCACCGGTCCTGGGCGACCGGTTTGGGCAATGTGAAAGGCTTCCTTGACCACGAGTGGCAGTTCCGTGATATCCGTCACCAGATAGCTGTGTTTTACCACCGACAGCGTCATTCCATAGATGTCCGTTTCTTGGAATGCTCCTTTGCCGATCATGGCCTGCGGCACCTGCCCCGTCAGCGCCACCATGGGCACACTGTCCATCCAGGCGTCCGCAATGCCGGTCACGAGGTTGGTGGCGCCGGGGCCGCTGGTGCCCATGCAAACGCCGGCCTTGCCGGAGGCACGGGCGTAGCCCTCGGCGGCAAATGACCCTCCCTGCTCGTGCCGGGGCAGGATGGTGCGGATTTGCTTGGAGCGTGTAAGCGCCTGATGCAGTTCCATGCTCGCGCCGCCAGGATAGGCGAAAATGGTGTCGACACCCTCGCGTTCCAGAGCGGCCACGAGGATATCGCTGCCCATCATGGGCTTGCCCAGTTTGCGTCTGCGTGCCTTGCTGCCGGTCTTCTTTCGTTTGGTTGTCGTCTTGCTCATGTCGTATTTCTCGGACGGTGGCGTGGGCAACAAAAAACCCACGACCGGCCAGCCGTGGGTTCTTGTCGAGATTCATCGTCAGTCACAACAAGCAACCCAGGTCGGTGGGGCCAGTACCACCACAGGCACCGCCTTAACACCAAGAACCGATTGTCGTAAATTCATCCGCATGGTTGTGGCCTTCTACCATAATCTCCGCCGTGGGTCAATCGCGCTTGATGTGCGGGCTTGCCGATGACGGGCGTTGTGCCAAGCTCGCCGGATGACAGGGCAAGAGGCATCCACACAGGCGGGCGGGTTCAACCGACGGGCAGCGATTAGCGGGGCACTGGCGGCAGCGGGCGGCGCGGCGGCATTTGTCCATAGCGCAACGGGAGCCCCCCGGCGCAAACCCGATCCCCGTGCGGTATCTCCCCGGAAATATACGATGAAAAAATCCATCAACCTGTGGGCCTTCCCCTATCCGGAACGGATGAATCTTCGGGAATGCCTGCAGTTGGCCAAGGATGCGGGCTTTGATGGCATCGAGTTGAATTACGATCTCGAAAACGACCTTTCGCCCAAGGGCGGCACAAAGGAATTTACCGCCATTCGCAAAATGGCTGATGAGGTTGGCATTGCCATCAGCGGCGTGTGTTCGTTCCTGTTCTGGCCGTATCCGTTGACCAGCAATGACGCAAAAGAACGAGCTCGTGGCATGGAGCTTGCGGCTAAGATGACCCAGTGTGCTCACGATTTGGGTACGGAAAACCTTCTGGTCGTGCCTGGGGCTGTCCACATGCCGTGGCGCGCGGACCATGATCCAACGCCAAACGATATTTGCGACAAGAGGGCGAGAGAAGCCGTTGGCAAACTCCTTCCTCTGGCCGAGAAACTCAAGGTGCGTTTGAACATGGAAAACATTTTCTTCAACGGCTTTCTCATGTCGCCAGAGGAAATGAACAGTTTTGTGGATTCATTTGACAGCGATTTTATCAAAGTTCACTTTGACACCGGAAACATTATGCTCTTCCAGTTTCCCGAACACTGGATTCGCATTCTCGGGAAACGCATCCAGAACGTGCACTTGAAGGAGTTTACGAAAAAGGGCACCGACCATTCCCTTGAATCATTTCGCCCATTGCTGGATGGCACCACTAATTGGCCGGCAGTCATGGAGGCATTTGATGAAGTCGGCTATAATGGTTATCTGACGTTTGAATATTTCCACCCCTACACCCATTACCCCGAGGCGCTCATTTACCAGACCAACGACTCGCTGGACCGTATGTTGGGGCGTGTTTAGGCCGGTTCGCGGAGCAATTCGATAACGTGTCAATCAACCCGCCGGATTCCCTCCTAATGGACGCGAGTGGAACGCCGATGCGGCGGTTATTATAATGGGAGTGGGAGCATCATGATTCAGGTGAGATGGGATTTTCGGAACTGTTGGTTTTGTCTATTGTATAACCGGTATTGCTCCGGAGAACGCGACGGTGCCCAGCATGAAATCGGCAATGAATTGAAGTGCAGCAGCGATAAATTTCCCGAGCCTAACTCATCCCTCAGGTCCAGACCCTGACTTCATGTCAATCCCGCCGTTGGCGAAGATGTCGGGGAAGATCAGATAATTGCGCAACTGCGATGTAGGTTGTTTGGTGGACTGTTTCCCATTACCAAATGCTAACGGATTTCGGCTGAAATTCAAAATCAATAAAAATTCGGTCGCCATTGATTGAGTCAACGATTTCTGGATATGAAAAAGTTTTAGCTAGGCCTAATCCGTTTCCAAATCATCCCGTAGCATCCGCCGGCCCATGGCGTTGTATGGATGCACTTTTTTGCCGCCTTCGAGGGAAAGTCCAGCTTCGGCCCAGGCGAAGATTGCGCCTTCGAGATTGATGACGTTGGTGTGGCCGATGGCTTGCAGGCGGCGGGCCATTTGGGCGCTGCGATAGCCGACGGAGCAGTAGACAATGATGGTTTGATTGGCATCCGGGAGGAGTTGGCGTAATTCAGTATCGGACGTTTCTGGTGATAAATGCCGCGCGTGGGGGAGATGGCTGACGGCGAATTCGTCAGCGCGGCGGATGTCCCAATAGACCGTGCTGTTATTGTCCGGCCATTTTGCAATTTGGGTAGGGGTGCGATGCTGGATATCATCAAATTTCCAGCGCAGAAACTTGCCGGCCGCCCGCAAGCCATTGGCAGGGAGCCAGAGCCAAAAGACGATGGCGATCAGCAAGGCCACGCCCCCGGTGATGAGGCCGATCCGTTTCCAGTTGCGGCAAGGGGGAGGCGCGGGTTCGCTCATTCGCCTTTGACTTCGGTTTCCTCAACCAGCTTTTTGGCGGCGGCGTTGACCAATTCCTCCACGTTGGGTTTCCAGCGATCGGCGGGAAGGCCGTAGACGGCCATGGAGGTGTGCCCTTCGTAGCCGCCTTCCTGCAGGACGCGAAAGGTGGGGATGTAAGCCATCACATCATTGGCGTAACTGGTGACCCAGGTGCGGGCGCCGAATTGTTTTTTGAATTGCAGCGAATAATCCACAACCACTTCGCCGCCCATGCTCAGCCAAAGCAGGTTGCCCACACGCCAGCATTGCATGGGGTAGGGGTAGGTTTTGGGGAGGTTGCCGGTGGTCTTCAGCTTGATCATGCGGGCAGCCCAACGGCCGCGGTAGCTTTTCGTATTTTTGGCGGCCGCGGCGAGGCCTTCATCCGTAGGCAACGCGCCGTATTCGAGCGGCACGGTTTGGAGGCGCGTGGTGAGGGTGGGGTGGAGCGTTTGCATTTTTTGCAGGAGCACCTCCTCCACGGCGGCGGCGAGCATGTTGCCGTAGCGTTCGGCTTGGTACACTTGCCGGCGGGGCAGGGGGTTGATGTCTGCTCCGCAGCCTGGACTGAATAGGGCCAGGGCACCGGTATGACTTTTCTCCAGGGCGATTTGCGAAAAGCCGGAGTAGTCGCCGCTGAACTGATAAAAGCTGAGCACGGTGCTGTGGCATGCATAGCCGAAAACGACGGCCTTGAGTTGGAGTCCCTTGTAAACGGCCAGCACGGGCACGTCGTGGTCGAAGGGGCCTTTCAAGGTGGCGCCCTCGGATCGGAGTTGGGGGATTTGGCTCTCACGGTTTTCGCGGCGATTCACGCCAAAGCGACTGATGCCGTTGCCATGCTTGAGGATCACGGGCTCGAGTTTTTTGAGCGCCTCGCCGGTGATACGCACGATCTCGTTTTCGAGACGCGCGGAATACTCCTCGATCCGCTTGATGCGCGCATCGTCGAGCGGGTAAATGTCGTATAAGCCGCCGCGTAAAACCGGTCCGGTGTGCGTGTGCGAGGCGTTGAGCATGATTTGGTCTGCGTCCATGTTGTGCGCCTTTTTCAGCCGCGTTTTGAGGGTGGCATAAATGCCGCGTGTCATGCCGAGGGTATCGGTGGCGATGATCACGGCGCGTTTGCCGTTGGCATCCTCAAGCGCCAGCGCCTTGGCCCAGAGCGGATGCAGCACGCCCTCGCTTTCCTTTGAGCGACCGCCGTAGCCGGCCATCCAGATGGGTTTCTTCGGCGTGATATCCGCCTTGGCGGTGCCGGCCTTCCACGTGGCGGCGGTGAGCGGAAGGGGAAGCAGCAGCAGGGCAAGGATCAGTCGCAGGGCGGTCATGGGGGAAGGGTAAATTTCGTTTCCCAATTTTCAAGGACCAAGGACGGCGCATCCTTTGAGATTTGATAATTGAAAATTGGCTGCGCTTCCGCCCATATTCGCTCACCGAATAACGGATCATCATGGACAAGGTACGCATTGGCATTATTGGCATGGGCAACATGGGGCGGTTCCATGCGAACGATCTGCTCGAGGGCAAGGTGGCGCGGGGCGAACTGACGGCGGTGGGCAGCACATCACCGCACAAGCTGGAGGAATATAAGGAAAAAGGGGTGCAGGTGTTCGGCAGTGGCGAGGAGATGATCGCCAGTGAGGCGATTGATGCGCTGCTGATTGCCACGCCGCATTACCAGCATACGAGCCTCGGCATTGCGGCGCTGGAGGCGGGTTTGCACATCATGGTGGAGAAACCGATTTCAGCCCATAAAGCGGATGCCGAGCGCTTGATTGCCGCGGCGGAGGCCCGGCCGGAACTAAAGTTCGGCGGCATGTTCCAGCTGCGCGTGGAGCCGCGCTACCAAAAGATTCGTGAACTCGTGCAAGGCGGTGAACTGGGCGATTTGGTGCGGGTAATCTGGGTGATGACCGATTGGTTCCGCAGCGAAGCGTATTTCCAAAGCGGCGGCTGGCGCGCCACGTGGAAGGGCGAAGGCGGCGGTGTGCTGCTCAACCAATGCCTCCATCAGCTCGACGCGATGCAATGGATCACCGGCATGCCGAGCCAGGTGCGTAGTCACGTGGGCATTGGCAAATGGCACGACATCGAGGTGGAGGATGATGTGACCTGTTACATGGAGTTTGCCAATGGCGCGACGGGCGCGTTCATCACGTCCAGTGGAGAGACGCCGGGCAGCAACCGGTTTGAAATTGCC
>DJHS01000078.1:0-3347 GCA_002433235.1 Verrucomicrobia bacterium UBA6614
TGTGACTTCACCGAGCAGGCACAGGCAGCTGAGGGGCGGCCGGATCTGGTGGTGCATCTGCCGGGCAATCGCCATATCGTGATTGATGCGAAAATGCCGGACTTGTCTTTTCTTAACGAACTCGATGCAAGTGAACCTTCCCGTCGTAAGGAAGTTATTGCGCAGCATGCGAAAAAAATGCGGGATACGATTAGGAATCTGGCTGACCGAAATTATCCCCAGCACATTGAAGGGGCCCTCGATTGTGTGGTGATGTTCGTGCCGGCGGAATCATTGTTTAGCGCTGCGCTTGAAGGTGATCCCGATCTGATCATTTGGGCTGCTGAACGCCGGATCACCTTGGCTACGCCGACCTCGTTGATCGCGCTTTTGAATTCGGTCAAGGTGAGTTGGCAGTATCACACGCAATCCGAGAATGCCCGGATCATCGCTGAGGCAGCACAGGAATTGTATGGTCGGCTTGGTGTGTTTGTCGGGCATTTCGACAAAATTCGGAGGGGGCTCGATCAGGCGGGCAAGGCGTTTAACGCAGCCGTCGGCAGCTATGAACGAAACGTTAAACCTAGCGGAGAGCGGGTTAACAAGCTGCAGGTGGGTGACACCGAGGGGCAGGGATTGCCGTCAGTCGAGCCGGCTACCGATGCTCTGAGAGAGGCTCCCATCGGGTTGCCGGACAAGGCTCAGTCGGACTAAACTTGGTTGCACTTGCTTGACCTAACGCTTGGTCAGGCGGAAACTCCACTTATGCGACGCATTCACCTCTTTTTCTTGGTAGTGTTGGGTTCTGCTCTGCCACTATTTGCGGCTAAGCAGCCGAATATTGTCATCATCATGGCCGATGACATGGGGTTTTCGGACATCGGTTGTTATGGCAGCGAGATCAAGACGCCGGTGCTCGACAAACTCGCCGCCAATGGCCTGCGGTTCACACAATTCTACAATACCTCACGCTGCTGTCCCACGCGGGCGTCGCTGCTCACGGGGATGTATCAGCATCAGGCGGGCATTGGCCTCATGACCGGTGACAACAAGCTGCCCGGTTATCGTGGCGAACTGGGGCGCGATGTGGTGACCATCGCCGAGGCGCTGGGCACCGGCGGTTATCGGCGGTACATGAGCGGCAAATGGCACGTCACCAAGCATACCCGCCCACAGGGTCCGAAGGACAACTGGCCGTTGCAGCGAGGCTTCGAGAAATTTTACGGAACGATCATTGGCGCGGGCAGTTTTTATGATCCGGCGACGTTGTGTCGCGGCAACCAGTTCATCACGCCGGTGAATGACAAAAAGTACCAGCCGAAGACGTATTATTACACCGATGCCATCAGCGATAATGCGGTGACGTTTTTACAGGAGCACGCGAAGGAGTCGCCGGACAAGCCGGTGTTTCTTTACGTTTCCTACACCACGGCGCACTGGCCGATGCACGCGTTGCCGGAAGATATCGCGCGCTACAAGGGCGTGTACGACGGTGGCTTTCAGGAGATTCGCGCGAAGCGGTTTGCGCGACTGAAGGAACTGGGGTTGATCCGCAAGGACCTCAAGCTCTCGCGGCAGTCGGATGACTGGGAAAAGGCGCCGCACAAGGAGTGGGACATCCGCAACATGGAAGTGTACGCGGCGATGGTCGACAACATGGACCGCGGCATCGGCCGCATCGTGGCGGAGTTTGAGCGGCAGGGCACGCTGGACAACACCCTGATCATGTACCTGCAGGATAACGGCGCCTGTGCCGAGGGCTTCGGTCGATACAGCCAAAGGCCTTACCGGACGGATTACAAACCGCTGGGCAAGGACGGTTTCCAAACCAAGATTTGGCCGCCGATGCAAACGCGTGCTGGGCGGCCGGTGAAGAACGGCCCCGACGCGATGGCCGGGCCGGAGGACACCTTCACCGGCGTGGGCCGTGGCTGGGCGAATGTGTCAAACACGCCGTTTCGCGAATACAAACACTTCGCGCATGAGGGCGGAATTTCCTCACCGTTCATAGTGTCGTGGCCCAAGGGCATCGATGCCAAGAACAACGGCCGCATCGAGCATCAGGCCGGGCATCTCATCGACCTGATGTCCACCTGTCTGGATGCAGCGGGCGTGAAGCATCCTCGCAAATTTGGCGAACACGACATTCAGCCGGTGGAAGGTGTGAGCCTCCTGCCGGCCTTCCGCGGCGGTGAATTGGTTCGCAAGGATGCACTATATTTCGATCATCACCTCAACGGCGCCGTGCGCGACGGCAAATGGAAGCTCGTGCGCTACGGTGATTCCGGCCGCAACGCCAAGCTGCACCCGTGGCAGCTCTACGACATGGAGATCGACCGCAGCGAACAAAACGACCTTGCCAAGAAATATCCTGAAAAGGTCAAGGCCCTCGCCGAGAAATGGGAAAAATGGGCCGTGCGCGCCCGCGTGAAACCTTGGCCATGGAAGGTAGACTAAATTTAAAATGAAAAAACTGATCCTAAATCTCTGTGTGCTGGCCGGCCTGTTGTCCGGTGCGGCGAGTGAAGCGGCCGACAAGGCCAAGGTGGTGTTTATCTCAGGCAAGCCGAGTCATGGACGGTTGGCGCATGAGCATCGGGCGGGGAACATGTTGCTGGCCAAGGCGCTCAATGCATCCGGGCTGCCGGTGGAGGCGGTGGTGGTGAAGGATGTGGGGTATCCGAAGGATGCATCGGTGCTGGATGATGCGGACACGATTGTGATTTTTTGCACGGGGCATGGCGGGCATGTGCTGAACCCGAAGCTCAAGGAATTTGATGCGCTAATGAAGAAGGGCAAGGGCGTAGTGATGATTCATTGGGCGACGGAGGCGGTGAAGGGTGAGCCGGGCAAAAAGTTTCTCGAGTGGATGGGCGGGTTTTGTGATTTGTTCTGGAGTGTGAACCCGCATTGGGTCCCGAAGTTCAAGCCGCGCAAGCACGAGATTTGGAATGGCGTGAAGCCGTTCAGCGTGAATGACGAGTGGTATTATCACATGCGTTTCGTGAAAGATCTCAAAGACGTGACACCGATCCTGACGGACGTGCCGCCGGCCTCGACGTTGCGGCGGCGTGATGGTGCCCGCAGCGGCAATCCCACCGTGCGCAAGGCGGTAGCCAATGGCGAGACACAGCATGTGGCATGGGCCTACGAGCGGGCCGATGGTGGCCGCGGCTTTGGGTTCACCGGCGGTCACGTGCACATGAATTGGCAGAATGATGACAATCGCAAACTGATGCTCAACGCGATCCTTTGGACGGCCAAAGTAAAAATTCCCAAGGACGGCGTGCCCTCGAAGACGCCAACCAAGGAAGAGATGCTGCAAAATTTGGATTGAGGATGCTACGTGCTGCCGGCGTCTCGCCGGC
>DJHS01000078.1:3708-4193 GCA_002433235.1 Verrucomicrobia bacterium UBA6614
GCCGGCGAGACGCCGGCAGCACGTGAGGCGCCCTCCAAGTCCGTAGATCTAAAAACCAAAAAATGAACCGAGCTTTTATCACTATCGCTTTTTTCTTCCTTGCACTCGGCCTCCACGCCAAGCCGCCCAATATCGTTTTCTTTCTCGTCGATGACCTCGGCTGGAGTGATGTGGGCTGCTACGGCAGCACGTTTCACGAAACGCCGCACATCGATAAACTGGCCAAGGAAGGGATGCGGTTTGATAACGCCTACTCGACCTGCCATGTTTGTTCGCCGAGTCGGGCCAGTATTTTGACCGGCAAATATCCGGCGCGCACGGACCTCACCGAATGGCTCGGCGGCCGGCCGGAGCGGGCCTTTGAAAAGCTGCACAGCGCCAAGAAATTGATGTTCCTGCCGGATGCGGAAATCACGCTGGCCGAGACACTAAAGAAACATGGATACTCCACTGCCAACTATGGCAAGGCGCACTTGCGGGTCAAC
>DJHS01000145.1:0-1325 GCA_002433235.1 Verrucomicrobia bacterium UBA6614
GCTCTGATGCACGAGCGCGGCGCGGTGGTCAGCTTTAACAGCGACAGCAGCGACCTTGCGCGCCGCATGAACCTTGAGGCCGCCAAGGCCGTCAAGTACGGCGGTGTCAGCGAAGAGGAAGCGCTGCACTTCGTCACCATTAACCCCGCCAAGCAGCTGAAGATCGACAAGTGGGTCGGCTCGCTGGAGAAAGGCAAGCACGCCGACTTTGTCCTGTGGAGCGGCCATCCGCTGTCCACCTTGAGTGTCGCCGATGAAACTTGGATTGAGGGCAAACAATACTATGACCGCGCCAAAGCTCACGCCCGCGCCCACGCGCTGGCCGCCGAGCGCGATGCCCTCATCGCCAAGGCCAAGGCCGACGACACTAAACCCGCCGCCACGGCGCGCGCTGCATTTTTCCGCCGTGCGCTGGAGACCGCACACGACTTTAAAAACTGCTACCAATGCCGAAAGGGAACGCCATGAGAACCACCCTGCTTTTAACCATCGCCCTCGCCGCCGCCGCGCAAGCGCAGCCCGTGCTGTACCGCGCCGGCGTCATTCACACTGTTGCCGGCGACAGCATCGCTGGCGGCCAAATGCTTGTAGACCGCGGCCGCATAGTTGCCGTCGGCAAGGCTATTCCCAATCCGCCTGCCAACACAGTACAGGTCGATCTTGGGAAACTGCAGGTTTACCCCGGCCTCATTGCCGCAACCACCTCGCTGGGCCTCACGGAGATCAACGCCGTGCGAGCCACGCAGGACACCACGGAGGTTGGCGAATTTACGCCGGATGTGGAGGCGTGGATTTCGGTCAACCCCGACTCCACACTCATCCCCGTCGCGCGCGCCAACGGCATCACGCATGCACTCGTCGCGCCCATGGGCGGAATCGTCACGGGAACATCCGGCTGCATTAAGCTCACCGGCTGGGGTGTTGAGGACATGGCCATCGCCAGGAACGTCGCCCTGCACCTGCGGTGGCCCGCCATGAACATCAACACGCGCCCCAAATCCAGCTACGCCGACCCCAAGGATTACAAGACCCCCAAGGAACAGGCCGAGACGCGCGACAAGAAATTGAAACGCCTCGACCGATTCTTTGATGAGGCCCACGCCTACGCGCGTGCCCGCGCAGCCCGTGGCAAGGACTTTGAAACGCGTCCAGCGTGGGAGTCACTGCTGCCGTTCATCGAGGCAAAGCGTCCGATCATGATTCACGCCAATGACCTGCGCCAAATCAAGGCGGCCGCCGAATGGACCAAGCGCCGCGGCTATAAAATCATCCTCGCCGGCTCTCGTGACGCCTGGCGTTGCGCAGGGTTGTTGGCTAAGGAGAAG
>DJHS01000145.1:1480-22147 GCA_002433235.1 Verrucomicrobia bacterium UBA6614
TCCAGCGTGGGAGTCACTGCTGCCTTTCCTCCAGGCCAAGCGCCCCATCATGATTCACGCCAATGATCTGCGCCAAATCAAGGCGGCCGTCGAATGGGCCAAGCGCCGCGGCTATAAAATCATCCTCGCCGGCTCTCGTGACGCTTGGCGTTGTGCAGGGTTGTTGGCTAAGGAGAAGATTCCCGTCATCTTTGACGGCACCTTTACACTGCCATCGCGCGACACCGATCCACATGATTCTCATTTTCGGGCGCCGTCCATCCTCACCAAGGCCGGTGTCTCCGTCAGTCTCTCTCCGCAAATGGGCAGTTGGGCGGCCGCTGGTGCGCGTAACCTGCCCTATGCAGCCGCTCAAAGTGCCGCCCACGGTTTTACACGCGCGGACGCGCTCAAGAGCATCACTCTCAATCCCGCCCGTGCCCTTGGGCTTGGAAAACAGCTCGGCTCGCTGGAGCCCGGGAAGGAGGCCACTTTCATCGCTGTTAATGGTGACATCCTCGACATTCGCGCGAACGTCAAACGCATGTGGATTGCCGGCAAGGAAACCACACTCGAAAGCCGACACACCCGTCTCTACGAAAAATACCGCCAACGCCCGCGCCCCGCTGGCCTGAAATAGTGATGCAAAAAATCCAACGCGACGACGCCAAGAAATTTGCCTTTGACTGGCGCGACGAGCCACTCCTTCGCGTCCAGCCCGGCGAGTCTTTCGAGATTGAAACTTGGGACGCCAGCTCCGGTTTTTTTAAGACACCGGAAGACAAGGCCATTCCCGCCAACCGCCCGGGCTTTGATCGTAATCCGCCGATGGCCAACCCCATTGGTGGCCCCGTTTTTGTAGAAGGCGCCGAACGCGGTGACACACTGGTAGCCGTTATCGAGGACATTGAGGTGGCCGACTATTCGTGGGTCGCCATCGGCCCCAACCGCGGCCCCTTTGGGCAGTCCACTCGCTGGCCTGAGCTTTCCAGTGAATACACGACCAAGATTTTCAAGCACACGGCCGGCCCCAGCGGCACCACACGCGATGGCACGCTGCACTTCAGTGACCATATTCAGTGGCCCATCACGCCGTTCATCGGCACCATCGGCACCGCTCCCGATCGCGAGGTTACCACCAGTATCGACGGCCAAGGTAATTGGGGAGGCAACCTCGATATTCGCGACGTTGCCACCGGCAACCGCGTCCACTTGCCCGTCAGCCACGAAGGTGCGCTGTTTTATCTTGGTGATGTCCATGCTAGCCAAGGAGACACCGAGTACACCGGCACCGCCGCCGAGACCTGCGCCACTGTTCGCGTGCGACTGGAACTGCTAAAGCAAAAGCGCCTCCCCTTCATGCGCATCGAAAAACCCGACGCCCTCATCGCCGTGCAAGCCGCCCGACCGCTGGAGCAAGCCGTTGACACCGCCACCAAGCACCTCATCGAGTGGCTTGTCGAGGAACACAACCTCGCCCCCACCGACGCCTATTGCCTCGTCAGCACCTGTCCCGACTTCCGCATAAACGTTTACCAAATGTGCAACATCGCCAAGCTGAGCTTTGTTGCGGGCGCAGAAATCCCAACCAAATATCTGGAATAAAAAAACGCGCCCGAAGACGCGCTGCTTGTTTCGATATCAATCGACTCAGCTCTTCGCCGCGTCGTAATTGCCGCCGACGGCATCCCAGTCCACCACGCTCCAGAATGCCTTCAGGTAATCCGGGCGGCGGTTTTGGTATTTTAGGTAATAGGCATGCTCCCAAACGTCGCAACCGAGGATGGGCGTGCGCCCTTCCATCAACGGCGTGTCTTGGTTAGCTGTGCTGCAAACGCACAAGCCGCCGTCGGCCTTCACGCATAACCAAGCCCAGCCACTGCCGAAACGAGTCGCGCCTGCAGCCTCAAACTTCTCTTTGAAGGCATCAAGCCCACCCAACTCGCTGTTTATGGCCTCAGCCAGTGCGCCCGAGGGCTCACCGCCCTTGCCCGGGCCCATAACGGTCCAAAACAGAGAATGGTTCGCATGACCGCCGCCGTTGTTGCGCACGGGTCCGCGGATGTCCTCCGGCAACGCGTCCAAGTCGCTCACGAGGTCGTTGATGTCCTTGCCGGCCAGTTCGTCGTGCCCCTCCAGCGCCGCGTTCAGCTTGGCGATGTAGGTTGCGTGGTGCTTGCCATGGTGAATCTCCATGGTCTGCGTATCGATGTGGGGTTCCAGCGCGTCGTGCGCGTACGGAAGGTCTGGTAATTCGTATGCCATTTTAAAAGAATCGGTTCGGCGCAAACTTAACAGCGCCCGCACCGGCGGACAAGCCCTTTACCCCTTCGCCAGCACCACGAAATTCTGCAGCAGGCGCAGGCCAACCTTTTGGCTTTTCTCCGGGTGAAACTGCGTGGCGAACACGTTGCCCCGCCACACCGCCGAGGCGAACGTGTCCCCATACGTCGTCCGGGACGCCACGATGTCCCCCTCCTCCGGCCGCGGAAAGAAACTGTGCACAAAATAAAAATGGCTCCCCGATTCAATCCCCTCGAAGATCGGGCACTCCGGACGCGCGAACTCCACTTCATTCCAGCCGATTTGCGGAACTTTGATGCCATTCTCCGCAAACCGCACCACACTGCCCTTGAACACCCCCAGCCCCGCCGCGCACGAGTTGAACTCCTCACTGCGCTCAAACAACGCCTGATACCCCACGCAAATCCCCAGAAACGGCCTCCCCGTGCCGATAAACTCCCGTGCCCCTTCCAGCAACTCCTGCCGTGCCATTGCGTTCACGCAATCATCAAACGCTCCCACGCCGGGCAGCACCACCGCCGCCGCCTCACGTAATCCCTGAGGTTCCCCCACCAGCGACACGTCCGCCCCCGCCGCCACCAGCGCCTTCTGCACGCTCCGCACATTCCCCGCCCCGTAATCTAACAATGCAATCACCGCGCGACGATGCCCAAGAAGCGATTCGACTTCAACTACTCTTCGTCTGACTGCCCTTACCAATCAGGATTCTGCCAATTCCCGTTCCGTGCGCAAACGCAGTTGGCCGCAGGCGGCGTCGATGTCGTGGCCCTTTTCTCGGCGCAGGGTCACGGCGATTCCCTCTTGTTGCAGAGCGGTGCAAAAGGCGTCCTGCGCGGATTCGCTGGGGCGTTCCCAGTCTAGTCCGTCAACGGTGTTGTAGGGAATCAGGTTTACCTTTGCCCGGAGCCGTCGCGCCAGTTGCGCCAAGGGGTGGACTTGGGTTGGGTCGTCGTTCACACCAGCAATCAGGATATACTCCAGCGTGATCATTCCCTTCTTGGCTTGCTGATATTTCTCGGCGGCGGCGGCCAGTTGCGCCAAGGGATACTTGCGGTTGATGGGCATGATGCGTTCGCGAACCTCGTCCGTCGCGCCGTGCAGGCTGAGGGCCAGGCGGTACTGGCGCGGCTGCGCGGCGAGTTTTTTTATCTCCGGCACAAGGCCGCTGGTGCTGATGGTGATCTTGCGCGCGCCGATGTTTGCCGCCCAGCCGGCGTTAAGAATTTCCAGCGCGGATAGCAAATGGTCGTAGTTGGCCAGCGGCTCGCCCATGCCCATGATGACCAGGTTGTTGACCAGCCGGTCCCCTACCCCGCCCTGCCCCTTGTGCCAGCGCTCGACGGCCAGCACTTGGTCAATGATTTCCGCGGGCTCGAGGTTGCGCTTGAAACCGTCCAGGCCGCTGGCGCAAAACTTGCAGCCGTACGCGCAGCCGACCTGCGTGGAGACGCACAGCGTATGGCGATCGCTGGCCTCGCCGTACAGCGCGGGATTGGCGGGGATGAGCACGCTCTCCACCAGTTGCCCGTCGCGCAACAGCCAGAGAAACTTGCGGGTGGTGTCCCCGCTGCCCTGCAGCCGCGCCAGCTCGACGGTGCTGAAGATGTATTCGGCCGACAGCTTCTCGCGCAACGGCTTGGCGAGGTTGGTCATCGCGCTCCAGTCAGCAGCGTGTTTCTGGTGTAGCCACTGGAGCAATTGGTCGGCGCGATAGGCGGGCTCGCCGCGTTCACAGAAGTGCTCGCGCAACGCATCCCGTTGAATGGAGGACAGGGGGATGGGCATCATCGTGCTGCCGGCATCTTGCCAGCAGTTTTCACGTTGTTTCTGCCGGCAAGATGCCGGCAGCACTTAATCCGCGCCCCCATAATAGTTGCGGGCATATTCCTGCACCATGCGCCAAGTGTTGAACTGCGGCGTGATGGTCGCCATGGCGTGGCGTATCTTTTTAATCCAGCTGCGCGGCAGGCCGTTTTCATCGCGCTCATAAAAGCACGGCACAATCTCGTCGGCCAGCACGCGGTAGAGGTTCTCGCTGTCGCGCTGGTCCTGCTGCTCGATGTCGTCAGGATGCGAGTCGTCGCCGATGGCAAATCCGTTTTCGCCGTCGCAAATCTCACGCCACCAGCCGTCCATGATGCTGCAGTTGAGGCCGCCGTGGCAGGCGGTCTTCATGCCACTGGTGCCGCTGGCTTCCAGCGGGCGACGTGGGTTGTTCAGCCACACGTCGCAGCCAGCGACCAACTGGCGGCCAATCTGGATATCGTAGTTTTCGATAAACACCAAGTGCCCCTGCAACTCGCTGTGGCGCGCAAGGTGCGCGATTTTCTGGATGAATCGCTTGCCTTCGTCGTCACGCGGGTGCGCTTTGCCGGCGAAGATGAATTGCACAGGGCGATCCATATTTTTGGCCAGCTTCACGACATTGTCGAACTGGTCAAAGATCAGGGGCGCGCGTTTGTAGGTGGCAAAGCGACGGGCAAAGCCAATAGTCAGCGCATCGGCGTCCAGCAGGTGGTCGTAGCTGATAAAGTCGCCCTCGCGTGAAGGCGGATCATCGATGAGCCGTGCGCGGGCGAAGTCAATTAGTTCACGCCGCAACCGACAGCGCAGAGCCCAAAGTTCCTCATCGGTGATAAACTCTGAATCCTCCGCTCGTTGCCAGAAATCCGCCTCGTTGATACGCTCGTAAAATGGATTCCTGCCAGTTGCGTCGGAATGCAGTCGTGGCTGCCAAAATTCACGGGCGGTGCCCTTCATCCAGCCAAGGAGATGGATGCCATTGGTAATGTGGCCGATACGTGGTGCGTCACTGTTCAGCCCTGTCCACATCTCCCGACTTACCTCGCCATGCAATTCGCTCACGCCATTGGCCGCATGCGCCGTCTTCAAGGCCAAAACCGTCATGCAGAACTGCTCGCCTTCATCCTCCGGGTTCAGACGGCCCAACGCCATCAGCTTTTTGTGGTCAAGTTTCAGTCCCTTCTCATAACGACTGAGTGAATAGCTCATTAATTCTGACGGAAAACGATCATGACCCGCGGGCACCGGCGTGTGGGTGGTGAAGATGCATTCCTTCCGGGTTGCATCAAGAGCCGCCTGGAAATCTTGCCCATTGATCATCTTCTCTTGAATCAATTCAAGAGCCAGAAACGCCGCATGCCCCTCGTTCATGTGGAAAAGCGACGGCGATTTCCCCAGCGCACGAAGCAGTTTGATACCACCAACACCCAACAGAATCTCCTGCTGAATCCGTGTTGTGCTGTCACCCCCGTAGACTCTCAGCGTGAGATCACGGTAGTATGGCAGGTTTTCGGGCAGATCGGTGTCCAGCAAGTATAGCGGGCAGCGGCCGACATTGATCTGCCATGCTCGAAAAGTCACCGTGTCCGTCGCGATATCCACAGAGCACGTTACCGGCGTCCCATTCTCATCGGCAACGGCCTCCATGGGGAGGAGGTGCGGGTTGAGTTGATTGTAGAACTCCGTCTGCCAATTGTCATGGTTGATGGCTTGTTGAAAATATCCCTCACGGTAAAACAACGTAATGCCACAAAAATTTAGACCCAAGTCGCTGGCGCTCTTGATATGATCCCCCGCCAAGACTCCCAAACCACCCGCCGCGATGGGCAACGTTTCGTGCAACCCAAATTCCGCGCTAAAATACGCCACATCGTTTCGTGCTGCCTCCGGCAATTCCTTGGAGGCCCAGGTGTTGTCATCGCCCATGTATTCGTCAAACTCATCCAGCACTTCTTTCACGCGTCGGGCATAGTCGGGATCCATCATACGCGCCCGCAGTTCCGCCTCAGATACTTCCCGAAGGATGGCCACGGGATTGTGATAGACGTTACTCCATGTGCGCGGAGAAAGTTCCTCAAAGATTCCCTTGGCATCTTGATGCCATGTCCACCAAATGTTTCGGGCAAGGGTATTTAGGCGGCGGGCAAGGTCTTGAGATTGGTTGGCCATGGGCCGGGATGCTGTTGGGTCAAGCCGCAAAAACCAAGTGCATTTTTTGAGTTCCTGGGTTAGGTTGCCGCATCATGTTGACGCTGAGAATTGGACTAATTCTGTGTGCCAGTTTTGCATTGTCGGTTTCCGGACTGGACCCCCTTCCAGGGGAAAAGCCCCCCACAAAACCCAAAATAAAGGAAATTCGACCGGGAGTGTTCCAAGTGGGCGGCGTGCTGCTGGAGAAAACCAAGAAGCAAATCAGCTTTCCGGTGATCGTCAACATGCACGAAGGGCTGATTGAATATCTTTTGGTCAGCGGCAAGGGAAAAACGCACGAAAGCCTACTGGTGACCCGCACAGAACCGTTCGATATTCATGTGGCGATGTTGCTCCTAGGAGTCAAGGGGGCGGCGGGAAAGAATATCCCGGAGGATCCCCGCAAGCCTGTTCCTGGTGAAACCATTGCGCTTCAACTCAAATGGGCGAACAAGGGTAAACCCATGAGCGCGCCCATTGAGAAGTTCGTGCAGGATCGGCATCACAAGAAACCGATGGCCCCCGGCCCTTTCGTTTACAATGGCTCTATTGTTTTTGATGGAATGTTCATCGCTCATCGGGATGGTAATCTTTTCTCCTTGATCACGGACCCAGCGGCCTTGGCCAACAATCCACGAATGGGGCGTCATGATGATGAAAACTGGGAGCCCATAAAAAAAGGCCTGCCGCCGCTCGACAGTAATGCGACCCTTACGGTCAAACTTGTGCCTTCCCAGAAATAACACTTAAATTCTTGAAACGATCACCCAGAAAAGCCAGCCTCGGAGCTTCTGCTGCTAAAGAACATGCTTTCCAAATCGATTCTCAAATTGACGGGCCTTGTGATGGTTCTTGCAGTTGTCACAGGTTGCGGCGGCTCATCCGCTGAACAAGCAAACACCCCGGATGACAGAAACCAAGCGCCGAGTAATCCAGCGGCACCTACAAATTCCTCTCCCCAGAATACAACGAATGGTGGTAGTGGCGACAAAGAGATTTTCGCCAAGTTGATGGAGATGGAAAAACGTGACAAGGAGGGCAACGTAGTCGGCCAGCCCGAGGAAGGGCTGTGGTTCAAACGCGGCGAAACAGAGCCATACACGGGGATCGTCGCCGGGCACTACAAGGGTGGACAAATTGAATCCAGACGTGAATATAAGGATGGAGTGCAAATCGGCGAGGAAACGCACTGGTACGATAGCGGCAAAAAGAGGATGGAGATGATTTATAAAGATGGGGAAATTATCTCCACCACTCTGTGGGATTTGGAAGGGAACAAACAGGGAGAATAGTAATGAAAAAATATACAACCATAGTTGCATCATTGTTTCTGGTTTTTGGGGCCCAGGGCCAGCCCGCTGGAAATGCAAATCTTTCCTATAAAAACGAACTCCAGCGCAGCATCGACAAGGGGCTTAGTTTCCTGGCAAAGAATCAGGATGAAGGAGGCTTTTGGTTGAATCCTGATCATCCCGCGGTCACGGCGCTTTGCCTGATGGCCTATCACTCCAATCCTCAAAAACCAGATAACGAGCCCAGTTGGGTCAGCAAGGCATACGAATACATTCTGAAGCATAGGCAAAAGAATGGGAGTATTTACGTCCCCGGCAAGGGGCTGGCGAATTACAATACGGCATTGTGCCTGATGGCGTTGGCCAACTCAGGAAATCCTGACCATGTGGATCCCGCGCGGAAAGCCCGGGCTTTCCTCATTAGGCAACAATGGGATTTGGGAAAGAAAAAAGAACTGGACCATCCGCTTGATGGCGGAGTGGGTTACGGGAACCGCTATCCACATAGCGACTTGAACAACACGCTCACCGCCATTGAGGCCATCTATCACAGCAAACACCTTGTGTCTGACACGCCCGAAGCGAAGGAGGATCTTGACTGGGGCGCGGCCATTGCCTTCATTCAAAAATGTCAAAATCTGAAATCCCACAACGACCAGCCGTGGGCAAGCGACAACCCCAAGCACAAGGGTGGATTCATTTATTTCCCAGGCAAGAGCATGGCAGGCGAGGAAAAGGATAAGGATGGGAAAACAGTTGCCCTGCGTAGTTACGGCAGCATCAGTTACGCTGGGATGCTGAGCTACGCCTATGCCAATCTGGAAAAAGATGATCCCCGCGTCAAGGCGGTGATGACTTGGTTGAGCGACAACTACACTCTGGAGGAAAACCCCAACATGGGCCTGCAAGGACTTTTCTACTATTACTATCTCATGACCAAGGCCCTGAGCATAAATGGTACAAACGAGCTGACGGTAAAAGGCAAGAAGGTCAATTGGCGACATGAAGTTTCACGGAAATTCATGGCTCTTCAGAAGGATGACGGCTCATGGCAAAATGAAGAGCCCCGTTGGTGGGAAAAGGAAAAACCGCTGGTGACAGCATACGCCATCATCGCACTGAGCTACATTCACAGCGGCCTGTGAGTATTGAAGCCGCAGTCCAAGAGCGCTACGCCAACGCCGCCCAACAGAAGGAGGAATCCCTCTGTTGCGCTGTTGAGTATGACGCCAGATATCTCGAGGCCATTCCCGACGAAATCATTGAGCGGGACTACGGTTGCGGAGATCCAAGCCGACATCTGCGCCCCGGCGAAACCGTACTCGATCTGGGCAGTGGCACCGGTAAAATTTGTTTTATCGCCTCCCAAGTCGTTGGGCCCAAGGGCAAAATCATAGGCGTTGACATGACCGATGGCATGCTTGCACTTGCCCGGCGTGCGGCCGAGGAAGTGTCTTCCAGGATTGGCTACACTAATGTTCAATTCCGAAAAGGCCGCATTCAGGACCTTGCCTTGGATCTCGAGGAACTTGACGCTGAACTGAAGGGTAATGTCATTGATGGGCTGGAAGGCTACCTGTCTGCCGAGCAGGCTGCTGCCCGCCTGCGCTCGAGTTCCCCCATGATTCACGACGAAACAATCGACGTCGCGGTTTCCAACTGCGTTCTCAACCTGGTTGATCCCGCTGACAAGCAGCGAATGTTTGCCGAATTGTTTCGTGTGCTAAAAACTGGAGGGCGAGCTGTTATTTCCGACATTGTCTCCAGTGACAACGTGCCCACTTCTCTTCAGGGCGATCCCAATCTGTGGAGTGGCTGCGTCAGCGGAGCCATGCGGGAGGACAAATTCATTCGCGCCTTTGCCGACGTGGGCTTTGAGTCCGTTCGGATTCTTGCGCGCGATGTAGAACCATGGAGAACCGTGAAGGGGATTGAATTTAGGTCTCTGACTCTGGAGGCCATGAAAGGGAGGGGGCAGAACAGCGTCGTCAAATCTTTTATGCCGAAACGAAATGTCGGGCGGAATTCCTGCTGCTAATCAATTACCCTTCCAGTTTCGCCTACTTTTCTGATTCCCCTTCTTCACTTGCGGCCCCCTCTTCTTCGCCGGCGGATTCCTCCTTGGTGGCGGAGATTACGGGGGCGATGTCTTGGAGGCGGTCGCCGGAGTCGAGGCGGACGATGCGGACGCCTTGGGTGTTGCGGCCGGCTTCGCGGATACCCTTGACGGCGGTGCGGACCATTTGGCCGCCGACGGTGATGATCATGATCTCGTCGTCGTCGTGGACAGTGAGGGCTCCGACGACCTTGCCGGTTTTCTTGGTCGTCTTCATGGTGATGATGCCCTTACCGCCGCGGGACTGGACGCGGTATTCGCCGAAGTCGGTGCGTTTGCCGATGCCGTTTTCGCCGGCGACCAGCAGGGTGGCGTCCTCGACGGTGATGGCCAGCGCGATGACGTGGTCGTCCTCCATGAGGTTGATGCCGCGCACGCCGGCAGCCGAGCGGCCCATCACGCGGACGTCTTCCTCGTGAAACCGGATGCTCTTGCCTTTGGCGGTGATGAGGACGACGTCATTCTGGCCGGTGGTGAACCGTGCCTCGATTAGCAGGTCGCCCGGGACGATCTTGATGGCGATGATGCCGCCGCGTCGGACGTTGGCAAAGTCGCTGAGGGCGGTCTTTTTAACCTTGCCCGCTCGCGTGGCGAAAAAGATGAAGCTGTCCTGCTGCCAGGTGACATCCTCCTTGTTGGGGCCATAGACGGCTTTTACGCGGATGATGTCGGCGATTTTTTCGCCGTGCTTGAGCTCGAGCAAGTTCGCGATGCTGCGGCCCTTGGAGGCGCGGCCCATGTCGGGAATCTCGTGGACGCGCTCGATGTACACGCGGCCGGTGTTGGTGAAGAACATCAGATAGTCGTGCGTGCTGGCGGCGAAGAGGTGCTCGATGAAGTCCCCCTGTTCCTTTTCGCTCTGGGCCTTGCGCGTGGCCATGCCAATGACGCCCTTGCCGCCGCGGCGCTGGGCGCGGTAGGCGCTGATGTTGGTGCGCTTGATGAGGCCGTTGTGGGTGAGGGTGATGATGACGGGCTCGTTGGCAATGAGGTCCTCGATGGACATCTCGCCTTCGTCGGGGGCCAGCTCGGTGCGGCGCGGGGTGGCGTGCTTCTCTTTAATGACGGCTAGCTCGTCCTTGATGATGTCGAGCACGCGCTGTTCCTTGGCAAGGATGTCGAGCAGGTCTTTGATGCGCTCGATGAGTTCCTTGTACTCGGCCTTCACCTTGTCCTGTTCGAGGCCGGTGAGTTGATAGAGACGCAGGTCAAGAATGGCGTCGGCCTGTTGCTCGCTGAACTCGTAGCGGCCATTTTTCAATCGCGCCTCGTCGCGGATAAGGATGCCGATTTTTTTAATGGCAGCCTTGGTGAAGTCGAAGGCAAGCAGTTTGACCTTGGCCTCATCACGATTGGCGGACTGGCGAATGATGCGGATGAACTCGTCGAGCTTGCTTAGCGCAATGAGATAGCCCTCCAGCGTCTCGGCGCGGCGCTCGGCTTTTTCCAGCTCAAAGCGCGTGCGGCGCACGACAACCTCGCGCCGGTGCTCGATGTAACAGTTGATTAACTCCTTGAGGCCCAACACCTTGGGCCGGCCGTGGTCGATGGCCAGCATGTTGGCGGAGAAGCTGGTCTCAAGCGAGGTGTGCTTGTAGAGGTTGTTGACGACGACCTTGGGGACGGCATCGCGCTTGAGCTCGATGACGACGCGGGTGTTCTCGTCGGACTCATCGCGCACGGCGGTGATCTCGGAGAGAATGCGCTCGTTGGCCAGCTCGGCGATGCGGCTGACGAGCGTGGCGCGGTTGACGTTGAAGGGAATCTCAGTGACGACAATCTGCTGCTTGCCGCCGCGCACTTCCTCGACGCCCAGCTTGCCGCGAACCTTTACGGAGCCCTTGCCGGTTTTAAAATACTGCTCGATGGGCGCGAGACCACAGACGGCGCAGCCGGTGGGGAAGTCGGGGCCCTTCACGTGCTTCATCAACTGCTTGAGCGTGATGTCAGGCTTGTCGATGGTGGCAAAGATGCCGTCGATGACCTCGCCGAGGTTGTGTGGCGGAATGTTGGTGGCCATCCCGACGGCGATGCCGGTGCCGCCATTAACGAGGAGATTGGGAAAGGCGGCAGGGAAGACGGTGGGCTCGGTGAGGCGTTCGTCGTAGTTGGGGACGAAGTCGACGGTGTCGCGCTCCATGTCGTCCATGAGCGCCGCGCCGAGGTGCGTGAGGCGGGCCTCGGTGTAGCGCATGGCGGCGGGGGGATCGCCCTCCACGCTGCCGAAGTTGCCCTGACCATCGACGAGTGTCTCGCGCATGGACCACGGCTGCGCCATGTTGACGAGCGTGGGGTAGATGACGGCCTCGCCGTGCGGATGGTAGTTGCCGCTGGTGTCGCCGCAGATCTTGGCGCACTTGAAGTGCTTGCGGCCGGGGTAGAGCGACAGCTCGCTCATGGCGTAGAGGATGCGGCGCTGGCTGGGCTTCAGGCCGTCGCGCGCGTCGGGCAGCGCGCGGGAAATGATGACGGACATCGAGTAGTCGAGGAACGAGTTCTTGATCTCGTCCGCGACGTTGATGCTTTCGATTTTTTCGTTGGCCGCGAACAGCGGCGTCGTCTCAACGGGTAAATCTTCGGAGCCCTTTTTCTTTGCCATGGATGCGTGGGGAAATCAGACGTCCAGGTTGCGGACGTTTAAAGCGTTGTCTTGAATGAACTGGCGGCGCGGCTCGACCTCGTCGCCCATCAGCTTGGTGAACATGTCCTCAGCGGCGGAGACGTCGGAGACATCGATCTGCAGCAGCCGGCGCGTCTCGGGATTCATCGTGGTTTCAAACAGTTCCTTCGGGTTCATTTCGCCGAGGCCCTTGAAGCGCTTGATCTGGATGCCGCGCTTGCCGATCTCCTTGACGGTGTGGAGGATCTCGCCGATGGAGAAGAGCGGATGCACCCGACCGTCGTCGCCCTCGATCATCTCGAAGAGCGGCTTGTCCTGCGCGGCGTAGTGGTCGATGGCCAGGCCCTTGCGCGCGAGTTTGCCAAGCAGTTCCTGCACCGCCTTGCTCTCGTGCAGCTCGTAATGCGTGGCGCGGCGCGTGTTGCCATTCTTGGCGGCGGCCTTGGCGGCGCCGTTGCCATTGCCGTTGGCCTCGGTTTCATCGTCGCCGAAGAGGTTGAGGTCGGGGTTCTTTCCGGAAAACTTCGCCAGCTCTTTCTCGGTGTGAAAATAGTGGACGGTCTCGTCGTTGCCGTCGCGCACCTTCACGAGATGCTCGGGTAGCTCGCCGCTCTTTTTGCGCTCCTCGATGTACTCGGCAAACTCGCCGCCGTGCCGCTTGATGGCGCGCGCGTACTTGTCGAGCGTCTCCAGCATGGAGAGCACCTCGCCGAGCTGCTTGGACTCGAGTTTCTTTTTCGATTTTAAATTCTTGAGCTTCACGTCCTCCGCGCCCAGCTCGATGAGGATTCGGTTCAGCGCGTTGTCGTCGGCGATGTACTCCACGCGCTTGCGGCGCGAGACTTGGTACAGCGGCGGCTGCGCGATGTAGACGAAGCCGTTCTTCACGAGTTGCGGCATCTGCCGGTAAAAGAACGTGAGCAGCAGAGTGCGGATGTGGCTGCCGTCGACGTCGGCGTCGGTCATGATAATGATCTTGTGGTAGCGCAGCTTGCCGAGGTCAAAGGCACCCTCCCCTTCCCCGTCGCCGATGCCCGTGCCGACGGCGGTGATCATCGTGCGGATTTCGTTGTTCTGCAGCACCTTGTTCAGTCGCGCCTTCTCCACGTTGATGAGCTTGCCGCGGATGGGCAGAATGGCCTGGAACTTGCGGTCGCGCCCCTGCTTGGCGGAACCACCGGCCGAGTCACCCTCGACAATGTACAGCTCGGTGTTGGCCGGATCGCGGTCGGAGCAGTCCGCCAGCTTGCCGGGCAGACCGCCGCCGGTCATCGCGCTCTTGCGGACGGTTTCGCGCGCCTTGCGGGCGGCCTCGCGCGCGCGCGCGGCGGTGAGCGCCTTGTCGATGACCTTCTTGGCAATCGACGGCGTGGTGTCGAAATGGTGCATCAAGCCGTCGTACGTGGCCTTGAGCACGATGCCCTCGATCTCGTTGTTGACGAGTTTCACCTTTGTCTGCGCGTTGAAGCGCGGGTTGGGCAGCTTGACGCTGACCACGGCCACGAGCCCCTCGCGGACATCGTCGCCGGAGATGCTCGGGTCCTTTTCTTTTAAAAGATTGTTACTCTTCGCGTATTGATTGATGGCGCGCGTAAGCGCGGTACGGAAACCGGTGAGGTGCGTGCCGCCGTCGGGATTGGGGATCGAGTTGGCGTAACAAAGAATCTGGTCGTTGTAGCTGTCATTGTACTGCATCACCATGTCTACAAACACCTCGTCGCGTTCCGCCGCCACGATGATCGGCTTGGCGTGCACCACCGTCTTGTTGCGGCCAAGCTGCCGCACGAACTGCTCGATGCCGTCACGATAGAAAAACGTCTCCGCCTTGTCGTCCTCGCGCTCGTCCACCAGCTCGATCTCCACGCCGGGATTCAGGAACGCCAGCTCGCGCAACCGCTTGGCCAGCGTGTCAAACTTGTACTCCAGCGTGATCGTGAAAATTTGCGGATCCGGCTTGAAGGTGATCAACGTGCCCGTCGACTTGCTCTTGCCGATGACCTCCAGCTTGCGGACCGTCTTCCCGCGCGCGAACTCCATGTGGTACACCTTGCCGTCGCGGTACACCTCCACCTTGAACCACTCCGAAAGCGCGTTGACGCACTTGGCGCCGACGCCGTGCAGGCCGCCCGAGTACTTGTACGCGCCCTGCCCAAACTTGCCGCCCGCGTGCAGGTTGGTGAGCACCAGTTCCACCGCGGGAATCTTGAACTTCGGGTGCATGTCTACCGGGATGCCGCGGCCGTCGTCCTTGATCGACACCGAGCCGTCCACGTGGATCGTCACCACGATCTTCTTGCAGAAGCCGGCGAGGTGTTCGTCGATCGAGTTGTCCAGCACCTCGAACACGCAGTGGTGCAGCCCGTGCTCATCGGGGTCGCCGATGTACATCCCCGGCCGCTTGCGCACCGCCTCCAGCCCCTCCAGCTTGTCGATCTTGGAGGCGTCATACTTCTCGCCGCCAGCCGTGTCCGCCGGTTTGCTCGGTTTCTTCTCGGCCTTCTTGGCCACGGATTTCGCCTGTTTCTTTGCCGCCATAAACGGGATTTGCCAGCTCCTTTTCGAACAGAAAAATCTGACGCGCCAGTCTACAAAACCCCCAAAACCGCGCCAAACCTTTATTTCGGGAAAACCGCGCTTCCGGCCAACATCTTGTGCCCAGTCAATTCACAGGCCCAAGATACGGGGGTTGTGAACAACTTTCTTGGTCATAAGAAATAAAAAAACGCCCGCGGTATCGCGGACGCTTGAAAATGAGGCCTTTTGGCCTAACGCTCCGGGTTCTCGATGGACGGGATGGTCCGCTCGTTGAGGCTCGGCTGCAGGTTCGGATTGCCGTCGGACGGCAGGCTCAGCACGTTCACGTCCTCCGCAGGCACTTCACTCTCGCCGTTGCCGTTGGGTTCCGTGAAGGCCGCTGGCGCCGAGCGCAGCATTGCGGGAGGCGCGGGCGGATTGACTGTCGGCGGCGCTACCGTACCACCCTCGGGCTGAGGGAGTTGCGGTTCGCTGGCCGGCGTTCCCACCGTCGCGATCATCACCACAATGGCTGCCAGCCCGCCCACCGGCACCAGCCATTGGCGGCACCATTCCATCCAGGGCGAGGGCTCCACGGCCGCGGGTTCCACGACCTCTTCCACCTCGATTTGGCTGGCGATTTGGCTCCAGAAAAACTCGCGGGAATCCTCCATGGCCACCGGCAGTTCGCCGGCCCGCAGCGCCACCTTCACGGCGCCCAGCTCCTCGGCCAGCTCGCGGGCGGCCGGATTGGCCTCCACCCAGTCCGCCACGCGGGCGGCCTCATGGGTCGGAAGTTCGCCGTCCAGCCAAGCCTGTAACTTCAATCTCTCCTCGTTATCCATTGCCTCAATGTCCATATGACTTATCTCTGCCGTTCTTTCTTCAAAGAAATTAACAAGTTGCCCAGACGCCGTCTGGCATAAAACAAACGGCTCATCACCGTGCCGATGGAGCAGTGCATCGCCTTGGCGATTTCCTTGTACTCCAGCCCTTCAAACTCGTGCAGCAACAGCACCGTGCGATGCTCGTAGCTCAGCTTTTCCATCGCCCGGTCGATCTCCGCGCGCAGTTCCTCGCGCTCCATCCGCTCGGTCGGGTTGAACGTCTCCACTGGCATTCTTCTTTCAATGCCGCCAGCTTCCTCCTCAATCTGCTCCAGCGAGTCCGTTGCCTGCCGTTTGCGTTTTCGCAAGAAATCCAAGCACAGATTGATGACAATCCGCGTCATCCAAGTGGTGAAGCTTGCGTCGCGCTTGAATTGTTTGAGCCGTTGCCAGCCTTTTACCCACGCTTCTTGCGAAAGATCCAGTGCCTCATCCTCATTGCGTAGCATACTAAACGCGCGGGCATATATCTTGTCCCGGTGACGAAACACGAGTTCCTCATACGCTTCCGCCCGCCCGCGCTGTGAGGCGCGAACCAACTCGTCGTCACTGGCATTCTTGATGTCCAAGCGGGGCATGATTCCGACGGGGGTCGCTCGCCCGATATTCGCCTGAACCGGTCACTTAATCAACCGTCCTTTTGTTGAGGGAATCTTGCCGGTGATTCGAGGGTCGCGTTGGCAGGCGAAATCAATCGCCTTAGCAAACGCCTTGAACAGGCCCTCCACCACATGATGGGGCTCTTGCCCATACAGTAGTTCTAGGTGCAAATTGCACCGCGCCTCGTTGGTGAACCCTTGGAAAAACTCACGCGCCAAACCAAACCGAAACGCACTTGACATGTCCTGCGCTCGCTCCGCCTTCAGGACACGGAATCCAAGTTTGTCCATCCCACGCCAAACCAAGTAGGGCCGGCCACTGAAGTCCAGCACACAACGCGTCAGTGTCTCGTCCATCGGCACATGTGCGTCGCCCCAAAGTGGATTGCGCGGGTCGAATCCCGTCCCGTATCGCCGAATGCCTTTCTTCTCTCCCAGCGCGCTGTAAAACGCCTGCCCCAGCACCAGCCCACAATCCTCCACTGTGTGGTGTGCATCCACTTCAAGGTCGCCGGTGCACCGAACCCGCAGATCGCAAACAGAGTGCCGAGCAAACAAGTCCAGCATATGATCCAAAAACGCCACGCCCGTCGACACGTCTGCCTTCCCCTTTCCGTCAATATTCAGACGGAGGTCGATAGCCGTCTCGCCCGTCTCGCGTTTGATTTGCGCCTTTCGTTGTTTCATTTGCGCAGCTGCATTACTCTGATGCCGCCAAATACCGTTCTGTGTCAATCGCGGCCGCGCACCCCATCCCGGCTGCTGTCACGGCCTGCCGGTATACGTTGTCCGAGCAGTCACCCGCCACAAACACTCCCTCCACATTGGTGCGAGAGCCACTCGTTCGAGTTACATACCCCGCCTCATCCATGTCAATCTGTCCCTTGAATATTTGCGTGTTCGGAACATGCCCGATGGCCACAAAGACACCCGCACAATCAATCACGGTTTCTTCATTTGTCTTGATGTTTTTAACGCGAATGCCGGTCACCTTGTCCTGCGTCACATCCAGAATCTCCACGACTACCGAGTCCCAGACCGGAATAATCTTTTCGTTGCCCAAAGCTCGTTCCGCCATGATTTTGGAAGCTCTCAGTTCATCGCGCCGATGAATCAGGTATACCTTCGAAGCAAACCGCGTCAAATAAGTCGCCTCTTCACAGGCAGAATCTCCTCCGCCAACCACAACCAGCGGTTGATCCCTAAACATGGGTAGTGCCCCGTCACACGTCGCACAATAAGTTACTCCCTTTTTGTCGAGCTTCTCCTCGCTTTCAAGCCCCAAGTGCCGGTGCCCTGCCCCACTGGCGATGATCACCGTTTTTGCCAAAACCTCATTTCCATCCACTGTCAGCTTGAATGGGCGACTTGAAAGATCAACGGCCTCAACCATACTCCCAAACAGAACCCTGGCCCCAAACCGTTCCGCTTGCGATTGCATCTGGATCATAAGTTCGGTCCCATCCACTCCCTCGGCAAATCCAGGATAATTCTCCACAATCGAAGTTGTTGTCAGAAGCCCCCCTGGCATTTCTCCTGTGTAGATTATCGGCGCCAAGTTTGCCCGGGCCGTGTAAATCGCTGCCGCATAACCTGCACATCCCGAGCCAATGATTACCACATTCTCAATCTCGTCTGGCATAGGCGGGGAACGTACTGACGGAACGGGTTCAACGCAAGGACTGAGGAAGGCAGTCCCTGGACCATCAATCAAGGTCAAAGCCCGGGGAAAATATGAATTGAGGCTTATTTAGCCAAAAAAATTTCCTCTTCCTTAGGCTTGTCCACTGAGTCCACTTTTGTGTCACCGCGATTGCGCGCGTCGCTAAATTTCACGCTTACAATTCGGCTGACACCGCGTTCCTGCATGGTCACGCCGTAGAGCGCGTCGGCTTCACTGATGGTGCGCTTGTTGTGGGTGATGATGAGGAATTGCGAGTGCTTGAGAAAGCTCTTCAGCTTGGCGAGAAAACGGTCGATGTTGGAGTCGTCCAGCGGCGCGTCCAGTTCGTCGAGGACGCAGAAGGGGCTGGGCTGCACTTGATAGATGGAAAAGAGCAGTGCCACCGCGGTCATCGTCTGCTGGCCGCCGGAGAGGAGCGAGTTCTTTTTCAATTGCGTGCCGGGCGGGCGGGCCATGATCTCCACCCCGCTCTCGAGCACGTCGTCGCTCTCGGTCAAAATTAGGTCCGCCTTGCCGCCGCCAAAGAGGTCGGGGAAGTTGGCCTGGAAGTTCGTGCGGATCTTCTCGAAGGTCTCCTTGAACATCTCACGCGACTGCCGGTTGATGCGGTGGATCACCTCCATCAACTCCTGCTTCGCATTCACCAAGTCCTCGTGCTGCGCGGTCAGGAACTTGTGCCGTTCCTCCACCTCCTCGTATTCGTCGATCGCCACGAGGTTCACCGGCCCCATGCCGTCGATCTTCTCCTGCAACTCCTCCACGCGCCCGCGCACCGCGTCCCAGTCGGTCGAGCCGCCGCCCGCGGCCATCTCGTCGGGCGTCAACGTCTCGACACTCGCCCGGCCGTTGTCGGTGATGGTGATGGTGATGCACTCGCCACGCACCTCGCGCAGATTTACGTCATACTTCTGCTGGATGCGCTCGATTAAATTCTCCTGTGCCATCTGCTTCTGCGCCAGATCCACATCCAGCTCGCGCTTCTGCTCCTGGAAATCCGCCAGCGAATTCCGCCGGTCGGCCAGCGCGAGATCGCGCGATTCCGTCTCCGCCGCCGCCTCGTTGCGCCGATCCACCAACGCCGCGGCCTCCTGGCTCACCACCTCGCGCTCGCCGCGCAGCCGCTCAATCTCCCGGCGAGACTCCGCGTCCTCCGCCTCATACTGCACCTTGCGGCTGGCGCAGTCATCCAGTGTCTGCTGCGCGCGCTCCAGCGTGTTACGCAATTCCTCCAGTCGCGCGCTGATGGGCTCGCGCCTATCCAGCAGTGCCGTTTCCCGCTGCTCCGCATTGGCCCGCTCCACCTTCGCCTCGGTTAAATTCTCGTTGGCCGCCTCGCGTGATTCGCGCAGCCGTTCAATCGCCGCCGCGTGCCCGTCCAGCCGGCCGGACAATTCCCGTTCACGATCCTCCAGCCCGTGGATGCGCCCGCTCAATTCCTGCCCCTTCACCCGCGCCTGCTCGTCCTGTTCCGCCAGGCTGTTCACCTCAAAAACCACCGCCTGGATTTTCTGTGACAAATCCTCGCGCGACTTCCGCAGCGCGTTGAATTCCCCCTGCCGCGTCGCCACCGCCACCTCGCGCGTGCTCAGCTCGCTGCGCGCGTTCTGCAGGCTCGCCTGCAAATCTGTCTGCTCCGCCAACAGCGCGCCCTTGCGCCGGCTCACCTCGCCCACACGCGGCTCCAGTTCGCCTAACGTGGTGTCCAGTTCCACAATCTCGTTGCGCCGGCCAAGCAGCGAGTCCGCCCCGTTTCCATTTTGCCGCCCGCCGGTGTACACGCCGCGATGATCGAGCGTCTCGCCCGCCAGCGTCACAAAGTCGTACTTGCCCGCCGCACCGCGCCACGCCTCAGTCGCCCGCGACAGATCGTCCACGATGAACGTCCGTTCCAGTAGCGCCTTGGCCAGCGGCGAAAACCGGTCGTCCACCCGCACCACCGACAGCGCCGGCCGCGCGCCCGCCGGTACGCTGTCCGGTGTAAAATGCCCATTGCGCTGCGTGATCAAGTCCAGCGCCGCGATGCTTGCCCGGCCCTCCTCGCGCTCGCTCAGCCCGCTTAAAATCTCCCGCGCCGCCTCAGGATGTTCCATCAGCACGAGTTGCAGGTTGCTGCCCAGTGCCGCCTCCACCGCTTTAACATAGGGCGCGTCCACTTCGATCTTGTCCGCCAGCGAACCCATCGCCGCCTCGCACTGTGTCAGCACCGCCTGCGCGCCCGCGCCGTAGCCTTCCTTCGTCATCACCAGTTGCTGCAACACCTCGCGCCGTGACTTGTGCTCCGCCTGCTGCTGCACCAGTTCATCCAGCTCGTTCTCCACCGCGCCGAGGTCGCCGCCGATCGTCTGCAGCCGCGCCTGCCGCTCCTCCACCGTGCCGCGGTGCGTCTCCACACTCAGCCGGTCCGTCGCCACCGATTCCTCAAATTCCGACAACCGCCCCTCCAGTTGCCCGCGCTCTTCCTCCAGTTGAATTTTTTCGGAAGACAACTTCTCCAGTCGCACCGCGTTCCCGCGCTTCTGCAACTCCAGCGCGTTGAACTCCTCGCGCGCCGTCGACAACTCGCCCGCCAGTTCTTCCGACTCCGTCCGCGCCGTGGCGTGCTGTTCCTGCCGCTCGCGCAAAACCGTGTCCACCCGCTCCAGCGCCGCCTGCCGCTGCGCCTCGCCGTCGCGTGCCGCC